>JADYYK010000112.1 GCA_020853705.1 Deltaproteobacteria bacterium
CGGCGCTGCCGACCGCGGTCTGGATCAACAAGCCGAAGCCCGCGACCGAGGACCGCCAGCTCGAGACAGTGAATTGATTACCCCCGGTGTCTCAAACGCGTTGACAGGCTCCGCTCTGGTGGCCCAGGGTAACGCTCGCTGCTCTGCGACGCTGGCGGCCTGTGTGCCGCGCACTACTTCGATGGGAAGCGCTGCCGGAGCTCGAGCCGCGCGTTGCTCACTTTGGGTGACGCCTTGCCAGCATCGTGGGCATCGCCCGCTTCCATTGCCGCGCGAATAGCGGTGGCCTTTCGGTTCAGAACCTTTGCGAGTTCCGGGATCCATTTGTCGCGAAGGCTCGGATCGTGGCTGGTCAGGCGACCGGCCAAATCAACGATTAGGTGGTCCTTCTCCATCGCCTCCCAGTTGCCTTCAACCATGTTTTCCGACTCCGTTGGGGTGGCAGCGTTCACGTCGTCGCTTGGTGCCTTGTTTGCGGCAGGCGCGATCTGCTGTGCCGTGGGCCGCCCACTGAGGAGACCCGGCGATGACGACCCTGCGAGCGAAGGATGACCCGACGGTGTGTGCATCCCACGCACGCTTGGCCGCGACTCAGCAGGTTGCGCGCACAGATCCAACACCACCAGCGCCCCACGCTCGACGTCCGTGAACGCTTCAATGCAGACTTCAACCTGCGCCGCGAGCGGCGGAGGTTGCTTTCTGGAACTGTTGGCCCCGGCCGGAGCAAAGAACTCATCCGCGCGAACCTGCAGTTGAGCCACAGCGTACAGGGCGGAATTGGTCGAGGCGTCAAGTTCCCCGAACGCCTCCAGCATCTCGTTTGAGTAGTGCATACCATGAGCAAGAACTTGCGCGACGAAGGTCGGCGGGTGTGCCCGGGCATCACGAAAGGCGAACGCGATCTGGGCGTCGTCGGACGAACGGTAGCGGCCCATTGTCTCCAATGCGGTGCGAGCGTCCTTCAGCTCCCTGTGCGCGTGTAGACGCATGATGCGAAGCGCCGTGTCGCGTGCGCTCTTTCCAGCGCGTCGACTCTTGATGAAGTCAGACCACTGACTGGACACGAAACCGATTACCGCGCCAGCCCCGATCTTTGCGATGTCGAACCACCAAGCCACCTAGCCCTCCAAAGCCCGCCACCCAGAGCGTGAGCGTACAGGCCGCACGCGCGAATCGTCAACGCGGCAGAATGGCGCACTTGGAGAGACCCGAGAAGCCCGACCCAGTTCGTCTTCCCGCGTCTTCAGGCCCTTGAGCCAGAGGGGGCGTCCTCGGCGTTCCCCTCACGGCGCAGGCGCCAGCGGCGCGCCGTCCAGCTTGTCGAAGTGGTCGAAGGGCTTCTCCAGCCACTTGCGCAGGACGCGGGACATCACGGCGGCGTGGAAGCCGTCGATGATGCGGTGATCGAAGGTCGCGCTGATGCGCATCACCTTGCCGGGGACGACCGCGCCACCATCGACCACCGGGACGTCCTTGACCGCGCCGACCGCCAGCAAGAGCGGCACGCGCGAGTACGGCACCAGCGGCACATACGCGACGTCCAGCCCCAGGGTCCCGATGTTGGTCACCATGATGCTGCCGAACGGGTCCTTGGGCACGCCGGGCAGCTTCAGGTTCAGCGTCCCGTTCAGGAACGACATGATCTTGAGCAGCCGGTTCAGGAACCAGTACGGCACCTTCTTGAACGAGTTGCGCGTCTTCTCCAGCGCCTTGTCCTTGCGCTGGCGCACCAGGTCGACCTTGGCCTGGAACTCGTCACAGATCTCGGCCAGCGACTTCTTCTCGACGTCGTACAGCGTGGCGCCGCTCAGGTCGACCTTGCCCGGCCCCTCGTCCTCCATCACGACCTGGAAGAAGACGCCGATGCGCTTGCGCACATAGATCCGGTTCCAGCGCAGCACCGCGTTGGCGTCGGGCATCTCGACCAGCGCCGCCGCGACCGCCTTGGCCACCATGTGCGAGATGGTCGCGCGCCGCCCGGTGTGGGCGCGGAACGCCGCCAGGTAGCGCAGCGCCTCCTCCATGCGCAGGTCCATGGTGCCGTAGACCTGCGGGTCGTACGCGGTCTGCCAGGTGCCGATGGCGATCTTGCGGAAGCTCGAGACGTCCTTCTTCTTCGTGAGCTCGAGGTTTCCCACCGGGCCTCCTGACGGCCGAGTTTATGACAGCGATGTCGGTCGCGGGGCGCGGATTTCGGTGCCAACCGCGCGAAAGCTCGTGTGGCCCGAGGCTTGCTCAAGGGGGTGGCATAGGTTGGCTTGGCTTCCTGGAGGGACACGATGAAGGCGACGCTGCGCAACGGCCTCTTGCTGGTGGGAACCCTGGGCGTCTTCGGCTGCGGGGGTGGGGCGGACATCGACGCCGGGGGCGGCCTCGGCGCGACGCCCGGCGGTGAGCAGGACGTGGCGCTGCTGCGCGAGTCGGTCGCGCGCGGGGTGGTGCCCGTGGCCGCGGCGATGACGGTGCCCGGCTTCCTGGCCGAGCACGACCTGCCCCTGGAGGCGCCGGTGTGCACCCAGGTGCTGTGCATCAGCGCGGGCGTCGGCGTCGCCCGCGCCATCGACACCGGCAAGAACGAGGTCTTCGTGCAGCTCGGCTTCTCGTCGGGCCTGGAGGCCGCGACCTTCGAGCGTGACCCGCTCAACCTGATGGCGGTCGTGGATCGCTCGGGCTCGATGCACGGCGAGAAGATGGAGGCCGCCAAGACCGCGCTGCACAAGCTGGTCGATCAGCTGGGCCCGGAGGACCGCTTCGGCATCATCATCTTCGACGACCGCTTCGACCTGCTGGTCGAGCCGGCCCCGGTCACGAACAAGGCCGCGCTGCACGCCAAGGTGTCGACCATCACCGACCGCGGCGCCACCGACATCGAGAGCGCCCTGCGTCGCGGCTTCGAGCTGGTGCGGGCCGGCACCTCGGCGTCGCGCCGCGACCGCGTCATCCTGATGACCGACGCGCAGCCCAACACCGGCCGCGTCGGCACCATGGAGTTCCAGAACCTGGTCAACCAGTACGCCGCCGAGGGCGTCGGACTGACCGCGCTGGGCGTCGGCATCGATTTCGGCCAGGAACTGGCCCTGGCCATCACCCACGCGCGCGGCGGCAACTACTTCTTCCTGCGCGACCGCGCCAAGATCGAGACCGTGTTCGACCGCGACTTCGACTTCCTGGTCACCCCGCTGGCGTACGACCTGCACATGGTGCTGCGCGCCGCGGTGGGCTACCGCATCAAGGAGGTCTACGGCCTGCCGGCGTCACCCGAGGGCCGCACCGTCGTCCTCGACGCCGCCACCCTGTTCCTGAGCCGCAACCGCGGCGCCATCCTGCTGCGCCTGGAGCCGAGCGGTGACTGGGGCGACGGCCGCGTGCTGGCCGAGACCGAGCTCAGCTACGAGACCGCCGAGGCCAGCATGGGCGGCGAGCGCGTGACCCAGCAGCTGTCGGCGGGCTACGGCGGCGAGGCCGCGCTGGGCGCCGACACGGTGTGGTTCTCGCAGCGCGGCGTCGAGCGCACCGTCGCCATCGTCAACGCCGCGGTCGCGGTGCGCCGCGGCCTCGAGCTGTACCACCAGGGCCAGCGCAGCCAGGGCGCCGCCGAGGTCGACAAGGCGCGCAGCGCGCTGCTGACCGCCGCCGGCGCCGACGCCCTCAACGCCGACCTGCGCACCGACGCCACCCTGTGCGAGCGCCTGGCCGGCCTGATGCGCGGCACCACGGTCGGCCCACAGCCGACCTCGTCGCCGCAGCCGTCCACCTCGCCGCAGCCGTCCACCTCGCCGCAGCCCGGCGCCCAGCCCGACGACGACGAGCCCTACCGCCTCTACGGCTGCTCGACCACCCCCGGCAATCGCCCCACCGCCGGCGTCGCCCTCCTCCTCGTCGCCATCATCCTCGCCCGCACCCTGTCCCGCCGCCGCACCCGCTGACCGCCCCTCCGCCCCTCCGCCCCTCCGCCCCTCCGCCCCTCCCCACGCCGCACTCCCCGACTCCGCACTCCCCGACTCCGCCCTCCCGCACTCCGCCATTCCCCCTCCCCTGTCGCCTGTCGCCTGTCGCCTGTCGCCTGTCCCCTGTGGCCTGTTCATCCGGCTCTCTGGCGCGATCCGTCCTACCCCTGGCGTTGACGCCACCCCCCACCTGACCGATCCTCCCCCCCATGGGCGCGCTCGTCCTCTACCAGTTCCCGGTCTCACACTACTGCGAGAAGACGCGCTGGCAGCTCGACGCCAAGGGGCTGACCTACCGCCTGGTCAACCTCATCCCCGGCCTGCACCGCTATCGCACCCGCCGCCTGGGCCAGCGCAGCTCGACGCTGCCCATCCTGATGGACGACCGTCGCGTCATCCCTGACTCGACCGAGATCGCGCTGCACCTCGAGCGCGAGTATGACCGCCGGCCGCTGCTGCCGGCCGACGACACCGGGCGCCGCCGCGCGCTCGACCTCGAGGACTACTTCGACGACGCCTTCGGCATCCACTGCCGGCGCTGGATGTACTACCAGGTCATGTCGTCGCCGCTGCTGGCCGAGGTGGTGTTCCGCGGCTATGGCGCGCCGGCCCGGGTCATGGGGCGCCTCATGGCGCCGATGCTGCGCCGTGGGCTGCGCTCGCTGTACCAGCTGACGGCCGCCAACGCCGCCGAGTCGCGCGCCTGCCTGCTGGCCGGCATCGACCGGCTGGAGCGCGAGCTCGGCGACGACCCGACGCGCTACCTGGTCGGCGACGCGCTGTCGCTGGCCGATGTGACCGCGGCCGCGCTGCTGGCGCCGCTGCTCAGCCCGCTGGGTTCGCCCTGGGAGACCCCGGCGGGCGCCGAGGTGCCGCCCGAGATCGCCGCCCTGCGCGCCGAGGTCAACCAGCGCACCGCGGGCAAGTGGCTGCATGCGCGCTATGCGACCGATCGCATGAGGCTGGCCGCGTGAGGCCCCGGGGCC
The DNA here is from genome assembly GCA_020853705.1 of Deltaproteobacteria bacterium. Classification (GTDB taxonomy): domain Bacteria; phylum Myxococcota_A; class Polyangia; order Haliangiales; family JADYYK01; genus JADYYK01. The sequence goes on from JADYYK010000112.1 coordinate 4,934, forward strand.
TCACGACCGCCGCCGTCGGGCTGCTGCTGACGCTGGCCGCCGCCGGCTGCGGTGACGAGGCCGGCGCGGGTGACGATGACAGCGGCGTCATGGTCGACGGCGGCCCCGGGCCCGGCGACGGCGGCGCCAGCAGCGACGGCGCCGTGGCCCAGGGCGACGCCTCCACCGCGCTGCCCGGCATGCGCATTGGCAGCTTCCAGCTGACCTACTACTGGGTCACCACCGAGGACGAGTTCACCGGCGTCGCCGACACCGAGCTGTACGATCCGATGTGTCGCTCGCTGGCCACCGTGCCCAAGGCCTTCTCCGACAGCCTGCGCATCGAGGGCACCGGCCGCCTCGCCGATGGCCGCCTGCTCAACGTCAACGGCGTGTGCATGTGCCTGAACTCGCCGTGCTACCGCGTCGCCGACGCCGCGCACCCCTGGGGCTATGGCGTGCAGAACCGCGCCCTGGTGCCGTTCCGGTCGATCGCGGTCGATCGCTCGGTGATCCCCATCGGCACCCCGCTCTACGTCGCCGAGCTCGACGGCAAGCGCATGCCGGGCGACGCCCCCTGGGGCAACTTCACCCACGACGGCTGCGTCCTCGCCGTCGACGTCGGCGGCGGCATCACCGGCATGCACATCGACTTCTTCTCGGCGCTGAAGGCCTACTACCGCATCCTCGACCCGCTGCTACCCGCCAGCATCACGCTGCACCAGGGCGGCGCGCGCTGTCCTTGACTGGCTATTTCGCTGCGCCGACTTCGTTCAGAAAGCTTGACAGACCGACAAGAACTTCACGCGGGATCTCGTGCGCGCCGCGGAAGCTGACCCAGTCGATGCGGGCGCCCGCCTTGCCGAGGTCGTCGCGCAGGCGCTCGGCCAGCGCGTGGGGTAGCAGCGGATCGCGGGTGCCGTGGCTCTGGAACACGCGCAGCCCGGCGCGCGCCTGCATGCGCGGGTGCCACTCGTCCTCGGCCAGGTAGGTCCCCGACATCATCACCAGCCCGGCCAGCGCGCGGTCTGTGTGCAGCGCGACGTCACACGACAGCATGGCGCCCTGCGAGAAGCCGCCCAGCACCCGCGGCCCCGGCCCCAGCTGCTCCAGCTCCCCGAGCAGCGCGCTGATCTGCGCGCGCGCCTCGACCAGGCCGGCCGGCACGCGCTTGGACATGTCGCGCTCACGACCCGACTCCATGGCCTCCTCCAGCTCGGCCATGTCGATCATCCACCAGGCGCGCGACTCGCCGCCCCAGCCTCCCGGCAGCTTCAGCGGCGCCGCCGGGAAGGCCCAGCGCGTGCCGGGCGGCACCGGCAGCACCTCGGCCAGCGGCACCAGGTCGTCGCCCGGCGCACCGAAGCCGTGCAGCAGCACCACCAGCGGCCCGTCACCGCCACCCTCGCCGTCCGTTCCGCCCACGAGGCGCGTGGTCAGCCCGGCCATGGTCGTCGTCTTCATGATGCCGCACCATAGCTGATCGGCCCGGGCGGGGAAGAGATCACGCGCAGGGCCCGTATCCCGCCCCAACCCGCAGGAGCGCCCCCATGTTGAAGCCCCTCGACCTCGCCCTCGCCGCCGCGGTCGCCCTCGCCGCCGCGGCCTGCATCCGCGTGCCAGCCCAGCAGAATCCCCCGCCGAACTACCAGGGTGACCCCAGCTACGGCGCGGGTGGCGCCCCGGCCCCCGGCGGCGGCGGCCCGAGCTACGGCGGCGCGCCCGCCCCCAGCGCCTCGAGCTACAGCCCGCCGCCCCCCGCGGCGCCCCCCGGCCCGGTCTCGGTCACCATCCGCTCCAGCTGCAGCAAGACCGTGCGCGTCTTCTACGGCCAGAAGCCCAAGTGGGGCAGCGGCACCTACTCGACCATCTCGTCGAACTCGCTGCAGAGCCACTCGTTCAACCAGGGCGACCTGTTCTGGATCGTCGACGACTCCGACAACGGCCTGTCGTCGACCAGCGCCGGTCCGGGCACGCGCGAGATCGAGATCCTGCCCAGCTGCACCGGCTTCCGCCTCAACTGACCCGCTAGGTCGACGGCTTGGTCTCGGCGTGCGCCGCGTGCGCCGCGTGCGCCGCCTGCGCCGTCTGTGGCCCCTCCAGCTCGGGCTCGTGTCCCAGCGCCTCGGGATCGTCGACCACGCCGGCCTTGCGCGGCCGCAGCCTGTAATAGCCCGCCTTGGTACGCTCCATCAGCCAGTCGGCGCAGACGTAGAACGCCGGCACCACCAGCAGGCTGAGCGCGGTCGACACGATGAGGCCGCCCAGCACGCCGACCGCCATCGGCTGCCGGATCTCGCCGCCCGGCCCGAAGCCGATGACCGACGGCAGCACCGCCATCATCATCGCGATCGACGTCATCAGGATGGGCCTGAGGCGTACCGGCCCCGCGACCTGCATGGCCTCACGCGCGCCGAGGCCGCGCTCGCGCCGCACCAGGATGGCGTAGTCGACCAGCAGGATGGAGTTCTTCTTCACGATCCCCATCAGCAAGAGCAGGCCGATCATCGAGAAGATGTTGAGCGACATGCCGCCGAGCTTGAGCGCGAACGCCGCCCCCGCGACCGACAGCGGCAGGATGGTCAGCACCGTGACCGGGTGCACCATCGAGTTGAACTGGGCCGCCAGCACCATGAAGGCGACCCCGATGCCCAGCATCAGCGCGAACAGCAGGCCGCCCATCGACTCGCGCGCGGCCACGCTGGCGCCGCCCAGCACCGCCGTGTAGCCCGGCGGCAGCTGCTTGCCCAGCTTCTCGACCAGCGCCAGCGCCTGGTTCTGCGAGAACCCAGGCGCCACGTTGGCGAACACCGTGACCGCGCGCTGGCGATCACGCCGCGTCACCGACTGCATCGCGGGCTGCTCGTCGGTCGTCATCAGCGACGACACCGGGACCAGCTCGCCGTTCCGGGTGCGCACCTTGAGGCGCGACAGATCCTCCGCGCTGCGCCGCTGCGTGGCCAGCAGGCGCAGGCGCACATCGACGCGCCGCCCACCCGAGCTGTACTTGCCGACGCGCACGCCGCCGACCAGCGCGTTCAGCGTGGTGGCGACGTCCTCGATCGAGACCCCGAGGTCGGCCGCGCGGGCGCGGTCCGGGTTGACGCGCAGCTCGGGCATGCCGAGCTGGAAGTCGGTGTCGAGGTCGACCACCATGCCGCTGTCACGCAGCTCGTCCATCATGCCGCGCGACAGCCGGGTCAGCTCGGCGAAGTCCGACCCGCGCACCGAGAACTCGATGGGGAAGCCGCGCTGTGCGGTGAAGCCGCTCTGCGACAGATCCTGGACCACCGCGCGCAGGCCCGGGTACGAGTTGAGCTCGCGCCGGATCTGCATGGCCAGGTCCTTCTGCGCCATGCGCTCGCTGGGCGGCTTCAGGGTCAGGAACACGATGCCGGTGTTGACGCTGCCGCCGCCCATGCCGCCGACCACCGCGAACACCCGCTGCACCTCGGGGCGCGTGCCCAGGAAGGTCTCGGCGCGCTTGAAGACGCGGTTGGTCTCATCCAGGCTGGCGCCGACCGCGGTCTGCAGGCGGATGAGCAGGCGGCTCTGATCCTGCGACGGCACGAACTCGCCGGGCAGCGACTTGAAGACCCGGTAGGCGCCGAAGAACAGCACCACCGCGCCCACCAGCACCAGCAGCGGGTAGCGCAGCGCGTGGCGCAGCAGCCAGCCGTAGCCGCGCGCCAGGCCGTCGAAGGCGGCGTCGACCTTGCGGCCCAGCCAGCCGCGCCCGTGCTTGACCGAGACCAGCTGCGCCAGCCGCGCCGGCGCCAGCGTGATGGCCTCCAGGTACGAGAACATGACCGCCAGCGACAGCGTGATGCCGAACTGCAGGAAGAAGCGGCCGACCACGCCCTGCATGAAGATGACGGGCAGGAAGATGGCGATGACCGCGATGGTGGCGGCCAGCGCCGCGAAGGTGATCTCCTTGGTGCCCTCGCGCGCCGCGCGCACCCGCCCCTTGCCGGCCTCGGCGTGGCGATAGATGTTCTCCAGCACCATGATGGCGTCGTCGACGACGATGCCGACCGACAGCGACAGCGCGAGTAACGTGAACGTGTTCAGGGTGAAGCCGAGGAAGTAGATGACCGCGATGGTCCCTAACAAGGACATCGGAATGGCCAGGATCACGTTCAATGTACTTGACAGGCTGCCAAGGAACATCCAGCACACCAGCCCCGTCAGCAAGACCGAGAGCAGGAGCTCCCACTTGATCTCCTGCACCGACTCCTCGATGAACACGGTGGAGTCGAAGTTGATGCCGAGCTCCATGCCCTCGGGCAGCTTGGCCTGGACCTCGCGCAGCACCTGCTTGACCGCCTTGCCGACCGCGACCGCGTTGGCGCCGCGCTGCTTGCGGATGCCCATGCCCTGCGCGGGCACGCCGTTGACGCGCGCCAGGCGGCGCACGTCCTCGAAGCCGTCCTCGACCAGCGCGACGTCCTCCAGGTAGACCGGCGCGCCGCCGACCTCGCGGATCACGATGCGGCGCAGGGTGGCCAGATCCAGCGCCTCACCGAGCACGCGCACGTTGATCTCGCGCCCCTTGGCCTCGATGCGGCCGGCGGGCAGCTCGACGTGCTCGCGCTGCAGCGCGCCGATGACGTCGGTCACGGTGAGGCGCCGGTCGTCCAGCTTGGTGGCGTCGATCCAGATGCGCACGTTGCGCTCGAGGTAGCCGCCCAGGGTGACCTCGCCGACGCCGGGCACCGTCTGCAGTCGCTCCTTGAGCTTGTAGCGCGCGGTGTCGGCCAGCAGCTGGGTCGGGAACGGCCCCGACAGGCCGATCCACATGATGGGCTGGTCCTCGGGGTTGGTCTTGGAGATGACCGGGGGATCGAGATCGCGCGGCAGGCTCCGCTGGGCCTGCGAGACCTTGGTCTGCACGTCCTGCAGCGCGAGGTCGACGTCACGCGACAGATCCAGCTCGACCGTGATGTTGGCGCTGCCCTGGCGCGACGACGACGTGATCGAGCGGACGCCCTGGACCTGGGTCACCGCCTCCTCCAGGGTCTCGACCACGTCGTGCTCGATGACCTCGGGCGCGGCGCCCTCCCAGGTGACCTGGATGGAGATGGTCGGGAAGTCGACGTCGGGGTACTGGCTGACGCCGATGCGCTGCAGCGCGACCAGGCCGAACACCACGGTGCCGGCCATCAGCATCCAGGCCAGCACGGGACGACGGATACAGACGTCGGTGATGCTCACTTGACGCCTCCGTCGCTGACCGCGGCGGCCGGCGCGCCCTTGCCGCCCGGCGCGCCCTGGCCGCCCGGCGCGCCCTTGCCGCCTGGCCCGCCCTTGCCATCACCGGTGCGCACCTCGACGCCGTCCTTGAGCGCCTCGGCCCCGCGGATCACCAGCTGCTCGCCCGGCTGCAGGCCCGAGCGCACCTCGACCATGCCGTCCTCGGTGCGCATGCCCAGCTCGAGCACGCGCTCGCGCGCCACGCCGGCCTCGATCACGAACGACAGGAAGCCGCGCTCGCTGGGGCGCACTGCGGTCTGCGGCACGATGGCGGCGCGCTCGGTGGCGCCGATGGGCACCCGCACCTCGGCGAACGCACCAGCGTGCAGCTTGTCGCGCCGCGCGTCATCGACCTCGGCGGTGATGGCGACCATGCGCGAGTCGTCGCTGGCCTGCGCTGCCACATGCTTGATCTTGGCGGTGTAGTCGGCTTCCTCGGGGCCCAGCTGGCCCGACCGGAACAGCGTCACCATGCCCACGGTCAGCCGCGCAGCGTCCATCTCGGGCACCTGGAAGCGCAGCAGCAGCGGATCGCGCCGCACCAGGGTGGCCAGCACGGTGCCGGGCTGGGCATACTGCCCGGTCTGCACATCGCGGGTCTCGATGACCCCGCCGACCGGCGCGCGCACATAGGCGTCACGCAGGTTGAGGCTGGCCTGCGCGACCATCGCCTTGGCGGCGGCGACCTCGGCGCCGGCGGTGCGCACCCGGGTGCGCCAGGTCTCGATCTCCTCGCCCGCGAGCAGCCCGGGGTTGTCCTTGGTCGCGGCCTCGCGCCGCGCCAGCCCCGCCTGGGCATCCGCCGCCGCGGCCTCGGCGCGCGCCAGGGTGGCCCTGGCCGACTGCACCGCGATGCCATAGCGCGCCGGCTCGATGGCCACCAGCAGCTGGCCCGCCTTGACGATGTCGCCCTCGGAGAACGCGACCTTCTCGATGGCGCCCGAGACGCGGGCGGTGACCTGCAGCTTCTCGAAGGCCTCGACCGCGCCGACCGCGCGGACGCTGTACTCGACGCGACGCGCCTCGACCGCGGCGATCTCGACCGGGAACTTCATGTTGCGCTTGCCGCCCGGGCCCCCCTTGCCACCGCCCGCGCCGCCCGACCCCGCGCCCCCGCCCGCGGCCTTCTTCTCGCCGCAACCACCCAGCGCCAGCACGGCCAGCGTGGCCAGCATCGTCACCGTGAACCGCGTCGTCTTCATGGCGTCTCCGTCGGGTCGAGGCCCAGCGCGTGGCGCCGGTCCAGCTCGGCCACCGCCAGCGCATAGCGCTCGCGGGCCAGCTCGATCTCTGCTTCCACCAGGCTGATGCCGGCGTCGGCGACCACGGCCGACGTGGTCAGCCCCTGGCGATACAGCTCGGCGGTCTCGTCGGCGTTCTTGCGCGCGACGTCGACCGCGGTGATGGCCAGCTGCACCGCGGCCTGGCCGTTCTCGACCGCCAGCACCGCGCTGTCGAGCTCGAGGCCGACGCGGCGGTCCAGCAGCTCGGCGTCGAGCTCCGCGATGCGCGTCAACGCGCGCCGCTCGCGGCCGTCGGCGGCGCGCTCGCCGCCGTCCCAGACCTGCCAGACCAGGTTCAGGCTGACGGACCAGTCGGTGTTGTTGCCGCTCAGCCCGGCCTCGTTGGTGACGCGGTACTGCCCGACCAGCCCGAGCGAAGGGATGAAGCGCCGCGCCGGCTCGCGCGCGCTCTCGCGCAGCGCGGCGGTGCGCTGGATGGCCGCCGCCAGGTCCCAGCGTCGCGCCCGCGCGCTGCGCACGTCGCCCGTGGCCGGCGCGCTGGCGCTGGGCACCACCAGCGGACCATCGACGCTGCGCCCGAGCAGGAAACCCAGCTCCAGGCGCGCGCGGCGCACCGCGGTCTGGGCGCGCACGTCATCACGCTCGGCGGTGGCGACCTCGAGCTGCGCGCGGGTCACGTCGTTGGAGCTGACCAGCTGGGCCTGCTGCCGCGCGGTGGCGTCGACCAGCCGCTGGCGCGCGAAGCTGAGCCGGTGCTGGGTGGCGTCACGGACCTGCTCCTCGGCCAGCGTCTGCATGAAGGCGTCGGCGGCCTCGTAGGCGACCAGGCGCCGGGTGTCCTTGGCGCTGGAGTCGACGGCGTCGCGGTCGAGCTTGGCCTGGCGATACAGCGGCAGCGAGCGCGCGTCGAAGATGGTCAGCGCCAGCGTGGCCGAGGCCTGCAGGGCGTTGGCGCTCTGGATGGTGACCTCGGTGCCGCCCACGTTGCGCGTGGTCTCGTGGGCGCGCCGGGTGTAGCTGCCGACCACGGTGATGTCGGGGAAGAAGAACGAGCGCGCCTTGGCGACGCGCGCCGAGGCCGCGGCGCGACGCTGCTCGGCGGCCTGGGTGCGCTCGTTGCGCGCGACCGCCAGCGCGACCGCCTGCTCCAGCGTCAGCGACTGCGCCGCCGCCGGAGACGGCGCCGCCAGCCCCGCCAGCCCCGCCAGCGCCGCGACCACGCCTGCCAGCGTCCTCATCGCCGCCTCCCGGTGATGCCGCTCAGGAACAGCTCGGTGATGAGCGGCGCCTTCACCGCCAGCCCGGTGGCGACGTCGCGCGCCATCCAGCGCAGGAAGAAGGCGTTCATGACGCCGACCAGCGCGGTCGCCGCATCGTCCAGCGAGGTCGCGCCGAGATCGCCCGGCTCGGCGACCCGGCGCAGCCAGCGCGCCCAGCGCTGCACCATGCCGTCGAAGTGGGTCGCGCGTCGCTTGCCGTGGCGCTGCGGCGACGCCATGCGGATCTCGACCGCGCCACGCCGCCGCTCGGTCAGCTCGAGCTGGCGCGCCAGCATGAACTCGACGCGCTGCGAGAAGCGCAGCCCGCTGGGCATGATGGTGTCGAAGACCTGCGCGCGCTCGTCATCGAGGCGTGACCACACGGCGTCGTACAGCTCCTGCTTGCCGTCGAAGTAGGCATACAGCGAGGGCACCGTGTAGCCGGCCTCGCGAGCCAGGTCCTGCATCGTGGTGGCCTCGTAGCCGGTGCGCGCGAAGGCGCGCTCGGCGGCGGCGAGGATGTCATCCCGGGTGCTGGCGATCTCCCGGGTCCTGCGGGCGGCGGGCGGCATGGCGGTTGATCTCACATCAAAACGGGCTTTAGTGGTGATGAAAGTGCACGAGAGCGCCCGCTGTGATGACCGCTATGCCCTTGGAGTTACCACCTTTTTTGGGAGTCCGTGAGTGCGGCTTTCGCACCCGGAGTGCGAGATCCGCAGTCACAGCCCGAGGTCGGCCAGGATCCGCTGCGCGGCGTTGTGACCGGCGGCGCCAATCACCGAGCCCGCGGGGTGCGTGCCCGCGCTGCACGAGTACATGCCCGCGATGGGCGTGGCGTAGGGCAGCCGGTCGGCGAAGCCGAAGCCGTTGTCGACGTGGTGGATGTGGCCGCGCGTGATGCCAAAGTACTGCTCCACCTTCTGCGGGTGCAGCGGGAAGCTGTCGACCACCAGGTCCGACGTCCCCGGCGCGAAGCGATCGCAGATCGACAAGAGGTGCTGCACATAGCGCGCCTCCTCGGCCTCCCAGGTCGTCCCCGCCAGCTGGTAGGGCACCCACTGCACGAACAGCGCCGAGTTGTGGTTGCCGTCGGGGTCGCGCAGCGTGGGGTCGACCGTGGTGTGGATGTACCACTCGATGGTCGGGAACGCCGGCAGCCGCCCGGCGCGCACGTCGGCGAAGCCGTCGAGCAACGACCGCATGACGTCCTTCTCGTCGGGCAGCAGGTGAATCGTCGGCCCGAACTGGCCGCGATCCTCGGGCAAGCAGGTGAACTTCGGCAGCCCGCGCAGCGCCAGGTTGACCTTGAAGGTCGACCCGTCGCGCCGATAGCCATCGATGCGCGCGTGATAGTCGGCCGGCAGCGCCTCGCGCGGCACCAGGTCACGCATGCGGAAGGGGTCGGCGTTGACCACGACCGTGCGCGCCGCGAGCTCGCGCCCATCGGCCAGCACGACGCCGCGCGCGACGCCGCCCTGGGTGGTCACTGCCGTCACGCGCGCGTTGGTCTCGATGCGCGCACCAGCAGCGCGGCAAGCGTCGGCCAGCTTCTGCGTGATCGACCCCATGCCGCCCTCGACGATCATCCAGGTGCCGTCGGCGCCGGGCAGCCGGCACATGTTGTGGACCAGGAAGTTCATCCCGGTGCCGGGCGTGTCCCAGGTGCCATACAGCCCGCTGAAGCCGTCGGTCACCGCATACATCGCCTTGACCAGGTCCGACTTGAAGTCGAAGCGCGCCAGATAGTCACCCACCGAGCCCCGACACAGGTCGATGAAGACCTGGCGCAGCGCGGGGCGCACATACCGCTCCGCCGTCGCCTCGATCGACAGCGGCTCCTGGAGCCAGGTCGGCGCGACGTCATCCCTCAGAGCGCCGATCTCCTCGCTCAGGGCCTGGTTGGCGCGCCAGTCGGCGGCCGAGAAGAAGCTGGTGAACTGGCGCTCCATCTCGGCGCGGTCCGACCCGAACAGGAGGTAGCGCCCGTCCGTGGTGGGCAGAAAGTAGTGCGGATCGCGCCGCCGCAGCTTGATGCCGAGGTCCAGCTCGTGCAGCAGCTCGGGCGGCATCAGCCCCAGCAGGTAGGCGCCGGTCGACGTCCCCAGGTTGGGCGCCCTGGCGAAGGGCCGCTCGGTGCGCACCGCGCCGCCGACCACGGCCTTGTCCTCCAGCACGGTGACCGACAGCCCGCGCCGCGCCAGCAGCAGCGCGCTGACCAGCCCGTTGTGTCCCCCTCCGACGACGATGACGTCCTGGCTCTGCGACATGGCGGCTTCCATACCGTGAAGCCGCCGCTTTTCCCAGCCTCCTCGGTGCGCTTCGGTCCGCCCCTCCGCTAAGATGCGCCCATGTCCGAAGCCCCCGCCACCCGCGCCCGCGCCGCCATCGTCCGCGAGGCCAACGCTCCCGTCGTCGTCGAGGACATCGAGCTCGACGCTCCTGGCCCCGGCGAGGTCCGCGTCCGCGTCCTGGCCACCGGCGTCTGTCACACCGATCTGCACGCCTGCATGGGAAACTTCGGCGCCGAGTTCCCCTACTACCTCGGCCACGAGGCCACCGGCATCGTCGAGGCCCACGGCCCCGACGTGACCACGCCCGCGCTGGGCACCACCGTGGTCATCAACTGGCGCGCCGCCTGCGGCGACTGCCGCTTCTGCGCCGCCGGGCGCGCCAACTTCTGCGCCCGCCCGCTGGTGGCCGGCCCGCGCATGCGCACCCTCGACGGCCGCCCGCTCGGCCGCGTCCTCGGCGTGGGCAGCTTCGGCACCCACACCATCGTGCACGCGCGCCAGGCCGTGCCCATCGCCGCCGAGCTGCCGCCCGAGGCGACCTGTCTCATCGGCTGCGGCGTGGTCACCGGCGTCGGCGCGGTCCTCTATGCCGCCGCGGTGCGCCCGGGCAGCACCGTCGCCGTGTTCGGCTGCGGCGCGGTCGGCATCAGCGTCATCCAGGGCGCCCGCCTGGCCGGCGCGTCGCGCATCATCGCGGTCGACCTGGCCCCGAAGAAGCTCGACTGGGCGCTGAAGTTCGGCGCCACCGACGTGGTCGACGCGCGCGAGGGCGAGCCCAGCAAGAAGATCCGCGCCCTGACCGGCACCGGCGTTGACTACGCCTTCGAGGCCATCGGCCTGCCCGACACGCTGAACCAGGCCATGTGGAGCTGCGACCTCGGCGGCACCTGCGTCCTCATCGGCGTGCCCGTGCCCGGCGCCAAGCTGTCCTTCCCGGGCACCAAGTTCTTCTACTCGCGCGCCACCCTGAAGGCGACCTTCTACGGCGACTGCCTGGCCACCCGCGACTTTCCGCTGCTGGCGGGCTGGTATCGCGACAAGCGCCTCGACCTCGACAGCCTGGTCACCGCGCGGGTCGGCCTCAGCGACGGCGAGATCGCCGACGCCTTCAAGGCCATGGAGCGCGGCGAGGCGCTGCGCACCGTCATCCTGATGGGGTGAAGCGAGGCGGGGCCGGGACTACCTGGTCAGCGCGAGCTTGTCGCCCTGCCAGGTGAAGCGCGACACGCCGTCCTTGCAGTTGTCGGCGTCGCTCTTCGAGGCCTTGCGGCCGTGCTTGCTGTGGGTCGTGGTGATGACCAGGACCGGCTTGCCGGCGGCGTCCTTCTCGATGGCGGCGCTGCCGTCACAGCTGACCTCCTCGGCCGCGGTCTCGACCGCGCCGGCGGTCTCGAAGGCGTAGGTGGTGGACAGCAGCGATGTCAGCTCGGTGCCGCCGAGCTTGACCAGGTTGGCGACGTGGCTCAGGTAGCCGTGGCGATCATCGGAGGCGTTGATCAGGACCTCGTCGATGCCGTCACCGTCGAAGTCGGCGGCACCGACCAGCGCGGTGCTGCCCTGCTCCGCGAAGCTGGGCGGCACCTCGTCGGTGAGCTTCCAGGTCGCCTTGCGAGTCGGATCGAAGGCAGCCCAGTTGTCATGCGCCTCGCCATCGACGAAGACCAGCGCGGTGCCGACGATGACGGCGCCGCCCATGAACTTGCCGACGACGCAGCTGGTGCTCACGACCTCGGTGCCGGGCGGCACGCCGTGCGCGGCGCCGATCATCTGGCCCAGCTTGGCCGCCTCCGGGCAGCCGACCAGCGGCTCGGCCACGGCCGCGGTGTCCGGAGCGTCGCCCGCCACCGGGCTGGCGCTGGCCGCGATCGCCGTCGGACTGACCACCGGCGGGGCCGCGGGCTTGTCGGCCCGCTTCGCCTTCTTGCAGCCCGTGATCCCCAGCACTGTCAGGGCCATCATCAGGTATCCACTCGCGCGCATCGCCCATCCTTCCCCAGGCCACATCCGGCCGGCTGAAAAACGCCCATATCACGCCCGCCCATTCCAGCGCGCGACAAACTCTTGCTACCCTGCGCCGGTGCCCACGCCCGCCACGCCCGCCCCCGACCAGCTCGACGCCCTGCTGACCGAGCTGCGCGCCTTCGTCGCCGAGCGCGACTGGCAGCAGTTCCACGACCCCAAGAACCTCAGCATGGCCATCGCCTCCGAGGTCGGCGAGCTGACCGCGTTGTTCCGCTGGGTCGCCGGCCCCGACGCCGACGCGCGCGCCCACGACCCCGCGCATCGCCCCGCCATCCTCGACGAGCTGGCCGACGTCGCCATCACCACGCTGCTGCTGGCCGACCGCATCGGCGCCGACCTGCCCGCCGCCATCCGCGCCAAGCTGGTCAAGAATCGCGCCAAGTACCCCGTGGCCACCGCGCGCGGCCGCGCCGACCGTCCGTGAAGCGACCGGTCGCTGCGCGGACGCTCCGGCTCCGGCCCTAGCGCACCAGCAGGATCAGGTGCTCGCGCTTGGCGGTGCCCGCGAAGGCCTCGCGCTCCTCGGGCCCGAACGCCGGCCGCGTCTGCGACGCCACCGCCACGAACTTCAGCCCCGCCGGCCCGGCCACGCGCTCGACCACGACGTCCGCCAGCACCGGCTTGCCCGCCGCCACCGAGTCGCCCATCACGAGCAGCGCCGCGCCGCCGGGGCACAGCACGCGCGCCATCTCGGCCAGCGTCAGCCCCAGCTCGGCCTCGAAGCGCGCCGTCGAGCCCGGGGTCTCGCCGCGCCGCCGCGCCCCCAGCTCGCGGGCATCGGCACCGCGCGGCACCTTGACCTCGACCGGCGCCGGCTGGTGCTTGCCGCGCGCCGCGCCCGGCTTGTGGCCGAGGCCCAGCAGCGTCAGGCGCAGCGCGTGCTGCTCGAGGTAGTCATAGGTGCCCTGGTACGGCGGCGAGGTGATGACCAGATCGAAGCTGCCATCCGGGAAGGGCAGCTTGCGCGCGTCACCCAGGTGCGGCTCCGGCGGCGGCGTGCCCGCGGGCACCAGGCTGACGTACTCGGCCAGCCGCTGCACCAGCTCCTCGGCCTTGCGCACGAACATGCGCGTCGGCAGGCCGCGCCCGATCTGCTTGTCGACCATCTGATCGACCACGGCGTCGGTCCGCTGCCTTGACACCTTGACAAGGATCGACGACAGCAAGAGCCGCAGCGCATCGTTGATCGCCGGCGCATGCCGGGCCGCGTCGAGCTCCTCGATGAGCCCCGCCAGCTCCAGCCGCACGTGCGGCGCGAACCACTCCGCGGTGGCCGCCGGCGCGATGCGCGGATCGGGCCGGACCCGCTTGCGCACGCGCTGGTTCGAGCGCTCGCCGATGGCGCGCGCCGCCGCCAGCAGCTGCTCCAGCTCGGCCGCGCTCCAGGCCCAGGTCTTGACCCGCGCCAGCATCACCGCCAGCGGATTGATGTCGACGCCGGCCGCCGCGCGCCCCGCCAGCGCGGCCTCCACCAGCGTGGTCCCCGACCCCGCGAAGGGATCCAGCACCGCGCGCGCCCTCGGCATGTCGGCCAGCACGGCGCGCACGATGGCCGGGTGCATGCGCGCCGGATAGGCGTGAAAGCCATGCACGTGCGCGCGCCCGTCATCGTCGGGTGACACGTCGAACCAGCGCGCCAGCTGCGCCGCCTCGCGGGCGTGGCCGCGCAGCGCCGACGGCCCACCCACGTTCGACAGCGAGCGCCGCTGCCGGGGCGCCGCCCCCGCCGGCGAGCGCACCGCCTCCGCCGTGCGCGGCGTGGCCGGCACCACGGGCTGGCGCTGCCGGGGCGGCCCAGCCGGCCGGCCCTTCGAACCGCGGTCGCGATCGCGCTTCTCGGTCACGCCCGCTTCTAGCACGATCCCCGCCGATCCACGCCGTCTGCTTGACGCCATCGGGCGATCGGTGCACAGCTTCCTGCGATGTCCCTCCCGATCGAGATTGCAGGGCTGCTGCGGCAGAACGTCACCATCACCTGGGACGACGACCACGTCAGCGTGTACCCGTCGCGGGACCTGCGCCTGCACTGTCGCTGCGCCGAGTGCGTGCACGAGTGGAGCGGCCAGCCCCTGCTCGATCCCAGCAAGATCCCCGAGCGCCTGACGGTGAAGCACATCGAGATCGTCGGCCAGTACGCGGTGCGCTTCGAGTTCTCCGACGGCCACGGCCTCGGGATCTACCGCTTCCGCGAGCTGCGCGAGCGCTGCCCGTGCGAGGCCTGCGTGGCCGCTCTGGCCGCGCGCCCGCCCGCCCCCGGCCCCAGCATCGGCATCCCCATCAACCGGAAGCCGACCCCATGACCGTCAAGGACGCCCTGGCCGCGCGCAAGTCGGTGCGCGCCTTCCGCCCCGACCCGGTGCCCGCCGAGGTGCTCGAGGAGCTGTTCACCACCGCGCAGCGCGCCCCGTCGTGGTGCAACATCCAGCCCTGGCGCGCCGTGGTCACCAGCGGCGCCGCCACCACGCGGCTGCGCGACGCCCTGCTCGAGGCCACCCGCACCGGCATGCCAGCGCCCGACGCCGGCTTCCCCATCGACTACCCCGAGCCCTACGGCAGCCACCGCAAGGAGTGCGGCAAGGTCCTGTATGGCGCCATGGGGATCGCGCGTGACGACAAGGCCGGCCGCTTCGACGCCTGGCTGCGCAACTACCAGCTGTTCGGCGCCCCGCACGCGGTCATGGTCTCGATGGCGCGCACCTGGGGGATCTATGGCGCGCTCGACGTCGGCTGCTGGCTGCAGTCCCTGATGTTGACCGCGACCGAGCTGGGCCTCGCCACCTGTGCGCAGGCCAGCCTGGGCGCCTACCCCGGCGTCGCGCGCGCCGTGTGCGCCATCCCCGACGACGAGCAGCTGCTGTTCGGCCTCTCGCTCGGCTACGAGGACAGCGCGGCGCCGGTCAACGAGGCCCGCACCAGCCGCTCGCCGCTGCCCGCCAACGTCCGCTTCCTCACGACCTAGCCAGGGCTGGGCGGCCCCAGCACCGCGTCGATCGCCAGCCGCACGTCACCCTTGGCCGCCGCGCGCACCTCGGGCTTCGCCATCACCTCGGCCAGCACCCGCCGCGCCTCGGCGTCGCCGCCCTGCGCCCGCGCCAGGAGCTGCACCAGCCGCCCCATCGGCCCCTCACCGCGCAGCGTCTCGGCGTCCTTGCGCGCCAGCTCGCGCGCGCGCACGACCTCGCGCTCGTCGTCACCTGGCCCTGACCCCGACCCTGACCCCGACCCCGACCCCGGCCCCGGCAGCATCATCATCACCAGCAGCGCCTGCGCCGCCAGCTCCTCCGCCGCGTTCGCCACCCGGCGCAGCACCGGCAGCGCCCGCGTCGGCTTGCCGGCCGCCACATAGGCCCGCCCCAGCGCCAGCCCCACCTCGGGATCCGCCACCACCGCCCACGCCGCCTCCAGCTCGGCGATGCCCTCGTTCAGCCGTCGCACGTGCTCGTGCTCGCGCTCGTGCTCGTGCTCGTGCTCGTGCTCGTGCTCGTGCTCGCGCTCGCGTCCACCCTCGCGCACCAGGTACATGCCGCGCTGCGCCTGCGCCATCATCCTCGGCACCGGCCCCAGCCGCCGGTTGGCCTTGCGCGCCTCCAGCCACGCCATCGCCAGTCCCAGCTGGCCGCCGTCGCGCCGCACCAGCTCGTCCACGCGCGCGTCGAACGCCTGCATGTCGCTGCCGTCGCGCGCCACCGCCCGCTCCAGCGCCGCCGCCTCCTCGTCGCTGCGCCCCGCCGCGCGATGCACCGCCGCGACGCCCAGCCACGCCCCCGCCCCGCGCGTCACCCGCGCCGCGCGCCGGAACGCCCGCAGCGCCCCGTCCAGGTCACCCGCGCGCAGCCGCTGCCAGCCCACCCGGGTGACCCAGCGCGCGCCGTACAAGGTCAGGTAGAAGCCCACCAGCGCCAGCAGCGCCAGCGCGTACGGCAGCCCGCGCACTACTCCACCGGATCGCCCCGGCACTCACCGATCGACAGCTCGGGATTGTCGGAGAAGAACTCACCACACGCGGTGTCCAGCACCGGCCCCTCGTTGCGGGTCTGCCCCAGATAGCGGGTGCACGGCGACACCGAGATGTCGAACCCCGCCGGATCGGTCGACGCACCGGCCAGACACTGCTGACAGCAGGTCGCGCGCAGCGCCACCGGATCGACCACCGGCGGCCCGGCGTCGACCATGGCGAGCGGCGCCGGCGTCGCGCTGGGCGACGGTGTCACCAGGGGCGACGGCGACGGCGGCTGCCCCGCACCCGGCCGCTTGCACGCGCACGCCGTGATCAGCATCAGCCCCACGATGACCAGGTTCCTCATGCGCGAATCGTACACCGGTTGACCCGCCGCCGGTTCCAGCCTACGGATCCGACATGCCCAACCGCCTGGCCAGCGAGTCCTCGCCGTATCTGCTGCAGCACGCCGACAACCCGGTCGACTGGTACCCCTGGGGCGACGAGGCCTTCGCGCGCGCCAAGGCCGAAAACAAGCCGATCCTGCTGTCGGTCGGCTACGCCGCCTGCCACTGGTGCCACGTCATGGCGCACGAGTCGTTCGAGAACCCCGGCACCGCCGAGGTCATGAACGACCTCTTCATCAACATCAAGGTCGACCGCGAGGAGCGCCCCGACGTCGACGACGTCTACCAGCACGCCATCCAGCTGCTCGGCCAGGGCGGCGGCTGGCCGCTGACCGCGTTCCTGGCCCCCGATGGGCGCCCCTTCTTCGGTGGCACCTACTTCCCGGGCGAGGACAAGTACGGCAAGCCCGCCTTCCGCAAGGTGCTGCGCGCGCTGCACGACGCCTACCGGAACGAACCCGAGAGCATCGAGCAGAACGCCAAGGCGCTGCTCGGCGGCCTGGCCAAGCTGGCCGAGCAGTCGCGCGGCTCCGACGCCGCCGCCGGCAGCGCGGCCGCCGGCGCCGCCAAGGTCCCGACCCCGGACGAGGCGCTGGCCCTGGTGGCGCTGTGCGCGCGCCGCCTGCTGTCGAACCACGACGATCACAACGGCGGCATCGGCACCCGCCCCAAGTTCCCCAACGTCTCCGCCATCGAGCTGTGGGCACGCCGTCACGCCCACGAGCACGAGTCCGACTACCGCGACGCCTTCACCCTGACCCTGACCCGCATGGCCGAGGGCGGGATCTATGATCACCTGGGCGGCGGCTTCGCGCGCTACTCGACCGACGCCAAGTGGCTGGTGCCGCACTTCGAGAAGATGCTGTACGACCAGTCGCAGCTGGTGCGCGCCTACCTCGACGGCTACCGCATCGCCAGGACCCCGCTGTACAAGACCGTGGTCGAGGAGACCCTGGAGTACGTGCGCCGCGAGATGACCTCGCCCGAGGGCGCCTTCTACTCGTCGCAGGACGCCGACTCCGGCGACCCCGACAAGCCCGAGCACAAGGAGGAGGGCGCCTTCTTCGTGTGGACCCCGGCGCAGCTCGCCGCCGTCCTGGGCGACGACCTGGGCGCCCGCGTCGCGAGCTTCCTCGGCGTCACCGCGCAGGGCAACTTCGAGGACAGTGGGCGCAGCGTGCTGTCGCGCGTGACCACCCTGGACAAGGCCAAGCTGACCGCCAGCGAGTGGGCCGACGCGCGCACCCGCCTGCGCGAGGCGCGTGACAGGCGCCCCCACCCCGGCCTCGACGACAAGGTGCTGACCAGCTGGAACGGCATGATGATCAGCGCGCTGGCCAAGGCGCACGAGGTCACCGGCGACGCCCGCGCGCTGGCCGACGCCCGCCGCGCCGCCAGCTTCCTGTGGGACACCATGCGTCGCCCCGACGGCCGCCTGCTGCGGGTCTGGAAGGCCGGCCGCGCCCCCAAGATCCTCGGCTTCCTCGACGACTACGCCTGCTTCGCGGAGGCGCTGCTGGATCTCTACGAGGCCGCCGCCGACCCCTTCGATCTCGGCCGCGCCATCGAGCTCACGGAGGCCGCGTGCGGGCTGTTCTGGGACGAGGCCCGCAGCGCCTGGTACCTCAGCGGCAACGACGCCGAGGCGCTGGTGCACCGCCCCGAGTCACACTTCGACGGCGCGGTGCCCTCGGGCGGCGCGGTGCAGACCAGCAACCTCCTGCGCCTGGCGCGCCTGGTCGGCGGGCGCAGCGGCGCGCGCTGGCAGGCCATGGCCGAGGCCTTCCTGGCCAGCGTCAAGGGTGGCGCGGTCAACAACCCCTTCGGGCTGTCACGCAGCGCGGCCTGCCTGGACTTCCTGGGCACGGTGCGCGAGATCGTGGTGGTCGG
Source organism: Deltaproteobacteria bacterium (assembly GCA_020853705.1). Lineage (GTDB taxonomy): Bacteria > Myxococcota_A > Polyangia > Haliangiales > JADYYK01 > JADYYK01. The sequence goes on from JADYYK010000112.1 coordinate 23,216, forward strand.
GCCCGCCGACGACCCCGCCACCCGGGCGCTGCTGGGCGCCGCCCGCTTCGTGCACGTGCCGGCGCGGGTGCTGGTGTGGCTCGACCCGGGCGACCCCCGGCGCGACGGCCTGCTCAACCCCGATCTGGTCGCAGGCAAGGGGCTGGTCGGTGGAAAACCAGCCGCTTACGTGTGCAAGGGCTTCACCTGCGCGGCCCCGGTCACCGACGTCGCGGCGCTGCGCGAGGCCCTGACCGCCAGCTCCGGCCGCGAGCTGGCCAAGGTCGTGGACCCCACGTAACGCAGGAAATGAGAGCGAAACACGGGCGGGTGATCCTGCCCGGGTTCTCAATCTCTACCCCCATGTAGGAGCACCTTGCGCGTCGTCATCGTCACCGCGGATCCCCAGGCCCCGTCCATCGCAGGTTCGATCGGTGACGCGCTCGACGACCTCGGCTGCTCGCAGACCGCGGTCAACTTCGACCTCGAGGGCTTCTCGCGGGCGGTCATCGCGCCGCCGCGCCCGACCCTGATCGTGATCGATACCCCCGGTCGCATCCTCTCGGGGCTGGCCCTGCTGCGCAAGCTGCGCATCCACGAGGACGTCCACGGCCTGCCCTTCCTGATGGTCGTGGATCCCAAGGAGCTGGGCTCGCTGGCGCGCGCCGAGAGCGCCCCCGACGACGTCATCCTGGCCCCGGTGCTGTCGACCGAGCTGCACGCCCGCATGCGCCTCATCGACCGTCGCTTCGCCGACTTCGAGAACGAGGAGCGCCTGCAGGTCGGTGACCTGGTCATCGACATGTCGGGCTACGAGGCGGTGCTGTCGGGCCGTCCGCTCGACCTGACCCGGCAGGAGTTCGAGCTGCTGTCCTGCCTGGCCAGCGCGTCGGGCCGCATGCTGTCGCGCGAGCAGCTGCTGGAGCGCGCCTGGGGCCCCGACTATGACGGCGGCGCGCGCACGGTCGACGTCCACATCCGTCGGCTGCGCTCCAAGCTGGGACCGCTGGCGGAGCGCATCGAGACGGTGCGCGGCGGTGGCTACCGCATGCGCGCACCGCAGCGGTGAGCCGGGCCCGGACGTTCAGTTGTGGATGGCTGCAGCGGCGGAGGGGCGGGAGGGGCGGGCGGCGGTTACGACGCGTCGGCGGCGCCGTGGCACTTCTTGAACTTCTTGCCCGAGCCACAAGTACACGGATCGTTACGACCGACCTTGGGACCTGACCGGATGGGCTCCAGCGAGCGCGGGGTCTGCCCGGCCACGGCGTCGTCATAGGTCGCCATGACCGTGTGCAGGATTCCGCGCAGCATCATCTTGTGGTCCATCGACAGGTGCTCGGCCTCATCGGCGATGACCTTGTCGAGGTGAGCCACCAGGACCGGCTGGCGCGTCTCCAGCGGCCGCTTGGGGGTATCGCCCTCGCCGCTGAGCGACTTCTCGGCGGCCTCGATATCGCCCGGCCGCACCCGCTTGAGCCCGTAGCCGAAGCACTTCTCGTACATCCGGGTGATCAGCGCCGCCTCGAGGATGCCGGCGCTGGACACCGCAGGCCCTTCGGCCTGGGTCTTGTTCACGATGTACTGAGAGATCGCGGGCTGCGCGCGGCCGAAATCAGAGGCCAGGCGCTGGGCCTGCTTCAGCGTGGTGGCCGCGGCGTCGGTCTCGCTCAGCACCTTGTCGATGGCGAGCTGGGTGACGGCCGTGGCGGGGAGCGAGGTGGCGGCGGCGCCACCCTGGTCGGTATCGGTGTCGGTCATTGTCCCGAGGGGGGTGGAGGGCAGTCTAGGCGAACGGGTAGGTATCGTTGAAGAAGCTGCGGCCGGCGTCGTTGAGGCGGAACTCGGTGACGCGGTTGACGCCCTCGCCGCGCGAGCGCGACTCGACGAAGGTGGTGGCGCGGGTGCGCAGCACCTTGCGGACGTTCTCGGCCAGGATGGGCAGGTTGCGCGAGGTGGCAGCCGCGGCGATCTCGCGCGCGGTCAGGTAGCCCTCGGGCGCCTCGGTCGGAACCGAGGCCAGCGCGACCAGGACCTTGTACAGCTGATCCTTGTTCAGCGGTGTGCGCGTGGGGTCGTTGTTGCGCTGTGCATCGACGTGCTTGATGAGCAGCGGATTGGCGTTGGCGTTGGCGGTCTCGGTGGTCGTGTTCTCAGCGTTCATGGCTCCCTCAGTCCCCGTCGTCGATTCCATCGGCGCAGATTGCCGATTCAGGGGGTCCCTGTCAAGCGCCTGTATCTATGTGATTGTGCAGGCGATCTCGGGGGCGATCTCGATCGATGCCGACAAATGGCGCTCAGGTGGGCAGATGGCGTACCCGCATCGCTCGCGCCTCGGCCGCGACCGCCTGCGCGAGCTCGTCCGGCGCCAGCACACGCGCGTGTCTGCCGAGCCCGAGGACGAAGCGCACCAGCCAGTCGCGATCCGATCCCGCGAGGTGCAGCACGGCGCCGCCGTCTGCCTCCGGCCGCAGTGATTCAGGTGGAAACTTGCCGGCCACTCGCGCCGCGGCGATGGCGTCGAGGCGCACGCGCGCCTCACCTGCCTCGCGCTTGCCGAAGAACAGCCGATCTCTGCGGTAGCTCTCGAGGTCGAAGTCCGTGGGCACTTCGAAATGCGCCTCACCAACCTCCAGCTCGCTGATCCGATCGAGCCTGAACAGCCGCGGCCCATCATGGACGTGGCAGCGCCCGACGACGTACCAGCTGCCGGCATGGTGGATCATCCCGTAGGGATCGAGCCCGCGCCGGCTCGGCGTCTTGCCGCCCTCGCGCGTGTGCGCGAAGTGCACCACCAGCCGATCACGGATCGCGCGCCTCAGCTCCGGCACCAGCGTCAGCCCCGCCCCGCTACCCGCGATCACCACCAGATGATCGAACAGCCCCTCCAGCCCGGGCGCCGCCGCCCCCAGAAGTCCCCGGATCTTTGCCTCCGCCGCGTCGAGCGCCTGCTGCTCGCGGACATCCAGCTCGCGCAGCGCCCGCGTCCCCATCAGCAGCGAGAACGCCTCCGCCACCGTCAACGTCAGCGGCCGCGTCAGCCGCTGCGGCAGATGCACCTGCGCGCGCCCCTTCTCGACACTGACCGCGACGAACTCTCCCGGATCCCCTCGCGGTGGTCCGACCTGTGCGAGGAGCCCGAGATCCTCCACCAGCTGCCCGACCCCCACCCCGAGCTCCCTGGCCAGCAGCCCGAGCGGCGCCCCACCCTCCTTGCTGTCCCTCAGCGCCCGCGGCACCAGATACAGCAGTCGCCTCAACCGCTCGCCGACCTCACTCTGCTTCTCTCCCTTCACCCCGCTCACGCCGCACCTCCGCCAGGCCCAGTCCCCGAATCCCCACCCGGCTCGGCGCTCGTGCTCGTGCTCGTGCTCGTGCTCGTGCTCGTGCTCGTGCTCGTGCTCGTGCTCGTGCTCGTGCTCGTGCTCGTGCTCGTGCTCGTGCTCGTGCTCGTGCTCGTGCTCGTGCTCGTGCCCGTGCTCGTGCTCGTGCTCTCGGCCTCGCTCGCCGCCGCCACCTCCTCCAGCTCCCGCAGCAGCTCATCCACCAGCGTCGGTGGATCCTCCAGCACCAGCGCTCCCAGCGACACCCTGACCCGCTCCAGCAGATATGGCGTATTGCCACAGCGAAACCGCAACCTCACCCAGCTCTCCGCGCCCTCTGCTCCCGGTCCCGCCGCCTCCCGCCTCGCCTCCACCTGCTCGTGCACCACCTCATCGCCCAGATCCTCCTCCACCACCCCGCGCGCCTTCTCGCCCACCCGCAGCACCACCTCGATCGGCTCGTGCACCTCGAAGCGCCACGGCGACCGATCCGCGATCGCCCGCAGATCGAGCCCCGGCGGTCGCTCGAAGTCCGCCTGCGTCGGCCTGGGCTCCGGTCGCGCCTCCAGCACCCGATCCAGCCTGAACGACCTCAGATGCTTGCGGAGATGGCACCAGCCCACCAGCACCCAGGCGCCCTGGCGGTACACCAGCCCGTAGGGATCGACCACCCGCTCGACCGCCAGCCCGCTCGACGCCGGACGGTGCACCAGCGTGACCCGCTTGCGCTGCCGCGCCGCCGCCTCCAGCACCGCCAGCACCTCGGCCTCGACCGGGCTGTGCTCCGCCGCCGGCAGATGCACCATGAGATCGCGCTTGGCTGCCCGCGCCGCCTCGGCCACCTCGGGCGCATCGAAGCTGACCTTGCTCAGCGCGCTCTCGACCGCATCCGCGTACGGCAACCCGGGGTGCGCCCGCGTGATCGCGGCCCCTGCCACCAGCGCAGCCAGCTCGTCCTGGCTGAAGCGCACCGGCGGCAGCAGATAGGCCCGCCGATCGATCGAGTACCCGCTGCCCTCGCCCTCGGGGTCCTCCGTGGTCGGCCCCTGGTAGTGCAGCGGGATGCCCAGCGCCAGCAGCCCCGCCTTGTCACGCTCGAAGGTGCGCAGCGCCGACGGGCCCTTGCCCTGGTAGGCCTCGAACTGCTCCGCCAGCGCCGTGAACGGCACCGGCTCGCGCGCGTTCAGCAGCAGCACCACCAGATCGAGCAGCCGCTTGAGCCGGTCCTCCTTGCGCTCCTCGACCGACCCACCCCGCTTCTCCGGCCTGGCCTTGGCAGCCCGGCGTGGGCGTCCGGAGCGGCCACGTGGGCGTCCGGCCTCGCCACCCTCGGGTGCGTCGCCATCCCCTGCTTTCGGATCCTTGGTCATGATGCCCGGCCAACATAGCAATGCCGATGCCCGCGCGCTCATGGCCGTGGCGAAAGCCCGGCAGACCGCGCGTCACCCCGTCCTGGCCGTCCGCCTCCTTCCCGGTCGCGGCCGCACCGTGTGCTCCTCCGGCCGTGCCAGCGCACCCTCGACCCGCGTCGCCTTGAGCACCGGGTCCAGCGTCAGCGTGATGCGCCCCTCGTCGAGCGCCTCGAACGCATCATCATGGCTGACCAGCAAGAGCTGCTCGAACCACGTCCCACCATCGCCGCGCAGCCGCGCCAGCGCCTCGCTCAGCTCACCGCGCCGGCCCTGATCCAGATGTGTTGTCGGCTCGTCAAGGCATACCAGCCCGATCTGCCCAGCAAACGCGCGCACCAGCGAAAGCCGCACCGCCAGCGCCGCGGTCATCTTCTGCCCGCCCGAGAGCTGCTGATACACCAGCGTCTCCTGTCGCCCATCGATCAAGCCGCACAGCTCGACCCCGTAGTCGTGCGGATTCCAGCGCAGCTCCAGGTTGTCCCCGGGCGCGATGCGCCGATACAGCTCCGCCGCCCGCAGCCCCACCCGCTCGACCTGGCGCTCCGCGATCCGAGCCCCCGCCTTCTTGAAGACCTGCTCCCCCAGCCCCTTGGCCACCCGGGTGGTCTCCTCCAGCCGCGCCCGCCTCTCCTCCAGCGCCGCCAGATCCCGACGCCACCCCGCCACCTTGCGCTCGGCCTCCTCCGCCATCCTGAGCCGCGCCACCACATCGACCACGCGATGCTCCGCCAGCGTCAGCGCCGTCCGCGCCACCTCCAGCGCCCAGCCCCTCTCCTCCCCCCGCGGCCCCAGCACCGCCAGCACCCACTCGCCCTCAGCGACCAGATCGCCCTCCGTGCTCGTGCTCGTGCTCGTGCTCGTGCTCGTGCTCGTGCTCGTGTCTCGGCCTGCCTCCGTCTCGTCGTCCTCCTGAGCCTCCTCCCGCGCCACCAGCTCGCGCGCGTCGCCCACCACGCGCGCCAGCTTCCCGACCGCCACCTCCGCGCGCCCGCGCATCCGCTCCACCTCGGCCGCCGCCAGCCCGCACTTGGCCTCCGCGACCCCGAGCCCCGCCGCCAGCGTCTCCGCGCGGCGATACCGATCGTGCGCCTCGCGCGTCCGATCCAGCACCGCCTGGACCTCGAGCAGTCGCGCGTCGACCCCGAGGAAGCGCACGCCCTGGCTCTCCAGCCCCTGCTTCCTCACCTCCGCCGCACGGGTCGCCTCGGCCGCACGCTCGGCCTCCGCGCGCGCCCGCGCATGCTGCGCCTCCTCGCGTGCGACCCGCGCCACCTCGGTCTGCGCCGCCAGCAGCGCCGCCCGCGCCGCTCCCGCCGCGCCGACCAGCTGCTCCAGCGCAGCCTCCGGCGCACGCACCGCCGCCCGCGCCTGCTCCAGCTCCACGGTCGCGGCCGCGATGGCCGCCTTGACCCGCGTCGCACAGCTGCGCCCCAGCGCCTCGCCACCGCGCAGCGCCACCTCGAGCTCCACCGCGCCCCCGCGCTCCGCCTCGGCCTCCGGCCCCACGCGTCCCGAGACGAAACCGCGCTTCCCGCGCCCCGCTGCACCAGCACCACCAGCACCACTACCAGCGGCACCAGCGGCACCGCCACCAGCACCGCCTCCGGCATCGCCACCAGCACGGGCACCGCCACCGCCCGCCGCCGCCGCCGCCCCCCGCCGCCCCAGCAGCACCTGCGCTCGCTGCGCATGCGTGACCAGCAGCTGTGCCACCCGTCCCCGCTCCGCCAGCAGCGCCGTCTGCCGCGCCTCCAGCGCCAGCACCTCGCGCCGCGCGGCCGCACACGCCGCCAGCTCCAGCTGCGCGCGCTGCAGCGCCACCCGCGCCGCGCCGCGCCGCTGCTCCAGCGCCGCGATGCCGCCCCGCACCGAGCCTGCCAGATCCAGCCCGCGCGGATGCGGACACGCCTCCTCCAGCAGCGGACACTGGCCACGCCCGGCGCCCTCGGCCATCCCGCGCTTCTCCGCCAGCGCCGCCTCCAGCGCTGCCAGCGCCATGCGCGCCGCCTCGACGCGCTGCTCGGCCGCCGCCTCGCCAGCCGCACGCGCCACCACCTCCGCCATGCCGGCGAGCTCGGCCGCCTCGGCCGCGACGCCACCCAGGCGCGCCCGCACCTCGACCAGCAGCTCGGCCAGCGCCGCCACCTCGGCCTCGGCCGCACGCGCCGTCGCCAGCGCCGCCTCCACCGGCACCAGCGCGGCACGCACCCGCGCCACCTCCGCGCTCTGCGCCTCCACCGCGCGCGTGGCCTCGGCCACCACCACCTCGGCCGCACCCGTCCGGGTCAGCGCCCCCGCGCGCTCCGCCGCCAGCGTCACCGCGCGCCGCTGCACCGCGTCCGCCAGCGCCTGCGCCGTCGCCGCGTTGGACGCGGCCTCGTTGACCGCCGCCACCAGCGCACGCTCGTGCCGGCCGCGCTCCTCGCGCAGCGCCTCCAGTCCACGTCGGCCCTGCTCGGCGGCCTCGAAGGCCTGGTGCTCAGCCTGCGTCTCCGCGCACACCGCCGCCGCCGCGCGCGCGGTGTTGACCGCCGCCGTGGCCGCCGCCAGCGCCGCCTGGTGGCCCGCGATCGCCCCCTCGGCCGCGCGCACCTCCATCACGGCGTCGCGCAGCGCGCGCACCACGCGCTCCAGCGCGCGCAGCTCGCCGTCGGCCCGATCCGTCGCCGCGCGCGCATCCACCTGCGCTGCGCGCGCCAGCTCGGCCTCCTCGCGCAGCGCCGGCGCCTCCGCCGCCTGCTCGCCGCGGTCCGCGATCATCTGCCGCAGCCCCTCCTGCGACCGCCCCAGCGCCGAGGCCCGCACCTCCAGCGCCGCGCGCGCGCGTCGCGCCAGCCCATCGGCCATGCCGCGCCACTCGTCGACCTGCAGCATGCGCTCGAACTTCTCGGTGCGCTCCCGCGGGGGCGCCTCGAAGGGCGCCGTGAAGCAGCCCTGGTAGGTGCCCACGATGTCCGAGAACAGCTTGTCCATGGCCACATCGCGCACGCCCAGCCGCAGACGCAGCCACTCCGCGGTCTCCTTCACGCCGCCGCCGGTCAGGGCCTGGCCTCGCTCGTCGTACACCGTCCAGCGCCCGCGCGAGCCGATGATCCGCTCCACCACCAGGCGCTCGCCGCGATGCACGAAGACCACCTCGACGCGGCCGCTGCTGGTGCCCATGCGCACCATGCGACTCTGCTCGTTGCCGACCCACGGCGGCACCGCGTCGAACAGCGCCAGCCCGATGGCCTCCACCAGGGTGCTCTTGCCCGCGCCGTTGGGCCCGGCGATCACGCAGATGCCCGGGCGCAGCTCGACCACGGTGTCGACGTACGACTTCACATTGACCAGCCGGACACGCTCGATCCTCATGGCGTGCCCCCGAAGTCGGTCGCGTCCGGGTGCAGCACCCCGTGCAGCGACGCGATGACCTCGTCGGCATCGCCATCGACCTCACCGCGCAGCGAGCCGGCCTCGCGCCAGCCCTCGATCAGCCCCAGCAAGCGCGCCTCTGCCGCCTCGGGCACGAGCTGCGCCCCGCGCACCAGCTCGGCCAGCACCTCGCGCCGCAGCGCCGCCAGATCCAGCCCGTCGTCACCACCCGCCAGCCCTGCAGCGCCGTCATCCAGGCGCAGCTCGATGCGCACCTCCAGCGCCTGCGTGGCCGCGCGCACCGCGGCGTCGACCGCCTCCAGCCCGATGCGATAACGCCCGAAACGCGCCCGCCCGACCAGCACCACCTGCACGATCGGCTGCGCCCCACCCGGCTTGACCAGCGCCGCCGCCGCCCGCGCCGCCTCGACCGCGACCGCCTCGCCGCTGTCCAGCGCGCTGACGTCGACCTGGGCGCGCACGATGGGTCGCTTGCGCGTGGCCACGAACGTCACCACCGGCGCCTGGCCCAGCGTCACATGATAAAAGCCGCGCTCCGGCCGCCGGGTGTCGTCCACGCGGACGTACTCCAGCGAGCCCGGGTTCCACGCCAGCGGCGCGCGTGCCTCGGCGCCACTCTCGTCAGGCCAGGCATAGCGATAGTGCCCGTGCCCCAGCGCCGCATAGACCACGCGCGGCCGCAGCGCCAGCAGCGCCTCACCCTTGACGCTGCCCAGCGGCAGCGCCACCGCCTCGGCCACCGCGGCATGCAGCAGCAGCACCGTCGGCTCCGCCGGCAGCTGGGCCGCCACCTCGGCCAGCGCGACCTCGGCGCGATTGCCCAGAAAGCCCAGCCCACACAGCGCGATCCCGCCCACGCGCGCGATGGCGCCGCGGTTCGACCACCTGTCGTGGGGCGCCAGCACCAGCTTGCCGTCGACCCACTCCGGCGCCAGCGTGTACAGCACCTTCTCGTCGGCCAGATAGCGCACCCAGGACGACGACGCCCCCGGCCGCGCGCGATCGTGGTTGCCCTCGATGGCGTACGCCGGGATGCCGGCCTTGCGCAGCGGCTCCAGCGCGCGGCGCGCCAGGCGCAGCGTGGCCGCCGAGATGTCGCGCCGGTCGAACAGATCGCCCGCGATCAGGAAGCAGGTCACGCGGGTGCGCACCGCGTGCTCGACCGCGGCCGCCAGGGCGTCGCCATAGTCGTGAAAGCGCTCGCTGTCCTCGTCACCCAGGCCGAGGTGCACGTCGGCCACGTGGACGAAGCTGGGCGGCCGGTCGGCATCGCCCGGCCTCATGCCCCCGATCAGCTCGAGCTGCGCACGCATCTTGGTCTCGCCACTGTCTTCGCCGTTCATGCCCACGACGCTGGCACGCCGGTCTGACACAGGATGATCCGCCCATCCCCTCGAAAATCAAGCCCTGGTATACCAACACCCCTGTGGATACTACATCCTGTATAGATCCACTCTGTTACCGCCATTCACGAACAGTTGACACCACCCCCTGCGACGATCCACCTTCGCGGTCCACATGAGCATGAAGCGCAACGCTGGTGGCCGCGGGATGGGCCGGGACAGTGGTGACACCAAGATCGATCGCGCCGAGCTGTACCGCGCCCTGATGCTGCGCGCCGACGGCAACGAGGAGTTCGCCCCCGCCGACATCGCCCAGGCCATCGGCTCGGCCGAGGCCTCGGTGTCACGCGCCCTGCTGGTGCTGACCGCCGAGGGCGTCATCGAGAAGCTCGACGCCTCGCGCTTCAACGCCACGCCCATGAAGGAGCGCGGCCTGACCGAGGCCGACGTGACCAAGTGCCTGTCGACCGCCGTCGCGCGCGACCCCAAGCGCGCCAGCGACCTGGTCGAGCTGCAGCGCCTCAAGAAGAACAACGACGAGATGCGCCGCCGCCTGCTCGACGCCATCGGCGAGCGCGACCGCTACCTGGCGCTGCTCAAGAAGCACAACATCGATCCCGCCGAGACGCCGTAGCCCCCTCGAAGCGAAGCTTCGAGGAGCGCCATTCCGCGCCGTCTCCGTCAGCCGTCAGCCGTCAGCCGTCAGCCGTCGATCGCGCTCCGGACATCACGCAGCAGCACGCGCGCGGTCTCCAGCTGCTCCTTCGACTCGCGCAGGGCGTTCTCGACGACCTCCTTGCTCTCGCCGGGCAGGGTCGCCATGATGTTCTCGAGCTCATCGCCCAGGGTGCGGATGTTGATGCGCACCTGCGACAGCACGTCGTTGAGCTCGGTGTGGGCCTCGGCCGCGCGCGTCTTGGTCAGCGACGCCTTCTTCTCGGCCGGCATCTTGTTGGCGGCCTCGACGCGGTTCTCGAGCTCCTTGATCTTCACCAGCAGCTCGTCGCGCTCCTTGCCCAGGGCCGCGAACTCGGCCTCCAGCTTGTCGAGCGGTGACTGGCCCTCGTCCTTGCCGCCGCGCAGACGCTTGAGATCCGACTGCAGCTGATCGATGCGGCGCTGCAGCTTCTGGGTCTCCTTGTTGCCGTCGCGCAGCGCGCGGATCTCGGCCTCCAGGGTCGCCTTCTCCGAGATCGCCTTGTCGAGCTGGGTGCGCAGCTCGGCGGCCTCGGCGCTGCCGCCCGACATGCCGCCGCCCATCGGGCTGTTGCCGGTCGAGCGCGCGCCACCCACCGGCGCCGACGCCGGGATGAACGCGGGGCCGGCCGAGGCCGGGATGAACGCGCCCCCGCCGCCACCCTGGGGGGCCAGCGGCGCCATCGGCAGCGGCGCCATCGGCTGCATCGGCGGCACCATGCCCGGCATGATCGGCTGTGACATGCCAGGCGGCGGCGCCATCGGCATCCCGGGCGCCATCGGCTGCACGTTCAGGTGGATGCCCGGCGACTGGAAGCCGCCCGGGGCCTGGCCGACCGACTGGAACGGCGTGGCGGACGCCCCGGTCTCGTCGACGAAGCGCAGCCACAGGCTGCCGCAGCGGATGGCCTCGCCGTGCACCATGCAGTGGCGCGACACCCGCGTGGTGTCGACATAGATCCCGTTGGCGCTGCCGAGATCCTCGATCCACCAGCGGCCGGCATCACGGAAGATGCGCGCGTGACGCCGCGACACCATCCCGTCATCCGTGCGGATTGCACACTCCATAGCGCGGCCAATGAAGATGGGCTCGCCGCGCAGCTCCACGACACCTTCGAGTCCTTGGGCGTCGCGATAGAAGACTTGGGTTCGCATGGGGTCGGGACGCCGGGGCGCGGCCCCATTTTGCGCGACTTTGGCCCCCCGGGTCAATTTCGCGCTTGGCGTGGCAGGCAATAGCGCGCTATGACCCTGTACTGATGACCACGCCGCGTGCCGAGCGCGCGGGCGACGTCGAGCGCCTCTTCGAGGCCTGCTTGGCGCGCATGCGCTCACAATTCGGGATCCCTGCGCTTCGCGAGGGCCAGGAACCCGTGATCCGGGCCGTGCTCGAGGGCAAGGACGTCCTCGCCGTCATGCCCACGGGCAGCGGCAAGTCCCTGACCTACCAGCTGCCAGCGCTCGAGCTGCCCGGGGTGACCCTGGTGGTGTCCCCCCTGCTGGCCCTGATCCAGGACCAGCACGACAAGCTGGCGGCCATGGGCGCCCCGGTCGGGCGGCTGGATTCGACCGTCGGGGTGCGTGACAAGCGCAAGACCCTGGAGGGGCTGGTCAAGGGCACCCTGAAGATCTGCCTGGTCACGCCCGAGTGGCTGACCTCGCCGGAGTCGCGCGCCTTCCTGGCCGGCGTCAACATCTCGCTGCTGGTGATCGATGAAGCCCACTGCGCGTCGCAGTGGGGCCACGACTTCCGGCCGTCCTACCTCTTGCTGGGGCCGGCCGCCCAGGAGCTGGGGTCACCGCCGATCCTGGCGCTGACCGCGACCGCGACACCGCGGGTCGCCGACGATTTGCTGGAAGAGCTGCGCATCCCGGAGGCCTTCCGCGTCCGCACGCCGTTCCTGCGCCCGAACCTCTACTACGAGGCGCGCGACGTCTACGACGAGGACATGAAGCGGCGCATCCTGACGCGCATCCTGCGCCGCCTGGAGCTGCCCGGCATCGTCTACTGTGCGACCATCCGCGCGGTCAACGACCTCTACGACGAGCTCAAGCACGCTAAACAGCCTGTCAACAAGTACCATGGGAAATTGACGAAGAACGAGCGCATCGCCGAGCAGGATGCGTTCATGGCCAAGGGCGCCAAGCGCATCATGGTGGCGACCACGGCGTTCGGCCTCGGGGTCGACAAGCCGGACATCCGCTTCGTCATGCACTGGAACGTGCCTGGCTCGCTGGAGTCGTACGCGCAGGAGGCCGGGCGCGCCGGCCGTGACGGGCTCGATTCGCGCTGCATCCTGCTGTTCGACTCGCAGGATCTGCGCATCCAGGAGTTCTTCCTGGAGGAGATGTACCCGACCAAGAAGGAGGTGCACGCCATCGCCGAGGCGCTGGTGGCGTGGACCGAGACCGGACGCGGGGTGTCGATCGCCGACCTGGCGACCAGCTCGCACTGCAACCAGAAGCGCGCCCGCGTCGTCTTGCAGGTGCTGGCCGAAGAGGGCCTGGTGCGCGAGTCCGGCAAGGGGCTGTTCATGCTGCCCGAGGGCGCCCCGACGCGGAAGCTGCTCGACGCCGCGGCCGCGCGCTACGACATCAAGCGCATCGCCGATCGGCGGCGGCTCGACACCATGATCGCGTATGTGCGCTCGCCGGTGTGTCGCGAGGTGCAGATCCGCAACTACTTCGGCGAGCTGGGGCCGGAGATCGTGGCCTGCGGACGCTGCGACGTGTGCGCCGGCATCCCCGAGGACGAGCTGGCCGAGCTGGCCGCCTCGGTGCAACCGGTGCGGCGCACCAAGGAAGAGGCCATCAAGGAGCGCCAGCGCAAGCTCGACCAGCAGGCGCTGGAGAAGGAGGCGGCCAAGCAGAAGCAGCGCGAGGCCGCCGCCGACAAGAAGAACTCGAAGCAGCGTGAGCGCGACCGGCAGCGCGAGGCGCGCGAGCAGAAACAGGCTGTGATCGTGCGCCTGCCCGATGGCGGCGTGCGCATGCTGGACGGGCCCCCAGGGCCGGGCGACCTGGCGGCCATGGGCCTCGGCCGTGGTGGCGGGGGCCAGGCGGGTCAGGGCGGGGGCAGGACCAGCAAACGCCGGCGGCGACGCGGGCGCGGAGGCCGGCCGATGCCGGTCGTGGAAGTCATGAACGCGCCGGTGGCCAGCGCGCGCCCCACGGCGGGCGCCCCGGCCCCGCGCATGCCGGCACCGTATGTGGCCGGCGGCGGCGCGACCCCGTATACTGGGTCAGCGCCGTATTCAGGCGGAGGTTACGTGAGCGGAGTGAGTTCAGGAGCAGGTGGTGGAGTGAGTGTGGGTGGTGGGGGTTCGGGGGTCGGAATCAGTGTCGGTGGGCAGCGCGCGAGCGCGCCCGCTTTCTCGGAAGGCAGCAGCGCGAGCCCGGCCGGCGGCTACGGCGGCGGTGGCTACGGCGGTGGCGGCGGGGGCGGTGGCTACGGCGGTGGTGGCTACGGCGGCGGGGGCGGCGGCGGCGGCGGCATGAGCCCGGTCGTCATGCATCCGCCGGGTGTCGTCCCGCCCGAGCTGCTGGCGCTGGACAGCGAGTTCGAAGGATTCTGGGTGTCATCGGTCGGGGATCCCCCGCCGCTGCCGCCCCCGGATCCCAGCATGTTCGCCTACGCGCCGCGCCCGAGTGGCCCGGCGGCGACCGCGCCGGCGCCCTACGCGCCGCGCCAGGATCGCCCCGACCAGGGCGGGCAGCGCTTCAATGACGCTGGCGGCCAGGGTCGCAAGCGTCGGCGGCGTCGTCGCGGCGGCCAGGGCGGCGGTCCCGGCGGCGGTGGCGGCGGTCCCGGTGGCGGCGGTGGTCCCAGC
>JADYYK010000113.1 GCA_020853705.1 Deltaproteobacteria bacterium
CGCCAACGACGTGGCCAAGTACTTCGCCATCCTGCCCGCGATGTTTGCCGGGGTGTTCCCGTCGATCCGCGCGCTCGACATCATGCACCTGTCGTCACCGCTGTCGGCGGTGCTGGCGGCGGTGATCTTCAACGCCATCATCATCATCCTGCTCATCCCGCTGGCGCTGCGCGGGGTGCGCTATCGCCCGCTGGGCGCGGCGGCCCTGTTCCGGCGCTCGATGCTGATCTATGGCGTCGGCGGCCTCGTCGCACCCTTCGTGGGCATCAAGCTCATCGACCTCCTGCTGGGACTCATGATCCATGCGTGAACTCACCATCGCGTTGCGTGCCACCCTGGTCACCCTGGTGCTGACCGGCATCCTGTATCCGCTCGCCGTCACCGGCCTCGGCCAGACCGTGATGCCCGCGGCCGCCAACGGCAGCCTGCTGCGCGACGATCGCGGCCAGGTGGTCGGCTCGTCGCTGATCGGCCAGCCCTTCACCCAGCCGGGCTACTTCTGGGGCCGCCCCTCGGCCTCGGGCTACGACCCCATGAGCAGCGGCGGCTCCAACTGGGGGCCGAGCTCGGCCAAGCTGCGCCAGCGCATCCTGGTCGAGCGCGATCGCCTGGCCGCCGAGCACCCGGGCGCCGGCCCGGTGCCCGACGAGCTGGTGACGGCGTCGGCGAGCGGCCTCGATCCGCACATCTCGCCTGCCACCGCGCGCTGGCAGGCGGCCCGCGTGGCCAGGGCCCGCGGGGTCGACCTGGCCCGCGTCGACACCGTGCTCTCGGGCACCATCGAGGGCCGCGAGCTGGGCTTCCTGGGCGAGCCGCGGGTCAACGTGCTGGTGCTCAACCTGGCGCTGGATCGCGCCTTCGGCCGGCCGCTGCCACCGCCGCCGCCGATCACCCCGGCCGACACGCCCCCGGCGCGGTGACCCCGGCGGTGGTAGGTTAGCGCCATGGCGGAGCGGGTGCGGCCAGCCGGCGCGCGCGCCGAGGACTTCCTCGAGCTGGTGCAGCGCGCCCGTCGCGGGCGCCTCAAGCTGTACATCGGCTTCGCCGCCGGCGTGGGCAAGACCTACCGCATGCTGGAGGAGGCCCACGCCCTGCTGGCGCGGGGGATCGACGTCGTGGTCGGCTTCGTCGAGACCCACGGGCGCGCCGACACCGTGGCCAAGCTGACCGGGCTGCCCGTGGTCCCGCGCCGCAAGCTGGAGTACCGCGGCGTCACCGTCGAGGAGATGGACCTCGACGCCCTGCTGGAGCGCCGCCCCGCGGTGGCCCTGGTCGACGAGATCCCGCACACCAACGCGCCCGGCAGCAAGAACCGCAAGCGCTACCAGGACGTCGAGGATCTCATCGAGGCCGGCATCAACGTGGTCGGCGCGCTCAACATCCAGCACCTCGAGAGCCTCAACAGCCTGATCGAGCGCGAGACCAGCGTGGTCGTGCGCGAGACCGTGCCCGACCGCTTCGTGGCCGAGGCCGATCAGGTCGTCAACCTCGACCTCGCGGTCGAGGATCTCGAGGAGCGCCTGCGCGCCGGCAAGATCTACCCGTCCGAGAAGGTGGCCTGGGCGCTCGACAACTTCTTCAAGGGCCAGAACCTGGCCACCCTGCGCGAGCTGGCGCTGCGCGAGGTGGCGCAGAGCCTGGAGCGCTCGGCTGACAACGCGCGCAGGACCAGCCAGGCGCCCGACGACGTGCCGCAGTCGCGCGCCCGCCTGATGGTGTGCATGTCGTCGTACTCGCCGGTGGGGCCGCAGCTCCTGCGCCGGGGCTCGCGCATGGCGGGGCGCCTCAACACCGACTGGTATGCGGTCTATGTCGAGACCCCGGGCGAGGCGCCCGACCGCATCGACTCGGCGGCGCAGCGCCACCTGCACTCCGCCATCGAGCTGGCGCGCGAGCTGGGCGCCGAGGTGGTGCGCCTCAAGGCCTCCGACCCGGTGGCCGCGCTGCTGGAGTTCGCCCGCGCGAGCAACGTCGGCACCATCATCATCGGGCGCTCGCACCAGCCCTGGTGGCGCCAGCTGTTCGGGCGCTCGGTGCCGCTGCGCCTGGTGCGCGAGGCCGACGGCCTCGACCTCTACATCGTGTCGCCCGACAAGCCGGGCGGCGAGGCGCCATGAAGCTGGGTGGCAAGCTCCTCATCGCGCTGGCGCCGCTGACCGCGGGGCTGGTGCTGAGCGGCGTGGTCGCGGCCATCAGCATCGCCCGCCTGGGCGACGGCTCGCGGCGCATCCTCAGCGAGAACTATCGCAGCGTGCTGGCGGCGCAGCGCATGAAGGAGGCCGCCGAGCGCATCGACAGCGCCGCGCTGTACCAGCTGGCCGGGCGAACGGTGCCCAGCGCCGAGGTCGCGCAGCACGAGGCGCGCTTCGCCGACGAGCTGGCGGCCGCCGCCGCCAACGTGACCGAGCCCGGCGAGGCCCCCGTGATCGACGAGCTGAAGGCGCGCTGGGCGACCTACCGCGCGCTCCTGGCCGGGTTCGAGGCCACGCCGCAGGCCGAGCGCGCGGCGCGCTACTTCGCCGAGACCGAGCCCGCCTTCACCCAGCTGCGGGGCACCGCCAACCGCCTGCTCGACCTCAACCAGGACGCCATGCGACTGAAGTCGAGCGCGGCGATGGACGACGTGCGCTGGCTGGAGCGCCTCATCGTGCTGGTCGGCGTGGCCTCCACGTTGCTCGGCCTTCTGGCCTCGATCATGCTGACCAGGCGGGCGCTCAGGCCGCTGGGCGTGCTGGCGCAGGCGGTGCGCCGGGTCGGCGAGGGCGATCTGGCGGCGCGCGCGCAGGGCATCGCGGGCAAGGACGAGGTCGCCGATCTGGCGCGCGAGTTCAACACCATGGCCGAGCGCCTGGAGCGCTATCGCAAGTCCTCGCTGGGCGAGCTGCTGGAGGCGCAGCAGGCCGTGCAGGGCGCCATCGACAGCCTGTCGGACCCGGTCGTGGTGCTGGCCGGCGGCGGTCGCGCGCTCAACGCCAACCGCGCCGCCGAGGCGCTCGGCGTCGAGCTCGACGCCCCCGCGCCGCTGGCCAAGGTGGCGCCCGAGGTGCGCGCCGCGCTGGAGCACGCGCGCGATCATGTGCTGTCGGGGCGCGGGCCGTACTCGCCGCGCGGGCTCGACGAGGCCTTCGCCAGCGGCGGCGGCGACAGCCCACGCCACTACCTGCCGCGCGCCACCCCGCTGTATGGCGAGGAGGGCGCCATCGGCGCGGCCACCATCGTGCTGCAGGACGTGACGCGCCTTCTGCGCTTCGACGAGCTCAAGAACAACCTGGTGTCGACGGTCGCGCACGAGTTTCGCACCCCGCTGACCTCGCTGCGCATGGCCATCCACCTGTGTACCGAGGAGCTGGTCGGCCCGCTGACCGAGAAGCAGGCCGATCTGCTGCACGCGGCGCGCGAGGACTGCGCCCGTCTGGCCACCATCGTCGACGAGCTGCTCGATCTGTCACGCATCCAGGCCGGGAACCTGGTGCTGCGTCGCGCCCCGGTGGCCGCCGATGACCTGGTCCGCCAGGCCCTGGAGGCCCAGCACGCCAGCGCCGAGGCCAGCCACGTCACGCTGAGGAGCGAGGTCGAGCCCGGCACCGGCACCGTCCAGGTCGACGAGGCGCGCATCCAGCTGGTGCTGTCGAACCTGCTCTCGAACGCCATCCGCTACAGCCCCGAGCAGGGCGAGGTCGTGGTACGCGCCGCCGCCCTCAGCGACGGCCGCGTCCGCTTCGAGGTCAGCGACGCCGGCCCCGGGATCGCCCCCGAGCACCGCGAGGCCATCTTCGACCGCGGCTTCCAGCTCCCCGGCCAGCCCGGCGGCGCCGGCCTCGGCCTCTTCATCGCGCGCGAGATCGTGCAGGCCCACGGCGGCCAGCTCGAGCTGGCCACGCCCCTGGCCGGCCCCGACGGCAAGCTCGCCCCCGGCACCACCTTCCGCCTCTACCTCCCCGTCGCGGCGTAAGCACTACCCCGGCGCCAAGCCCAGTGCGGCAAGGTCTGGTACCATGCCGCCGATGCACAGCGGCAGGCTCAGGCTCGAGGGCTGGAAGGGTTTCAAGGCCTCTGTTCGCCTGTGGCCGGTTACGTTCCTTGTCGGTCCCAACGGCAGCGGTAAGAGCAGCCTCCTCGAGGCGTTGTCCTTGCTTTCGCACCTGGCCCGTCGAGGAACCCTCGGCGACGACCTGCGCGTCTGGTTGCGCGGCTGGCCCGATGGTGTCTTCACGCGACTCGGGCCCGGTTCGCCGGCTAGTGAGGCGAAGATCGAGATCGAGTGGGGCAAGACCACCTACTCTCTGACCCTCGAGCACCCACAGAAGCCCGAGATCCAGTCGGAGAGCCTCGTCGTCGGTCCCAAGCGCTTCATCAAGACCGACACGCGGGGCGGCCGACGCTTTCGGACCTTCGTCGGGCAAGGTGCTGGACGTGGACTGGAGACGAGCGATCCGCTCGAATCGGCGCTCGGCTTGTTCTCCCGGTCTCCCAAGCGACGAAAGGGAGCTCAGCGAGTCATCGACCTCCTGACCGACATCGAGGTCTACTCGCTGGACGCAGACTTTCTGCGCGGTACAGCGGTCGACACCCGTCCAGTCCCCTACGCCCGGAAGGGAACAGGCCTGGTGTCAGGCTTGATCGATGCTCACCGGGACGAGTCCATTTGGAAGGCCCTCCTCGACGCGGTCAGATCGGTTCAACCCGATCTGGAGGACATCGCGACCACGCTTCGACCACGGGGCGCGCTTCTCAAGTACGCCGGTGGACGGGAGACCCAGCTCGACGAGGAGAGCGATGGCCTGGTGCGCGCCATTGGGATGTTCCTGGCACGATACCGATCGAACTGTCCATCCATCCTCGGCTTCGATGAACCCGAGAATGGCTTCCACCTCTCCAGGCTCGTCGACGTCGTGACCCACCTTTCTCCCGGTCCGGCTGGCGCACCAAGTCCACAGCTTGTAGTCCTGGCGACGCACAGTCCCGAGATGGTCTACCGGGCGGCCAGGAGCTTGAAGAACAAGATGGGGGTCCTCACGCTCTGGCGCTCCAAGGAGGGGGCCATCTCGGTGGGGGAGTGGCCGGGGACAGACCTGCAAGACAATCGGAACTTTGATCTCCTGCGGGCCGAGGGGTTCCTGGGGCGCTGATGATTCCCCTTGCACTGGCAATTTGCGAGAACGGGCTGCGCAGGGACCTGACGTTCCTGAAGGCATTCGCGGGTGCAACCGTCGATCTGCGAGTGACACCCGTTGAAGGTGGCCAGTTGGACGGAAGTATCGCGCGTCTTCTGAAGAGGCAGGCCGCCGATGTGGCGAAAGCGGGCCTCGAGGTGCACGCGATCTTGATTCACCACGACGCGGACACCAGCAGCCACGCGGGTCGGCTTCAGATGGTCATGAGGTGGTTCGAGCGTAATGGCCTCGGGGAGACGGGGGCGGGGCTCATCGTCTGCGCGCCCAAGCCTTGCATTGAGCGGTGGCTGTGCCTGGGCGAGGGCCTCGCCACCAAGGCCAAAGGGGCAAGTCCTGCTGCTGGCTGCGCTCCGTGGAAGAAGGCGTGGGAAGGGAAGCGCGGCAACGACCTAGACCGCGTTCGGGCTGTCGCTCGCGAGGCCCGCGACACTCTCACCCGGGAAGACGACTTCGCGTCCTTCTTTGCCCAGTGGAAGAAGCTGCTCGAGCCATGAGCCAAGCCGCTGCGTGCTCCCTCCGCCCTACCCTTCTTCGTACTTCTTCCTCTTCCTCCACAAGGTCGACGCGTCGATCCCCAGCAGCCGCGCCGCATCATCCAGCGTCGCCGCGCGCGCGACCACGGCCTGGATGTGCGCCTTCTCGACCTCTTCCAGGGTGAAGTCGCCGCCGATCTCGAGCTTGGCCTTGCCGGCGCCCGCCGCCACGCGCGCCGGGAACGCCGCCGGCTCGATGACCCGCGCCGGCCACAAGATCAGCGCGCGCTCGATGGTGTTGCGCAGCTCGCGCACGTTGCCCGGCCAGCTGTAGGTCTGCAGCGCGGCCTCGGCGGCCGGTGACAGCGCCGCCGGCGGGCGGCCCGAGGCGCGCACGAAGAAGTCGAGGAAGTGGCGCGCCAGCGGCAGCACGTCCTCGGGGCGCTCGCGCAGCGCGGGCACCGTCAGCTCGACGACGTTGAGGCGAAACAGCAGATCTTCGCGGAAGCGCCCCGCGCGCACGTCGGCCTCGAGATCGCGGTTGGTCGCGGCCACGATGCGCACGTCGGCGCGCCGGGTGCGGCTGTCGCCGATGCGCTCGAACTCGTGATCCTGGGCGAAGCGCAGGAGCTTGGCCTGCAGCCCGGGCGGGATCTCGCCGATCTCGTCCAGCATCAGGGTGCCGCCCTGTGCCGCCTCGACGCGCCCGGCCTGGTCGGACACCGCGCCGGTGAAGGCGCCGCGGGTGTGGCCGAACAGCTCGCTGGCCAGCAGGTCCTCCGACAGCGTCGGGCAGTTGACCACCACGAAGGGCCGCCCGGCGCGCCCGCTGCGTGCATGCAGGGCGCGCGCGAGCACGCCCTTGCCGGTGCCGTTCTCGCCGCGCAGCAGCACCGGCGCGTCCGACCCCGCGGCGCGCTCGAGGATCTCGAACACCGCGCGCATGCGCGGCGACGCCGAGCTGAGCTCGATCTCGGGCGCGGCGTCGGCCAGCCGCCCGCTGAGGTCGGCCACCGTGCTGGCCAGGGTGCGGCGCTCGGTGGCCTTGCGCAGCAGCGCCAGCAGGTGCTCGGGCTCGAACGGCTTGGGCAGGAAGTCCCAGGCGCCGCGGCGCATGGCCTCGACCGCGGTGTCGATCTGCGCGAACGCGGTGATCATCACGACCAGCAGCGAGGCGTCCTCGGCCAGCAGGCGCGGCAGCAGCTCGAGGCCGCTCTCGTTGCCCAGCTTCAGATCGAGCAGCGCCAGATCGAAGCGCTGCTTGGCCATGGCCGCCAGCGCGGCGGCCGAGGTCGCGGCGCCGACCACCTGGCAGCCCTGGCTCTCCAGCAGCAGGCCCACGGTGCTCCTGATGTGCTTCTCGTCGTCGATGACGAGGACCTGGACACTGCGCGGGGCCACGTCCTCCATCTTAGTCATTCCGCGGGGCTAGCGGGCACATTGCAGCACGCACGATGGCCATTGCAGGGTTCAAGAGTGGCACGAACGGATGAGATCGCGCACCACCCAGACAGCGCCGAACATGACCAGCGCAGCCACCGAGGCGCCAGGGCCAAAGCGATCCTCCGCCCACACGGCGAAGCCGACGCGCAGGCCACACACCACGGCGACCACCAGCGCGACCACCAGCAGCAGAGGCTCATCGCATTCTGCAACCTCCTCGGCCTGCTGAGCTGGCTTCGCCGGCTGGCGGTACGGATTCGGCGGGTCGCCGCGCTGTGGATCGCTGCGCATGCAGGGGGCCACTGCATCAGCAGGGCCAGCCGCGATCGCCACGCATTCAAGGCGTTGCCCGCCCTGACCGCACGATCTCCGTGCAACCCGCAAGGCCGCGGCCCGTGGGTTGCAATCCCCTGGGCCCAGAGGCCACGTGACCAGCATCCTGAAGCGACTGCTCGGCAAGCGCCGCGACATCCGCGACCCGCATGTCTTCCACCACGTCACCCTGATCGCGTTCTTCGCCTGGGTCGGCCTGGGCGCCGACGGGCTATCGTCGTCGGCCTACGGCCCCGAGGAGGCCTTCCGCGCCCTCGGTGAACACAGCTACCTGGCCATCTTCCTGGCCGTCGCGATGGGCTTCACCGTCTTCATCATCTCGTACGGCTACAGCCGCATCATCGAGCACTTCCCGCAGGGCGGCGGCGGCTACGTGGTGGCCTCGAAGTATCTCGGCTCGTACGCCGGCGTCATCTCGGGCTCGGCGCTGCTGGTCGACTATGTGCTGACCATCTCGGTGTCGCTGGCCGCGGGCGGCGACGCCATCTTCTCGTTCCTGCCGCCGCAGTATCACCAGTACAAGCTGGCCGCTGTGCTGGCGGTGCTGGCGCTGCTGACGCTGATGAACCTGCGCGGGGTCAAGGAGTCGATCCTGGTGCTGACCCCGATCTTCCTGGTCTTCCTGCTCACCCACGCGGTGCTGATCTTCGGATCGATCTTCGGCAACCTGGGCCAGACCGGCGCGGTCGCCAGCGACATGTCGACGCGCCTGTCGAATGACCTCGGGGGCATCGGCATCGGCGCCATCCTGCTCATCTTCATGCGCGCCTTCGCGCTGGGCGGCGGCACCTTCACCGGCATCGAGGCGGTCTCCAACGGCCTGGCCATCATGCGCGAGCCGCGGGTGCGCACCGGCAAGCGCACCATGGTGCTGATGGCCTTGTCGCTGTCGCTGACCGCGGGCGGGATCTTGATGGCCTACCTGCTGCTCGGTGTCGACCGGGTGCACCACCTGCCGGCGCACGCGGGCAAGACCATGAACGCGGTGCTGGCCGAGCTGTTCGCGGGCCACTGGGTCATCGGCGGGGTCGCGGTCGGCAAGGGCTTCGTCGTGCTCACCCTGCTGGCCGAGGGCGCGCTGCTGTTCGTGGCCGCGCAGGCCGGCTTCCTCGACGGGCCGCGCGTGATGTCGAACATGGCCCTCGACCAGTGGCTGCCCAACCGCTTCGCCGCGCTGTCCGAGCAGCTGACCATGCGTAACGGCGTGTACCTGATGGGGCTGGCCGCGGCGGCAGCGCTGGTCTACACCGGCGGCAAGGTGCACACGCTGGTCGTGATGTACTCGATCAACGTGTTCGTGACCTTCTCGATGTCGAACCTGGCCATGATGCGGCACTGGTGGCAGGTGCGGCGCACCGAGCAGTGGAAGCAGCACATGCTGGTACACGGCCTGGGCCTTCTGGTGTGCCTGGGGATCCTGACCATCACGGTGATCCAGAAGTTCATGGTCGGCGGCTGGATCACGCTGGTGATCACGGGCGGCGTGGTCATCCTGTGCATCTGGGTGCGCGAGCACTACCGCATGGTGGCGCGCCAGGTGCGCTCGTTCAGCGATACCCTGTCGCCCGACGCCATCCCGCCCTTCGGCGAGCCGGTGACGCGCGAGCTCGACCCGAGCAAGCCCACCGCGGTCGTCCTCGCCGGCGGCTTCAGCGGCCTCGGCGTGCACACCGTGCTGCAGATCCCGCGCGTTTTCCCCGGGCAGTTCGAGCAGGTGGTCTTCATCTCGGTCGGCGTCATCGACGCCGGCTCGTTCAAGGGCGCCGCCGAGGTCGAGGCGCTGCGCAAGAAGACCCAGGGCGACCTGGCGCAGTACGTCGAGTTCGCGCGCACCCGCATGGGCTGGGCCGCCGACTCCGACTGGTATGTCGGCACCGAGGCGGTCGAGGAGCTGGAGAAGCTGGCGCGCGAGATCTACCTGCGCTTCCCGAGGTCGGTGTTCTTCGCCGGCAAGCTGATCTTCCGCCAGGAGCGCTGGTGGCAGCGCCTGCTGCACAACGAGACCGGCCACGCCGTGCAGCGCCGCCTGGAGTTCGACGGGTTGCCCATGGTGGTGCTGCCGATCCGCGTACTTGCGACGCGCGCGGCCTGAACCAATGTGAACAGCGTGTAAAGCCGGGTGCCGGCGCGTGGGCGGTGGCTATCATGAGGCCATGAGCACGAGCGCCCCGGTCAGCAGCCTGCGCGACGAGCGCGTGGTGGCCTCCCCGCAGTGGTTCGCCGACGCCGGGGTGTTCAGGAACCCGACCGGGATCCGGCCCGATCTGCAGGGCGGGCTGTGGCCGCTGATGGGCGAGTACTTCTTCGGCGGCGCGCAGCGGCGGCCCCCCGGCGAGCTGCCGGTGCTGGCGCCGCACGAGGTCTGGGCCCGCCGTGACGACACCGGTCTGCGCGTGACCTGGCTGGGCCACAGCACGGTGCTGCTGGAGCTGGATGGCCGCCGCGTGCTGACCGATCCGGTGTTCGCCGAGCGGGTGTCGCCGGTCAGCTTCGTGGGTCCGCGCCGCTTCCACCCGGTACCGGCGCGGCTCGAGGAGCTGCCGCCGCTGGACGTCGTACTGCTGTCCCACGATCACTACGATCACCTGTGCCGGCCGACCATGAAGGCCATCGCCGCGATGCAGGTCCCGGTGGTCACCGCGCTCGGCGTCGGCGCCCGCCTGGAGCGCTTCGGCGTGGCTCCCGAGCGCATCACCGAGCTCGACTGGGGCGAGGCCACCGAGGTCGGCGGCGTGCGCCTGACCGCGACCCCGGCGCAGCACTTCTCGGGGCGTGCGGCCGGCGACCGCAACAAGACCCTGTGGGCGTCCTGGGTCATCCAGTCGTCGCGTCGCAAGGTCTTCTTCTCCGGCGACACCGGCCTGACGCCCCAGTTCGTCGACATCTGCCGCGCGCATGGCCCCTTCGATCTGGTCATGCTCGAGGTCGGCGCCTTCCACCCCAGCTGGGGCGGGATCCACCTCGGCCCGGCCAACGCCCTGGAGGCCTTCCGCATGCTCGGCGGCGGCACGTTACTGCCGGTGCACTGGGGCACCTTCAACCTCGGCCTGCACGCCTGGAACGAACCCGCCGAGACCCTGCTCACGCTGGCCGAGCAGCAGGGCGCGCGCATCCTGACCCCGGTGCTGGGCAGCGCCTTCGAACCCGAGCAGATCGACGGCCCGACGCCGTGGTGGCGCGAGGTCCGCTGACACCGGAGACGCTTCAGCTGACGCGTCCTGCGGGGCCGCATCACCCTTCAGCGGAAACGTCCTGCGGGGCCGCATCACCCTTCAGCTGAAGCGTCCTGCGGGGCCGCACCACGCTTCGGCTGAGACGTGCGGCCGCCGCTCGAGCTACGGCGCCGCCGGCAACTTGCGGTACTTCCTGAGCAGCGCGCTCTGGCGATTCTCCAGCGACTGCTCGACGCCGCCGATGAAGGTGTGCACCACCCGCGTCGACAGCTCGAAGGGATCGCCCGACCACACCACGACATCCGCCGCCGCCCTGGCCACCAGCTTGCCGCGCACGGGGGCCTTGGCGACCGGGCCGTAGATCGTCGCCGGGGTCGTCGTCACCGCCGCCAGCGCGGCGTCCCACGGCATGCCGCCCGCGACCGCGACGCCGGCGTGCTGGCGAAGCGACCGCGCCCCCGGCGCGTCACCGATGGTCGAGATCGCCACTGCCACACCGGCCGCCGCCAGCAACGCGGCGCCGTCGTCGCGCACGTACAGCCGGTCGAAGGTCCAGGGCATGTTCTCGACCGGGTCGAGGATGACGCCGGCCTTGGCCCTGGCCAGGTCGGCCGCGACACGCCAGGCCTCCGAGCCGCCGATGATCACCACGCGCACGCCGAGCTCGCGGCCCAGCGCCAGCGCGGCCTGGATGTCGCTGGCCCGGTGGGCACGCACCGCCAGCGGGATGCGGCGCGCGGTGACCTCGCCCAGCGCCAGCAGATCCAGCCGGCTGGCGGCGAACCTGCGGGTCTGGTTGCGCTCATAGTCGCCCTTGCGCGCCATGAACGCCGCGGCGTCATCGAACAGCTCGCGCAGCCGCTCGATGGCCTTGCCGCGCGAGCCCTTGGCGCTGTCCAGCGCGGCATCGCCCAGCGTCACGTGCATGGCCAGCGGGGCGCGCACCACGACGTCGCCGACGCCGGGCGCGTCGGCCAGCGTGACCCAGGCCGAGCTGCCCGAGACCAGACCGCCCATGGGCGCCGCGATGGCCGAGGTCAGCCCGCCGGTGCGCGCGATCGGGATGGCCACCGAGCTGGTGTTGTAGCCGTCGGTGACCCGGAACGCCGCGTGGATCCCCTCGTCCCCTGCCCCGCCGCCGAAGCTACCGTCGTTGGCGCTGTCCTCGAGATCGATCTCGGTCAGCCCCAGGCTGCTGGCGGCCTCGATGAAGCCGGCGGTGACGACCAGGCCGCGACCATCGACCTTGCGCGCGCCCGCGGGCACCTTGACCCCGACGCCGACCGCCGCGATGAGCTTGCCGTCGATGACCACGGTGGCGCCGTCCAGCTTCTTGCCCGGCTCGGTCCACACCGTGGCGCCCTCGATGGCGACCACCTCCGCGTGCGCGACCGCGCCAGCCGCGGCGATCACCACCATGCCGAGTCCCGCGAACGCCCCCCGCTTCACTTGACACCTCCCGCCGACCCGGCGCCCAGCGCCGAGTTGCCCAGCTCGAAGTCGCTCGGCTGGTTGCCCTTGCCGCGCTCGTAGGCCACCCGCCCGGCGATCAGCACCACCTCGGCGCGCGCATACACCGACAGTGGATTGGCGCTCCAAACCACCACGTCGGCGCGCTTGCCCGGCTCCAGCGTGCCGGTGTCCTTGTCGATACCCAGGATCCAGGCCGGATTCGCGGTGACCCAGCGCAGCGCGGTGTCGTCGCTGATGTCGATGCCGGCGTTGCGCCCGGCCCACATCGCCTTGGCGGCCTCCTGGTTCAAGCGCTGGATCCCGATCGACGAGTCCGAGTGGATGGCGACCCGCCCGCCGGCCTCGCTGACCAGGGCGGCGTTCTCCATGATGCCGTCGAAGGCCTCCAGCTTGAAGCCCCACCAGTCCGACCAGGTCGCGATGGCCACGCCGCGCGCGGCCAGCAGATCGCGGATCTTGTAGGCCTCCAGCGCGTGGTGAAAGGCGCGGATGTCGAAGCCGAACTGGTCCGAGATGGCCAGCAGCTGGGCCATGTCGCGCACGGTGTAGCAGTGCACCTCGGCCAGCACCTCGCCCGACAGCACGCCGGCGATGGCCTCCAGCCGGGCGTCACGGCCGGGCGCGTCGGGCGCCGGCTCGGGCTTGACGTGGGGCAGCCTCTTGCCGCTGGCCTTGGCCTTCTTGTCGACCTCGGCGTCCAGCATGGCGGCGCGGGCGCGCCGGCGCTCCCACTCGGCGCGGCGGGCGCGGTACTGTTTCCACTTCACGGCATAGTCGGCGGCGGCCTGAAACGCCGCACGAAACGCGGCATATTCGCCCATGCGCGTCTGCGGCCCGGCCTTCCTGCCATAGACCCGCTTGGGGTTCTCGCCGCACGCCATCTTGAGCACCGAGGGCGCGCCCGGGAAGCGCACGTCGTCGATGCGCCGGGCCTGGCGCATCTCGACGGTGACGCCGCGGCCGCCGATCAGGTTGGCCGACCCGGGCAGGATCAGCGCCGCGGTCACGCCGCCGGCCAGCGCGCGCGCGATGGCCGGATCCTGCGCGGTGTAGGCGTACTCGGCTGCGACCCCCGCGGTGTTCGGATCGGTCGCCTCGTTGCCGTCCGAGGTCGCCGCCGTCGCGGGGGCCGGATAGACACCGATGTGCGAGTGCGCGTCGATGATGCCCGGGGTGACGAACTTGCCGGTGGCGTCGACCACCAGCGCGCCCTCGGGCGGCGCCAGCGTGCCGTCGGCGCCCAGCGCGGTGATGCGGCCGTCCTCGAGCAGGATGGCGCCGTCGTCGAGGCGCTTGCCGGCGGCGGTCAGGATGGTGGCGTGACGGATCAGCACCGCGCGCGCCGGCAGCCGGGCGCCCTGGGTCACCTTGCGCGGCTGCGGCACCAGCGCCTCGGGGTCGCTCCAGGTCGACTCCAGATCGATCTCGGGCGCCTTGTCAGGGGCCGGCGGGGCCACGACCACGGGCTTCCTGGCCGGGCTTCCAGCACACGCCGCCAGCACGGCGAGCAACCCCACTGCGAGAGCAGACGTTCGCATGGCGCGGTTCTACCACGCGACGCGCCCTACTTCGCCAGGTCGATCACCAGCGCACGCGCCTTGCGCACCATGCGCGTCGAGATGTCGACCCCGACCGCATCCAGCCCCAGCGCGTTGGCCACCGCCAGCACGGTGCCATGGCCACAGAAGGGATCCACCACGGTGCGCGTCGGCGTCTCGGCCACGATGAAGTTGCACGCCGCCACGCAGGCGGCCACGCCCATCGACTTGCTGCCCGGCTTGTCGCCGGTCCCCGGCAACACATCGGCGCGCGCGCGCGCCCGCGCCCGCGCCGGCGCCCCGGGCGGCTGCACCACGCGCCCGAAACCCAGCATGTGCGAGTACGCCGGCCGCCCGAAGGTCAGCGTCCCCGGCGGCAGCCGGCACACGATGCTGTGAAACAGCAGGCTGAGGCCGGCGCGCTCGGCGCCACGCGACACCATGGCGCCCTTGTCGATCCACACCCCATCCTGGCGGATGTCGGTCTGGAAGAAGATCACCACCCCGTCGTCGGGCACCCGGCTGGCGACCAGGGCGGCGGCGTCCTCGAACCAGCGCTGCCAGGCCGCGAACTCCAGCGCGGGCAGCTCGGAGGCGTCGGGCAGCGAGGTCACCACGCTGGCCCCGGTCAGCCGCTCGCGCTCGCCCAGCCAGGCCAGCGCGTCACCGTGGTGAACCTCGCGCTGGGGCATGGCGCGGTTCTACCATGCGGATATATATTCCCCGCCATGGCGATGCAGAAGACGGCCTCAGGCCTCCAGTTCGACGACACCACCGTTGGCACCGGCGCCCAGCCCGCCCCCGGCAAGACCTGCGTGATGCACTACACCGGGTGGCTGTGGGAGGGCGGACAGAAGGGCAAGAAGTTCGACAGCTCGCATGACCGCAAGCGCACCTTCGACTTCCAGATCGGGCGCGGCATGGTCATCAAGGGCTGGGACGAGGGCGTCATGACCATGAAGGTCGGCGGCAAGCGCACCCTGCTGATCCCGCCCGACCTCGGCTATGGCGCGCGCGGCGCCGGCGGCGCCATCCCGGGCGGCGCCACCCTGCTGTTCGAGGTCGAGCTCATCGACGTGCAGTGAGGAGTGTGAGCGGTGTGGGCGGGACGCCGTCGCTCGCGGCGGCGCTGCTGCTGTGCGCGCTGCTGCCCGGCGTCGCTGCCGGCTGTGGCGGCGGCGCGGGCGGCGGGTCTGTCGACGCCGAGGTCGCGGTGCCCTGGACCGACGGGCGCTGCAACGGCGACCCCTCGCTGTGCGACCGCCGCTATGACCAGGTCGCCTACCCGACCACGCACAACGCGATGTCGAACGCCGACGCGCAGTGGGTGGCGCCCAACCAGCAGCACGGCCTGACCCGCCAGCTCGACGACGGCATCCGCGGCCTGATGCTCGACATGTACCTCGAGCAGGGTGACGCCAAGCTGTGTCACGCCTCGTGCCTGCTGGGGTCGCAGCTGCTCAGCGAGGGCCTGGGCGAGATCGTCCACTTCCTGCGCGCACACCCCGGCGAGGTCGTCACCATCATCGTCGAGCCCGGTGACGGCTTCGACGACGCCGACATCGCAGCCGCGTTCGCGGGCGCCGGCCTCGACGCCTATGTGCACACGCAGCTCGTCGGCGCGCCGTGGCCGACCCTGCGCGAGATGATCACCAGCGGCCGCCGCGTGGTCGTCTTCACCCAGCGCCGCGACGGCTCGGTGCCCTGGTACCTCGACCAGTGGGCCTTCACCTGGGAGACCCCGTACTCGTTCAAGAACGCCGGCGAGTTCACCTGCGCGCGCGATCGCGGCGCCCGCGGCAACTCGCTGTACACGGTCAACCACTTCCTGGGCAACCCGCTACCCGATCCCACCCTGGCCGAGCTGGTCAACCACGACCCGGTGCTGAGCGACCGCATCGCGAGGTGCCGCAGCGAGGGCCAGTTCCCCAACTTCGTCGCGGTCGACTTCTATGACATCGGCGACCTCTTGCCCGCCATCCGCGCCCTCAATGGCCTGCCGCGGTAGCCACACCCGCGCGCGCACGCTGGCGCTGCTGGCGCTGCTGGCGACGCTGGCCACCGTCCGCTGCACCCGCGAACCCGCGCGCAACCGTGGCGCCGCGCCCCGGCGCACGCCGGTCCCCGCGGCGGCCTGGGGTGACGCCGGCGTCCCCGCCTTCAGCGGTCTGCTCGGCGCGCCGCTGGGCACCCCGCCCGCCCCCGGCGGTCGCTGGGCGCTCGAGCTGCGCAGCTACCACCACAGCTTCTTCGGCATGGAGCGCACCTCCGACGTGACCAGCCATGGCTCCGCCATCCTCGACCTCGCGGAGGGTGGCGTCGCCACCGCGTGCCTCGGCCTCACCAGCAAGCACGAGAGCACCGCCAGCCCCTATGTCACGCAGGACAAGCAGTGGGAGCACAACGAGTACGAGACCAAGGGCGGCACCACCCAGCACGGCAGCTGGCGCCTCGACGGCCCCTGGCTCGAGCTGCGCTGGGGCAGCTTCAGCCACGGCTGCCCCGCCACCCCGCGCAAGCTCGGCGGCCCCGACGCCGGCCCGCCGGAGCGCTTCCCGCACGCCCCCCCCATCGTGGTGCGCTGCGCCACCGTGCCCGCGCGCGCCCCCGCGCCCGCGCTGCTGCTGGCCTGCGCGCTGCCCGAGCGCACCGCCCTGCCCGCGCTGGCGGTGCCGGTGGGACCCACGCGTGCGGCGTGGATGCTGCTGGCGCGCGACCCCGGACTGCTGGTCAACCACCGCACCACGACCTGGATCCCGCAGCCGCCCAAGCACGAGGCGCTCGAGCTGACCGAGGCGCCCGCGCCCATCGCCCCCGACGCCTGGAGCGCCCGCTGAGCTATCATCGCCCGATGCGCTGCGCCCTGCTCTCCACGCTCATGCTCGCGACCGCCGGCCTCGTCGGCTGCGGCGAGTCCTCCGATGACAGCCCCGACGCCAGCACCAGCAGCGATGCCGGCCCCACGCCGGACGGCACCGTCACCAGCGCCGACGGCGCCCAGGCCGACGCCTCCAGCGGCGACCCCCTGGCCAACCTGCCCGGCGACCAGCTGTTCCGTTATGCCCACATGCACGCGGCGGGCACCAACATGCCGGCCTTCCCCGAGCGCGTCGACGTCTGCCTGACCCGCCAGGGCGGCGGCGGCACCGCGATGCGCATGTACGAGGGCACCAGCGGGATCGGTCGCTTCGAGGTCGGCGCCTGGCGCGTGCTGACCAGCGGCCGCTATGACGCCAAGGTCATCGCCGCCGCCGACACCTGCGCCGGCACCGCGGTCTACACCACGCAGGTCGACCAGCTGGCGACCTCGATGTACCGCCGCCTCAGCTTCGTCCAGATCACCACGCTGGCGGGTCAGACCGCCAACCTGTACGCCGACACCCTGCTGCCGGCCAGCTTCACCGGCCAGGACGTCATCACCTTCCTCAACACCATCGTCTCCGCGCCGGCCCAGGAGCTGCGCTTCATGGACGGCGCCGGCACCGTGACCGCGCGCAACAACTTCGACCTCCAGCTGGCGCCCGGCCGCAGCGGCACCCTGACCATGAGCTTCGCTGGCCCAAATCCGCCCGCCAACGTCTCACGCCCGTACCGCAGCGCGCGAGGCCGGCTGATGGCGTTCGGCCACGGCAATGGTGACGACCAGACCGTCGGCCTCACGGTGTGCGACGACCTGGCCCCTCCCGATGGACACCTGTCGCACTGCGGCAGCGCGGTGCGCGCGCCCTGACCGCTCAGCCCAGGCGCGCCTTCCAGGCCGCCAGCCCCTGCAGCAGCTTCACCAGCGCCTCGCGCGTGCGGTCGTCGACCAGGTTGCCGCTGGCGTCGAACTTGTCGCGGCCGGCGTTGACCAGCAGCCCGGGGCGACGCATCACGTGGCTGTTGGTCGCGGTCAGCACCTGGCGCAGGTGCATCTGCGCCAGCGCGGTGTTGCCCTGGCCGCCGCCGACGCCCATCAGCGCCACCGGCTTGTCCGACAGCGGGGTCTGCAGCAGCGGCCGCGAGGCCCAGTCGAGGGCGTTCTTGAGCACGCCCGAGGTGCTGTAGTTGTACTCGGGCGTCGACAGCAGCACGGCGTCGGCCGCGCGCAGGGCGTCCTTCCAGGCCTTGACCGGCGCGGGGTCACCGGCGGCCTCGACGTCACCGTCATAGAGCGGCAGCGCGGCGAGGTCGTGGAGCTCGATGGTCATGCCCTCGGGCGCCACCTGCTGGGCCGCCCGGAGCAGACCGCGATTGTAGCTGTGTGCACGCAGGCTGCCGGAGACCCCGAGCACCCGCATCAGATCGACCCGAGGAGGTTCATCCCCGGATACTACCCGCCTCAGCGCGGGTCGAGCGACTCGTCGCTGCCGTCCTGGGTGCCGACGCCGGGGATGACGAAGACCACGCGGCGGTTCTTGGAGCGACCGACGTTGGTCTTGTTGCTCATGATGGGGCGGGTCTCGCCGTAGCCCTTGGCCTCCAGGCGGCTGGCGTCGATGCCCTTGCCGACCAGGTACTCGACCACGGCGTTGGCGCGATCCTGCGACAGGGTCTGGTTGGAGTCGTCGTCGCCACGGTCGTCGGTGTGGCCCTCGACGATGATCTTGGTGATCTCGGCGTGCGCCGAGATGACGCGGGCCACGTTGTCGAGCAGCTTGAACGACTTCTTCTCGATGATCGCCTTCGAGGTCTTGAAGTGCACCGACTCCACGATGTCGATCCCCTTGTCGGTGATGACCGCCAGCTGCTTGTCCTTGCAGCCCTGGAACTTCGGGCTGCCCGGCTCGTCGGGGCAGTTGTCGACGCGGTCGACCACGGTGTCGCCGTCGCGATCGGTGTCGGGGCAGCCGCGGTTCTCGACCACGCCGGGCTCGTTCACGCAGGCGTCGACCACGTCGAGCACGGTGTCCTTGTCGTTGTCGGGATCCGGGCAGCCGTCGGCGTCCTCGAACTGGTCCTTGTCCTCGGGCTCGTCCGGGCAGCTGTCGGTGGGATCGGGCAGGCCGTCGCTGTCGCTGTCGGCGACCTTGTCGGGGCAGCCGTCGCTGTCGTCGAGGCCGTTGACGGTCTCGGGCTGCAGCGGGCAGCGGTCGACGGTGTCGAGGATGTCGTCGGCGTCGTTGTCGGGATCGGGGCAGCCGTCGTCGTCGCGGAAGGTGTCGACGTCCTCGGCCTCAGCCGGGCACTCGTCCTTGTCACCCAGGATGCCGTCCTTGTCGGGAT
This sequence comes from Deltaproteobacteria bacterium, assembly GCA_020853705.1. Lineage (GTDB taxonomy): Bacteria > Myxococcota_A > Polyangia > Haliangiales > JADYYK01 > JADYYK01. Next base: position 18,813 of record JADYYK010000113.1, read on the forward strand.
CGGGGTCGGACCAGCTGACGCGCGCCGGCTCGGTGGACAGCGCGAAGCGCGCGCCCGCGAAGACGCGCCAGTCGGGCGTGCCGAAGCCGGGGCTCAGGCCGAGGCCCCCGCCCGCGAACGCGGTCAGCTTCTTCTGCACGTCCCACTGCAGGGTGGCGTCGGTCTCCGCCGCGGTGGCGTTCTCGCTGTCGAGCGGTGACGCCGCCGCCATGGCGCCCGAGGCGGTCAGGTCGAGCTCCAGCGGCGGGCCGCCGCGGTGGCCGAAGCGATAGCCCACGCCGGCGCGCCAGGTGATCTCGTCGTCGACCGCGAGGTTGACGACCTCGCTGCCCTTGCGCAGGCGATAGCCCAGGTTACCGGCCACGCGCAGGGCGCCGAAGGCGCGCGACAGCGCCAGCTCGGGCTCGAAGCTGACGCTGCGCTCACCGCGGTAGTCGCCGCTGCCGCCAGTGGGCAGGGTGACCGCCGGGATGAGGGCGATGCTGAGGCCCTGGGCGCCGCCACGCTCGCCGCGCAGCAGGGCCAGCTTGGGCAGCAGGCGCAGGTCGCCGACGCCGAACGACTCCAGGCCGCCCGGCGGCACCGTGGTCAGGCTGTCACGCGACTGGCTGTACACCAGCGGCAGCTCGATGCCGAACTCGACCCGGTTCTTGAACGCCACCGAGCCGGCGATGCTGCCGCCAACGCGCGACGACAGCAGCGAGCCGGCGCGCTCGCCGGTGGACTGCGTGTAGACCACCAGCGGATCGTTGGCGTTGCCGACCCAGGCCCCGATGTTCCACTGCAGGTGGCCGGGGACGGCGCCCCACTCGACGTCCATCAGGCCGTCGCGGTTCATCGACATGCGCAGCCGCTCGAGCGGGAAGGCGCGGGCGTCCTGGGCCTGGGCCTCGCCGCAGAGGGTCAGCACCAGGGCCAGCGCCAGCAGCGTCGCCAGGGCCCGGGCGCCGGTGCTCGTGCTCGTGCTCGGGCTCGTGCTCGTGCTCGTGCTCGTGCTCGGGCTCCTGCGGCCGCCCGCGAGGTGAGCCCGTCGCAGCAGCAAAAGCCCGCCCAGCAACGCCAGCAGCAGGAGCCAGCCACGGTCGCCGCCGGGCCCGCCGCCGCCGACGTCGCAGCCGCCACCGCGCACGCCGAGCGCGTCGTCGAAGCCGTCGCCGTTCTTGTCGTTGCCGCCGCCCCCCTTGTCGTCGCTGCCGTTGTTGGGGTCGCGCTCGCCGGTGTCGATGCGGCCGTTGTGGTTCAGGTCCTCGTCACCGTCACGCACGCCGCCGTCATCGGTGTCCGGGTCGGTCGGGTCGGTGGTCGTGGTCGGATCCTGATCGGCCACGAAGAAGCCCTTGCTGGTGTCGGTGGCGGGCACCGGCGTGGTGATGCCGACCTCGGTGCCGTCGTTGATGCCGTCGTTGTCGCTGTCGGGATCGAGGGCGTTGAGCTTGCCGTCGAGGTCGGTGTCGCCGCCGGGGTCGCGCTCGGCGCCGTCGATGACGCCGTCGTCGTCGCTGTCGGCGTCGAGCGGATCGGTGCCGAGGCCAGTCTCGACGTCGTCGGGCAGGCCGTCACCGTCGGTGTCCTTGCGATCGTCGCCCGGGATGTTGGGATCGGTCTCGCCCGTGTCGATGCGCCCGTTGTGGTTCAGGTCCTCGATGCCGTCGGGCACGCCGCCGCCGTCGGTGTCGGGGTTGCGCGGGTCGGTCTTGCTGGTCGGATCCGCGTCCGGGATGAACTTCGCGGTGTCGGTGTGCTTGCCCTGGGGCATGGCCAGGCCCAGCTCGGTGCCGTCCTGTACGCCGTCACCATCGGTGTCGGGCAGCAGCGCCGAGGTCTCGCCAGCGTCGACCACGCCGTTGTGATCCTTGTCCTCGTTGCCGTCGAGCAGGCCATCGTCATCGGTGTCGTCGTCGAGCGGGTTGGTGCGCGTGACCAGGACCTCCTCGCCGTCCTCGAGCCCGTCGTCGTCGCTGTCGGGATCGTTGGGATCGGTGCCACGGCGGACCTCGTCGTCGTCGGGCAGACCGTCGCCGTCGGTGTCGAGGCCGACGGTGACGCGCACCGTGGTGGTGCTGCTGAGGCGGCCGTCGCTGACGGTGTAGGTGAAGGTATCGACCCCGGTGAAGCCGGCCGCGGGCGTGTAGGTCACGGTGCCGTCGGCGTTGATCACCACGGTGCCGCTGGCCGGCGTGCTGACCGCGGTCACCGTCAGCGGGTCAGCCTCGACATCGACGTCGTTGGCCAGCACCGGGACGGTGACGGCGACGCCGGGCTCGGTCGACACCAGGTCGGCGCCGAGCCGCGGCGCGTCGTTGACCGGGGTGACCGTCACCGTGACGGTGGCCGTCGACGACTGGCCGTCCTTGTCGGTGACCGTGTAGCTGTAGCTGTCGGGGCCGGCATAGTCGGGGTCCGGCACGTAGGTGATGGTGCCGTCCGGGTTGGGCAGCGTGGTGCCGTGCGCGGGGCGGCTGGTGACGGTGACGACGATCGGGGTGTCCTCGAGGCCGCTGTCGTTGGCCAGCACCATGGTGGTGGCGACGCCGTCCTCGGCCACGGTGGCGCTGTCGGGCGAGGCCATGGGCAGGCCGCCGCTGCGCGTGACGGTGACCGCGACGGTGCCCATCGCGGTCTGGCCGTCCGCGTCGGTCACGGTGTACACGAAGCTGTCGGGGCCCTCGTAGCCGGCCGTCGCGGTGTAGGTCACGACGCCAGCGGCGTTGACGCTGACGGTGCCGTGCATCGGCATGGTGGTGATGGTGACCACCACGGGGGCGTCCCCCAGGCCAGTGTCGTTGGCCAGCACCGTGACGGTGGCGGGCACGCCGGCAGCCGCGGCCAGGGTGTCATTCATGGCCATCGGGACGTCCTGGACCGGGGTCACCATGACGGTGACGGTGCCGACCGAGGTGTCGCCGTCGGCGTCGGTGACGCGATAGGTGAAGGTCACGGTGCCGTTGAAGTCGGGCGGCGGGGTGTAGTTGATGACGCCGCTCGGCAGCACGGTGGTGGTGCCCATGGCGGGGCCGGCGACCACGACCACGGTCAACGGGGTGTTGCCGATGCCGGTGTCATTGGCCAGCACGGGCACCGCGATCACGGTGTCCTCGGCGCCCGACACCATGTCGGCGACCGCCATCGGCAGCTGGTTCGAGGGCTGCACCATGGTGGTCGTGGTGTTGCTGGTGACGGTGCGCGGCGTGGTGCCGACGCGGAAGCTGACGCTGGCGGTGTTCATGTAGCTGCCGGTCGGGGCCGACACCACCAGGGTCAGGTTGCCCGACGCGCCGGGCGCCAGGTTGCCCAGGTTCCAGGTCACGGTGCCAGCGGCGTTGCTGCCGCCGCCGGTGGCCGACACGAAGGTCGCTCCGGCCGGGAGGACGTCGGTGACGACGACGCTGGTCGCGGTGCCGGCGCCGCTGTTGGCGTAGCTCAGGGTGTAGGAGATGTTGCCGCCCGGCGTGACGGTGGCGGGCGCGGCCTTGGTCAGGGTGATGACGGGCTGCGCGGCGGCCGAGGTGCCGGGGCTCTCGAACAGGCTGTTCAGGAAGAAGCGCGCGCCGTTGCTCTGCGGGTTGGTCGAGATCGGCCCGGCGACCGAGTAGTTGTGGCCAGCCAGGTAGGTGACGCGACCGTTGCTCGCGTCACCGTCCATGGTGCCGCTCATCCAGTAGATCTGCGTGGTGGCGGGCTGGCCCATGCGGTTCATCAGCACGCGCACGCCGGGGCGCATGGCCGACATGGCAGCCAGGCCGATGGAGTCGAAGGTCCCGGTGTCGACCTGGAAGGTGCCATCGAGCTGCGACAGCGGGTCGTCGGCGATCAGGATGGCGGCGGGGTTGAGGTTGGCGGGATCGATATCGACGATGCCCCTTGTGGTGAGGAAGCGGCCGTTGACGTTGTTCTCGAAGGCGGCGGCGGCCTCGCACTGGCCGTACAGCGCGGCGTCACGACGCGCCAGCCAGGCGCGCAGCTCGCGGATGGCCTCGTTGTTGACGGTGGTGACGTCGTAGTGCATCGCGGTGACGTGGGTGTACGCGGTCGTGGTCAGGATGCCGTCGGCGGCGCCACCCGCGACGGGGCCAGCGACCGCGGCGGGGGCGAGGACGTCAGGGAAGGTCGGGTAGGTGGCGGCGGCGGCGGCCGGCCACGCGATCCCGCGCGAGTCGGGGATGCTGGCGGCGTTCAGGTAGTTGAAGCCGATGAGCTCGTTACCGTCCTGCAGCACGCCCAGGCGCGGCGCCGCGGTCAGCGTGCGCGACACCTCGATGGTGACCGCGGCGGTGGTCTGGTGGATGTTGACGGTCGGGTTGGCGGTCTTGAAGGTGGTGATGATGGGTAGCGCGGCGGCGCTGTCGGCGGCGTCGATCACGAACGGCCCGCCGCGGTACATGCGCGTGCCCAGGTCGACGTTGCTCGGGACGCTGCGCACCGCGGCGCTGAAGTCGACGGCGTTGGCGGCCTTGCCGGGCAGGATGGCCCAGTGCACCGGCACGTTGGCCTGTAGCAGCCGGTAGACCAGCCCGAAGGCCCGCAGGGTGGCGGCGTCCTGCGAGGCGGTGTCCATCGGGATGATGAACGAGCCGACCGGGAAGGCCCGCATCACGGCCTGCTCGTCCGACCCGATTTCGTCCCCCGGCGAGGGGATCGAGTCGTTCCCGGTTCCGCAGCCCAGAATTGTCACAAGCGAAGCTACCAATAGTCGACGGATTCGCATCGCGGCCGACCGCTGCAACAGGTGAGCCATGGGGGCAGGCGTGGATTGCGCGGGGTTGCCCGGTCGAGTGTCGCGGGCGGTGACGGAGGACGGCCGCGCTGTGACCGCGGTGGTGACAGCGCGGGGAGGCCGGACAGCAGGTGTGGAATTCAGGGGGCTGGCGACCACGGAGAGGATCGGCGAGTGACGTGATTGGGCACGCGGAGCCGGAGCCCGGAGCCGGACAGGAACCGGACCGGAACCGGACCGGAACCGGAGCCGGACCGGAACCGGACAACTGGGGTCAAGAACTGAACCCGCGAAGCGGGTTCAGTTCTTGACCCCCAGTTGGGCGAAGATGAAGGCGTACACGTGCGTGTCCTCGTCGATCTGATCCGACAGGCTGGTGCCGATGCCATGGCCGGCGTTCAGGTTGGTGCGCAGGAAGACCGGCTTCTTGGTCCCGCTGGCCTGCAGGCGCGCGACCATCTTGCGCGAGTTCATCGGATCGACGCGCGGGTCGTTGGCGCCGGTCAGCATCAGGATGGCCGGGTACTGCGTCTTGTCCTTGACATGATGGTAAGGTGAATAGGCGTACAGCGCGGCAAACTGTGCGGGGTCCTTGACGGTCCCGAACTCGGTCACGTTGAAGGCGCCGTTGGGGCTGAGCTCGACGCGCAGCATGTCGTAGATCCCGACGTAGGAGACCACGGCCGCGGCCAGCTTGGGCTGCTGGGTCAGGGTGGCGCCCATCAGGAGGCCGCCGTTGGAGCCGCCCATCAGGGCCAGGCGCGCCGGCCTGGTGATCTTCAGCTTGACCAGCGCCTGCGCGCAGGCGGCAAAATCGTCGAACACGTTCTGCTTCCGGGTCAGGTTGCCGGCCAGGTGCCAGTCCTCGCCGAACTCGCCGCCGCCGCGGATGTTGGCGATGGCCCACACGCCGCCGCGCTCGACCAGCAGGCGGCGCAGATCGTAGAAGCCGGGCGTGATGTTGACGCCGTAGCCGCCATAGCCATAGAGGATGGTCGGCGCGTTGCCGTCGCGCTTCAGCCCCTTCTTGTAGATGAGGGTCATCGGGACCTGGGCGCCGTCCTTGGACGTCACCATCTCGCGGGTGACCTCGGTGTCGGAGAAGTCGGCGGGCGACACCCGCGCCAGCGCCGTCTTCAGCGGCGCCTCGCCGGGCCGGGCGCCCCAACGATACCAGGCCTGGGTGTGGATGAAGCTGTGGTTGCGGAACAGCACCTCGTCACCGTCGAGCGCGACGATCTGGCGCACCGACGAGATGGGCAGGATGGGCACCTCACGCGCCGGGGTCTTGCCGTCGCGCGGGAAGGCCAGGAGCTGCGACGGGCCGCCGGCGAGGCGGTTGACATGGACCAGGGTCCTGCCGACGGCGAAGTTGTCGATGGCGCCGCCGCCCTGCTCCATGGGGACGATGACCTTGGCCGTGGACAGTGACGGCCTGGAGAGATCGACCGAGAGGATCTTGCCGCGGGGGGCGTCCTTGCGCGACAGCACGAACAGCCCGGGCGCGTCGGCGGGGCCGAAGGCGGCGTCGCTGATGGCGTCCTCGTGGCGGGTGAACTGCACGAAGCCGGCCTTGGGGCGCGCGGCGGTGTACAGGTAGTGCGCGAACTCGCCGCCGTCGCCGTTGGCCACCGCGGCCAGCACGTGCTTGCCGTCGCGGCTGCCTGACAGGAAGATCTCGGCGATGCGCGGGAAGTCCTTGCCCGCGACGTGGACGTCCTTGGCCGGGTCCTGGCCCAGGGTGTGGAAGTAGATCTGCTGGTAGAAGTGGACGTCCTCGGCGGGGCGCTCGCCGGGTGCGGGGTAGCGCGTGTACCACAGACCGGTGCCGGCGGCGTTCCAGGCCACGCTGCCGCCCGCGGTGCCGTACTGCACGCGCGGGATGACCTTGTCCAGCTCCTTGCCGGTGGCGACGTCGAACACGTGCAGCGAGCCGTCCTCGCTGCCGCCGGTGGACATCGAGACCGCCAGCTTCTTGCCGTCGAGCGAGGGCACGAACCAGTCGATCGCGGTGCTGCCGCTGGGGTCGAGGACGTTGGGGTCGACGATGCTGCGCTCGCTGGCGGCGTCGAGGCCGGGGCCGAGCGCGACGATGAAGGGCTGCTGGCGCGGCGGCTGCTCCTTGTAGGCGAACACGACGCCGGGGCGCGCGGTGAGGCCGAAGTAGTCGGGCGAGGTGCCGCTGTCGAGCTCGGTGATGCGCGCGCGCAGCTTGGCGATGCCGGGGCGGGCGTCGAGCCAGGCGCGCGCGACGGCGTCCTGGGCGGTCGACCAGGCCTTGACCTCGGGGTCGTCCCAGTTCTCCAGCCAGCGGTAGTCCTCGGTGACCTTGGTGCCGTGGTACTCGTCGGTGACCGGGCGCTTCGGGGTCGCGGGTAGCTTGGGCCTGGGGCCCTTGGGGGTGGGCTTGCCTGGCGGCGTCTGCTTGGGGCCGACGGGCGTGCGCGCGTGGGCCGCCGTGGTCGACGCCAGCAGCAGCGCGCTGGCGAGCGCGAGTCTGGTGCGCAGAGTGGAGTGGGCCATGGGCCCTCTTAACACGTATGCTGGCGCCTGACCGTGGCTGCGATTCGACTGTTCTACTTCGTGAGCTTCGCCGCGCTGGGGCTGTATTTGCCCTATTTTCCGCGCTGGCTGGGCGCGCACGGGGTGGCCGGGCTGGAGCTGTCGGTGCTGGCGGCGACGCTGCCTGCGCTGGGGGTGCTGGGGCCGCCGCTGTTCGGCTTGCTGGCCGACTGGCTGGGCCTGCGTGGGGGCCTCTTGCGCGTGACCTGCACCGGGGCGCTGGCCGGGTTCGTGATCCTGGCGCTGGCGGCGCGTGGCGGGGCGCATGGCGCGGCCACGCTGTGGCCGGGGCTGGCGCTGTTCGCGTTCTTCCGCTCGCCGACGACGACCATGGCCGACGTGCTTGCGCTGGAGCGCGCCGGGGCGCAGGGCTATGCCCGGCTGCGCCTGTGGGGGTCGGTGGGCTTCATGCTGGCGGCGCTGGGGTTCGGGCAGCTCGGGTCGGTGGACGCCGAGTGGCAGCTGCCGGGGGCCATCGCGCTCGGCCTGGCGGCGGTGCTGGTGGCGGCGTTCGCGCTGCCGGCGCGGGTGCCCCGGCCGGAGCGGCCGCCGCTGGGGGCGGTGGGGAGCCTGCTGCGGGCGCGGGACTTCCAGCTGCTGCTCGTGACCGGCCTGCTGTCGCAGGCCGGTCACTCGGCGTACGACCTGGTGTTCTCGCTGCACCTGTATGCCCTCGGCCTCGGCGGTGGCACCGTCGGTGTGGCCTGGACCCTGGGCGTGGTGGCCGAGATCGCCCTGATGGCGCTGGGCGGTCGCCTGTTCCGCCGCGTCCCGGCGCGCAGCCTGCTGGCGGTCGGCCTGGCCGGAGCGTCGCTGCGCTGGGGGCTGGTCGCCGTGGTGCGCCAGCCGGTGCTGCTGCTGGCGCTGCAGCCGCTGCACGCGCTGTCCTTCGCGATGGTCTGGCTGGCCAGCGTGCAGTGGCTCAAGGCCCGCGTCCCCGCCGAGGCCCTGGCCACCGGCCAGTCGCTGTACGTCGCCAGCATCGCGGTCGGCTCGGTCCTCGGCATGCTGCTGTGGGGCCCGCTGTTCGCCGCGCGCGGCGGCGGCGCTGTCTTCGCCTGCGCCGCCGCCGCCGCCGCGCTGGCCTGCGGCGTGGCGCTGGTCCCGGTCGCCCCGCAGCGGGCCCGCTCCAGCGGCCGCTGAGGCGCGCCGGAGTGGGGAGCGCGCCGACCGCGGCGGCGTGTCGGTCGGCGAGGACAGGGGACCATCGCCGTGGTGGCGACGATCGCGTTGCCCGCCCGCGCGCCTGCGCCTGCGCCTGCGCCTGCGCCTGCGCCTGCGCCTGCGCCTGCGCCCCGCCCGCTTGGGCGCGTCAGGCACCGCGCCCGCCCACGCCCGCCCGCCCACGCCTGCCCGGCTCGCCAGATGTCCGCCCAGGCCGCCCCGCTTCGCCAGATGTCCGCCTGCGCCCGCCCCGCTTCGCCAGATGTCCGCCCGCGCCCGCCCCGCTTCGCCAGATGTCCGCCTGCGCCCGCCCCGCTTCGCCGGATGTCCGCCCGAATCAAGTTGGTGGGCCGGGGATGGTGCGAGAGTCGATGAGGCCGGCCTTCTTCCAGCCACGCTGCAAGAGCCAGCACCGGGGCTCGGCGAGGCTGTGTGTCGTCGCGATCCGGGGTGGCGTCGCCCAGCCGTCAAAGCTCCCGGCGCTCGAGAGCGGATCGACCCAGCGTGGATGAAGCCGGTCTCGGGTGTGGTGCCGGTAGTTGCACAGCACATACGCCAGCGCATGGCGCGCGGCGCGCGGCGAGGTCAGCGCGCGCGTGTGATAGCGGTCGGCGAACACCGAGCCCTTGCGCGCGAGAACACGATTGAGCGCCCGCGCGACCCGCACGGAGAGGCCCTTGATGGAGCGCGTCAGAGCGCGGTTGTCGTCGGCCTCGGCGATCAGGTGGACGTGGTCGAACTGCACCGAGAAGTGCACGATGCGGGTGCCAAAGCGCTCTGCGCCGGCCCGCAGCGAACGCAGGATGGCCGCGGCGAGTCGCCGGTTGCGCAGCCACCCGATGCTGCGCTGGATACGCAACGTGACGTGCTGGCCGTGATAGGGCCGCACCCGGTCACGAGTGCGATGCACGACGTTGCGACGCCCGCTGGACCGGGGCCGCCCCGCGCCCTTGCGCGCACCGCCGTGGCGGCGCCAGTGGAAGCCCAGTTGCCGTCCGTCCCGCGAGTCCTTGCTGTTCCTGGTGGTCACGCTGTCGCCTCCTGCCCGAACTTGATTCGGGCGAACAAACCGTACGAGGCCGGTCTGACATTGAAGGACGACAGGGCGGAGGCGGAGGCGGAGGCGGAGGCGGAGGCGGAGGCGGAGGCGGAGGCGGAGGCGGAGGCGGAGGCGGAGGCGGAGGCGGAGGCGGAGGCGGAGGCGGAGGCGGAGGCGGAGGCGGAGGAGGAGGCGGAGGCGGA
>JADYYK010000114.1 GCA_020853705.1 Deltaproteobacteria bacterium
CCCGTGCGCGCTCTCGTGCCCGTGCGCGCTCTCGTGCCCGTGCGCGCTCTCGCGCCCGTGCGCGCTCTCGCGCCCGTGCGCGCTCTCGTGCCCGTGCGCGCTCTCGCGCCCGTGCGCGCTCTCGCGCCCGTGCGCGCTCTCGTGCCCGTCCTGGTACTGGTGCTCGTGCTGGTGCTCATGCTGGTGCTCGTGTGCTGGTACCCGTCCTCGTCCTCGCCCTCGCGTCTCGTCCCCGTCCTCGTCCTCGTCCTCGTCCTCGTCCTCGTCCTCGTCCTCGTCCTCGCGCCTCGCGCCTCGTCCTCGTCCTCGCGCCTCGTCCTCGCGCCTCGTCCTCGTCCTCGTCCTCGTCCTCGCGTCCTCGCGCCCTCGTCCTCGCGCCCTGTTCAAGTTGGCTATCGCCTCAGCCGCGGGAGGTCATGTCAGACCCCTCGGGTATCGTTTGTCGGCCCAATTCAAGAGGGCAGAGGAGGCGGGCGATGGAAAGAGGTCGCAGTCGAGGGGGGAGGCGCAGGCGGACGCGTGCGCCGCAGCAGCTCGGGTTCACGTGGCGGCAACATGGTGGCGCACGCAAGGGCGCAGGTCGGCCGCGCAAGACCGGACGGCCCCCGGTGGCCCACCGCAGGCGGCCCCGCGCGCTGGCGCGCGAGCCGCAACACGTCACGCTCCGGTTGAAGCGAGAGGTCGGATACCTGCGGAGCGAGCGCGCGCTGCGGGCGGTCTATCGCTCGCTGTCCCGCGGCTGCGACCGCTTCGAGACCCGGACGGTCCACTTCTCGGTGCAGGGCGATCATGTGCACCTTTTGGTCGAGACCGCTGACGCGCGCTCTCTCTCACGGGCCATCAAAGGGCTGTCGGTGCGCATCGCGCGTGCGCTCAACAAGGTGCTGGGGCGCACCGGGGCTGCCTTCGCCGATCGCTACCACGCGCGGGCGCTGCGCTCGCCGCGCGAGGTGCATCACGCGCTGGCATATGTGCTGTGCAACTACCGCCATCACGCGGCGGCCAGGAGGCATGTTCCCGGTCGCTGGTGGATCGACCCGTGCTCGTCTGGCTGGTACTTCAGCGGCTGGCGTGGCCGGGACGGCCAGCCGACCTCGGGCAGCTGGGCCCGGCCCCAGACCGCACCCCGCCTCGCCGAGCCGAGGACATGGCTCCTGACCATCGGCTGGCAACGACAGGGCCTTGTCCCCGTCCACCACGTGCCAGGTCCGCGATCTTGAATCGGGCGGACATCTCGAGCGCGAGGACGAGGAGGACGAGGGCACGAGGCCCCAGGAAGATCGAGAGGACGAGCAGGAAGACGCGCGGGATAACGCGGACGAGCAGGGCCACGAGCACGCGGACGAGCACGAGGACGAGGGGAAGCACGAGGACGAGGACGAGGGCGAGGACGAGGACGAGCACGAGCACGAGCACGAGCACGAGCACGAGCACGAGCACGAGCACGAGCACGAGCACGCGCCAGATGAGGCGTCCCGCGCCCGCGCACCAGTTGCCCCGCGCATCGAGGCGCCCAGGATCAAGCCGGCCGGGCGACCCCTGCCGTCAGGGGGCGAAGCAGCCGGTCACGTCGTCGGTCACGCCGTCGACCTGAAGCGGCGCCATCATGCACTGTGTCGGGCTCGTGCACTGGCTGCCGTTGCCGCAGACGCCCCAGCAGCGGCTGCGCACGCAGATGCCAGTGCGGCAGTCGGTCGGTGATGTGCAGGCGGCGCCGGCGGCGCCGGTGCCGGCGGCGGCGCGCGGGGTGGCGCAGCGCAGGGTCACCGTGGGCGGGTCGAACGGGTTCAGCGTGTGCTGGACGAACGGCGTGCAGATCCCTGCGCCTCCGCCGCCGCTGCTGCAGGAGGCGTCGCTGCTGCAGCCGCTGGAGCCGAACGGGATCGCGCACTCGCCGAACAGGCAGAACGAAGCCTCGGGACACAGGCGTGACCGCGTCAGCCGCCCGCCCGAGCATACCGCCGCGTAGTCGCCATCGCAGGTCGGGCCATCTCCATTGCAGCCCGGCGGCGCGGCGTCGGCGACCCGCGCGTCCACTGGCTGCGGCGGTCCGCTGTCCGTCGGCAACGGCGCGGCGTCGCCTGGCCCACCGTCCCGCATGAACGCGATCTGGCCATCCACGCTGAGCCCGCCGCCATCGTCGCCGCCGCTCGCCAGCGGTCCGAAACCGTTGGGGTCGAACGCGCAGCCGGTCACGAACCCGGTCACGGTCAGGGCCGGCAGCAGCAGGGCCAGCGCCACGCCTACCCGCAGCACGGCGTGCCTCCTTCCTGTGCCGGTGTTACCTGCGGCCGTCATGACTACTCGGTCAGCCTAGCACGGAGGGCGCACATTCCGGTCCGCGAAGGGCGGACATCCAGTGGCCGGCGGCACGGCGGCACGGCGGCACGGCGGCACGGCGGCACGGCGGCACGGCGGCACGGCGGCACGGCGGCACGGCGGCACGGCGGCACGGCGGCACGGCGGCACGAGCCGTACGAGCCGTACGAGCCGTACGAGCCGTACGAGCCGTACGAGCCGCACGAGCCGCACGACCGCGCGACCGCACGACCGCACGACCGCACGGATGGATTGAGGGGCTCAGCGCCTACGGCGCTGAGTCCCTCAATCCAGCCCCAGCGCCTCCAGCTCGGCCTCGCCGAGGCCGAAGAAGTGCGCGGTCTCGTGCAGCACCGTGATGCGGACCTCGTCCTGGACCTCGTCCTCGGTGCGCGCCACGCGCTCGATGTTGCGCTGGAACAGGAAGATGTGGGCCAGGGACGGGGCGCCGCCGACTGCGGACTGGTCGCCCAGCGCGACGCCGTCGAAGACGCCCAGCAGGCGTGGATCCATGCCGTCGTCGATCTGCTGCAGTGACGGGTAGTCCCACACCTGCACCGGCACGTTACCCAGCCGCGCCCGCGCCGCCTCGGGCAGCTCGTCGAGCGCCTCACCGGCCAGCTCGCGCACGCGCGCCTCGCTGAGGTGCCAGCGCGGCGTGGCCGCCGCTAGGTCGAGCTCGCGCACCTTGCGCCAGGCCGCCTTGCGCTCGGCGTCGCGGCCGGTCAGGTCGGCGACCACGCCGAGGCCGTGGTAGGCCTCCGCGCTGTCGGGCGCCAGCTTGACCGCCAGCTCGAAGTGGCGCTGCGCATCGGCGAAGTCCTCGAGGTCGGCATACAGGCGCCCGGCGCGCATGTGGTGCTCCGCGTCGGGCAGCGCGATGGGCGGCAGATCGCCCAGCAGCTCGCGCGCGTCGGCGTCCTCGCCCATGGCGACCAGGACCTCGGCCTTGAGCAGCATGGCGTCGAGGACCTCGTCCTCCTCCTCGGCCAGATCCAGCGCCAGATCGGCGTGCTCCAGCGCGGTGTCGAGGTCATCCGAGGCGTCGAGCAGCGTCTCCGCCAGCAGGAGCTGCGGCTCGAAGTAGTCGGGGTCGATGGCCAGCGCGCTCTCGTAGTAGGCGATGGCCTGCTCGCCGTCGCCGTCGGCCGCGGCGGCGGCGCCCAGCAGCGTCAGCGCCTCGGGCGCGTCCTCACCGGCCTCGTCGGCCTCGGCCACCAGCGCCTCGGCGAGCTTGCGCGCGCCCGCGGCGTCATCGGCCTCGATCTTGGCCCAGCCCTCGGCCAGGCGCTGCGCCAGGGCGTCGTTCATCGCCTCCAGCTCGTCGAGGTGCACGCGCTCCAGCGGGCCCGTCGAGTCCTGGGCGTCCTTGGCTCCTTCACTGACCTCGGTCGACTTCGGGGGCCTCGGCTTCATGCCGCGAGCATACAACGGCCGCGGGTCCGCACCACCACCGCTTCACACGCCCGCAGGCGCCCGCACGCCCTCACACGCCCTCACCAGGTGACGCCGAGCCCTCCGGTCAGCGACTCCGCGAAGCCGTAGTAGTCGGTCTTGAACACGCCCAGGCTCCACTCGGTGCCCTTGTCACCCATGTACTGCGCGCGCGCCCACATGCGCAGGCACTCGTCGACGGTGTCCGCGAAGCGCGACGCCTTGACGTAGGCGGCCTCGAGCTTCAGGCGCGGCGTCAGCCGGTACTGCAGCCGGAAGCCGTAGTCCCAGTAGAAGTTGTCGTCGAGGCCGATGCCCCCGACATCGGCGTCGGTGGCCACGCCGATGCCATCCCAGCCCACGCCGATGACCGGCATCAGGAACAGGTTGAACTTCGGCGAGCTGCCCTTGGCGCCCATCAGCGCATAGGGCGGGAACAGCAGCTGCCACTCGGCCTTGATGTCGACGAGGAGCTTCGACTTGGGATCGTAACCGAACGTGCCGCCCAGGAAGTAGCCGACCCCGAGCTGCTGATCGGTGCCCTTGCCATAGTTCCACTTGTCCCACTCCAGGGACAGGCTGCCGCCCAGGGTGGGATCGGGCGGCGAGATGATGGGCGGCGTGGTGGTGGTCTTGAAGGTCGGTTTGAGCTGGGTGACGCCGGCGGTGTAGCGCATGCGCGGCAGGACGCCGAGGATGCCGCTCTTCTTCTTCCTGACGCTGTAGTCGCTGCCGCTGCTGCCGCTGCTGCGCCGGCTGCTGGGGAACGAGCTGCTCATGGCGTTGCCGGTCTGCTCGAGGACGTAGCGCAGCTCGGTGGCGTCGCGACCCGCGGGGCGGCCGACGCCGCTGCCGATGTTGTCGACCTGCGCGATCAGGACGCCCGAGCCCATCTCCTTGCACAGGCGCCCGATCCAGCCGTAGGCCTGCCCGGTCGACGGGGACGTCAGCAGGGTCTCGTAGGCGTAGTCGTACCAGCCGTCGGGCACCAGCTGGTTGGCGCGCGCCAGCTTCATGGTCGGATCGGGCGGGCGCGCACAGCTGGTCATGTGGCGGGCGCGCACCACGCGCACGCTCAGCGCGGTCGAGGTCGGCCAGTCACGCCGCACCACCCAGCGCTCGTCCTGCTTGGCCACCGACCAGGCGCCCTGCTCGGAGTTGACCCGGATCGACTGGCCCAGCCCGGGCAGCTCGATGGTGTCCTCGCTGGGCAGGCTGACCGAGGCGCCGCCCTCGCGCAGCGTCTCCAGCACCATCGCGACCTCGCTGGCGTCATAGGGCTGCTGGCTGGCCTTCCAGATGATCTGCACCACCAGGACACCCTGCGGCAGGTCGGAGCACACGATGGCCTCCAGGCCGCCCGACAGCGTGGGGGTCTCGACCGCGGACTGCTCGTAGCTCGAGCCCAGGTAGGCGACCCGGCGGCGCACCTTGCCGCCGATCTTGGTGTCGGGCAGCCCCACGCTGCACTGCAGGAACGAGGGCAGCGCGCGGGCGTACATCACGATCCTCTTGCCCCCGGCGCGCTGCAGGGTGACCGCGCGATCACCGTTGGGCGCGCCCGCCCAGCCATACGGCAGCTCCATCGACTTGGAGCCGAAATTGACGCGGTTCTGCGCCTCGGCCACGGCCGGCAGCGCCAGACACAGCAAGGCGGCGAGCAGCGGCGCTCGCCTCGGCAAGAGATCCCCCATGAGTCGATATTCAAGCACGATCACGCCGGGACGCCCAGCGGGATTGCCCAGCCGCGGCCACGCGTTTACCTTCACGCCATGTCGAGGTCGTCGCTGTGCGCCTTCAGGCTGTGGGGCGTGGTCATGCTGCTGGGGTTGGCCGGCTGCCCCAAGCCGGGGGCTGGTCCGGCCGGCTTCGTCATCCCGAAGTCGGAGGATCCGGCCGCGCAGCGGCGCTTCGCGGCGGCGCGCGCGAAGTTCGAGGATGGCGATTTCTCCGCGGCGGGCAAGGACATGGAGGCCTTCATCAAGGCCTTCCCGCACGATCCTCTGGCGCAGACGGCGCGCCTGTTCGCCGGCCGCGCGGCCTATGAGCTGGGCGACTGGAAGACCGCCGAGCTGCACCTGGCACCTCTGGCCAGCCCCGGCGACGGGCTGCCGCGCAAGGCGCGCTACTTCCTGGGGCTGACCCTGGTCGAGCGCGGCGAGTGGGTCCGCGCCCAGCAGCTGCTGGCGCCCATCGCGGCGGCGCCCGATGGCGACGGCGGCGAGGAGCTCGGCGCCCTGGCCGCGGCGCTGGCCGAGGCCAGCTACCAGCGCGGTGAGGTGGCGGCGGCGCTGGGCTGGCTGGGGCGCTGGCACCAGGCCGCCGACGCCGGCCCCAGCGCGGCCGAGAAGGTGCACATCCTGGCCCGTGCCCAGGAGCTGACCGGCAAGCTCACCGACGCCGAGGTCGGGCCCGCCTATCGCGCCCTGCCGCGTGGCGGCGCGGTCGCGGCGGTGGTCGCGGTGCGGCTGTCGGCCGTGCTCAGCGCGGCCGGCGACGGCGAGGGCGCGGCGCGCGTGCTGGCCGAGACCGCGGCGGCGCGCGAAGCCGCCGGCCTCGGCGCCGTCGGGGGCGCGGCGCCCGCCGCGGCCGGCCCGGGCGATCCGCGCGTGATCGGCGTGCTGTTCGGGCAGACCGGGGCCACGCGCCAGGTCGGCGAGCGCGCGCTGCGCGGCCTCGGGCTGGCGCTGGGGCTGAACTCCGGCGCCGGGCAGGCGGCGCGCTCGGGCTACCTGGTGGTGGCGCGCGATCCGGGCTCCGAGGCCACCGCTGCGGCCGCGGTCGACGCCCTGGTGGCCGAGGGCGCCATCGCCATCGTGGGGCCGATCGACAAGAAGCAGGCCGCCGCGGCGGCGCGGCGCGCGTCCGAGCTGGGCGTGCCCATCCTGCCGCTGACCGGCTTCGCCGCCGACGTGCCCGCCGAGCTGCCCGGCGTCTTCCGCGTCGTGGTCTCGGCCGAGGCCCGCGCGCGCGCGCTGGCGGTGCGCGCGGCCGCCGAGGGCATCAAGCGGGTCGCGGTGATCGCGCCCGACAACGCCTATGGCAAGAAGGTCGGCGAGGCCTTCGTGGTCGAGGCGCGCGCCCGCGGGCTCGAGGTGGGCGCGGTCGAGGCCTACGCCAAGGACGCGACCTCGTTCGGCAAGGCCATCAGCGCGGTCAAGAAGGCCGGCTTCGACGCCCTGTTCGTGCCCGACACCGCCAGGCGGCTGGAGCTCATCACGCCGGCGCTGGCGGCCGCCGACCTGTGGCCGCTGCCCGAGGGTGGCAAGCCCGTCAAGGGCCGGCGCATCCTCCTGCTGTCGACCGCCGAGGGGCTGTCGCCGGACCTCCTGCGCGCGGCCGGCCGCTACGTCCAGGGCGCGCTGCTGGCGCCCGGCTTCTACCCCGACGAGAGCGAGCCGGCGCTGGCCGACTATGTGCGCCGCTACCGCGGCAGCTTCGGCGAGGAGCCATCCCTGTTCGACGCCAGCGCCTATGACGCCGCGCTGGCGCTGCGCCGGGTCATCGAGAGCGGCGGGCGCGACCGCTCGGCGCTGGCGCTGGGCCTGCTGCGCCCGGGCGCGCCGGGGGCCACCGGCGTGGTGTCCTTCGCGGCCGGGGTGCGCAGCGACGCCGGCTGGCTGTTCTCGGTCGAGGGCGAGGTCATCAGGGTCGCGCAGGAGTAGCCCCCTCGAAGCGCAGCTTCGAGGAGGCTATTCCGTTCCGATCCGGCCAGCGCTATTCCGTTCCGATCCGGTCCGGGTGTGCTAATCAGCGCGCATGCGATATTCGCGCGCGTTCATCCCCACTCTCCGCGAGGCTCCGGCCGACGCCGAGGTCGTGAGCCACGTCTACATGGTCCGCGGCGGCTACCTGCGCAAGGTGGCGGCCGGGATCTATGACCTCCTGCCGCTGGGCTGGCGGGTGGTGCGCAAGATCGAGGAGATCGTGCGCCAGGAGATGGATCGCGCCGGCGCGCAGGAGATCCTGATGCCGGCCGCCATCCCGGCCGAGCTGTGGCAGGAGTCGGGGCGCTGGCAGAAGTACGGCGCCGAGCTCCTGCGCTTCAAGGATCGCAAGGGCGCCGACTTCTGCATCGGGCCGACGCACGAGGAGGTCGTGGTCGACATCGTGCGCCGCGACATCAAGTCGTACCGCCAGCTGCCGCACAACCTGTACCAGATCCAGGCCAAGTTCCGCGACGAGCCGCGGCCGCGCGCAGGCCTGATGCGCGGGCGCGAGTTCATCATGAAGGACGCCTACAGCTTCGACGCCAGCGACGACGGCGCCAAGGCGACCTACCAGGCCATGTATGACGCCTACGCGCGCATCTTCAAGCGCTGCGGGCTGGAGTTCCGCGCCGTCGAGGCCGACACCGGCAACATCGGCGGCTCGATGAGCCACGAGTTCCAGGTCCTGGCCGAGACCGGCGAGGACGCCATCGTGGCCTGCGACAGCTGCAACTATGCCGCGAACGTCGAGCAGGCCGAGGTGCGTCGCGCGGCGGCCAGCGGCGCGACCGCGCCGGCAGGCGCACCCGAGGAGCTGGCCACCCCGGGCAAGAGGTCGATCGCCGAGGTGACCGCGTTCCTGGGCAAGCCGGCGACCGCGCTGCTCAAGACGCTGGTCTACCTGGCCGACGGCAAGCCGGTGGCCGCGGTCGTCCGCGGCGATCACGAGGTCAACGAGATCAAGCTGCGCAAGGCCGCGGGCGCCACCGAGGTCGTGCTGGCGGGCGAGAAGACGGTGGCCACCGAGACCGGCGCGCCGGTCGGCTACGTGGGGCCGCTGGGGCTGAAATTTCCGGTCTTCGTGGATCTCGACGTCGAGTGGGGCGGCAGCTACGTGGTCGGCGCGGGCAAGGTCGATGCGCACCTCGGCGGCGTCGTGCCGGCGCGCGATCTGGCCGGCGCCAGGCAGGTCGATCTGCGCGTGGCAGCGGCGGGCGATCCCTGCCCGCGCTGCAGCAGCGGCAAGTTCCAGGCCTTCAAGGGCATCGAGGTCGGCCACGTCTTCTTCCTGGGCACGCGCTACTCGGCGCCGATGCGCTGCGAGTTCCTCGACGCCGACGGGCAGACCAAGCCGATGGTGATGGGCTGCTACGGCATCGGCATCACGCGCATCGCCGCCGCCGCCATCGAGCAGAACCACGACGAGGGCGGCATCGTGTGGCCGATGGCGCTGGCGCCTTACCACATCGCGCTGCTGCCGCTGCAGAAGGACGGCGACGTCGCCGCGGTGGCCGAGGCGCTGTACGCCGAGCTGACCGCGCTCGGGGTCGAGGTCCTGCTGGATGATCGCGACGAGCGCCCGGGCGTGAAGTTCAAGGACGCCGAGCTGCTGGGCATGCCGCTGCGCGTGGCCATCGGCAAGAAGACTCTGGCCGAGGGCAAGCTGGAGCTCAAGGTCCGCAAGGGCGGGGCCGCCAGCAAGGACGTCGAGCTGCTGCCGGTCGAGGGCGCCGCCGCGGCGCTGGCGGCGCGGGTCAAGGCGGCGCTGGCGGCGGGACAGTGAGCCAGCACGAGCACGAGCACGAGCACGAGCACGAGCACGAGCACGAGCACGAGCACGAGCACGAGCACGAGCACGAGCACGAGCACGAGCACGAGCACGAGCACGAGCACGAGCA
>JADYYK010000115.1 GCA_020853705.1 Deltaproteobacteria bacterium
GCGCAAGCGGCGTGACCGTGCCTGGTGCCCTCTCTCGCGGATCGCTCACCCCGCCATGATATCCGGTCGCCGCCCCGCACAGCTCGCCTCACCTCGAGAGCGCTGAAGCAGGTGACAGCGCCCACCAGCGGCAGGGGGCGAGCAAGCGCCCGGGGTCGATGTCAGAGCGGGCGTGTGCGGTGCTGGTGAGCCGAGCCCGCGAGGGGCTCGCAAGGACGGCTGTGCGGGGTGACCAGGACCAGCGATGTCGTCGATGCCTCGGTGGTCCTTGCGCGCGGGCGAGGGACCAAGGTGTGCTCACATCCGATCCGGCGGACCTGCGCCGACTCGACGCGTCGCTCCGGATCCTGGAGGTCCAGTAAGGTCCTGGCCGACTCTCAGGTCGTCGCCACGATGAGCTCGTCCGCGCTCGACGGTCGCAGGCCATCGCTGCGGTCCGCGAAGTAGCGCGCGGCGAGCTCGCCCGCCGACACATGGCGCACCTCTGCGAACCCGGCCTGGCGCGCCAGCTCGACCAGCTCCTCGGGCGTGAAGAAGCTGATGAACGGCGTCCCCGCCGCGCGCGCCCCGCGCTCGGTCATCTCGCGGCCCGGCCGCTCCTCGGCCTCGATCAGCTCGGTCGGCAGCTGGAACGTCATCACCAGCTGGCTGTGTGGCGCCAGCGTCGCCGCCTGCCCCAGCGTCGCCCGCGTGGCCTCCTTGGGTGATGTACATGCTGACCCCGACCGAGGCGACCAGCGCCGGCACACCCGCGTCGAAGCCCTCCGCCACCAGCCGCTCCAGCCACGGCGTCCCGGCCTCGAAGTCCACCGCCACGAAGCGCAGCCACTCCGGCGTCGCCAGCCCCAGCTCCGCCAGTCGCCGCCGCTTCCACGCCTGCGTCCCGGCCTGATCGACCTCGAACACCCGCACCGCCGCCCCCACCGGCCGGCGCTGCCCGAAGCTATCGAGCCCCGCCCCCAGCAACACATACTGCGGGACCCGGGTGTCCACCACGAGGTCCTCGATGAAGCGCGCGCGCCCCACGATGGTCGCCCGCGCCCGCGCCGTCCTCTCCACATGCATATCCGGCCGCGCCCGCCACCCCGTCTCCGGCGCCACCAGCCGCAGCCCGATCATGTCCTCCAGCACATGCGGCCGCGCATCGACCTCCACATGCAACGCCCGCCAGAGCGCCACCCGCACAGCCGTGTTGTCCGGCGCCGTCTCGGTCATGGAGATCCTCTACCACGCTCGGCCGCAGGCGTCCGTCGCAGCCACGCCAATGCCAGCACCGGCCCGCGCGGTGTCAGGCCTTCTTCTTGCGCAGGTGGGCCGCCGCGATGCGCCTCGGCAGGCCGCGCTCTTCGCCGTGCCAGGCGCGCGAGGCCTCGACCATCTTCTGGTAGTGCTCGAGCTCGCGCTCGGTCCGGGCGGCGTCCCAGCCGCACAGCTTCTGCATGCGGGCGGCGATGGCGTCCATCACGCCGAGTCCCTGGTCCTTGTCGACCAGCAGGAACAGGGTGCGGCGGGCCAGCACGTCGTCGAGGCGGAAGGCGAGGTCGTGGCGGACCGCGAAGTCGACCTCGGCCCAGACCTGGGGCAGGCCGTCGACGATGACGCGGCGGGCGTCGTCGCCCTCGGCCTCGGCGACCAGGGTGCGGGCGCGCACGCCATAGGTGCGCGACAGGTGGCGGGCGCTGGCCTCGGGGACCTTGTGGTCGCGCGAAAGCTCGGCGGCCAGGGCCTGCACGGCGCGATCGCCACCCTCGACCAGGCCGACGGCGCCGGGCAGGGGACGCTGGCGGGTCAGCACGTCGCCGTGGGCGCGGCCGAGGACCTCCATCACGCGGTCGGCGGCCTGCTCGGCCATGTGGCGGTAGGTGGTCAGCTTGCCGCCGACCATCAGGATGACGCCCGACGGCAAGGTGAGCAGCTCGTGCTCGCGCGACACCTGCGACGCCGTCTTCTTGCCCTCGCCAGCGTCGGGCGCCACCAGCGGGCGCAGGCCGGCCCAGGTCGAGATGACGTCCTCGGCGACCAGCTTGGCGCTGGGAAAGTGGGCGTTGGCGATGTCGAGCAGGTAGCGCACGTCGTCGGCGGTGGCGCGCACGTCCTCGGGCTTGGCGCTGTCGTCGGTGTCGGTGGTGCCGATGACGGTGCGGTACTCCCACGGGATGGTGAAGATGGTGCGCTTGTCCTTGTGCACACGCATGACCACGGCGTGGTTGACCGGCAGCCGGGCGCGGTCGACCACGACGTGCACGCCCTTGGTCGGGCGCAGCAGCTTGCGCGGCAGGCCGTCGCCGAGGTCGCCCAGCAGCTGGTCGGTCCACGGCCCGGTCGCCGCGAACACCGCCCTGGCGCGCACCTCGACCACGCGGCCGGTCTCGACGCAGCGCGCCTTGACGCCGGTGACCCGCGCGCCGGCGCCGGCGTCGCCCCGGAGCAGGCCCTCGGCCGCCACATACGACAGGCACAGCGCCCCGGCGGCGCGGGCGTCGACCACGTTCTCCAGCACCAGCCGGGCGTCGTCGGTCATGGCGTCGTAGTAGACCAGCGCGCCGTTGAGGCGCTCCTGGGTCAGCAGCGGCTCCAGCTCGCGCACGCGGCCCTTGCGGTAGGCCTTGTGGATCCTGGGCACGCGGAAGCGCGCGAAGGCGTCATACAGCCACAGCCCGACGTCGAGCGCGAACAGCGACGGCTTCTGCCCCTTGTAGGCCGGGTACATGAACGGCACCGGGCGCACCAGGTGGGGCACGTCGCGCAGGAGCAGGGCGCGCTCGCGCACGCTCTCGTGCACCAGGCCGAACTCCAGGTGCTCCATGTAGCGCACGCCGCCGTGGATCAGCTTGGAGGACTTCGATGACGTGCCCGACCCGAAATCGTGCTTCTCGACCAGCGCCACGCGCAGCCCGCGCAGCTGGGCGTCGCGCGCCAGGCCGGCGCCGGTGACGCCGCCGCCGATGACGCAGAGATCGAACTCGCCGGCGGCCAGCCGGTCGAGCTCGTCACTTCTTGATGGTGATGTGGAGTTCATCGAGCTGCTTTTGCTGGATCTCGACCGGCGCCTCGGTCATGAGGTCGGTCCCCTTCTGGGTCTTGGGGAACGCGATGACGTCGCGCAGCGAGTCGGCGCCGCACAGCAGCATGGCCAGGCGATCGAGGCCGAACGCGATCCCGCCATGGGGCGGCGGACCGTACTTGAAGGCCTCCAGCAAGAAGCCGAACTTGGCGCGCGCCTCGTCGTCGCTCAGGCCCAGGGCGCGGAACGCCCGCGCCTGCACCTCGGCCTGGTGGATCCGGATCGACCCGCCCGCGATCTCGTTGCCGTTGAGCACCAGGTCGTAGGCGCGCGCGCGCACCCGACCGGGGTCGCTCTCGAGGTGGGGCAGGTCCTCCAGCTTGGGCGACGTGAAGGGGTGGTGCGAGGCCACCCAGTTGCCGGCGTCGCCGCGCTCGAAGAGGGGGAAGTCGGTCACCCACAGGAAGCGCCAGGCGTCCTTCTGGATGAGGTCCAGGCGCCGGCCCATCTCCAGGCGGATCGCGCCCATCGTGGTGTTGGCGGTCTTGGCCTTGTCGGCCACGAACAGGATGACGTCGCCGGCCACCGCGCCCAGGCGGGTGTTGATGGCGGTGCGCGCGCTCTCGCTGGTCGCCTTGGCCGGGGCGCCCTGCCAGGCGCCGCCCTCGTTGACGCGCACATAGGCCACGCCGCGCACGCCGTAGGGCTTGGCGAAGTCGGTCAGCCCATCGAGGTCCTTGCGCGACAGCTTCTCGCCGCCTGGGGCCGGGATGCGCAGCGCCTTGACGATGCCGCCCGCGGCGACGGCGTCGTCGAACACCTTGAAGCCCGAGGTGCCGGCCGCCTCGGTGATGTCGCCCAGCGGCAGGTCGAAGCGCAGGTCGGGCTTGTCGACGCCATACTTGGACATCGCCTCGTCATAGGTCATGCGCTGGAACGGCGCCGTGATGTCGGCGCCGATGGCGTCCTTCCACAGCGCCACGATCAGCTTCTCGACGACGCGCTGGACGTCCTCCTCGACCACGAAGGACAGCTCGAGGTCGATCTGGGTGAACTCGGGCTGGCGGTCCTGGCGCAGGTCCTCGTCGCGAAAGCAGCGCACGATCTGGAAGTAGCGGTCCATGCCCGCGACCATGAACAGCTGCTTGTAGAGCTGCGGCGACTCGGCCAGGGCGTAGAAGTGGTGCGGGTTCAGGCGCGACGGCACCAGGAAGTTGCGCGCGCCGCCGGGCGTGTACTTGCCCATGAACGGCGTCTCCAGCTCGAGGAAGCGCTCCTCGGTCAAGGTGTTGCGCACCGACTGGTAGATCTTCGAGCGCACGATGAAGTTCTTCTGCAGCTCGGGGCGGCGCAGGTCGAGGTCGCGGTGCTTGAGCCGGATGGCCTCGGCGGTGTCGATGCCGTCCTCGATCTGGAACGGCGGCGTCTCGGAGCGCGAGAAGATCTCCAGGCTGGTGGCCTCGAGCTCGATGGTGCCGGTCGGGATCTTGGGGTTGATGTTGGTCCCACGCGAGATCACCTTGCCGCGCACGCCGATGCAGAACTCGCCGCGCAGCTCGCCGGCCAGGGCGTGCGCCGCGGCGTCATAGTCGGGGCCGAAGACCACCTGGGTGATGCCGTCACGGTCGCGCAGGTCGATGAAGACGCGCCCGCCATGGTCGCGCCGCGAATCGACCCAGCCCATCAGCACGACGTCATTGCCGACGTCACCCGCGCGGAGCTGTCCGCAGGTATGGGTGCGCTTGAGGGTGGTCAGGAACTCGGACGCGGCCATGGTCTGGGTTTAACGCATTGCGCCAAGAAGTACAACGTGACACGCTGGCGAAACATGGGTCGCGGCGGCTGCACGGTCTGGTTCACGGGTCTGTCGGGATCGGGTAAGTCCACGCTTTCAGAGGCGGTTGCGCAGGCGCTGCGGGCCGAAGGGCGGGCCGTCGAGCTGCTCGATGGCGACGAGGTCAGGACCCACCTGAGCAAGGGTCTGGGCTTCTCGGCCGAGGACCGCAACATCAATGTCCGGCGTATCGGCTTCGTCGCCAAGCTGCTGGCCAGGAACGGCGTCATCGCCATCACCGCCGCCATCTCGCCCTATCGCGCGGTGCGTGACGAGGTCCGCGCCGAGGTGCTGGCCAGCGGGGCGGGCTTCATCGAGGTCTTCATGCGCTGCCCCATCCCGGTGCTGGCGGAGCGCGACGTCAAGGGTCTGTACCGGAAGGCGCTGGCGGGGGAGATCCCGCACTTCACTGGAGTTTCGGATCCTTACGAGGAGCCGCTGCACCCCGAGGTGATCGTCGACTCGTCGACTGACAGCGTCGCCGACGGTCTGGCGCGGGTTCTGGCTGCCGTGCGGGCGGGCGCTGCCCTATGATCGTCACTGCACCCAAGCCGAGGCATCCCAAGGACATGTCCGCAGCCGCGCTGATCGATCCGACCGAGCTGGCCGCGCGGTCGCGTGAGCTGGAGGGCGCCACCCCCGCGGAAATCCTGAAGTTCGCGCTGTCGGCGTGGCCACGGGACAGGATCGCCATCTCGACGGCGTTCGGGGTCGAGGGCTGCGCGCTGATCGATCTGGCGGTGCGCATCGATCCCGCGGTGCAGGTGTTCACCGTCGACACCGGCTATCTGTTCGCCGAGACGCTGGAGCTGCGCGCGCGGCTGGAGGCTCGCTATGGCATCCAGGTCACCACGTTCGCGCCGGCCGAGACGGTGGCCGAGCACGAACACAAGCGCGGCAAGCTGTACACCGTGGACACCGACGCCTGCTGCGCCATCCGCAAGGTCGAGCCGACCGAGCGCGCGGTGCGTGGCCTCGGCGCCTGGATCGCCGGGCTGCGCCGCGACCAGTCGAGCACGCGGGCCGGGATCCAGATCCTCGACCTGCTCGGGCACGCCGATGGCTCGCCGCTGGTGAAGGTCAGCCCGCTGGCCAACTGGACACGCAAGGACACCTGGAAGTACGTGCTCGAGCACGAGGTGCCGTACAGCCCGCTGCTCGATCAGGGCTACACCAGCATCGGCTGCTGGCCGTGCACGCGCGCCGTGCGGCCAGGGGAGGACGAGCGGGCAGGGCGCTGGAACGGGGCCAAGGCGGAGTGTGGTATTCACGACGTCGGCAAAGGACAGGAACCAGAGCAAGGAAAGCCGACGTCGTGAAGCTGGCGCACATCTCCGATATCCACATCCTGTCGCTGGGCGGCCACGGCCTGCGCGCGTTCCTCAACAAGCGATTGGCAGGCGGCGCCAACATCCTGCTCAACCGGCGCGCCAACTACAAGAACGAGGTCGCGTTCGCGCTGGTCGACGACATGAACTCGCGCGGCGGCTTCGACCACGTGTGCATCACCGGCGACCTCACTTCGCTGGCGCTGAAGGCCGAGTTCGAGATCGCGGGCGAGCTGCTCGCCAAGCTGCGCGGCGGGCCGCCGGGCGTCAGCCTGATCCCGGGCAACCACGACTTCTATACCCGGGGCAGCGAGCGCGAGAAGAGCTTCGAGACCGCGTTCGGCCACTTCATGAAGAGCGACGTCGACCTGGGTGTCGACGCGCGGTTCCCCTACCTGCACGTGCGCGGCGACGCCGCCATCATCGGGCTGTCGACCGGGCTCGCGACCGGCCTGCTGTTCGCGTATGGCGTCCTCGGTGAGGCCCAGCTCGGTGGCCTCGAGCGCGCGCTGTCGCACCCGAGCACGCAGGGCAAGGCGCGCGTGGTGCTGATCCACCACCCGCCGGTGAAGACCACGAAGTTCCTGCGCGGCGGGCGCTCGCTGCGCGACGCCGGCGCGCTGGGCGAGATCCTGAAGGCGCACGGCGCCGAGCTGGTGCTGCACGGCCACGAGCACGAGGATCTGGCCTATGACATCCCGGGCCAGGACGGCGCCGCCATTCCGGTGCGCGGCGTGCCGTCGGCGAGCTATGTCGGGCGCCACGCCTACCGGCATGCGCGCTACCACATCTACCAGCTCGAGCGCCAGGGCGGCGCGGCGCGGCCCACGCTGGTCAGTCGCGAGGTCAGGAGCTACCAGGCGGCCGGCGGCGGCTTCGCCGACGTCGAGGCGGTGCCCCTGGGGGTCGAGGCGCTGCGCACATAACGAGCACGAGCACGAGCACGCAGAGTCGGCCTTGACGAGGCCCCTGGTTAGACTTAGTCTAATTCGCATGGGTGAGCGCGAGCAGGACGTCATCGCCAAGCTGGAGGCGGCCGGGGTGCAGCCGTCGGCGCAGCGCATCGCGGTGGGCGCCTACGTGCTGTACACCGACGCGCACCCCTCGGCGGATGAGGTGCTGGCCGAGGTCGAGCGCGCCGGGCGCACCGCGAAGCTGTCGCGGGCCACGGTGTACAACACGCTGAACCTGCTGGTCGAGAAGGGCCTGCTGCGGCAGCTGACCCTCGCAGAGGGCCGCGTCGTCTTCGATCCCGTGATCGAGCGCCATCACCACTTCATCGACGAGGCCACCGGGCGCATCCATGACGTGGCCTGGGACGCCGTGCGCATGCCGGCGCCGCCGCCGCCGCCGGGGTTCGAGGTGCGCGAGTACCAGGTCGTCATGCGCGGCACCCGCAAGAAGACGCGCTAGCCGCGCGGCCGCCCGGGTGCAACCGGCGTCGCTGTGCGGCATCGTATTAGACTGAGTCCATCATTGGACAACATCCAGAAAGAGAGGATCGCGATGCTGACCGTGGGAGACAAGCTGCCTGGGTTTTCACTGCAGGCCGTCGTCGGCGACAAGGTCGCCGAGTTCAAGCGCATCGGGAGCGACAGCTTCCCGGGCAAGTGGCTGGTGCTGTTCCTGTGGCCGATGGACTTCACCTTCGTGTGCCCGACCGAGATCGCCGAGTTCGGCCGCAAGAGTCGCGATTTCGCCGAGCGCGGCGCGCAGGTGCTGGGCGGCAGCACCGACAGCCACTTCGTGCACCTGGCCTGGCGCAAGGATCACCCAGATCTGCGCGAGCTGCCGTTCCCCATGCTGGCCGACACCAAGCACGAGCTGGCGCGCGCGCTGGGGATCCTGCACCAGGAGGACGGCGTCTGCCTGCGCGCCACCTTCATCGTCGATCCCGCCGGGATCATCCGCTTCGCCAGCTGCAACGACCTCGCGGTCGGGCGCAACGTCGACGAGGTGCTGCGGGTGCTCGACGCCCTGCAGACCGGCGAGCTGACCGCGTGTGGCTGGCGCCGCGGCCAGGCCACCCTGAAGGCGGGCTGAGGTGTATAGAGGTGTCAACGTGAGGAGGACGTCATGAGCAAGCTGTTCCGCAGTCCGAGTCCGCTCCCCGAGGCCGCGCGCGCGCGCCTCTCGGAGACCCTGAACGCGCGCCTCGCCGACGGCCTGGATCTGCACAGCCAGATCAAGGTCGCGCACTGGAACATCAAGGGGCCGAACTTCTCGTCGCTGCACCCCCTGTTCGAGACCTTCGCGGTGTCGCTGGCCAACCACCACGACGCCATCGCCGAGCGCGCCGTGACCCTGGGCGGCCGCGCCTATGGCACCGCCCGTCACGTCGCGGCGACCAGCAAGCTGCCCGAGTATCCCCAGGAGACCAGCCGCGATCTCGAGCACGTCAAGCTGCTGGCAGAGCGCATCGAGGGCTACCTCGGCGGCCTGCGCGAGTCGCGCAAGCTGGGCGAGCAGGACGGGGACACCGACACCGTCGACCTCCTGACCGGGATCGTCAGCGAGTTCGAGAAGCATGTCTGGTTCCTGCGCGCCTCGCTGGAGGGATAGCGGGGGAGCCGGACGAACAGGCGACAGGCGACAGGGAACAGGCAACCGGGGGAACGGGGGCTCGGGGTCTGTCGTAGGATGTGGGTATGACCGCAAGGGTTGGGACGTTGCTGTGCGCGCTGCTGCTGGTGGGCAGTGGGTGCGGCGCGTCCGAGCCGGCGGGCGGCGATGGTGGTGGAGCGGATGCAGGCGTCGACGACGCGGCGGTGGTGGTGGATGACGGCGGCGACCTGTTGCCTGATGCCGCTGGCGACGGTGGGCTGCCCTGTCGCGCCAGTGGCGTGATGGGCGTCTGCGTCGACATCAGCCAGTGCACCGGGACGCGCACGCCCGGGCTGTGTCCCGGTCCGGCGTCGATCCAGTGCTGCACCCCGCGCAGCGGGGACGGAGGCGTGAGCACCTGCGACCCCGCGGCGATGCCGCTGCCCACCAGCGGGCGCAGCGAGGCCGCGGGGCAGGGCGGCTGTCCGGCCGGCATGGTGCGCATCACCAGCTTCTGCATCGACAAGTACGAGGCCTCGCTGACCCTGGTCAGCGGTGGCGAGTGGTCGCCGTACTGGAACCCGGGCACCCGCGCGGTGCGCGCCGTCAGCCGCGCTGGCGCGGTGCCGCAGGGCTACATCAATGGCCGCCAGGCCGCTGATGCCTGTGCCGCCGCGGGCAAGCGGCTGTGCACCGACACCGAGTGGCTGCGCGCCTGTCGCGGCCCGACGTCGACCACCTATCCGTACGGCAACACCCGCATGCCCGGGGTGTGCAACGACGCCCGCGCCCAGCACCCGGCGGTCGAGTACTTCGGCACCAGCGATCCGTCGGTGTTCAGCATGATCGATCACCCGTGCCTGAACCAGCTGCCCGACTCGCTCGATCCGGCCGGCGCCAACGCCGGCTGCATCACCGCCGAGGGCGCGCTCGACATGATGGGCAACCTGCACGAGTGGACCGCGGACCCCAACGGCACCTTCCGCGGCGGCTTCTATGTCGACACCTATCGCAACGGCAACGGCTGCCTGTACGCGACCACCGCGCACGACACCGGCCACTGGGACTACTCGACCGGCTTCCGCTGCTGCGCGAGCGTCCCGTAGCGGCTACACTGCCTGCGAGTGTCTCCCGAACCCGCCAGCAGCGCCGCCACCGCCATCCCCACCAGCGCCGACGAGATCGAGGAGCTCGAGGACGTCCGCCAGCGCGCCCAGGCGCCTGCGCGCACGAGGTGGTGGCTGCACATCGGCCTGTTCGTGGCCACCTGCGCGTCGACCACCTTCGCCGGGGCGGTCAACGGGGGCAGCTTCCGCGCTGGCGCCATCTTCGCCGCCACCCTGATGACCATCCTGCTGGCTCACGAGATGGGCCACTACATCCTGGCGCGTCGCCACAAGGTCGACGTCTCGCTGCCGTTCTTCATCCCGCTGCCCATCGGCATCGGCACCATGGGCGCGGTCATCAAGATGCGCGGGCGCATCCCCAGCCGGGACGCCCTGGTCGACATCGGCGCGGCCGGGCCGCTGGCGGGGCTGCTGGTGGCGGTGCCGCTGCTCATCATCGGGGTCGCGCTGTCGCCGCTGGGGCTGTCGCCGCCGGGAGGCATCCAGGAGGGCAACTCCCTCCTCTATGTGGCCATCAAGCTGGTCATGAAGGGCTTCTATCTGCCCAGCGGCGGCGTCGATGTGCAGCTGCACCCGATGGCCTTCGCGGCCTGGGTCGGTATCCTGGTCACCTTCATCAACCTCCTGCCCATCGGGCAGCTCGACGGTGGCCATGTCGCGTATGGCTGGCTCGGGCATGAGCGGCACGATCGCTTCTCGGCCTGGCTGCACCGCATGCTGCTGGCCATCGGCGTGGTGGTCGCGGGGGCGCTGACGCTGCTGGCGCATCGCGACGGCCACAGCTGGGGTGCCTCGGCGCAGCATGGCGCCGAGTCGGCGCTGCCGTGGGCGGTGTGGACGCTGATGATCTATGTCATGCGACGCATGGCGGGCGGGGTCTATCACCCGCCAGTCTCGGGCGAGATCCTGCACCCGCGGCAGCGCCGTATCGCGATCCTCATCCTGGTCGTACTGGTGCTCATCTTCACTCCCGTGCCCATGCGCGAAGTGCTGCCGTGACCCTTGCTTTCGGGCCCGCCTTGGGGGAAGCCTAGGCCCATGGTCCATCTCGACTTCCCGCAACGCGAGATGGCGATCAAGCTGGTCTATTACGGGCCTGCGCGCTCGGGCAAGACGACCAACCTCAAGAACCTGCACGGGCGCATCGCCGGGGCGGCGCGCGGGCGGCTGATGGCGCTCGACACCACCGATGATCGCACCCTGTTCTTCGACCTCCTGCCGATCCACTTTCGCACCGGCAGCGGGCTGTCGATCCGGGTCAAGCTGTACACGGTGCCGGGCCAGGTCCTGCACAACTCGACGCGCAAGATGGTGCTGACCGGCGCTGACGGGGTCGCCTTCGTGGCCGACTCGCAGGTCTCGGAGACCCGCGCCAACAACGAGAGCTACGCCAACCTCAAGCAGAACCTGCGCGAGATCGGCCTCGAGCTGGGCGCGCTGCCGGTGGTGGTGCAGTGGAACAAGCGTGACCTGCCCGGGCCGGCCATCCGCGGCGAGGACGAGATCGCCGAGTTCGCGGCGCGCGGACCGGAGCCGGTGTACCGCGCCACCGCGCTGGCGGGCGACGGCGTCATCCCGACCTTCCTGGGGCTGCTCGGGCTGACCTGGGATCGGCTCGACAAGAAGTTCGAGCTGGCCAGCAAGTTCGGGGTGCCGCGCGCCGACTTCTTCAATGCCCTGCTGCGCAGCCTGGGTCTCGAGCCGAGCGAGATGGACGCCGCCGAGGTGCCGCTGCGCGTGCTGGCGGCGGGCAGCGGCCGGGCCGCTGACCGTGGGGAGCCGACCGGGCCGTGACCACTGCCGGTGATCCGCTGACGCTGGCGCGCCCGCTGGATCTGGCCGAGGTGCTGGATGCCGAGGCGATCCGGGACGTCGCCACCGCGGTGCAGGCGCTGCATCCGCTGGGGGTCGCGGTGTTCGACGCCCGCGGGGGCCTGCTGTGCGAGGTCCCGGCCAGCGGCGGCGGCGTGGCCACCGGCGCGGTCGCGGTCGCGATCGCCGACTTCGCCGAGCGCGCCGCGGCGGCGGTGCAGCGCGGCAGCGGGGTGCGCGTGGTCGCCAGCGCGCAGCGCGCGGGGATCAGCCACGTGGTCGCGGATCTGGCGCACGACGGCACCGTGCTCGGCACCCTGGTGCTGGGGCCGTATCGCACCGACGCGCGCGCGCCGGCCGAGGTGCAGGCGCTGGCCAACCTGTGGGTGCGCCTGGTCGATGACATCGTGCACGCGGGGTACTCGCGCCTGCTGACGGCGCAGCTGCACGTCGCGGTGGTCGAGGACGGCTACCAGACGCTGGAGCACAAGAACAAGCGCCTGGCCGAGGCGGTCGAGCGGCTGCAGGAGCTGGATCGCCTGAAGTCGAGCTTCCTGGCGACGATCTCGCACGAGCTGCGCACGCCGCTGACCTCGGTCATCGGCTACAGCGAGATGTTGCTCGAGGGGCTGGCCGGGCAGCTCGGCGACGAGCAGAAGAAGTATGTGCAGATCATCCTCGAGAAGGGCGACCAGCTGCTGCAGCTGATCTCGGGCATCCTCGACATCTCGCGCATCCAGGCCGGCACGCTGGAGCTGGCGCGGGCCGCGGTCGACATGCGCGAGGTGGTGCGCGCGGCGATGGGCTCGGTGATGTCGCGGGCGCGCAAGAAGCGCCTTTCGGTGCGCATGGCCATCGAGCCCGAGCTGCCGCGCGTGAGCGGCAACCGCGAGCGCCTGCACGAGGTCATCGTCAACCTGCTGTCGAACGCCATCAAGTTCACGCCCGAGCGCGGTCAGATCGAGATCTCGCTGTCGGTGGCGCCCGAGGCGTCGGATCCCTATGCCATCGGCCGCTTCGGGGTGGCGCCGCCAGGGACCGGGCAGCACGCCATGCTGGTGCGCGTGCAGGACAGCGGCATCGGCATCCCGACCGAGAAGCTGGACCGGGTGTTCGACGCCTTCTTCCAGGTCGACTCGTCGCCGACGCGCGAGTATGGCGGCACCGGCCTCGGGCTCGCGCTGGTCAAGGCCTTCGTCGAGGCCCACGGCGGCCACGTCTGGGTCGACAGCGAGCTCGGCCATGGCAGCACCTTCTCGTTCACGCTGCCCATCGCGCAGGAGGACAGCGCGACGCTGGGCGGCGGTGGCGTGGTCGCCGGGGTGGTGGCCGATCCGCCCAACCGGACCGGGCCGCGAGAGGTCTGAGGTCCGAGGTATGGGTATGGGTTTGGGTATGGGTATGATGCGCGGCGCGGGAGTCGCGATGCTGGCGGTGTGGCTGGCGCTGGCCGGCTGCAAGAGCGGCGGCAAGAAGGCGGTGGCGCGCGCCGAGGGGGTCGCCGAGGACGCCGCGGAGGCCGCGTCGGTGGCGCCCACGGTGCCGCCACGGCCGCGCGGGCGCGAGATCCAGGTCGTCATCGAGAGCAAGCCCAGCGGCGCCGCCGTCAGCATCGACGGCCAGCTGCTGGGGCAGACGCCGCTGTCCCACCTGACCGTGGGGGATGGCCGGCAGCATGTGTTCTCGTTCCGGCTGCTCGGCTACGAGGACACCAAGGTCAGCATGCTGCTGCTGCGCGACGGCGTGGTGACCGGGGTGCTGAGGCCGGTCGCGGCCGGTGTCGACGCGGGAGCGCCATAGTGGAGGCGCGGGCGCTGCGCGAGCTGCTCGAGAAGGTGCGGCGCGGTGAGGCCAGCGTCGACGAGGCGACCGCGGCGCTGGCGCGGCTGCCGTTCGCGGATCTCGGCTACGCGCGCGTCGATCACCACCGCTCGCTCAGGCAGGGCTTCCCCGAGGTGGTGCTGGGCGAGGCCAAGACCGCGGCGCAGATCGCCGGCATCATGGCCGAGATCGCGCGCGGCGGCGGCGACGTGCTGGCGACCCGGGTCGACGCGGCCAAGGCGGCCGAGGTGGTGGCGCTGTGCCCGGCGGCGGTGGCGCGGCCCGAGGCCCGCGCGGTGGTCATCCAGCAGACCTCGTGGCGCGATCGCGGGCGCGGCGTCATCGCCATCGTGTGCGCGGGCACCAGTGATCTGCCGGTGGTCGAGGAGGCCGCGCTGACGGCGCACCTGCTGGGCAACCGGGTCGAGCGCATCAGCGACGTCGGTGTGGCCGGGATCCACCGGCTGCTGGCGGTGCGCGATCGGCTGACCGCGGCCAGCGTGGTCATCGTGGTCGCCGGCATGGAGGGCGCGCTGGCCTCGGCGGTGGCCGGGATGGTGGCCAGGCCGGTGATCGCGGTGCCGACCTCGGTCGGCTATGGCGCGTCGTTCGGCGGGCTGGCGGCGCTGCTGGCGATGCTGTCGTCGTGCGCGGCAGGCGTCACCGTGGTCAACATCGACAACGGCTTCGGCGCGGGGTATGCCGCCGCGGTGATCAATCGAATCGAGGGCGCGTGAGCCATCCGCTGGCAGGGCTGCATCTGCACTTCGACTGCTTCAGCGGCTGTGCGGGGGACATGACGCTGGGGGCGCTGCTGGATCTGGGCATGCCGTACGCGGTGCTGGAGCAGACGCTCGCCAGGCTGCAGCTGACCGGCTACACCATCCAGGTCGAGAAGGTGCGCAAGAAGACCCTGGTGGGGACCGATCTCAAGGTCCTCATCGACAAGCCCGGTCACGACCACGACCACGACCACGAGCACGAGCACGAGCACGAGCACGAGCACGAGCACGGTCACGAGCACGAGCACGAGCACGGCCACGAGCACGAGCACGGCCACGAGCACGGCCACGGCCACGAGCACAATGACAACGGCGGCGGCCACCACCATCACCCCGAGAACGACCAGTCGCACGCCCACCACCACGGTCACGGTCACGAGCACCGCGGCGCCCATCGCCACTACAAGGACATCCGCACCCTGATCGTCGGCGCCGGGCTGCCCGCCGGCGTGGTCACCCGCGCGCTCGCCATCTTCGACCGCATCGCCGCTGCCGAGTCGCGCATGCACGGCGTGCCTGCCGACGAGGTGCACTTCCACGAGGTCGGCGCCATCGACTCCATCATCGATGTCGTGGGCGCCGCCGCCGGCCTGGAGTGGCTGGCCCCGGCGTCGATCTCGTCGTCGCCCATCCCGACCGGCAGCGGCACCCTGCGCTGCGCCCACGGCGTGCTGCCCATCCCCGCGCCGGCCACGCTCGAGATCCTGCGCGGCATCCCGACCTATGACGGCGGCGTGACCCACGAGCTGACCACGCCGACCGGCGCCGCCATCCTGGCCGCCAGCGCGCAGCACTTCGGCCCCGCCCCCGCGCTGACGATGCGCGCCGTCGGCTATGGCGCCGGCGACGCCGACTTCGCCGACCGCCCGAACCTGCTGCGCCTGGTCCTCGGCGAACCCCAGCGCTCCGAGGCCACCGCCACCGCCAGCGCCAGCGCCAGCGCCGCTGCAGCGACCGCGACCGCCACCAGCTGCCTGGTCCTCGAGTGCAACCTCGACGACATGAACCCCGAGCTGTTCATCCACGCCGAGGAGGCCGCCTTCGCGGCCGGCGCGCTCGACGTCTGGCTGACGCCGATCCAGATGAAGAAGGGCCGCCCCGCGGTCAAGCTGTCCGCCCTGTGCAGCCCCGGCGCCGTCGCCGACGCCGTCGCGGCCAGCCTGTTCCGCGAGACCACCACGCTGGGCCTGCGCAGCTACCCGGTCGAGCGCCGCGTCCTCTCGCGCAGCTTCGTCACCGTGGCCACCGCCTACGGCGCCATCCCCATCAAGGTCGGCGCCGGCCCCGACGGCCCGCTCAACTTCGCGCCCGAGCACGACGCCTGTCGCGCCGCCGCCCGCGCCCACGGGGTCCCGCTCAAGGACGTCTACGCCGCGGCGATGGCCGCCTATGCCGCACAGCGTGCAGCCCCAGGCGCCCCGAACCCATCGAGATGACGGGATCGCTTCCCTCGGGTATCCTGGGCCGGTGACCGGGCCGTCTCGCATCGTCGTGGTCGGTGGCGACGCCGCCGAGCAGGCGCGCGTGGCCGCGCGGCTGACCGACGCGGGCTATCCGAGCTGCGAGTTCTCGCCCCACCTGGCCCATGTCCTCGCGGACTTGCCCGACTCGT
Organism: Deltaproteobacteria bacterium; assembly: GCA_020853705.1. Lineage (GTDB taxonomy): Bacteria > Myxococcota_A > Polyangia > Haliangiales > JADYYK01 > JADYYK01. The sequence continues at coordinate 15,865 of JADYYK010000115.1, forward strand.
CGTCGGCGCGCAGCGCGGCCCTCGCCGAGGACAGCGCCCCCGAGCCGCCGCCGCCCATCGATCTCCTCATCCTGGTCGGCCACGACCTGGCGCACGACTGTGCCGAGGTCCGCGTGCGCACCGGCCTGGCCGACACCGCGCTGGTGGCCTGGCTGACCGAGCCCTTCGCCGAGGCCGCGCCCGCCGCCGCGCTGGGCGCCGGCGCCGACGAGGTGCTGACCCCACGCCGCCGCGAGCGCGAGCTGTCGCTGCGCCTGGCCGCCGCGCTGCGCGTCGCGGGCGAGCGCCGCGAGCTGCGCGTGGCCTCGCAGTGCGAGGAGGCGCTGCTCGACATCCAGGCCACCTTCGCCTTCTCGGCCGACTTCACCGGCGCGCTGCGCGAGGCGCTGATCCGCTCGGTCGAGGTGCTGGGCTACGACCGCGCCGCCATCATCGCCACCGGCGACGATCCCGAGGTCGGCTACATCGTGGCCGCGTCCGACGATCTGGCGCTGACCCGCATCCCGCTGCGCCTGGCCGACTACCCCGAGCTGCGCGCCTGCATGGAGTCGCGCGAGACCCTGGTCATCGAGGACGCCCAGACCCACCCCTTGATGAAGTCGGTGGCGCACATCATGCCCGAGCGGGTGCGCGCCGCCGCGCTGTTCCCGCTGGTGGCCGCCGGCCGGCGCAGCGTGGGCGCGGTCTTCATGCGCTCCGAGGCGGTGCAGGCGCGTCCACGCGCGCGCCTGCTGTCATTCGGCCGCCTGTTCGCCGGCCTGGTCGGCTCGATGCTCAAGGAGGGCAAGGTCCGCGAGATCCTCCACGAGCAGACCAACCGCCTCAACCTGGCGCGCTACGAGATCGAGCGTCGCTCCCGAGCCATCGACGCCAGCCGCGAGTTCTTCGAGTCGGCCTCCGACGGTGTCGTCATCGTGGCCGACGGCGGCACCATCCTCTACATCAACCGCGCCACCGAGGACCTCACCGGCTTCGCCCGCGGCGGTCTGGTCGGGCAGTCGCTGCTGGCGCTGGTGCCGGAGAACCAGCAGGAGGGCCTGGGTGAGTGCCTGACCCACGTCATCGGCGGCGAGAACCTGCAGCCGTTCGACATCAACCTGCTCACCACCTCGGGAGATCCGGTCACCGTCAACGTGTCGACCTCGACGCTGCTCAGCGAGCACGCCTGCGCGGTGCTGTCGTTCCGCGACGTCACCGAGGTGCGCTCGCTGCACTACGAGCTCAGCAAGACCAAGGAGTTCCTGGAGCGCCTCATCTTCTCGACCGTCGACGCCATCGTGGCCGCCGACATGCGCGGCAAGATCATCCTGTTCAACCCCGGCGCGGAGCGGATCTACGGCCGCAAGGCCAAGGACGTGGTCGGGACCATGAGCGTCAAGGCGCTGTACCCCGAGGGCGTCGCGCAGGAGATCATGCGCGAGCTGCGCGGCGCCGGGCAGGGCGGCACCGGCCGGCTGGAGACGCACCGGCGCGACATCTGCTCGGCCAGCGGCGAGCTGATCCCGGTCGAGCTGACCGCGTCCATCATCTACGAGGACGGCCGCGAGGTCGCCACCGTCGGGATCTTCTCCGACCAGCGCGAGCGCGTGCGCATCGAGGAGAGCCTGCGCCAGGCCCAGGACAAGCTCATCGTGTCGGAGAAGCAGGCCATCATCGCCGAGCTGGCCGGCACCACCGCGCACGAGCTCAACCAGCCGCTGACGTCGATCATGGGCTATTGCGAGCTCATCAAGCGCAAGCTGGCCAGCGACCATCCGCACGCCCGCGCCATCGACATCATCCTGCGCGAGGCCGAGCGCATGGCCGAGATCGTGCGCAAGATCGCGCGCATCACGCGCTACGAGACCAAGTCGTACGTGGGCGGGGCCACCATCCTCGATCTCGACAAATCGACCAACCAGGGGTGAATACACCGTGTCCGCAGTGAAGATGGAAGCCATCGTGGAAGAGCTCGAGAAGGCCGCGGAGGCGGTCGGCGTCAAGGTCAGCTACGAGAACCTGGACACCGACGCGCTGGGCGGCGGTGGGCTGTGCAAGGTCAAGGGCGAGTGGCGCTGCATCGTGTCCAAGCGGGCGCACCCGGGCGAGCGCGCCACCTTGCTGGCGCGGGCGCTGGCCCGCTTCGACACCAGCGCGCTGTTCCTGACCCCGACCGCTCGTGACCTGGTGGAGGCGCACGGAAAAAAGATCGTCCCTGACACGCAACCTGCGATGGCCGCTGACGACACCCTGGGCAGGACGCTCGAGACGTCCGAACCCTAGGAGGCCGATCATGGATGCGCAGCCGAAACCCGTGACAATTCGAGGCCGGTCGTGAAGATCAAGGGGGCCGGGGGGCCTCGGGTGCCGGCTGCGCCGACCGGGGCGGCCGCAGGGGTGGGTAAAGGTGGGGCCGCACGTGGCGCGTCCGAGGCGGGCAGGGCGGGGGAGGTCGCGGGGCAGAAGTTTGCCGACAAGGTCGCCGGGACGGCTGCCCCGGGAGCGGCGGCAGCAGGCGGGGTGGCCCCGGGCGCGGGCGCCGGCAGCATCGGCGGGATCGCGCCTGGGACGCTGCGGGAGATCACCGGCAAGCTGGCGGCGGGGGAGATCAGCCGGTCGGAGGCGGTCAACCGGCTGGTGGATGCCGTGGTCGCGGAGGGGCCGGGCCGGGTGCTCGGGCCGCGGCAGCGCGAGGCGCTGCGAGCCCACCTGAACCAGACGCTGGCGGACGACCCCGTGCTGGGCGAGCGGGTGCGTGCGCTGGGAGGGGATGATGCAGACTAGTTCGAGTCCGGGTCGGCTGAGCTGGCTCACGCTGGTGCTGACGCTGCTGGTCGCGATGCCGCTGGCACGCGCGGCCGGCGACGGTGATGGCGATGGCGATGGCGAGGAGGAGGAGCAGCCCAGCGCGGGCCGCGCCGCCACCGCGGTCTTCGTGCTGACCGAGGGCGGCGTGCAGAGCGGTGTCGCCGCCCAGGTCGAGCGCGCGCTGGAGGGCGCGCTCAAGGCCAACGCCAAGCTGGCGGTCAAGGACAAGGACAAGCTGCTGGCGGCGTTCGCCGGCGAGGTCCCCGAGGACGCGGTGGGCGCCGCGCGCAGCCAGGTCGAGGCCGGCCTGCGCCTGCTCGATCTCGGCCGCCCCGCCGACGCCGTGCCCAAGCTGGAGGCGGGGATCGTGCAGCTCGAGAAGGTGCTCGGCTTCGTCAAGAAGCAGGAGCTGGCCGACGCGCAGCTGGCGCTCGGCGTGGCGCGGGCGCGCGCCGGCGCGACCGACGCGGCGGTGCGCGAGTTCGCGCGCCTCCTGACCTGGCGCCCGGCGCAGAGCTTCGACGTCAAGCGCTACGGCGCCGAACACCTGCCGCTGTACCAGCAGACCGCGGAGTCGATCCCCAACGCCATGCGCGGCTCGCTCGAGATCAAGTCCAAGCCAGCCGGCGCGCAGGCCTTCGTCAACGGTCGCTTCGTCGGCGTCACCCCGGTCACCGCCGAGGGCCTGGTCGCCGGCCACCACTACGTCACCCTCAAGCTGGCCGGCTATCGCCCCGCGGTGGTCAAGGCCCACGTCGACCAGCGCTTCCAGGAGACCACCGACGTGACGCTGTCGCAGTCGGAGAAGTACCTGCTGGTGGCGCAGTCGCTGGACAAGGCCAAGGCCGGCCTGGGCAGCGCCGACGCGGTCCCCGGCATGCTCGATCTGCGCGCCTTCCTGTTCATCGACATGGTGGTGTTCGCGCGCGTCAAGCCGGCCGCCGCGGCCAAGCAGTACCAGGTCGACGCCTTCGTCTACGATCTGCGCTCCAAGAAGCGCCTGGGCGCGGTCACCAGCGAGGCCTTCGCGCCGGTTGCGGCCAAGAAGCCGATGACCAGCCTGTCGACCGCGCTGTTCACCGGGGTGCGCTACGACGGCCAGGTCGACGCGCCCAAGGTGGTCGACAAGAAGAAGAAGAAGAAGGGCTCCATCCTGGGCAAGTGGTGGCTGTGGGCCGGGGTCGGCGCCGTGGTCGCGGGCGGCGTCGTCATCGCCGTGGTCGCCACCGGCGACGAGGGCTCCTCCTGCGTCAGCGGCTCCGACTGCATCGAGATTGTCTTCTAGGTTTTGACCGGAGCTCCGCTCCGGTCTGGACCTGGCCATTCCCGAGGGGCTGCGCCCCTCCCCCTCTGGCAGAAGCCAGATGGGGGCCCCTCCCCGCTACGGCCAGACTCCTGGCCGAGGCCGCCGTGCGGCCTTGCCGGAGATCCTTCTCCAGAGTGAGCGCGTCGGGTTATAACGTGCGGCCATGTCGCGTCGTGAAGAGGCGAAGCAGCTGACCCTTCCCGGGTTGGATTGCTTCGTCTCGAACTGCGCATTTCCAACGGGTGAGAGTCCCGTCCCGGTAAGCGCCGGAGCGCCGGGTAGCAGGCCC
>JADYYK010000116.1 GCA_020853705.1 Deltaproteobacteria bacterium
GGGGCCAGCGCGGGGGGCAGCAGGCCTGCTTCGATTTCGAAAGCACGGCCGGCGACGCTGGTGGGCAGGCACCAGACGCCGGTGTCGAAGCTGCCGATGCTGGGGTGAAAGTCGCGCTCCTGGCGCACCGGGGTGAGGCGCGCCACCGCCGCGGGCGGCACGTAGGACAGCGGCGCGCCGGTGTCGAGCACCATGCGCACGGCGCGGCCGGCGACCACGGCGTCGACGCGCGGCACCTTGGACTGCAGCACCAGCGGCACCCGCGTCGCCCCCGGCAGGGTCAGCGCGGCCGCCGTCAGCTGCGCGCGCCCGCTCGACCAGTCCAGCCACAGCCGGCCCCGGCTCAGCGTGGGCCAGCCGATCAGCCACTCCAGCGCGACGCCGAGGTGCGCCTCGCCGGCGTCCAGCGCCGCGGCATGGTCACTGGCGGGGCACCACGTCGCCCCCAGCAGCTCCACCCCGCGGCCACGGCCGATGTCGAACGGGGCGCCGGTGTCCACCAGCGCCATCCGTCCGCCACCGCCCTCGGGCTCGACCAGCAGGTGCCGGTCGATCACATGCAGCTTCACCGAACCGCCCCCGCCCGCCGCCGCCTACGCGTCCTGCCGGCTGGCGCGCACCCGCTCACCATCCACGGTCACGACGATGGGGCGACAGCACACCCAGCAGTCCTCGATGTACTGCTGGGTGTCGCCGCCGCCCTCGTCGACTTCCAGTTCGATCCACTCCCCGCAGTATGGGCAGCGGACGTCAGCCACGCCTCAGGTCCCGGCCGAGTAGTCGTTCGCGTACGCGGCCTGCTCCGGGGTCAGCTTGTCGATCGACACACCCAGGGTCTCGAGCTTGAGCAGCGCGAGCTCCTGATCCTGCGACTTGGGCAGCTCGTAGACCTGGGGCTTCATCGACTTGCCCTCGGCGGCCAGCTTGCACAGACCCAGCGCCTGGTTGGCGAAGCTCATGTCCATGACCTCGCTAGGGTGACCCTCGGCGGCGGCCAGGTTGACCAGGCGGCCCTTGGCGATGACATAGATCCGGCGCCCGTTCTTGAGGGTGTACTCCTCGTTGTTGGCGCGGACCTCACGCTTGCCCTTGGCCACGCTCTCCAGGTCGGTGAGGTTGATCTCGCAGTCATAGTGGCCGGTGTTGGACAGGATGGCGCCGTCCTTCATCGACTCGAAGTGGCGCTTGACCAGGATGTCCTTCATGCCCGTCGCGGTGCAGAAGATGTCGCCGAGCTTGGCGGCCTGGTCCATCGGCATGACCTCGTAGCCCTCGAGGATCGCCTTGAGCGCGTGGGTCGGCGTGATGTCGGTGCAGATGACGCGAGCGCCCATGCCGCGCGCGCGCGAGGCCAGGCCGCGACCGCAGTGGCCGTAGCCGGCGACCACGAAGACCTTGCCGGCGAACAGCACCGAGGTCGCGCGCAGGATGCCGTCCAGCGACGACTGCCCGGTGCCGTAGACGTTGTCGAAGTCCCACTTGGTCTCGCTGTCGTTGATGGCGATGACCGGGTACAGGAGCTTGCCGTCGGCGGCCATGGCGCGCAGGCGGTGCACGCCCGTGGTGGTCTCCTCGGTGCCGCCGATGACGTCCTTGGCCAGCTCCTTGTGCTTGGCGTGGACGGTGAAGATGAGGTCGGCGCCGTCGTCCAGCGTCAGGGTCGGCTTGAAGTCCAGGGTGCGCTCGATGCACCAGTAGAAGTCGTCGTTGGACTGGCCGTGCCAGGCGAAGATCGAGGTGTCCTCCGCGGCCAGCGCGGCGGCGACGTCGTCCTGGGTCGACAGCGGGTTGCAGCCCGACCAGCTGACCTCGGCGCCGGCGGCGCGCAGGGTGCGGATGAGGACCGCTGTCTCCTTGGTGACGTGCAGGCAGCCCGCGACGCGCTGGCCCTTGAGCGGCTGCGTCTTCTTGAAGCGCTCGCGCAGCGCCATCAGGACCGGCATGCGCGACTCGGCCCACTCGATGCGCAGGCGGCCCTTGTCGGCCAGGGACAGATCAGAAACCTTGTGCGGGGTGCCCATTTTCAGCTTGCTCCTCTTGGGGAAAGCGTAGTGGTAGTGCGGGCTGCGGCCCCCGTCAAGCGGCGAAGATCGAACAATTTTGATAGTCTGCGGGCGTGATGACCCTGCTGGCCGCGGCCCGGCCATCGATCGGCCAGATGATGGAGTGGCACGTCCGGCAGAACGCCACCGGACTCATCACGGCTGGTGTGCTGGTCATCCTGCTGATGGGCATCACGCCGCTGCTGCCGCAGGAGCACCGCAAGCGGGCCCGCAACGCCATCATCGTCGGCCTCCTGTACGGCCTGGCCATCCTGGTCCCGGCCTGGGCCGGCACCTACAACTTCCAGATCTCCGACAGCTACTACCTGCTGCGCGACTTCCTGCTGGGCTGGACCATCGTGGCCTTCGTCGGCCTGATGGTGTTCGACTTCTTCCTGCGCCGCTGGGGGGTCGTCGCGCCCAAGATCGTGCGCGACCTGGTCGGCGCCGGCCTGTTCTTCGTCACCGCGCTGATGATCTTGCGCGGTCATGGCGTCAACCCGCTGTCCCTGATCACGACCTCGGTGGTGTTCACCGCGGTCATCGGCTTCGCGCTGCAGGACACCATCGGCAACTTCTTCGCTGGCCTGGCGCTGCAGATGGAGCGCACGCTGAGCGTGGGGGACTGGATCGAGGCCGACGGCAACGTGGGCCGCATCACCGCGATCCGGCTGCGCTCGACCACCATCGTGACCAAGGACGGCGACCTCATCGCGCTGCCCAACGGGATCTTCCTCAAGGGCAAGGTGAAGAACTTCTCCAAGCCTTCAGGGCTGCACCGGCTCTGGGTCAAGGTCGGCGTCGCCTACGCGCACCAGCCCAACGAGGTGCGCGCGGTGCTGCTGACAGCGACTCGCGAGGCGCCGGGGGTCGAGGCCGAGCCCAAGCCTGACGCGCTGGTGTGGGAGTTCAGCGACAGCGCCGTCACCTACGCGGTGCGCTTCTGGATCAGCGACTTCGCGCGCGACGACGGCATCCTGAGCGGGGTGCGGGCGCGGATCTACTATCACCTGCGCCGTGCTGAGATGGAGATCGCCTTCCCACAGCGCAACGTCCACATGCAGCTGGTCAACGAGGAGACGCGCAAACAGACGCGCGCCGCCGACATCAACCGCCGGCGCTCCGTCCTGGCCGGGGTCGACCTGTTCCGCGAGGTCCCACAGGAGACCCGCAACGAGCTGGCCGAGCGCATGCGCAGGCTGGCCTTCGGCGATGGCGAGGTCATCATCAAGCAGGGTGACCCGGGCGACTCGCTGTACGTCATCCGCAACGGCGAGGTCGCGGTCCTGGTCGAGGTCGCGGGCGCACAGCGCGAGGTCGCGGTGCTGCGCGACGGCGCCTTCTTCGGCGAGATGTCGCTGATGACCGGCGAGGCGCGCAAGGCGACCTGCGTGGCGCGCGGGGATGCCATTGTTTACCTGCTCGACAAGGCCGGCTTTCAGGAGATCCTCCAGCAAAACGAGCAGATCATCGAGAGCATCAGCGCCAAGCTGACGCAGCGCCAGCTGGCGCTGGAGGCCCAGCGGGAGGGCGCCGCCGCCGTAAGTCAGCAGAAGGTGGAGCAGCAGTCGGGCCAGCTGCTTGCGCGGATCAAGAACTTCTTCAGACTCAAGGCGTAGCGAGTGATGTCACCCGCTTGACACCCGAGAAGCCCCCTGTCTACCCTGGGAAATCAGCATGCAGCGTGGTGATGACCCCGAGGGTGAGGCGGCGGGCGACCCCGGCGATTCGGCTGCAAAGCCGAGTCTGACCGAGGAGTTGGCCCTCAAGCACACGCTGCCGTCGGGGTCCACGCCGGATGTCATCGCCGCGGTCTCGGGTGGCGGCACCCCGGTGCCGGTGCGCTCCAACGTGTCGGGCGCGACCGGATCGGGGCGCGCCACCCCGGGCGGGGCGGCCCTGAAGATGGAGGCGCGGCGCACGCCGGCGCCCGAGGCCAGGGTGCGCAAGACGCCGGCACCCGGGGTCGACCCGCTGATCGACGTGACGCTGGCCGGTCGCTACAAGGTCACGCGCAAGATCGGCGAGGGCGGCATGGGCGCGGTGTACGAGGCCCAGCACCTGGCCATCGGCAAGCGCGTCGCGGTCAAGGTGCTGCTGGAGAAGTACGCCGAGAAGCAGGACATCGTGGCTCGCCTGCAGCAGGAGGCGCGGCTGGCGTCGTCGATCGGCCACCCCAACATCGTCGACATCAACGACATCGATCAGACCGATGACGACCGCACCTTCGTCGTCATGGAGTTCCTCGAGGGCGAGAGCCTGGCGCAGATGATCCACCGCGACGGGCCGCTGGATCCGCCGCGGCTGATCGCGATCGCGGCCCAGGTCGCCGACGCGCTGGCGGCCGCGCACGAGAAGGGCATCGTCCACCGCGACGTCAAGCCGGAGAACGTCTTCATCACCCAGCGCGGTGGCCACGACTTCGTGAAGGTGGTCGACTTCGGCATCTCCAAGGCGATGAAGCCGCAGCACGCCGAGGGCGAGCCGGAGTCGCCGCGCCTGACCCAGACCGGCATGGTGCTGGGCACGCCGCTGTACATGTCGCCCGAGCAGGCCCGGGGCGAGGACGACCTCGACCACCGCATCGACGTGTATGCCCTCGGCGTCATCATGTACGAGGCCATCACCGGCGAGGTGCCGTTCCGCGGCTCGAACTACCTGGCCATCATCTCGCAGGTGCTGGGCGCGGAGCCGCGCAGCCCGCGCGACTCGCGGCCCGATCTGTCGGTGACCGAGGCGCTGGAGGCCGTGATCCTGAAGGCGATGGCCAAGGATCGCGTGGTGCGCTACCAGACCATGGCCGAGCTGGCCGGTGATCTGAAGCGGCTGGAGTCGGGCGACCTCGATGGCGCCAAGGTGCGCGGCTCGCTGGCGGGCGGCGCCCCGGCGCTGACCTCGCCCAGCCTGCGCGCACAGGCGCCGCGACCGCGCAGCAAGGCCAAGCAGGCGCTGATCGCGGTCGGCGCGCTGGTGCTGCTGGCGGGAGCGGGCTTCGGCGTGCTGCGTGCGCTGCGGTCGCGCCAGGAGGCCGACGCCGGACGGTCGATCGCGCAGGTCACCGCGGATCCGCCGCAGGTGGCGCCGCTGGTGCTCAACGTGCCGCGGGCGGGCGACCCCGCGACGCCGGCGGTGACGACGGTGAAGATCGCGATCAAGACCGCGCCCGCCGGGGCCGAGGTCTTCCTGGGCGAGGGCAAGCTGGGGCAGTCGAACGGCAGCTTCGATGTGCCGCGCGGCGCTGACAAGGTGACCCTGACGTTCCGCATGGCCGGCTTCGAGGACGAGCTCTACACGCTGACGCCCGATCGCGACCAGCCGGTCGACGTCGAGCTGCGCGCACGCAAGAAGGGCGGCAAGCCCCCGGTGGCGCTGATCCGGCGTCCTGCGTCCTCTGACAAGCCCAAGCCGTCGCCCTCGGGCGGCACCGGCGGTGAGGGTGGCGAGACCAAGGAGAATCCCTACAAGTGAGCGCGCGCTGGCTGGGCCTGGCGCTGGCCATGCTCGCCGTGGGGGAGGCCGGGGTGGTGGCGGCGGCGCCGCGGCGCAAGCCCGCGCCGTCGCCGTCGCCGAGCGCGACGCCGGAGCCGACGCCGAGCCCCACGCCGGAGCCGGTGGATCCCGCGGTGGCGCGCGCCAAGGCGGCCTTCGCGGCGGCCGATCGCGCCTACAACGACGGTGACTACGAGACCGCGGTGCGCGAGTACAGGAACGCCTACGAGGCCAAGCCGCACCCGTCGGTGCTGTTCAACATCGGGCAGGCCCACGAGCGCCTGGTCGACTACACGCAGGCGGTGTCGTACTTCGAGCGCTACCTGGCCGAGATGGGTGAGGCCGCGCCCGATCGCAAGGCGGTCGAGAACCGCGTGCGCGCGCTGCGCTCGTTGCCGGCGCGTGTACGCGTGGCGGCGGTGCCCGAGGACGCCGTGGTCACGCTGCACGGACAGCAGGACTTCCAGGCCCGGCCCGGCGAGCTGGTCAAGGTGCCCGCGGGCCACTACGAGGTGCGCGTCAGCAAGGACGGCTTCGAGACCGCGGTCGACGAGGTGGTGGCCGAGTTCGGGCAGCCGTACTCGTTCTCGTTCCGGCTCATCCCGGAGACTGGCCGCGTGTACGTGACGGTGCAGCCGCGCAGCGCGCGCATCTTCGTCGACTCCAAGCTGGTGGCCGAGGGCAGCTATGTCGACCGGCTCGGCGTCGGGCTGCACATGGTGCGCGCCGAGGCCAACGGACGGCCGCCGGCGGAGACGCCGATCTTGATCAAGTCGGCGGGCACCGTGCGTGTGCGCCTGGCGCTGGAGGCGCCGGAGCCCAGCGGGCGCCGCGAGCTGGTGGCCTCGGCCAGCGTGTATGGCGGCCTGCTGTCGTCGGGTCTGGCCACGAGCATCCGCGAGGATCTGAAGGATCGCGGCGGGCTGGTGCTGGGCATCGGCGCGGGCGGCGCGCTGATCGGGTTCGCGGGGTCGTACCTGGGCACCCGCAGCGGCGTCACCGTGGGCACCAGCTCGACGGTGATCGGGTCGGGCGTGTGGGGGCTGGTCGGGGGCGCGCTGGTGGCGGATGCCGCGGGCAAGGATCAGGACACCGTCAACGCGGTCGCGCTGATCTCGTCGATCGGGACCAGCGCCGGGGCGGCCATCGCGGCGCCGGCGATGGACCTGTCGCCAGGTGACGCCGCGGTGTGGAACTCGGGCGGGCTGTGGGGCATGACGACGGGCTTCCTGTTCGCAGCCTCGGTGGCGGACGACTCGGATCCGGGGCTGTCCCCGCGGCTGACCTTCTCGTCGCTGATCGGCGGCCTGATCGGCGGCGCGATCATCGCGCGGACCAGCGAGATGTCGCGCGCCCACGTGGCGCTGATCGACCTGGCCGGCCTGGCCGGCGTGGCCTCGGGCGGTGCGCTGGCGACGGCGCTGCGCGAGTCGGACACCGCGGACAACCCCAACGCCCGCACCACGGCGCGCTTCGCGCTGGCCGGGTTGGTGATCGGCATCGGGAGCGGGATCTACCTGACCCGGCACTATGACGAGGACGACAGCTCGGTGCCGGTGACGACGATCGCGCGGCTGGTGCCGATGGTGGCGCCGCTGCCGGAGGGCGGCGCGATGGCGATGTGGGCGGGGGGCTGGCGGTGACGGAGGCGGTGACGGAGGCTGTGACGAAGGCGGAGGCGGAGACGGAATCGGACGGCTGAACTTCGCTGCGCGAGGTTCAGCCGATCCGCTTCGCCTCTTCGGCACGCCGACGCTTGAGCAGCTCGACGATGTGGTCGGTGCGCTTGAGGCGGCCCTCCAGGGAGCGCTCGGTGACGCGATAGTCGGTGGTGAAGCGCAGGCCCTCCTCGTACAGGAAGGCGGTCGCCTCCTCGTCGTCGAGGTAGTCCTTCACCGTCTTGCCCTTGAAGATCTGCTTGGACAGCTGGGCGATCTTGCCTTCGAGCCAGGTGTAGAGGTCGCCGAAGAAGTCCTTGTAGATCTCCAGCTCGGCGTCGAGGTTATCGTAGACCTCGGCGAAGCGGTCGCGGAAGGCGCCCGCCTCGCTGCCACCGACCGCGACGATCTGCTTGAGCGCCAGGCGCAGCAGGATGACGTCGTCGGTGTAGCCGATGGCCTCGTTCTTGTCCGAGATGATGTCGTTCGGACTGATGATGTAGACGATGGCGCCGGTCGCGACCTCGAGCGCAGCACGCTCCAGGTTGGGTTCCACAGATGCCTCGTACAGGACCTTGAGATCGAACGGGAGCGAGACGAGGTTCGCGCTCAGCTGGGTGAGGAACCTCTTCTCGACATCCTTGGCGGGCGGCATCTTGGTGGAGCTCCTTTGGGCGCGCCGTCTCATGGCGCAGTGCGACTCTGGGTCTTTGTACCCCGGAATGCAGGGCCTTTTCAATCGCTGCGACGTGCTAAAATCCGCCAGGGATGAAGGTCCGCTCTCCGGTCCTCGGGTTCAACCACAACGTCCGCCATCGCGGCAGGTTGTTCCATGTCCAGACCGAGGATTCTGGCGTGCAGAACCCGCATATCTTCACGCACCTGTTCCACGGCGGGACCATCATCCACACCAAGAAGGTCGACTATGACCGCAGCCTTGGCGAGATGGACGTCAAGGGGCTGATGCAGGCCCAGCACAAGATGATCCTGCGCGAGCTCAAGAAGGGCTCGCACGACGCCAAGATCGTGCAGTACCTGGGGCCGCACCCGGAGGCCGAAGGCGCCGCGGGCGCCGAGGCGGCCGAGCCGGCAGCCGCGCCCACGCCGGTCGTCGCCGAGGCCACGCCCCCGCCCGCTGCGCACCCTGTGGCCGCGGCGGCCGTGCTGGCCGCGCCGGCCACGGCCTCGTCCTCGGGCGCCATCGAGGAGCTGTCCGACGACGCGGTGATCGAGCTCATCCCCGAGGACGCGACCGAGCGCATGGAGCTGCCGCCGCCGATGCCGCCGCCACCGCCGGGCACGCCGCCCAAGAGCGCTGGCGTCTCGCACGGCCAGCGTGCCAGCGCGCCGCCCCAGCCGGCCTCGCCACCGCTGCCCGGGATCTCGCGCGGCGGCTCGCCCGCGACGCCGACCGCGGCGCAGTCGGCCCGCCCGGCCAGCCCCGCGGCGGCGAGCGCCGCGCGCCCCGGCGAGCCGACGCCACCGGTGGCCCCGCCGCACCCGGCGCACTTGCCGCACCCGGCGCACTTGCCGCACCCGCCGGCCAGCGCGGTGCCCCCCGCCGCGGTGCGCACCACCATGCCGCGGCTGCAGTCGGCGCCGCCGCCGCAGTCGTCGGTCTACCTGGCGCGTCCCGGCCAGCGCGAGGAGCCCTTCGCGCGCGGCCGCAGCGCCGAGATCCCCGCGGTGACCCCGCCGCGTGGTGCTGGCGTGCCTGGCCAGCGCCCGCCCACCGGCCCGGTGGTGCCCCTGACCACGCCAGCCAAGCGGCCGCCCGGGCAGACGCCCGGGATCTTGCCGCGCCCGTCAGGCCCTGCCACACCCGGGCAGAGCGGCCGCGCGCGCGAGCCGATGACGCCGGGCGGCACGCCGGCGGCGCCGCCGCGCAACATGGTCGCCAGCGGCGCGCCGCTGGGCAACCAGATGCCGCCGTCGCCGCAGAAGCCGGCCACCCAGCAGGGGCCCGCCGCGCGCGGCAACGTGGTGGCGCGTCCGCCCGTCATGATCGCGGGGCAGAACAGCGGCGCGGTGCGGCGCCCGACCGGCAGCACGGGCAGCGCGGCGCCCGCGCCGGCACGCGAGACCTAGCAGGGCGGCGATCCCCCCGGGATCTTCGGGCAAGGGCTGATCTCGGAGCGCAGCCTCGACGAGGTCATCCTGGCCTATCTGTCGGAGGACACGCCCGAGGAGTAGCCAGGCGTGACCGAGGACCAGACCACGATGGCCGCAGCGCTGCGCATCTACACCACCGACTACTGCGGCTACTGTCGCCGGGCGGTGGCGCTGCTCAGGCGGCGCGGCATCGCGTTCGAGGAGATCGACGTCTCGGATGATCCGACCACGCGCAAGTGGCTGCGCGAGCGCACCGGCGAGCGCACCGTGCCACAGGTGTTCATCCATGATGGCGCGGTGGGCGGCTGCGACGAGCTGGTCGAGCTCGACGAGAGCGGTGAGCTCGACACCCTGCTGGCCATCACCACCAAGGCCAGCGGCTGATGCGCCCGACGCGAGCGGTGCGCGGGCTGGCGGGCCTGGCGAGCGTGCTGGTCGTGCTGGGGCTGGGCGGCGGCCGCGCGGGCGGCCACACCCCGACGGCGCGGCGCACCCTCGAGGTGGTGGTGCGCCCTGGCGGGGTCGAGGTCATGCTGCTGGCCATCGAGGAGGGCGAGCAGGCGCGCGCCCTGCGCGAGCGCGCCGACGCCGACCATGACGGTCACCTGAGCCGTGGCGAGCGCCGACGGCTGTGCGAGCTGGCCGTCATCCTGGCCTATGCGCAGCTCAGCGTGGTCTCGGCGGGCGAGTCGGTGACCCTGGGCGCGCCACGGATGGCCCCCGCGCCGGGGGCGGAGCTGGGCACCGTGACGGTGGTCGGGCGCGCACGCTGGAAGCGCAAGCTCGACCTGCGCGGACGCGCGCTGGTGGTGCGCAGCGAGGGCGCGGTGGCGACCGCGGTGGTGGTGCGCGACGCCGCCGGCAAGATCATCGGGGACGGCGTCGCGACGCGTGGGGCGCCGCTGGTGCTGGGGATCCCGCGCTGACGCCGCGTGGTCCCTCGGCCGCTCGGGCCCTCGAGCCTCTGGGGTTTGACGGAGCGCCGCGGGTGAGCTAGATCCGCCGGATGCGGTGGGGCTGCGTGCTGGCGCTGGTGAGCCTGGGCCTGGCAGCCTGTTCGGGTCGGCGCGCGCGCCAGGTGCCAGCGCCCGATGGCGGCAGCGGCCAGGTCGTGGCCAGCGGCGGCGACGGCGGCGCACGTGGCGTCAGCGACGCCGACAAGGCCGAGGCGCGTGCGGCCAACCTGCGCGGCGACCGGCTGGCCGCCGAGGAGCGCTGGCCCGAGGCGGTCGCGGCCTATGACGAGGCCATCGCGCGCGACCCGGCCCACCTCGTCGCGCGCATCAACCTGGGCTTCGCGCTGATGTTCGCCGGAGATCTGCCGCGGGCGCGCGTCGAGACCGTGCGCGCGCGCCAGGCCGCCGCGGGGCAGCCGCGCTGGGAGGGCTCGGCGATCTACAACCTGGGGCGCATCTCGGAGCTGGAGGGCAAGCTCGACGAGGCCAAGCGCCACTATCGCGAGTCGCTGGCGATGCGTCCGCACCGCGTGGTCGCGGAGCGGCTGGCCAACCTGGACAGCCCGGCCGAGCGCGCCGCCGACGCCGCCCTGCTGGCCATCCTGGAGGATCCGGCGCCCGACGTGCTGGGCGAGCGCTCGGGGATCGTGCCGGTCAAGACGCTGCCGCTGGCCATCAAGCGCCTGGGCCTGGGTGACGCCACCATCATCTCGCGGCTGCCGCCCGACGGCACCGGCGCGGCCGCGCTGCTCGAGGTCGCGGGCAAGGCCGGCGCCGGAGCTGGCGCCGGAGCAGATGGCGGCGTGGCGACCACGCGCGTCCTGCTGGTCGAGCTCGGCGCCGTGGTGGCGCGCCTCAACCTGACCAGCGCCGCGGCCGCCACCCTGGAGCGCCGCGACTTCACCGGCGACGGCCAGGTCGAGCTGATCATTCGCGGCAAGAACGAGCTGCGTCTGTACAGCATCGCCGCGCGCACCTTGACCGAGATCCTGGCCCTGCCCGAGGACGGCGACGGCGCCGCCTACGAGCTGCGCGAGGTCCCCTTCGGCGAGGCCACCGACGTGGTCGCCATCCCCTTCGAGGACGCCGGCCCCAGCGCCGGCCGCTGGCGCTACCTCAACGACCGCTACCGCAAGCTCGAACTCTAGCAGGCGGTTGAGAAACGTAGCGAGGAGCCCCGAGCGCAAGGCGAGGCGAGCACCGGCGCCCGCCTCGCGCGCACGGCTCAGTCGGCGGCGCGCCAGGCCTCCAGGAAGACGTCGAGCTGGCCGGCCATGACGTCCTTGTAGCGCGGGGCCACGGCGCCGGTGCGCGGGTCGCGGGCGCCGCTGCCGCCCTGCGCGTAGGTGCGCGCCAGCGCCAGCGACGGCTCGCCGGGCGGGGTGTGCTCGAGGTCGGCGGCCAGCCAGGCCAGGGTGGCGCGGCTCTGGCCCTGCAGCGTGTAGGACGTCAGGCGATCGCCGCGATCGATGCGCGCGGCGCAGGTGATCTCGAGGCCGCCGAGGCCGGTGCGCCGCGGCAGCGCGGTCAGGCGCACCTCGTCCCCCTGGTCGTCACCCTTGGGGATGACCTGGACGCCGACGCGCAGATCGGGGCGGCCCTTGCGGGTCAGCCGGTGGGTGCCCTCCTCCATCGACAGGTAGGCGAAGGCGCCTGGCCCCTCGACGTCGAGGATGATGCGGCCCAGGGTCTCCTCGGCGAGGCCATAGGCGACGATCTCGGCGGCCAGGCCCAGGCGGCGACACCAGCGCAGCTCGGCGTCGGCCAGCTCGCCCAGCCAGTCGGCCGCGGGCGCCAGCGGATCCAGGTTGCGCAGCACCAGCCAGACCGCGCCGGGGCCCTCCTCGGCGTCGCGCTCGCGCCACTGCTTGAGCGCCTGCGCCGCGGCCTCCAGCACGCGCGCCATCGACTGCGCGCTGACCTTGCCGGCGCCGCGCTCGAGCAGCTCGGCCAGCGCGGCCACCGGCGCGGCCAGGCGACGCTCGACCTGGATGGCGACGTCGAGGGCGCGATACTGGTCGTGCACCTTGCCGGCCGTGGCGGCGTCGCGCCAGAAGCCGTCGGCGTTCATGACCTCGAGCAGCTTGCTGGCCTCGGCGGCGCGCGCCTCCAGCCTGTCCTGGAACGGCCGCGCCTGCGCCACCAGCCGGGCCGCCTCGGTGAGAAGCTTCTTCTTGTCGAGCGCCTGCACCTTCTCGGAGGTCTTGCCCTGCGGCAGCCGGACCTCCTGGACGTCGTCCTCGGCGGTCGCCGCGGCGTCGAGCGTGACCAGGCGCGCCGCGATGCCGCCGCTGCGCACGGTCAGCTCCAGGCGCGCGCCCGGCGGCGGGGCGTCGCGCACGATGACCTCGGCCAGCGCCTTGGTGACGTTGCGCTCGATGATGCGGCGCAGGAAGCGGGCGCCAAAGTTGGGGTCGTAGCCGTGCGCGGTCAGCCAGTCGAGCACGGCGTCGTCGACCTCGAGCTGCAGGCCGCGGCGCTTGATGCCGGCGCGCTCGCGCAGCTGCTCGACCTCGCGCAGCGCGATCGTCCGGATGTCGTCGCGCGACAGCGGGTGGAAGTGCACCACCTGGTCGAAGCGGTTGAGGAACTCGACGCGAAAGTGCTTGAGGAGCAGGCGATCCAGCTCGCGATCGAGGGTGGCCACGTCGCGCGGGCCGCCGAAGCCGATGGACTGGCCGCGATAGACCTCGGACCCGGCGTTGGAGGTCGCGATGATGATCATCGAGCGGCACGACACCGACTCGTTGGCGCCATTGATGAACGCGCCCTCGTCGATGAGCTGCAGCAGCCGGTCGATCACGGCCGGGTGCGCCTTCTCCAGCTCGTCGAGCAGCAGCACCGCGAACGGGTGGCCCATCAGGCGCGTGGCCAGCAGGCCGCGGCGCGCGCGGGCGTTGTAACCGTCCGGGTTGCCGAACAGCAGCGGCGCGTCGTTCGGGGCCTGGTGGTCGGCCATGTTGAGGCGCACCATGCGCTCTCGGCTGCCGAACAGGAACTCGGCCAGGAGCTGCGCGATGTGGGTCTTGCCGACTCCGGTCGGGCCCACGAACAGGAAGGCGCCGAACGGCCGCCGGGTGTCCGACAGGCCGGCCTTGATCTGGCTGATCATGCGCACGGTGGCGCGCACCGCCTCGTGCTGGCCCAGCACGCGCGAGCGGAACATGCGCTCGGTGGCGTCGGAGTCGAAGCGCACCGTGGGATCGATGAGGAAGCGCGGCACCCGGTAGCTGTGGAAGAAGCGCTCGATGACGGCGTCCTCGCCGATGTCGCCCTTGCCGCCGCCCAGGGTGCCGACCTGGCTGAGTAGCTCGACGGTGCGCCGCGGATGCTGGGTGCGCGACAGGAAGCGGTGCGCCAGCTCCAGCGCCGACGACAGCGCATCGGGCGAGAAGTCGAGGCCGCGCGCGCGCTGCTCGTCGGCCCAGCGCTGAAGCAGCCGCTCCATGTGCGGCAGGCTGGGCTCCTCGACCGTGATCGACACGAAGTGCTGCTCGAGGTCGGGGGTGTGCTCCAGCATCGAGTCGATGGTCGAGCCCAGGCCCTCGCCCAGGATGGCGACGCCGTTGCGGCGCAGCGCCAGGGTCTGCAGCAGCGGCTCCAGGTCGTGATCGTAGGCCACGTGCAGATCGCGGAAGAACGGCACGATGTCGGGCGACACGATCAGCGCGTCGACCAGCTTCTGCATCTCGGGCCGCACCTGCTCGGCCTTGGCCAGCGCGCTGAGGCGGTTGCGCAGCGAGATCTGCACGATGCGCTTGCCGTGCAGCGGCGGCGGCCCCTGCCCCGCCGCCGCGCGCCGCGCCAGCTCCTGGATGATGGAGCTCTTGCCGACCCCGGGCAGGCCGCCGAGGATGGGGTTCTTGCCGCCCAGCAGCACGTCCCCCGCGCGGCGCACCAGCTCATCGACCTCGAACGCCGGCGGCAGCTTGCCGGAGCGCGCCAGCTCGGTGAGATCACGCTCGATCCACTCGCCGAGGACGCGCTCGGGGTTCGCCGGCGACTTGGCCATGGCTCAGGCGGCCATCAGTCGACGACGCGCCAGGTGGCGCCGGTCGGGCCGTCCATGACCTCGACGCCGAGCGCCTTCAGCTCGGCGCGGATGTCGTCGGACAGCTTGAAGTCCTTGCTCTTGCGCGCGGCGTCGCGGTCGGCCAGGCGGCGCTCGATGGCGGCGGCGTCGAGGCCGCGACGCGCCACCAGACGGGCCCGGCGGGCGTCCAGGAAGTCGCGTGGCGGCCGGGTCAGCAGGCCCAGCACGCAGGGCACGCCGCGCAGATCCTTGCGCAGGCGCGCCAGCGTGCGCGCGCGCACGTCCTTGGCCACACCCTTGCCGCTGTCGAGCAGGCGGTTGGCCAGCTTCATGCCCTCGCCGGCGTCGGCCAGCGCCTGCGCGGTGTTGAGATCGTCGTCCATCGCCGCGCGCATGCGGGCGTCGAGATCGGACGCCTCGGGCAGCACGTCTGACGCCGGAGCGGCGACGTCGTCACCGGCGACACCGGCGCTGGCGGCCCACTGATCGAGCCGCTCCAGCGTGGTGTAGAAGTAGTCGAGGCGCTTCTCGGCGTCGTCCAGGCTGGTGAAGCCGACCACGCTCTTGCCGTCGTCGCCCAGCGCGAGCTCGAAGTTGATGTGGCTGCGGTAGTGCGTGAGCAGCATGAAGAGGCGGAAGGTCTCGCGGTCGAAGCGCTTGACCAGCTCACCGAGCAAGAAGAAGTTGCCCAGCGACTTGGCCATCTTCTCGCCGTTGACCTTGATGAGGCCGTTGTGCGTCCACAGCTGCGCGAAGCTGCCCGCCCCGGTCAGCGCCTGCGACTGCGCGATCTCGTTCTCGTGGTGTGGAAACACCAGATCGAGGCCGCCGCCGTGGATGTCGAAGCTGGGCCCGAGGTGCTGCGACGCCATCGCCGAGCACTCGATGTGCCAGCCCGGTCGCCCCGGCCCCCAGGGGCTCGGCCACGACGGCTCGCCCGCCTTGGCGCCCTTCCACAGCGCGAAGTCGGCCGGCGAACGCTTGTCCTCGTTGGCGTCGACACGCGCGCCCGCGATCAGATCGGCCACGTTCTGCCCCGACAGCTGGCCATAGGGCGGGAAGCTGTCGACCGCGAAGTAGACGTCACCGCCCGAGGCGTAGGCCTTGCCCGCGGCGATGAGGCGCTCGATGTAGTCGATGATGCCGGGGATGGTCTCGCTGACCCGCGGCTCGATGCTGGGCCGCTTGATGTCGAGGCTGTCCATGTCGGCGACGTACTCGACCGCGTAACGGGCCGCGAGGGCCGCGGGGTCCTCGCCCAGCTCGGCGGCGCGCTTGATGATCTTGTCCTCGACGTCGGTGAAGTTGCGCACCACGGTGGCCTTCAGCCCCGAGGCCTCCAGCCAGCGCCGCAGCACGTCGATGGTCATCTCGGGGCGCGCGTGGCCGACGTGCGCGCTGTTGTAGACCGTGGGGCCGCACAGGTAGATCCCGACCTGACCGGGGACCAGGGGACGCAGTGGGGCCTTGCGCTTCGTGAGGGTGTCGTAGAGGGCGATCATCTCGAGGGCTCGGCGGCGGGGGTGGCCGCGGCGCGGGCGCGCTGGCGCTCGCGCAGCAGGCGGTAAAGCCCCCAGGCGTTGAAGAGGAAGAACAGGAAGAGGACCCCGAAGATCACGGGGTAATACCAGTATTCTGCCGGGCGCTCGCCGGCCTGCAGCACCAGCGGATCGGTGCCCGCGGGGACCAGCGGCGCGTAGATCAGCGCGCGCTTCAGCGACGCCAGCGGCGCCTTGCCGGTGCCCAGCGCGACCTCGCCGCCGGTCACCTTCAGGGTCGACAGCGCGCCGCGGTGCTCACGCACCTCGGTGCTGACGCTGGCCGAGGCCGACTTCGCGCGCAGCGCGGCGCGCAGCCCCTCGAGGCCGGACGGGCCGGTGGGCACGCGGTAGCGATACACGGTCTCGCCCTCTTCGAGCAGCGTGGGCGTGCCGGCGTCACCGACCCCGGTGACCAGGGCATCGGCGGCGGCGCGGTCGGGGAAGATCACACGCGGCACATCGACCAGGGCGTGGTCGGCGACCTCCTCGGTCAGCACGACCTGGGCCTCGGGCTCGACGGCGAAGCTCTCGCCGATGACGTCGCTGGCCTGGCGCTGGCTGCCCAGCTCGCCGAGCTGCGCGGGTGTCACCCGCCGCGGGGCACGCGCCTTGCGCAGGTAGCTGGCGGCGTCACGGCCGTAAGGCAGCCTGGACAGCAGGCGCAGACGGCCGGTGTAGTGATCAGTGCCGCGGGCGTCGGCGCCGGTGTCATCGCCCCGCAGCTGCAGCAGCAGGCGCCCCCCGGTGCCCAGCACCCGGGCCACGCGCCAGCCCATGTCCTTGCCGCCGCCGACGCGCATGGGAAACCCGCGATCGGGCACCCCTTGCAGGGTCACGAAGCTGTTGTCGCCGGGCAGCGCGGGCGGCGCGGCCCCCGCACGGGTGACCATGCCGAGGTCCTGCGGGGTGCGCGAGCGCAGCGCGTACAGGAAGTCGTCGCGCAGCCGAAACCCCATGATGTACACGACGATGACCAGCACCGCGCCGGAGATGATCGGGCTGACCAGGCGCGCGCGCGGCAGCCGCAGTCGAAGCAGCTCCGGATCGAGCTCCTCCGGTGGGATGGGAGAGCCCGCGGATGGGGGCGCGCGGCGCATATGGGCGGAAATTAGCACATGGGTTTGGTAGAGTCCCGGCCGTGAAGAAGATCGCGATCGTCCCGGGCGATGGCATCGGCATCGAGGTCACGCGTGAGGCGGTGGCGGTGCTGGAGACGCTGCGCAAGCGGCGCCACCTCTTGATCGAGCTGGTGCCCTTCGACTGGGGCGCCGAGCGCTGGTTGCGCGACAGGGTCGGACTGCCGGCGGGGGCCCTCGACGAGCTGCGCAGCGACTTCGCGGCGGTGCTGTTCGGGGCCGTCGGCGACCCCCGTGTGCCCGACATGGCGCATGGCCGCGAGATCCTGCTCGGGATGCGCTTCCAGCTGGATCTGTTCGTGAATCTGCGCCCGGTGCGGCTGCTGAACGACCGCCTGTGCCCGCTCAAGGGGCGCACCGGGTCGGACGTCGACATGGTGATCCTGCGCGAGAACACCGAGGGCGTGTACGCCGACATGGGCGGCATCTTCAAGAAGGACACGCCCGACGAGATCGCCATCAACGAGGACATCAACACCCGCAAGGGGGTCGAGCGCATCATCCGCGCCGCCTTCGAGCTGGCGCGCAAGCGCGACGGCAAGAAGCGCGTGTGCATGAGCGACAAGGCCAACGCCATGCGCTTCGCCCACGATCTCTGGCAGCGCACCTTCCGCGAGGTCGCGCGCGAGTACGCCGACATCGAGGCCAGCCATCTATATGTTGACGTGATGGCAATGGAAATGGTGCGTAATCCAGCTCGTTTTGATGTCGTCGTGACAAACAATCTGTTCGGCGACATCCTCAGCGACCTGGGCGCGGGGCTGGCCGGCGGGCTCGGCGTGGCGGCCTCGGGCAACATCAACCCGGGGCAGTGCTCGCTGTTCGAGCCGGTGCATGGCTCGGCGCCCGACATCGCTGGCAAGGGCGTGGCCAACCCGATGGGGTCGATCCTGTCGGCGGCGCTGCTGCTGGACCACATCGGCTTCCACTCCGAGGCGCAGCTGGTCGAGAAGGCGGTCGAGAAGGCGGTCGCGGAGCACATGACCACGCGCGACCTCGGCGGCACGCACAGCACCGAGGAGGTCGGCAAGTTCATCCGCGGGCTGGTCGATGAAGCCGCGCGGGGGTGACGAGGGCACACAGGGCGATCTGTTCTCGCGGCCTCGTGAGCGCGAGCTGACGTACACCCGCGACGACGACAACGAGCCGCCGCCGCTGGGGCAGCGCAGCCCGGGCGGCGCACCGGCCGCGGCGGCCGCGCCTGCGCCGGCTGCAGCTGCGGCTGCGGCTGCGGCTGCAAGACCAGCCAAGCCGAAGGTGATCTCGGTGGGCGAGCTGGTGCGGGTGGCGGCGCGCGCGGTGGAGGCTGGCGTCGGCGGGGTCTGGGTCGAGGGCGAGATCTCGAACTACAAGCGCCACTCGTCGGGCCACCTGTACTTCGTCCTCAAGGACGACGAGGCCCAGCTGCCGGTGGTGATCTGGCGCTCCGACGCCCAGCGGGTGCGCTTCGCCATCGAGGATGGCATGCACGTGCGTCTGCGCGGGCGCGCCACCATCTACGAGCAGCAGGGCAAGTTCCAGATGTACGCCAGCGTGATCGAGGCCGTCGGCGCCGGCGAGGCCGCGCTGGCCTTCGAGCAGCTGAAGAAGAAGCTGGAGGCCGAGGGGCTGTTCGAGCGCGGGCGCAAGCGGCCGCTGCCCTGGTGGCCGCGCCGGGTCGGCGTGGTGACCTCGGCCACCGGGGCCGCGGTGCGCGACATCATCCGGGTGCTGCACCGGCGCGCCGGGGTGCCCATCCTGATCGCCCCCGCGGCGGTGCAGGGCGAGGGCGCCGCGCAGGAGCTGGTGGCCGCGCTGGGCGCCATCGCGCGGGTGCCCGATGTCGACGTCATCATCATCGGGCGCGGCGGTGGTTCGGCCGAGGATCTGGCCGCCTTCAACGACGAGCGGCTGGCCCGCGCCATCGCGGCCTGCCCGCGGCCAGTCATCTCCGCGGTCGGCCACGAGGTCGACTTCACCATCGCCGACTTCGTCGCCGACGAGCGCGCGCCCACGCCGTCAGCCGCGGCCGAGCGCGCCGTCCCGGTCGCCGCCGAGATCGCCGCCGAGGTCGCCGATCTCGGGGGTCGCCTGGTGCGCGCCATCCGCCGCCGCCGCAGCGACGGCCTCAACGCCCTGGAGCGGCTGGTCGCCCGCCTGGGGGACCCGCGCCGCCTGGTCGAGCGCCAGCGCCACGAGGTCGACGCCCTGCTGGAGCGCGCCGCGCGGGCCGCCGCCAGCGCCGCCCACGGTCGCCGCGCCGGCCTGGTCGCGCTGGAGCGCCGCCTGCAAGCCCTGCATCCGCGCGCCCGGCTGACCGCGGATCGGGCCGCGCTGGCCGCGCTGGCCGCGCGCATGCCGGCGCTGGCCGCACGCGCGGTCGCGGCGCGACGCAGCGCCCTCGCGGGGCTGCCGGCACGCCTGGGCGCCGCCAGCGCCCGCGCCCTGGCCGCCCATCGCGCGGGGCTGGCCGAGCTGGCCGGCCGCCTGCAGGCGCTGTCCCCGCTGGCCGTCCTGCAGCGTGGCTATGGCCTGGTGCGGGCCGCCGACGGCCGCGTGCTGACCGACGCCGCCACGGTGGCGCCGGGCGATCGGCTGCACATCGAGCTACGCCGCGGCCAGCTGCGCGCCGACGTCATCGACATCGACCTCGGCAAGAAGAAGGAGGACACGGATGAGTAGGCCTCGCGGCGCGTCGGACCCCGGCATCCCCGTGGGGCCAGGTGCGGGCGGCGGCGGGGCGGGCAAGCGGCCCGCGCGGGTGCTGGTGGTCGAGTCCTCGCGCAGCGTGCTCAAGCGCGCACACGAGCTCTACGAGAGCTTCGGCCTGGCGGTGTCCAGCGCCGACGACGCCGGCGCCGGCGGCCGCGCGGTCGCCGGCGGCGGCTATGACCTGGTCATGGCCGGCCTGCCTGGCCACGAGGAGGTGGTGCGCGCCGCGCTGGCGCAGGGCGAGTCGCGCCCCTCGATCATCGTCACCGTGGCGCCCAACGAGCGTCGCCCCGCCGAGGTCGCCGCGGCGTGTGGCGCCGACAGTGCGGTGCATCGGCCGCTCAAGCGCGACGCCCTCGGGCTGGCGGTGCGTGCCGGGCTCCTGCTGCGGGTCGCCCGTCGTCGCATCACCGAGCTGGAGCGCCGCGCCGACGAGCGCGGGCGTGTGGTGGGCGGCGCCGATCCCAGCACCGGCTTTTACCCCTTCGAGCTGTTCAAGCGCCTGCTCATGATGGAGCTCAAGCGCGCCAAGCGTTACGAGTACTCGCTGGCGGTGGCGCTGGTCGGCCTCGACGCGGTGGGGGTGGAGATCAGCCCCGAGGTGCGTGGCGCCCTGCTGCCCGCGCTGGCCAGCGTGGTCGGCGAGTGCATCCGCGACATCGACATCCCGGTCGACTACGCCGACGGCCGCTTCCTGGTGTTTCTGCCCTACACCGACCTGGCGGGCGCCGAGCGCGTCGGCCAGCGCATCGTGGGCAAGCTGCGCCGCGGCGCCTTCCGCGACGGCGAGCGCACCTTGACCGTGACCGCCTCGGTCGGCGTGGCCGCGCAGCGCCCCGGCGGCGCGGTCAGCTTCGCCAACCTGATGCGCGACGCCCTGGTGGCGCTCAAGGCGGCGCAGCTCAAGGGCGGCGACCGCGTCGTGGTGCGCGCCGCGCGTGGCCCCATGGTAGAGGTCGAGTCATGACGCGCGCCCGCGAGAGACCCGCCCCCGGCGCCGGCACCCGCTTCCTCGGCGTGCTGGGCAGCCCGGTGCGCCACAGCTGGTCACCGGCGATGATGAACGCCGCCTTCGAGCACCTGGGGCTGGACTGGCGCTATGGCGCCTTCGAGGTGCCGCCGACGCGCTTCGCGGCCGCGCTGGAGGGGCTGCGCGCGCTGGGCTTCGTGGGCGCCAACATCACGGTGCCGCACAAGGAGGCCGCCGCGCTGGCCTGCGACGAGCTGGGCCGCGAGGCCGAGCTGGCCGGCGCGGTCAACACCGTGGTCCTGCAGGCCGGCACCATCATCGGCCACAACACCGACGCCGCCGGCTTCGTGGCCGCCGCGCGCGAGGCGCTGGCGCTGGATCCCGCCGGCGCCGACGTGGTCATCCTCGGCGCCGGCGGCTCGGCGCGCGCCATCGTGGTCGGGCTGGGACTGGCCGGCGCGGCGTCGCTCACCGTCATCAACCGCACCGCGGCGCGCGCCGAGGCCATGTGTCACGCCCTCGGCGAGGCCTTCCCCAAGGTCCAGCTGCAGGCCTCGGCCTGGGAGCCGGCGCCGCTGGAGGCCGCCCTGGGCCGCGCCCACCTGCTGGTCGACTGCACCGTGGTCGGCCTGGAGCCCGAGACCGCCCCGCCCTGCCCCATCCCGGTCGACGCCCTGCCCGCCAGCGCCGCGGTCGCCACCCTGGTCTACCACCGCGAGCCCGAGCTTCTGGCCCGCGCCCGTGCCCGCGGGCTGCGCACCATGGACGGCCACCTCATGCTGCTGCACCAGGCCGCCGCCGCGCTGCCGCTGTGGACCAACACCGAGGCCCCGCTCGAGGTCATGCGCGCCGCGCTGGATCGCGTGCGCTGAAGCGCCGCTTCGCGCATCCTATCCCGCACATGGAACCGCTGAGCCTGGACCGCAGCAAGGTCGCGCCCGCCGTGCGGGAAAAAGTGGCCGCTTTTCACCGCGATGTCGTCGAGGAGGTCGTCGCCGCCGTGCACAAGGACCACATCGTGGTGGTCGGCATGGCGCAGAACCCCTTCGTCAAGAAGGCGCGCAAGCGGCTGGCCGCGGCGAAGTTGCCCTTCACCTACCTCGAGTACGGCAGCTACTTCTCGCAGTGGAAGCGGCGCCTGGCCATCAAGCTGTGGGCGGGGTTTCCGACCTTCCCCATGGTCTTCATCGACGGCCAGCTCATCGGCGGCGCCAGCGAGCTGGCCAGGCTGGAGGCCGACGGCCAGCTGCGCTGACCCGCGGGCCTGCCCTTGAGCATTTCTCGACCGTCCTGCAAAATGGCACGGGACCTTCGAGGAGACGGCATCGTGACGATCGGGAACCGGTGGGTGCAGGCAGGGCTGGCGGCTGGGGTCTTCCTCGCGGTGGGTACGGGCTGCATCCCCAAGGCGCCGGGGCCCATCAAGGGCATCGTGACCAAGGTGGAGCGCACCACGGTCACGGTGCGTGATCCCGAGGGCAAGGTCATCCGCATCGAGGAGAAGGAGACCATCCTCCAGGACTACCTGGCGTCGGAGCCCGTGCGCATGAAGACGGTCGGCGCGCCGCCGCCGAAACCGGGTGAATGATGCGTCGTGGCGCGCTGCTCTGGCTGATCGCCGGCATGCTGGCTCCCGTGGTGGCTCGGGCGCAGACGCCGCGGGCGCCCCGCGCGGGAGCTGCTGCGCCTGCGCCAGCGCCCGCGACCCCGGTTGCCGCGCCCACGCCTGATCCCGACGTCGAAGACCCGATCTGCTACGGGACCTGGACCAAGCTGCCCGGCAGCACCGAGTCGCGCTGCTGCTACATGTGCTTCGCGGGCGACGACATCCCGATCGACGACGAGATCGCGCCGGCGCCGGAGCGCTACCTGCGCCTCGACCTCGAGGGCGTGCGCGCGCGCTTCAAGTGGGACAGCACCCCGGCGACCGATGTCGCGAGCCCCGGGGCACCCGGCACGGGCGGCCCCGCTGGCGGCGGAGGCGACGCCAAGCCGGCCGAAAAGCCCGAGGAGCCGACGCCCGATCAGGATCCCGAGGCCATCGCGCGCAAGGCCAACGTCTCGGTCGAGAACGTGGTGTCGATCCTCAAGATCATCCAGCCGCCGGGCGAGAAGAAGGCCGACAAGAAGAAGAAGAAGCGCTTCGCACTGAAGTCGCTGCCCGGCCTCGACAGTCCTCAGCTCACAGGGTTCGGCAGCTGACGGGCCGTGATCGGCGAATCTCTCGGTAGCTACCGGGTCGTCAAGCAGCTCGGCCAGGGCGGCATGGGCGTGGTCTACCTCGCCGAGCATCCGCTGCTCGGCAAGCAGGCCGCCGTCAAGCTGCTGCTGCCGGAGTTCTCGCAGAACACCGAGATCGTCCGCCGCTTCTTCAACGAGGCGCGCGCCACCACGCTGATCCGTCACTCCGGCATCGTCGAGGTCTTCGACTTCGGCTACCACGCCAGCGGCTGCGCCTTCATCGTGATGGAGTTCCTCGACGGCGAGAGCCTGGCCAAGCGGCTGGAGCGCGAGCGCGTGCTGCCGCCCGACGCGGTCGCCATCCTGGGCCGCCAGATGGCCAGCGCGGTCGGCGCCGCGCACGAGAAGGGCATCGTTCACCGCGATCTCAAGCCCGACAACATCTACCTCACGCCGCAGCGCGACTTTCCCATGGGGATCCGCGTCAAGGTGCTCGATTTCGGCATCGCCAAGCTGGCCGGCGACGCCGCGCCGACGGGCTCCTTGAAGACGCGCACCGGCAGCGTGATGGGTACCCCGATGTACATGTCGCCCGAGCAGTGCCGCGGCGCCTCGCAGCTCGACCAGCGCGCCGACATCTACTCGCTGGGCTGCATCCTGTTCGAGATGGCGTGCGGGCGCACCCCGTTCACCGGCGACGCCCTGGGCGCCATCATGGGCGCCCACCTGCACGTGGAGGCGCCCGCACCCGCGGCCGTGAACCCCGCGGTGCCGCCCGGCCTGGACGCGCTGATCCGCCGCATGCTGGCCAAGCAGCCCGAGCAGCGCCCGCAGACCATGGACGAGGTCATGGCCACGCTGGAGGCGCCCGACCAGCAGCGCTCGCTGGAGGTGCCGCCGCCGCTGAGCCAGCCGATGCCGGCGACCATGCACATGAGCGACACCTTCGCCGCGCGGCTGGCCCCGATCGGCAGCGCGACCACGCTGTCGAGCAGCGTCGGCGAGGCGCGCTCGCTGGTGGGCGGGCGCGGCGGGCGCAAGCTGTGGCCGGCGCTGGCCGGCGGCGGCGCGCTGGTGGCGGCGGGCGTGGTCGCGCTGGTGCTGATGCGCGGCGGCAGCAACAAGAAGGCCGCGCTGGACCCCGACAGCGCGTGTGCGGGCAAGGACTTCGTGGCCTGTCTGGCCCACGCCGACGCGCTGGTCAGCGGCGCCGGTGGTGTGGCCAAGAACGAGGCCCGCGCCCACGTGCTGGTGGCCAAGGCGTGCGAGGCCGGCAGCGCGGACGCCTGCGCGCGGGCGGGCGCCAACTTGCTGGCGGCGCAGGGCACCACGCAGGATCTGACCCGCGCCGCGGCCAACCTCAAGGTGGGCTGTGACGGCGGCGTGCTCGCCGCGTGCGGCCTGCTGGCGCGCATGAACCTCGACGCCAACGGCGTGGCCTGGGACCGCGGCCGCGCGCTGTCACTGGCGACCAAGGCCTGCGAGGGTGGCGTGCCCTCGGCGTGCGCCATCGTGGCCGAGCTGCACCGCTTCGGGCGCGGCGTGGGCCAGGACCTCAGGCGTGCCAGCCAGCTGGCCGAGCGCGGCTGCGAGGGCGGGGATGGCGCCAGCTGCCGCATGCTGTCCGAGATGATGGAGGCCGGCCTGGGCCAGCCCGCGGACCCGGCCAAGGCGCGCAGCAGCGCCGAAAAGGCTGTGAAGCAGCTCGAGCTCGCGTGCACGGGGGGCGACGCCCGGCAGTGTCTCGACCTCGCCTTGGTCAAGACCTCGTCCGTCTCGGGCGTGGCCGACGCGGTCAGCGCGGCCAAGGCGGCGCAGCAGAGCTGTGACCGCGGCCTGGCGACGGCGTGCCTGCTGTCGGCGCGCATGCTGCAAACCGGGATCGGGGTGGCGCCCGACGAGGTGCGCGCCAACGACCTCAGGCGCAGCGCGGCCAGCCTGCTGGAGGCGTCGTGTCAGCTCGGGGCGGCGCCGGCGTGCACCGAGCTGGGGCGGCTGCAGGCCGACGGCCTCGGCGTGGCGCGTGACCAGGCCCGGGCGGCGCTGACGCTGGAGCGCGCCTGCTCGGCCGAGGACGGCTTCGGCTGCCAGCTGCTGGCACGGCTGCAGGGCGAACCTGGTGGCGGCGACTCGTACCGGCGCGCGGCGACCCTGCTGGAGCCCGAGTGCCGTGGCGGCAACGGCGAGGCCTGCTACGCGGCGGGACAGCTCTTCGCCGATGGCCGCGGCGTGACCAGGAACCCGCTGCGTGCGCTGGCCCTGTTCGGCCAGGGCTGCGAGTTCGGCCACATCGAGTCGTGCCTGGGCCAGTCGGCCGCGCTGTTCGGTGGCAAGGGCGTCGACAAGGATCTGGTCGCCGCCAAGCGCGCGCTCGACCGCACCGCCGCGCTGATGAGCGCCGCCTGCGATGCCAAGGATCTCTCGGCCTGCGACCACGTCGGCAAGCTGTTCTCGGTCGGCCCCGCGCTGGTGCGCGACTTCGAGCGCGCCGCCGGCTACTTCCGCGGCGCCTGCGACGGCGGCTTCGCGGCGGGCTGCTTCGACCTGGCCTGGGCCACCGAGAACGGCCACGGCGTCGCCGCGGACAGCAAGCAGGCGCTGGCGCTGTACGAGCGAGCCTGCCAGATGGGCAGCGTGCAGGCCTGCAACAACCTGGGCGCGATCTACCAGAACGGCAAGATCACCAAGCCGGACGCCGCGCGCGCGGCCAACCTCTACGAGCAGGGCTGCGACCGCCGCAACGGCCAGAGCTGCCACAACCTGGCCCAGATGCTCGAAGCGGGCGACGGCGTCGACAAGGACCACGCGCGCGCCCTGGAGCTGTTCAAGAAGGCCTGCGAGCTGGGCACCAAGGACGCCTGTGAACTGCTGAAGTGAGGTCGCCGGCTCGCGGCGGGCCGAAAAGAATCGCGCCGCTGCGGTCCCCCCCGGGCGCAGCGGCGCATGACCTGCTGAGGCTAACTAACGCGGAACGGAGCCGGAACGGAGCCGGAACGGAGCCGGATTGGAGCGGGAACGGAGCCGGACAGTAGGCCCTGCTCGCTGCGCGAGCTGGGGCCTACTGGTGAATCGACGACGGGCGGCGCAGGAAGGCCGGGATGTCCATCTCGTCCTCGGGGTCCTCGAGGCCCAGGGCGGCCTGCAGCGCGCTGCGGTTGACGGCGGGCGGCGGCGGGCTGGAGCGCTCGGTGTCGCTGCGGCGGCCAGCACCATCCAGCGGCTGGGCCACGCGCGACTCCATCGACGGCATGCGGGTGGTCGGGTCGCGGTCGGTTGGCGGCACGGTGTTGCCACGGCCACGCAGCAGCGGATCGCGGGTGGACTGCTGCGCCGCGGCGGCCTCGAGGGCGTACGGCGAGCTCGGGGTGTCGATGACGACGTCCCACTCGGGGTCATCCACCACGTTGGGGCCCGAGCCGGCGGCGGCCTCGCGCATCGGCAGCGGATCGGGGGCGCCGCCTGGCGGGGCGACCGCGATGACCGGCTCCGGCGCGGGCGCGGGCGCCGGCTCCGGGGCGCGGGTGTGGATCGCGATGGGCGCCGGCATGCTGTGCGCGGCGGCCATCTTCACGCTGTGCGCGATCTGGCCGACAGTGGGCGCGCTCTTCGAGTAGAGCTGCCCGCCCGCCTTGCGGCTGAGCACCATGGGCTCCTCGCGCTCGGTCATCTGGGCGGCGCGGTCGAAGCCGGTCGCGATGACGGTGATGCGCAGCTCGTCCACGATGTTGGCGTCGATCACCGAGCCGAAGATGATGTTGGCGTCCTCGTGCGCGGCTTCCTGGATCAGCATGGCCGCCTCGTTGACCTCGAGCAGGGTCATGTCGGGGCCGCCGGTGATGTTGATGAGGATGCCGGTGGCGCCGTCGACCGAGACGTCCTCGAGCAGCGGGCTCGAGATGGCCTGCTGCGCCGCCTCGACCGCGCGGTTCTCGCCGCGGGCACGGCCCGAGCCCATCAGGGCGCGACCCATGTTCGACATGATGGTCTTGACGTCGGCGAAATCGACGTTGATGAGGCCGGGCACCGTGATGAGGTCGGAGATGCCCTGCACCGCGTTGAGGAGCACCTCGTCGGCGCGGCGGAAGGCGTCCAGCATGGTGGTGCCGTTGCCCGCGATCGACAGCAGGCGCTGGTTGGGGATGGTGATCAGGGTGTCGACCGCCTCCTGCAGCGCGGCGATGCCCTCCTCGGCCTGCTTGCGGCGGCGCTTGCCCTCGAACGCGAAGGGCTTGGTGACCACGCCAACGGTCAGCGCGCCGCACTCGCGGGCGACCTGCGCGATGATGGGGGCCGCGCCGGTGCCGGTGCCGCCGCCCATGCCCGCGGTGACGAAGACCATGTCCGCGCCGGCCAGGACCTCGGCCAGCCGCGCGATGTCCTCCAGCGCGGCGTTGCGCCCGATCATCGGGTTGGCGCCGGCGCCCAGCCCCTTGGTGAGAGAGCCGCCCAGCGTGACCTTGCCCGAGGCCAGGTTGGCCTCGAGCGCCTGGCAGTCGGTGTTGGCCGCCATGAAGTCCACGCCCTCGAGCCGGCTCGCGATCATGGTGTTGATGGCGTTACCGCCACCGCCGCCCACACCGATGACCTTGATCTTGGCGCGGTTGACCGAGTCGTCGAATTCCAGCAGTGCCATTTGGCTTCTCCCTCCGCGGTTTTCGCGGGAAGACCGGGAGCACGTCCCGATCATCAAGTAAGCCCGTTATCTCATGCGTGATCACGAGGGCAAGTTTTCGACGCATTTTTTCGTGCGAGAATTGCGGCCGTGAACGCGCCTGCACCGAAACCCACCCGCGGTCGCGTCGTCGTGCTGGTCTTCGTGGGCGCCGTGCTGCTGCTCATCGGCGGCGCGGTCTGGCTGGCCGCGACGCAGCTCAGCCCGCGCGACCAGGAGCGGCCGCGACCCCAGGCGCCCGCGGTGTCGCCGTCGGGTTCGCCGCGGTGACCACGCGCAACATCCAGTGCCCCAACTGCGGCAGCATGCTGCACGCGTGGCAGCGCGGCGAGCGCTCACAGAAGTGCCAGTTCTGCGGCCTGGACGTGCTGGTCGAGCGCACCACCGAGCGGCCCGCTGCGCTGCCCGCCGAGCCCCGGGTGATCGTGCGCAACATCGGCGCTGGCGGCGGCAGCAAGGCCGGCACCATCATCGCCACCGTGGTCGCCACGGTCGTCATCGGCGTGGGCCTGCTGGCGTACCTCGTGCTGCGCAACATCAAGCAGTCGCACGTCGCCAGCGACGGCTCCCAGGGCAGCCTCGACAAGGTCGGCGCCGACGGCCGCAGCTACGCCAAGGGCGCTGGCGTGCTGGGGCGTTTCGGCGGCCCCGCGGCGCTCGACATCGATGAGCTGGCGCGCCACGCGCTGAGCACCGCGCGCAAGGTCTACCCCGACGCGCAGCTGTACCGCATCAGCGCCCAGATGGTGCGCCCCAGCGGCCTCGTCGATCTGACCCTGGAGGATCGCGGCCCCTGGTTCGACCTGCGCTCGCCGGCGCAGTCGCACCCGGCCACGCCCGAGGTCCTCGGCCATGAGGACGTGGTCAAGTGCTGGTACCAGCTGACCGCGAGTATTGACAGCGTGTCATCATGGCCGCGCGATTCCACACGGCATGATTGCATGGTCCCGGTCGTGACCCCGCCGACCTGCACGCTGGCGGAGATCTGGCAGCGCGCCCTCGCGGACGGCGCCCCCGGCAATGCGGTGGCCACGCTGTACTACAGCTCGATCCACCACCAGGCCTACTTCTTCCGCGAGCCGATGGCCGGCATCGACCCCGACGTGCCCAGCCCCGGCCTGTGGGAGTTCTCGATCGACGCCGAGCCGCGCTTCGCGAAGAGCTACCCCGACGACTGCGCCGCGAAGTAGCGCCTCAGAAGATCTCGCCGAACCAGCTCTTCATGCGCTGGCCGGCGCGCCGGAAGGCGCCGCGCTCCTTCACACGGAACTGGCTGAGGTCCATGTTCTTGGCGCCGTACAGCACCAGGCCGACGCCGGTGGCGTACATCGGCGAGCGCACCACATCGACCAGCCCGCCCACGCCGCGCGCCGCGCCACGGCGTACCGGCAGCCCCAGGACCTGCTCGGCCAGCTCGGTCATGCCCTCGACCAGCGTCGAGCCGCCGGTGATGACCACGCCCGAGGCCAGCAGATCCTCGTAGCCAGTGCGCTCGATCTCGCGGCGCACCAGGGTGAACATCTCCTCGACCCGCGCCTCCAGGATCTCGGCCAGCACCTTGCGCGGCAGCACGCGCGGCGGCCGCCCGCCCACCGACGGCACCTCGAGGGTCTCGTCGTCGCTGACCAGCTGGGTCATGCAGCAGCCGTACTTCTGCTTGATGCGGTTGGCCTCGTCGACCGGCGTGCGCAGCCCGGCGGCGATGTCGGTGGTCAGGTGCGTGCCGCCCACCGGCAGCACGCTGGAGTGCACGATCGAGCCCTCCGAGAACAGCGCCACGTCGGTGGTGCCGCCGCCGATGTCGACCAGCGCGACGCCGAGCTCCTTCTCGTCCTCGTGCAGCACCGCCAGCGCCGAGGCCAGCGGCTCCAGTACGATGTCCGCCACATTCAAGTTGCAGCGGTTGCAGCACTTGACGATGTTCTGCGCCGAGGTCACCGCCGCGGTCACGATGTGCACCTTGGCCTCCAGGCGCACGCCGGCCATGCCCAGCGGCTCCTTGATGCCGTCCTGCTCGTCGACGATGTAGTCCTGCGGCAGCACGTGGATGATCTCGCGATCGAGCGGCACCGCCACCGCCTTGGCGGCCTCGATGACGCGCGCGATGTCGGCCGCCGAGACCTCCTTGTCCTTGACCGGCACCATGCCGCGCGAGTTCTGGCCCTTGATGTGGCCGCCCGCGATGCCGGCATAGACGCTGGTGATCTCGCAGCCGGCCATGTGCTCGGCCTCCTCGATGGCGCGGCGGATCGACTCCACGGTGGCGTCGATGTTGACGACCACGCCCTTGCGTAGCCCGCGCGACGGGTGCGAGCCGACGCCGATGATGTCGATGCCACTCGGCCCGACCTCGCCCACGACGGCGGCGATCTTGGTGGTCCCGATGTCGAGACCCACGATCAGCTCTTCACGCTTGGCCATGCTGCCTCCGGATCATTGCAAGACCGCGCCGGATGCGCCAGACGCGGACGCGCCGGCTGCAGGTGCAGTCGCAAGGGGTTCGAGCCTGACGATGACGCGGTCGGGGCTCTGGTCGCCGAGGTAGATCGCGCGGGCGCGGCCCTGATCGGCCCCCAGCGCGCGCCAGACCACGCCGAAGCGCGCCAGCTTGTCGGCCAGCGCGCCGCGGCCGAGGCGGATCTCGGTGCCGCCGCGCAGGGTGAACAGCGTCAGCCCGCCGTCGTCCTCGAGGTGCAGCTCGGAGAAGGCCACGTGCTGGCCGATGGCGCTGCGTCGGAGCTCGCGATCGGCCTCCAGCGCGCCGCGCACGCGGGCCGCGGCGGCCTCGGGATCCTCGCCGTAGCTGTCGCGGGCCAGGCCGGTGATCAGCGGCAGCCCCTCACCGTCGCCCGGCTGCGCGCGCTTGAAGACGCGGCCCTGGGCGTCGGCCAGGTACAGGCTGCCCATGACGACCAGCGCCGCGGGCTCGCGCTCGGTCACGCTGACGATGATCTCGCCGGGCAGCTCGCGGCGTACGCGCGCGCGGGCGATCCAGGGATCTTCCTCCAGGCGCGCGGCCAGCTCGTCGAGATCGGCGCGGAAGATGTTGGTGCCCGGCGCGATGGCCAGCCGCGCCAGCAGCGTCTGCACGCGGGCGTGCTTCAGCGGCGGCAGCGTGATGACCTTGATGGCGAAGCGCGGCGAGGTGGTCGCGAAGCGGTACACCCGCACCGCGCCGACGACCAGGCCGGCGGCCAGCGCCAGCGCCAGGAAGGCCGGGAACGACCGCCGCAGCACCCGCCAGGTCGCCGCGCGCGCGCGGGCCAGCCGCTCGCGCAGGGTCGGGCGACCCACCGCGGGCGTCATCCGGCGATTGCCAGCGCGCCGCCCCCACTTGCCAAGGAACCTCACGAGCCCACCCTGGACCAGCCCGCGTCAGGTGGCAAAAAAAGAGAAGCGAATGATGCAGAACCTACATCTACGACGCGAATTCAGCCGCCGTCTGCCACCGTCAGCCGTCGCCGACGACCTTCACTTCCAGCTGCAGGTCGACGCCGAACCTCGCCTGCACCTCGTCGTGCACGCGCGCGATCAGCTCCAGCAGCTCCGCAGCGCTGCCGTCCCCGGTGTTGACCAGCCAGTTGGCGTGCGCCGGCGAGACCTGGCAGCCGCCGATGCTCAGCCCCTTGAGGCCGGCGGCCTCGATCAGCCGACCCGCGAAATCTCCCGGGGGATTCTTGAAGATCGACCCCGCGTTGGCGACCCCGTGCGGCTCGCGCGCGCGGCGCCGGTCGCGCAGTGAACGCACCTCGGCGTCGATGTCCGCCCGTGGCCGCGGGCGCAGCTGCAGGGTGCCCTCGACGATCAGCTCGTCGGGCGGCAGGTCGCTGTGGCGATAGGCAAAGCCGCACTCCGCGTGCGCGCGCCGGCGCAGCTCACCGGCCGGCGTCACCGAGGCCACCTCGGTCAGCACGTCCTTGAACTCGCCGAGATAGGTGCCCGCGTTCATCCAGATCCCGCCGCCCACCGACCCCGGCACGCCACCCAGGAACTCGACGCCGCCCAGCTCCCAGCCGGTGGCCGCCGACAGCAGCTTCCCGGTCGACACCCCGGCCTCGACCACGACGACGCCGGAGTCGCCCTCGCGCCGCAGCCCGCGCAGCGCTCGCGTGGACACCCCGACCCCGCGCAGCCCGCCATCGCGCACCAGCAGGTTCGACCCCGCACCCAGCGGCCGCCAGACGATCCCGCGCGCGCTGCACAGCCGCGCCAGCGCCTGCGCGTCGGCGATGTCGGCCGGCTCGACGTAGGCGTCGACCGGCCCGCCCAGGCGCAGCGTGGTGTGGCGCGCCATCGGCTCGTCGAAGCGGATCTCGCCGCGCAGCGCGCCGGTCAGCGCGGCCCGGTCGTCGTCTGTCAGACGCGCCGCCACCGCCAGCTACGCGCGCAGCGCCGCCAGCAGCTCGTCGCCGGTGCGCGTGATGTCGCCGGCACCCAGCGTCAGCACCAGATCGCCCGAGCGCACCGTCTTCATCAGGGCCGGCACCAGCTCGCTGCGCGGGCCGACATGATCGACGTGCTTGTGGCCGTGCTGCGCGATCTCGCTGGCCAGCCGCTCGCCGGTGATGCCCGCGATGGGGTCCTCGCCGGCGGCATAGATCGCGGTCAGCAGCACCACGTCGGCCTGGTAGAACGCGGTCGCGAAGTCCTCCAGCAGATCGCGGGTGCGGGTGTAGCGGTGGGGCTGGAACGCGACCACCACGCGCCGCCCCAGCGCGCGCGCCGCCGCCAGCGTGGCGCGCACCTCGGCCGGGTGGTGGCCATAGTCGTCGACCACCATCACGCCGCGGGCCTCGCCGCGCACGGTGAAGCGCCGCTGCACGCCCGCGAACGACGCCAGCGCCGCGCGCGTGGTCTCGAACGGCACGTCGAGGTAGTCGGCCACCGCCAGCACGGCCAGGCTGTTCAGCGCGTTGTGCAGGCCGGGCATCGCGACCGTGACCTCGCCCAGCTCGAGCTCGCGCCGGAACGCGCGGAACGTCGTCGTCAGCCCGCTGGAGCGCACGTTTTCGGCCCGATAGTCGGCCTGCGTGGTCAGCCCGTAGGTGACGTGGCGCTTCTCGACCAGGGGCAGGATGGCCTGCACGTTGGGGTGATCCAGGCACAGCACCGCGGTGCCGAAGAAGGGGACCCGGTTGACGAAGTCGATGAACGCCCGCTTGAGGTGGTCGAGATCGCCGTAGTGATCCAGGTGCTCGGGATCGATGTTGGTCACCACCGCGACGGTGGGCGACAGCTTGAGGAACGAGCCGTCGCTCTCGTCGGCCTCGGCGACCAGGTACTCGCCCTGGCCCAGGCGCGCGTTCGACCCCAGCGCGTTGACCTTGCCCCCGATGACCACCGTCGGATCCAGCCCGGCGGCGCCCATCACGGCCGACACCAGCGACGTCGTCGTGGTCTTGCCGTGCGACCCGGCCACCGCGACGCCGACCTTCATGCGCATCAGCTCGGCCAGCATCTCGGCGCGCGGGATGACCGGCACCCCGCGCGAGCGCGCCTCGACCACCTCGGGGTTCGACGGCCGCACCGCCGACGAGATGACCACGACGTCACAGTCGCCGACGTTGTCACGCTGGTGGCCGTAGGCGACCTTGCAGCCGAGCTGCACCAGACGGCGGGTGGTCTCGCCCTCCTTGAGGTCCGACCCCGACACCGTGTAGCCCAGGTTGAGCAGCACCTCGGCGATGCCGCTCATGCCGATGCCACCGATGCCGACGAAGTGGATCCAGGTGTCCTTCTTACGAAACACGGCTGGCGAGCTCCTCCAGCGCGTCCACGATGGCGCGCGCGGCGAAGGGCTTACCACGCGTCCGCATCGCCTCGGCCATCTTTTCGCGCCCGGCCGGATCCGCGAAGAGTGCCGTGATTTCGGCTGCCAGACCCTCGGGTGTCAGGGCCGACTGCGCGATGGCGCGGGCCGCCCCGGCCGTGACCAGCGCGCGTGCGTTGACGGTCTGGTGGTCGTCGGCGGCGAACGGGAACGGCACGAACACGGTGGCCCGCCCCAGCGCGGTCAGCTCGGCGATGGTGGTGGCGCCAGCGCGCGCGATGACCAGATCAGCGTCGCGGTACGCGGTCGCCATGTCGTCGATGAAGGCGCGCACCTCGACGCGGCCCGCCAGGCCGGCGGCGGCATAGCGTGCCGTGGTGGCCTCGAGGTCGCTGGGCCCGGTCTGGTGCAGCACCTCGGGCAGCGCGCCGCGCGCGGCCAGCAGCGCCAGCGCGTCCGCCACGGCGGCGTTGACCGCCTGCGCCCCCAGCGAGCCGCCACACACGAACAGCCGCGACGGCCCCGGCCGCCGCTGGCCGGCCAGCGCGTCCACCAGCTGACGCCGGATCGGGTTGCCGGCCAGCACGAACTTGTGCGCCGGGAAGAAGCCGCGCGACTCCTCGAAGGCGCCGAACACGCGCCGCACCACGCGGCCGAGGATGCGGTTGGTGACCCCCGGGATCGAGTTCTGCTCCAGGATCGCGGTGGGTCGGCGCGCCAGCGCCGCCGCCATCACCAGCGGGCCCGAGGCATAGCCTCCGACGCCGACCACGACCGCTGGCTCGGTGCGCTGCAAGATCGCCCTCGCCTGCAAGAACGCGCGCGGCAGCCGCCCCAGTCCACGCAGGGTACCCATCAGGCCCATGCGCTTGAGGCCGCTGACATCGATCAATTCCAGGGCATATCCCGCCCTGGGCACCACACGCGACTCCAGGCCGCGCTCGGTGCCAACGAAGGTGACCTGGTGCCCGCGCGCGGTCAGCTCCTCGGCCAGCGCGATGCCCGGGAACAGATGGCCCCCGGTGCCGCCGCCCGCGATGACCACGCGCATGTCAGCCCTCGGTGGAGAAGGTCGCCGGACCCATGGCGCGCCGCCGGCGCCTGGCCATGCCCTCGCGCGACGGCCCCCACAGGCGCAGCCCGCGCAGCGCCGCCGGCGCCGGCTCGGTGCGCGTGCCCACGTTGAGCAGCACGCCGAGGCCGAACATGTAGAAGATCAGCGACGTCCCGCCATAGCTGACCAGCGGCAACGGCAGCCCCTTGGCCGGGAGCAGGCCCATGACGACGCCCAGGTTGACCAGCGCCTGCATGCCGAACAGCGCGGTGAAGCCGAACGCCAGGTACATGCCGAAGGCGTCACGCGCGCCCACCGCCGCGCGCACGCCGCGCACGACGACGGCGATGCACAGCACGAGCAGCGCGATCAGGCCGACCAGGCCCA
This sequence comes from Deltaproteobacteria bacterium, assembly GCA_020853705.1. Classification (GTDB taxonomy): domain Bacteria; phylum Myxococcota_A; class Polyangia; order Haliangiales; family JADYYK01; genus JADYYK01. The sequence continues at coordinate 34,693 of JADYYK010000116.1, forward strand.
GCTCCTCGCCCAGGCTGGCGGCGATGAAGTCGTTGTGCGCCTCGGGCAGGAAGAACAGCTTCTGCTTGCCCTCGCCGAGGCCGAGGCCCCACATGCCGCCCGAGCCGATCGAGATCAGCGACTCGGTGATCTGGTAGCCCGCGCCGCTGCGCCGGTGCTGCCAGGGATCGAAGTACGCCAGCATGCGCTGCATGCGCCACGCGGTGCCCACGATGGCGTAATAGATCACCGGCGCCGCCGCCATCAGCGCCAGCAGCATGTAGCTCACCTTGGCGCCGGCCACGAACAGCAGCACCATCACGGTGGCCCCGATGATGACGGCGTTGCCGAGGTCCGGCTGCATCAGGAGCAGGCCCATCATGATGCCGGCGATCATCAGGTGGGGCAGGAAGCCGACCGTGAACGACTTCACCTTTTCGGCCTTTTTCCCCAGCGAATAGGCCAGGTAGACCACCAGCGCGATCTTGGCCAGCTCGGCGGGCTGGAACGATGCCGGCCCGACGCGGAACCAGCGCGTGGCGCCGTTGATCCTGGAGCCCAGCACCAGCACGCCGGCCAGCGCGGCCAGCGACGCGAACAGCCCGACGTGGGCGAAGCGCTTCCAGCTCTGGTAGTGCACCTTGGCGCCCAGCCACATGGCGACGCCGCCCATGCACAGGTACATCAGGTGTCGCTTCAGGAAGTACAGGTCATCGCCGTTGTGCTGGGTGGCGAACACCGCGCTCGAGCTGTAGACGATGACGGTGCCGCCGCCGAGCAGGCACAGCGCGGCGCCCAGCAGCCACAGATCCAGGGGGCGGGGCGCGCGCGGCGTGGCGGCCTGGGTCACCACCGAGGCGGGCGTGTCCTGCGCGGTCGCGAGCGGGCGAGCTTGGCGGGTGGGGCGCGTCGTCATGCCGGTGATTTCGACTCTGGCAGAGAACGCACCGCGAGGCGAAAAACCTGACCACGATGCTCGAAGTTCTTGAACATGTCGAAGCTGGAGCAGGCTGGCGACAGCACCACGGCGTCGCCCGGGCGGGCCAGCCGCTGCGCCGCGCGCACGGCGTCCTCCATCGAGGCCGCGCGCTCGATCGGATAGGCGGCGCCGGCCAGGCTGGCGGCGATCTTCTCGGTCGCCTCCCCGATGAGGACCGCGGCGCGCGCGATCGGCGCCAGGGCGTCGCGCATCGGGCCGTAGTCGCCGCCCTTGTCACGGCCGCCCACGATGAGGACCACCGGGCGCGGGAAGCCATCCAGCGCCTTGACCACGGCACCCACGTTGGTGCCCTTGGAGTCGTCGTAGTAGCGCACGTCGTCGACCTCGCCGACCAGCTCCATGCGGTGCGGCAGCGGGCGAAACGCCGCGGTGCCAGCGTCGACCTGCGCCGGGGTCACGCCCACGGCCAGCACGCACAGCGCGGCGGCCATGATGTTCTCGAGGTTGTGGGTGCCGACCAGGGGCAGGTCGTGCTCGGCCATGACGTGCTCGTGGCTGAGGCCGGCGGCGTCGGTCCAGCGCAGCACCAGGTCGCGCCCACGCGCGCCGGGCACCAGGAAGGCCCCGCGCGGCAGCTCGCGCCCGATTGCCGAGGAGAACGGATACGGGATGCCGCCACCGCGTCGCGCCTCGGGCTCGCAGGCCGGGTCGTCGGCGTTGTAGATGGCCCAATCCAGCGCGTTTTGCCGCAGAAACACCCGGCCCTTGGCGGCGGCATAGGCCGCCATGGAGGCATAGCGGTCGAGGTGATCGGGCGTCACGTTGAGGATCGCCGCGGCGCGTGGGTGCAGCTCGTCGGCGGTCTCCAGCTGGTAGCTCGACAGCTCGCACACCACGATGCCCCCGCGCGCGGCCGCCGGGGTGCCCAGGCAGGTGGTCAGCGGCTCACCCAGGTTGCCGCCGGTGAAGGTGGGCCGCCCGGACAGCGCCGCGATGGCGCCGGCCAGCGCGGTGGTGGTGCTCTTGCCGTTGGTGCCGGTGATGCCGATGAAGTCGGCCCCCGGGTCGATGAAGCGCGCCGCCAGCTCGATCTCGCCGGTGACCCAGGCCCCGCGCGCGGCCGCGGCCTGCGCCTCGGGCAGCGTGCGCGGCGGCACCCCGGGCGACAGCACGATGATCTCGGCCGCCTCGAAGCTGGCCGCGACGTGGCCGCCCGCCTCCAGGCGCACCCCGGCCGGCACCGTCACGCCCAGGGCGTCGGCCGGCTTCCTGTCGGTCAGCGTGACCTCGGCGCCCTGCGCGGCACAGAAGCCCGCGATGGCCAGCCCGGAGCGCGCCGCGCCGACCACCAGCACCCGCTTGCCCGCGAGCTCTGGTCGCCTCGTCGTCATCGCAGCTTCAGCGTCCCCAGCGCGACCAGCGCCAGCAGGATCGACACGATCCAGAAGCGCACGATGACCTTGGATTCGTGCCAGCCCTTGAGCTCGAAGTGGTGGTGCAGCGGCGCCATCTTGAAGACGCGCTTGCCGGTCAGCTTGAACGACGCCACCTGGATGACGACCGACAGGATCTCGACCACGAAGACGCCGCCCAGGATGACCATCGTGATCTCGTTCTTGGTCAGCACCGCCAGCATGCCCAGGCCGCCGCCCAGCGCCAGCGCGCCGACGTCGCCCATGAACACCGACGCCGGGTAGGCGTTGTACCAGAGGAAGCCGACCCCGGCCCCGATCATGGCGCCGCAGTAGATGGCCAGCTCGGCCGCGGCCGGCACGTGCGGCACCTTGAGGTACTGCGCCAGCACGACACCCTCGGGGTGGCCACGCGTGATGATGGTGGTCTCGACGCCCGCGATGTAGGCCAGGATCAGGAAGGCCGCCGCGGCCACGATGACCGGGCCGATGGCCAGCCCGTCGAGGCCGTCGGTGATGTTGACCGCGTTCGAGGTCCCGACCACCACGAACAGCGCGAAGCCGATGTACACCGCCAGCGGCAGCGTGATGTGAAAGATCTCGTAGTCGGTGAAGGGCAGCGCCAGGTTCAGCGCCTCACCACGCGGGAACAGCCCCTGCGTGTACAGGTACACCATGGCGACGCCGCCGATGGTGATCTGGCCCAGCATCTTGAATCGCCCGGGCAGCCCCTTCTTGTTCTTGCGCGAGATCTTCAGGTAGTCGTCGAGGAAGCCGATGACGCCGTAGCCGACGGTCACCATCAGGATCAGCCACACGAAGCCGCTCTTGAGGTCGCACCACAAGAGGCACGGCACCACCAGGCACAGGATGATCAGGCTGCCGCCCATGGTCGGGGTGCCGGCCTTCTTCTTGTGCGTCTCGGGGCCGTCGGTCCGGATCTGCTCGCCGATCTGGCGCGAGCGCAGCCGGTTGATGAACCAGGGCCCGATGATGAACGACATCAGGAGCGCGGTCAGCGTGGCCAGGATGATGCGCGTCGAGGTGAAGCGCACGACATACAGCCAGCGCAGCCCCTCGGTGCGGTGCAGGCGGAAGAGCGCCTCGAACAGCATTACAGCTCCCCCCGCGCGGCACGTTCACGCAGCGCCTCGAGCACGCCCTCGAGGCGCATCCCGCGCGACGCCTTGATGAGCAGCCAGCCTCCCGGGGTCGCCGCGGCCGCCGCCGCAGCCGCAGCCGCGGCCGTGCCGTCGGCCTCGTGCACGCGCGCCGCCGGCAGCCCGGCCTCGCGGGCGCCGCGGGCGATCTCGCGCGCCTCGGCGCCGACACAGACCAGCGCGGCCAGATCCAGCGCGCCAGCGCGACGGCCCAGCGCGTGGTGCAGCTCGCCCGACTGCGGGCCGAGCTCCAGCATGTCGCCCAGCACGGCGACCGCACCGTGCGGCGCCAGCGCCGCCAGCGCGTCCAGCGCCGCGGCCGACGACGCCGGGTTGGCGTTGTAGAAGTCGGCGATCACGTGCACGCGCCCGACCTCGACCTGCTGCGACCGGTTGGCCGCGGGCCGCGCCGCCGCCAGGCCGCGCGCGATCCCCTCGGGCGCCAGCCCCAGCACGGTCGCCGCCGCAGCAGCCGCCGCCGCATTTTCGGCGTTGTGCGCCCCCACCAGCGCCAGCCGGACGTGCACCGGACCACCCGGCAGCGCCAGCTCGACCTCGGTGCCCCCGGCGCCGGCGCGCGCGCTGACCACCGCGACGTGGCGTGGCCCCGGCGCACCGGCTCCGAAGGTCCAGGTGCGCTCCGCGCTGACCCCCGCCGCGGTGGCCTCACGCTCCAGGCGCGCATCCCCGGCCGGCCGCACCGCCACGCCGCTGGCGCCCAGGTGGCGCCAGATCTCGCCCTTGGCCTGCGCGATGGTGTCCAGTGATCCCATCTGCAGCAGGTGGGCAGGGGCGACCTTGGTCACCACCGCGACCTCGGGCCGCGCCAGCCCCGCCAGCAGCTCGATCTCGCCGAGCCCGCTCATGCCCATCTCGATGACCGCGAAGCGGTGACGCGGCGCCAGGCGCAGCAGCGTCAGCGGCACCCCGAGGTCGTTGTTCAGGTTGCCCACCGTGGCCAGCACCCCGTCCCCGCCGCCCGCGGCCTCCGCCAGCACCGCCGCCAGCAGCTCCTTGGTGGTCGTCTTGCCAACCGAGCCGGTGACCCCGACCACGCGCAGCCCGGTCGCTGCGGCCCGCCGCGCCGCCGCCAGCGCCTGCAGCGCCAGCCGCACATCCGCGACCTCGAGCACGCAGGCGCCCGCGCGCGCCGCGGAGGCGTCGGCGTCGGGTCCGCGCCCCGCCTGCACCACCACGCCGGTCGCGCCCCGCCCCAGCGCCGCCGCCACGAAGTCGTGGCCGTCGAAGCGGTCCCCCTTCACACAGAAGAACAGCTCGCCCTGCCCCACCGTGCGGCTGTCGATCGAGACGCCCACGAACCCCGCACCAGCGGCCGCCGCCCCCGCCAGACACCGCCCGCCCGTCGCGCGCACCACCTCGTCCACCGAGATCGGCGCAATTTTCGGCCCATTCGCGCGCTCGCCGCTCAAGACGACGCCGGCGCCTTCCGGGGCCGACCATGCCCCGCCCCCCGCGCCGCGATGGCCGCCCGCGCCTCCTCCTTGTCGTCGAAGTGGATCTTGGTGGTGCCCAGGATCTGGTAGTCCTCGTGCCCCTTGCCCGCGATCAGCACGATGTCACCCGCGCGCGCCGCGCCGATGGCACACACGATGGCCTCGCGCCGGTCGGGCACCACGGCATAGGCGCCCTTCCACTCCGCGCCCAGCGCGCCCGGCTCGACCTGCTTGACCGGCGCCTCGCGCACGCCCACACAGATCATCTCGATGATCGACGCCGGATCCTCGGTGCGCGGGTTGTCACTGGTGACCACGCCGAGGTCGGACTCGCGCGCCACCGCCCGCCCCATGATGGGGCGCTTGCTGCGGTCGCGATCACCACCACACCCGAACACCGTGATCAGCCGCCCGCGCTTCAGCGGCTTGAGCGCGTCCATGGCGCGCTCGAGCGCGTCCGGCGTGTGCGCATAGTCGACCACCACGGCGTAGCCCTCGACCTCGGCCTCCTCGACCCGATCGAGCCGGCCATGCACCCCGCGCACCGCCTCCAACCCACGCTTGATGGCCTCGTGCGGCAGCCCCAGCGCCTCGCCGATGCCCACGGCCAGGGTCAGGTTCGACAGGTTGAACTCGCCCAGCAGCCGCGAGCGCAGCTCCAGCGGCCCACGCGGCGTCTGCCACACCGCCTGGATGCCGTCGATCGAGTAGCCGACGCGGGTCACCCCGACCTCGACGTCCTCCCGCTTGATCGAGCAGCGCAGCAGGCGCCGCCCCGCGCCCCCCGGCCCCGCCGCGGCCGCCGCCAGCATGGCCTCGCCGGCGCCGCCGCCATCGACCATGGCGACCGCGACACCCTCGGGCGCCAGCCGCTCCGCGAACAGGCGCGCCTTGGCGGCCTGGTACTCCGCCATCGTGCCGTGCAGATCCAGGTGGTCCTGGGTCAGGTTGGTGAAGGCCGCAACCGCGTAGCGCACACCGACCAGGCGCTCCAGCGCCAGCGCATGCGACGACACCTCCATCACCACATGGCTGGTACCCGCCGCGCGCATGGCGCCGAACACGCCATGCAGCAGCACCGGCGCCGGCGTCGTGAACGGTGACGGTTGCACCACCCCGGCATAGCGGTAGTTGACCGTCCCGATGACCCCGGGCGTGTGGCCGGCCGCCGCCAGCATGGCCTCGACCAGGAAGGTGCTGGTGGTCTTGCCATTGGTCCCGGTGATGCCGACCAGCGTCATGGCATCCGCGGGCCGCCCCGCCACCAGGGCCGCCGCCTCGGCCAGCGCCGCCGCGCCACGCCCCTCGGGCACCACCAGCGCTGGCCCGCCGTCGTCGACCGCGCGCTCCGCCAGCACCGCCACCGCGCCGCGCGCCCGCGCCGCCGCGATGAAGCTGTGGCCGTCCACGGTGCGCCCGCGCAGGGCCACGAACAGGTCACCCGGCGCGACCGCGCGCGAGTCGTCCTGGACCCGCCGCACGCGCACGCCGCCATCGCCCAGCAGGCGCGCACCCAGCGCCGCCGCCAGCGTATCCAGCCGCACTTCTGCGTTGTTTTCAGGCTCGTTCACGCGCGCAACGTGCTCCAGGCACGCCCTCCATGCAAGTCTCTTTCGCCATCTCAGCCGCCCTCGGCCGGCGGCCTGAACGCGATGCGGCAGCGCGCCCCACGCACCACCCGTCCCGGCCCCGGGCTCTGCCCGATGGCGACCCCGTGGCCCGTGATCTCGAGCCGCAGCCCGGCCCGTCGCGCCGCGGCGACGGCCTGCCCCAGCGACATCCCGGTGAAGTCCGGCACCAGCGTCGCCGCGCGCACCTCGCTGACCGCGCCCAGGTCGCCGAGGCCCAGCTCGGCCTCGCCATCGGCCCCGGCCAGCGCCGCGCCGGCGCCCGCCAGCGGGTCCGTCGCCGAGGCCACCTCGGCCTGCTCGCGCATGATCTCTGCCACCGGCTGCTCCTGTCCGATCAACGCCGGACCCTCGCTCGCCGTTCCACCGCTCGCGGGCAGCGCCGCGAGCTTGCGCTCCTGATGAGTCACGCCCAGATAGCGCAGCGACTCCTCGGCGATCTGCTTGAACACCGGCGCCGCCACCTCGCCGCCATAGTGCTTCTGCGGGTCAGGCTCGTCGATGACCACCAGGATGGCCAGCCGGGGGGCTCCCGCGGGGACGAAGCCGCCGAACGAGGCCACGAACAGCGACTTGGCATAGCGGCCGGTGCGCGGATCGACCTTCTGCGCGGTGCCGGTCTTGCCGGCCACGGTGAAGCCCTCCATGGCGGCCTGCTCGGCGGTGCCACCGGTGTCGGTGACGCTGACCATCATCGCGGTCAGCTCGCGCACGGCGCGCTCGCCCATGACGCGGCGCCCCTCGGCGATGGGGCGCTCCTCCAGCACCTCGCCGCGCGGCCCGCGCACGCGCTGCACGATGCGCGGCGGCAGGTACAGGCCGCCGTTGGCCACCGCGCTGATACCGGTCAGGACCTGCAGCGGGCTGGCCGTCATGCCCTGGCCGAACGCCAGGGTGGCCAGGCCGATCTCGCCCCAGCGCGCGCTGGGCCGCAAGATCCCGGCGCGCTCGCCGGGCAGTTCGATGCCGGTGCGCTGCCCGAAGCCGAAGCGGTGCAGGTAGTCCTCCAGCCGCTCACGCCCGAGGCGGCGCGCGATCTTGGCGGCGCAGATGTTGGACGACACCTTGAGACACTCGCTCGCGGTCAGCTGCTCGTGATCATGCGAGTCATGGATGGTGTACTTGCCGATCTTGAGCTCGCCCTTCTCGCCGTCGAAGAGGTCATCGGGGCGCACCGCGCGGGTGTCCAGCGCGGCGGCCAGGGTGAACACCTTCATGGTCGAGCCCGGCTCGAAGGGGTCGGTGACGGCGCGGTTGCGCGCGCCCAGCTTGACGTGGTCCTTGGGCCGGTTGGGATCGAAGCTGGGCACGTTGGCGATGGCCAGCACCTCGCCGGTGCGCGGATCCATCACGATGGCGCTGCCGGCCTTGGCGCGTGACGCCTTGACGCCCGCGGCCAGCGCGCGCTCGGCCGAGAACTGGATGAAGCGATCGACGGTCAGCTCGACGGTGGCGCCCGAGGTCGGGTCGTCCTCCGGCATGCCCATGGTGTAGACCACACGTCCCAGGGCGTCCTTGAGGCCGGGCACGCTGGCCTTGGCGCCCCGCAGCACGCTGTCCATGGCCAGCTCGACGCCCTCGAGGCCGGCCGAGTCGATGCCCGCGAAGCCGATCAGCGGCCCCGCCAGCGCGCCGTTGGGGTAGTAGCGGCGCGGCTCGGTGGTCAGGGTGACACCCCGGATGGCCAGCTTGCGCACCGCGCGCGCCTCGTCGGGCGGCACCCTGCGCTTGAGCCACACGAAGTAGCGCCGCGACAGCAGCTTGGCCCGCACCGCGGCCGGATCGAGATCGAGCGCCTCGGCCAGCGCCGCCGCCGTGCCGGCGTCGTCGGGGGCCGCGCGCGCGTTGACCCACACCGAGTCGACCTCCAGCGAGGTCGCCAGCTGCGCACCATCGCGGAACAGCACCGGCCCGCGCCGGGGCGGCAGCTCGACCGTCTTCAGGTACTGCTCCTCGGCCAGCGCGCGCAGCTTGGGCGACTCGCGCACCTGCAGCTGGGTCGCACGCCAGGCCACCGCGCCGAAGCCGACCAGCAGCACCAGCGCGACGACGATCATGCGCGCGCGGATCCAGCGCGTCGCGCGCGGGGTCAGCGGTCCAGTCGGCAGCGCCTTCATGGAGCCTCGCGGTCAGGTGGCGACGACGCCGGGGTCGGCGCGATGCGGATGACGTGGATGCGCTCGGGGTCGGGCCGCGCCATCCCCAGCCGCTCGCGCGCGATCTGCTCGATACGCCCGGGCTGCCGCAGCACCGCCGCCTCGAGCTCGAGGCGCTTGTGCTGCTCCAGCAGGCGCTGCTCCTCCATGCTGCCACGCGAGATCTGATAGCCCAGGTGGATCACGCGCAGGCGCACCCAGACATGCGCCACCGCCGCCGCCGTCAGCGCGAACGCGATCGCGATCAGGAAGACGACCCAGCCGCGCCGCGACTGCGACGCCCGGGGCCTGAGCGTCCGCTCCGGCTGCTGCTGCTCGCGCTCCTCCTGCTCGAGCGCCCCGATGAGCTCATCGGCCAGCACCAGGCCATCGGCCTCGTCCTGGTCGCGCACCACCGGCATCTCGAGGGTCGCGCCGTCGGCCTCGTCCGGCTCGTCCTCGTAGTCGTCTTCGTCCTCCCCCTCCCGCTCGTCCTCCCCCTCGTCTTCGTCCTCCCCCTCGTCCTCCCCCTCGCCCTCCCGCTCGTCCTCGCCCTCGCCCTCCCGCTCGTCCTCGTCCTCCCCCTCGTCCTCGTCCTCCCCCTCCCGCTCGTCCTCCCCCTCGCGCTCGTCCTCATCCTCCGTCCCACGCAACGCAATGACGCTCATGCCGCCACCGCGACCTTCTCGCACGCCCGCAGCTTCGCGCTGCGCGACCGCGGGTTCCCCGCCAGCTCCGCCTCGCCCGCCGTCACCGGCTTGCCGGTCAGCACCTTGACCACCGGCACCGTGCGCTCGCCTGCCGCCGCCGCCAGATCCGCCGGCAGCCGTGACGTCCACTCCAGCTCGCGAAAGCGCTGCTTGACCAGCCGGTCCTCCAGCGAATGAAACGAGATCACCACCAGCCGCCCCCCGGGCGCCAGCAACGCCGGAAAATCCGCCAAAAAATGCTCGATCTGCCCGAGCTCTTCATTCACCGCGATGCGCAGCGCCTGGAACGTGCGCGTCGCCGGGTGCAGATGCTCGCGCGGGTTCTTGGGCACCGCGCGTGTGATGACCGCCGCCAGCTCGGTCGTGGTCGCGATGGTCCGCGCCCGCACCGCCTCGTGCACCGCGCGCGCGATGCGCCCCGAATAGCGCTCCTCGCCATACCTCGACAGCACGTCCTGCAGCTCCTCCACGGTCAGCCGCCTGAGCAGCTCCGCCGCGGTCTCGCCCTGCGTGGTGTCCATGCGCATGTCCAGGGGCCCCTCGTGCGCGAACGAGAACCCGCGCTCGCCGCGGTCCAGCTGCATCGACGACACCCCGAGGTCGAGCACGAAGCCGTCCACCGCCGCGACCCCGACCCCTGTCAGCAGCGCCCGTGCATCCGCGAACGCCCCGTGCACCACCGTGACCCGCTCACCGAACCGCGCCAGCCGCGCCTTCGCCGTCTCCAGCGCGACCGGGTCACGATCGATCCCGATCAGCCGGCCATCTGGCGCGCATGCGTCCAGGATGCGTTCGGCATGTCCGCCCGCTCCTAGCGTTCCGTCGCAGTAGACCCCACCCGCGCGCGGCGCCAGCCACTCGACGACCTCGTCGCCGAGCACTGAAGTGTGACCGAAACCGGCCATCTTCCAGTACTTGGCCACGCCGATCCCAGGGGGGCAACTTTCCGCGTTGCCAAGTTCACGCGCGCCCTCTTCAATGCGCCCATGAAGGTCGCGACCTGGAACGTCAACGGCATCCGGGCCCGCGCCAGCCAGCTCGACGAGTGGCTGCTGCAGGCTCGCCCCGACGTGCTCTGCCTGCAGGAGCTCAAGGCCACTCCCGAGCAGATCCCCCCGATCCTGGCCGACCACCCCGACTACTGGTGCACCTGGCATGGCGCCGGCGCCTACTCCGGCGTCGCCATCCTGACGTCACGCACCCGCTACCCCGAGCGCCCAGCCACCGCGCACCCGCCCTTCGACACCGAGACCCGTGCCCTCACCGTCACCCTGCCCGAGGCCACCATCGCCTCGATCTACGTCCCCAATGGCGGCGAGGACTACCCCGCCAAGCTGGCCTTCTTCGACGCCATGACGGCCTGGGCCGCCGCCGCGCCGCGCCCCCTCATCCTGTGCGGCGACCTCAACATCGCCCGCGCCGACATCGACGTGCACCCCAAGGAGCGCAAGCCCACCGCCATCGGTCAGCTACCCGAGGAGCGCGCCCGCTTCGACACCCTGCTCGCCACCGGCCTCACCGACGTCGCCCGCACGCTGGCCCCGACCGACGACGCCCTGTTCACCTGGTGGGCCCCGTGGCGCAACCTGCGCCAGCGCAACATCGGCTGGCGCATCGACTACATCCTCGCCAGCACTGGCCTCACGGCCACCTCCTGCGTCAGCCTGCGCGAAGTGGGCAGCAGCGATCACGGCCCCGTGCTTGCCAGCTTCTGAGACCAGCGGCAACCGGGCCCGCTGGGGGTAACATGGCCGGCGTGCGTCCCGCGGCCAGTCCCGACTCCTTTGTCCGCGCTCCGGTCGGGACCTGGGCGGTGGCCGGCACCTCGCTGCTCTGGTGCGCCTCGACGACCCTGTGCGGGGTGGTCTGCTGGGGCAAGCCGGGAGCCGACGACGCCCGGGACGCGTTGCGCCTCTATGAAGGCATGGCGCAGCTCGCGCCACAGTTCGACATCGTGCTCGATGCCGGCGCGCTGGAAGCCATCGATCCCGCGGCCCTGACGCCATTCATGGCCTGGGTCGGCCAGCACCTCGATGAGCTGTCGCGCCGCATCCGTCGCCGGGTCGGCATCGTCCCCGCTGGCATACCGGGACTGACCCTGGCCGGCATCACCCCTGCGCTGGGCGGCCCCGGCCCATACACCCTGGTGACCACCACACGTGAGGCCCTGGGGCTGCTGCTGCCCGACACCGGCGGTGCCCTGTGCGTCGAGCTCGAGGCCCTGACCCTGGCGGCCCGGGGAGGCTCCTTGGCCCTGCTCGAGCTGCGCGCGTTGCTCGCTGCCAACCTCGGGCGCCTCGACCTCGACCAGGCCGCCCACCGACTGCGCAAGTCCGGGCGCACCCTGCAGCGCGAGCTGGCGGCCTGCGACTCCTCGTATCGCGCCGAGCAGCAGCGGGCCCGCTTTCGCGCCGTCGAGGCGCGCCTGGCCGGCACCGACAAGCTGACCGCGATCGCCCACACCGTCGGCCTGACCGAGAACGGGCTGACCGCCCTGGTGCGCGCCCACACCGGCCTGACCCCCGGCGCATACCGGCGCAAGCTGCGTGGCTGACGATCGCGCCGGGGTTTGCCAGGGCGGCTGGCGCCGGTCTGCGGTGGGTTGGCGCCTCGATGCCGCGACCTTCGCGTACGACCGCGCAGGAGGTCATCATGTCTGCCCCGCGCGCCGTCCCCGTCACCCTGCTGGTCGTCTCGACCCTGACCCTGGCCCTGCCCCTGGCCGGATGTGGAGTCCTGTCCAGTGGCAAAGGTCGACCCACCGGCGCCGTCGCCACCGGTGAGCGTCTCGCCGTCGTCGACGACATCAAGGCCTGGACCACCACCGAACAGGCTCACGTCGGCCAGGAGATCCACCGTGACGCCAACGGCAACGTGGTCGCCGTCTCCGACCTCTACGCCGACCAGCGCCGCACCCACCACAAGCCCATCTGGTACCCCGTCCAGGGCCTCACCCGGCTCGCGGACGAGGACTTCTTCCGCATCACCCACGACACCCCGTCGCTGCGCATCACGGTGCGCTCGCGCGCGCGCGCACGGCGTCAACTGCGCATCGGCCAGATCATGGTCGTCGGCGGCGCCGGTGCCGCGATCGGCGCGCTGCTGGTATCGCGCACGCTGGTCAAGGCCATCCTCGCCGGCGGCGGCCTGGTCACCGCTTGCACCGGGTGGTACCTCGGCAATGCCGCCAGCAAGCGCCTCGAGACCGACTACCACGCCGTCAATCGCCGCACTGCCGAGGAGGATGCCCGTCGCTACAACGAGGGACTGGGATCCTCCACCCAGCTGGAGCTCGGTGTCAGCGGCATGTTCTGACCACGCGCGCCGAAAAGTGAAAAGGGGAGGCACCTCGCGGCGCCTCCCCTTCGGGACGAGGGCTAGACCCAATGCCGGTCACTTAACGACCGGCCGTTTGCGCGCGTAGTTGCTCATCTTGATCTTCACGGCGCGCGGGTAGCGCCGTTCTCGGCGCTCGGGGAGGATGAAGTGGCCGAGATCTGCGCGAAGTTTCCGGAGGCGGTCGGGCGTTCGGCCAGCGTTGTCGAGTGACCAGGATCGAAACGCTGTCTCGATCAGCGTGAGAGCA
>JADYYK010000117.1 GCA_020853705.1 Deltaproteobacteria bacterium
CGAGCACCGAGGCAAATGTTCGACCTCTAACGGCAACCTCGTTCGAGGAGTACACGACTTACCGCCCCGCGCCTATTTTCGCCGAACCGTGGTCGACGCCCCGGCGTCGGCCGAGTCTGTCGCCTGTCACCCGTCGCCTGTCTGTCCGGCTCCGTCCGGCTCCGCCCGCCTCAGTCGTCGTCCCGCGCTGCGTCCCCGCGCCCCCGCCGCTCCGCCTCGGCCACCGCGCGCCGCACCTCCTCCAGCAGGCGCGCCGACCGCCACGGCTTGCCGACCACCGCGAAGGCGATGCCATCCCGCGCCGCATCGACCACCTCGGGATCCTCCTCCGCTCCCGTCAGCAGGACGCCCACGATGGCCGGGTGGCTGCTGCGCAGCGCGCGCAAAAGCTCCACGCCCGACTGCCCGGGCATCAGCTGATCGGCCAGCACCACGCACGCCGGCCGCTCCGCCAGCACGCCGGGCACCCCGCGGGCGTCGCCGAGGTCGCGGATGTCGAACTCGTTGCCCAGCACGCGCCGCAAGAGGTCGCGATTCAGCGGCTCGTCATCCACCGCCACGATGGCTGGCGCGGGCTCGCCACGCCGGTTCTTGCCCATCACGATCACGGCTTGCGCACCTCGGCGTCGACCACCGCCGCGCGCACCGCCTCCGCCGTCTCGGGCGGCGCCAGCGGCAGCTCGACGATGAAGGTCGCGCCCTCGCCAGGCGGGCTGACGCAGTACAGCTTGCCACCGTGCTGGCGCACGATGCGCTGGCTGATGGCCAGCCCCAGCCCGGTGCCCTCACCGGGTGCCTTGGTGGTGAAGAACGGATCGAAGATGTTGGGCAGGATGTCGGGCGGGATGCCGGGCCCGCTGTCGGTGACCCGGATGCACACCCCGGGCACGCCGCCCTCCAGCACGTGCTGGCGCGCCACCACGTCGATGCGGCCCTCGCCCTTGATGGCCTGCGCGGCGTTGGTGAGGATGTTCATCAGCACCTGGTTGACGTGGCCGGCGTGGCACAGCACCAGCGGCAGCCCCTCCAGATCGCGCACCACGTTGATGCGGTTCTTGAGGATGGGGCCGATCAGGTTGAGCGTGGTGTCGATGCCCTGGGCCAGGTCGGCCTCCTGCAGGCCCGCGCCACCCTGGCGCGAGAACGCCTTCAGATCGCGCACGATCTGGGCGGTGCGCTCGGCGCCCGACTGGATCGAGCGCAGCAGCTTCTTGCAGTCCTCGGCCAGGAACTCGAACTCGATGGCCTCCTTGCGCTCGGCGATCTTCTGCCGCGCGCTCTCGTTGAGCTGGTGCGCGACGCCGTCATAGGTGCGGATCAGCTCGAACAGATCCTCGACGTAGCTACCGAGGAAATCGACGTTGCCGTAGACGAAGTTGATCGGGTTGTTGAGCTCGTGCGCGATGCCCGCCACCAGCCGCCCCAGCGACGACATCTTCTCCTGCAGGATGAGCTGGCCGTGGGTGCGCGACAGCTCCACGTTGGCCTGGCGCAGCTCCTCGGTGCGCTCCTGCACGGTCTGCTCGAGGATCTCCTTGGTGCGCCGCTCGTGGTCCAGCAGCACCTTGTACTTGCTCTGCACGCGCGCGTCGGCGGTGACGTCACGGTAGGTCTCGACGATGAAGCCGCCCTCCATGGGCACCGCGTTGACGATCAGCTTGAGCTCCTCGCCGTCGCCACGTCGGCCCGCGATCTCGTCCACGCGCAGCGGCCGCCCGACCTGCTGCGCGCGCAGCCCGAGGCAGGCGTTCTCGCAGATCTCGAGGCAGAACACCTCGAAGCACTGCTTGCCCTCGATGGTGGCCAGGTGCAGCTGCCGCCCGCGCAGGCCGGCATACTGCTGGTACACCGGGTTGAAGTACAGGATGCGCCGCTCGCCATCGAGGATGACCGCGGCGTCAGGGCTGCCCTCCAGCAGGCGCCGGAGGTTGCGGAAGGTGTGCTCTTGCTCGCGCGAGCCCCTCAGTGCAGCCGGGATGGGCCCGCTCTCATGACTCAACGCTGCGCCCCCGCCCCACCGAGCCCAGCGTCACGCATTCAAGGCTCCGCCAGGAACGACAGATAGCGCTCCGGCAGATCGTCGAACTCCATCTGCTCACCGCACTTCTCGCAGGTGAACTCCGGCATCTTCTTGGTGTCGCGGGTCGGGAAGTGGGTGTGCACGTCGAGCAGCTTGTCCTCTTCCGTGTTGCAGTTTTCGCACACGTAAGGGGCCAGGAACGAGCGCACCTTCGCGCCGCCGCGGAAGTTGTAGATCATGTTGAGCTGCGTGACGATCGCGGGCGAGCAGTGGGTGAACGTCAGCTCGGTCACGCCGGGCAGATCGCGCACGAAGTTGACCCACTCGCGCACCCCGCACGAGTTGATGCGACGCACCTCGGCCAGGTTGAACACCACGCTGGCCTTGAGCCGACGGCGCAGCTCGGCGAAGTCGGCGTTCTCGTCGATCTCACCGAAGAACTCCACGGTCGTGAACCCGGGGCGCTCCTTGATGCGCCACGAGAGCGCGACGTTTTCTGTGGCTGCCTCAGGCTTCATCAGGTCTTGGCCTCCATTCACGGGGCCCAGAAGTGGTTCTTGATGTCCGGCGTCGCCGGCGCCCCCACCCCCGCTACCTCGAGCACGTCGGGATCGGCGAGCCGGATTCTCTGCGGGGGCGCAAAGATCGGCCGCTTGGTCCGTTTCCCCATCCTGCCTGCAAGACTGCCATAGCTCTCGGCGCCCTTCCAGCCATCGAGTGCGCTGCGCTGCGCAAAGCCGAGCACCGCCGCCTTGACCTTGGCCGCCACCGCGGCGTCGACCTTCGAGGACAGCTGCACGAAGGCCGGATTCGGCACTGACCCGACGTCGAACACCTTGGTCAACCCCTTGGTGCCGCCGAGCGGCGGCGCGAACACCGCCTGCGAGCCGCCCGAGGCCACGTCGGTCACCGCGCCGGTGATGGCGTCCTTGGCCGACAGCTTGAAGAAGCTGGCCGGGACCTCGCTCTCCAGCAGGGCGTTCTCGATGAACGCCTGATCGTTGCAGCCCGTCTTGGCGTAGGCGACCGCCTTGTCCTTGAGCGCGGGCAGGTTGGAGGCGCTCTTGGCATACAGCGCCCAGGTCTGTTCGGTCTTGCCGTTGACGGTCGCGGTCGCCATCACGGTGTACTTGTTGCCGGCGGCGCACAGCGGGTCGAGGATGCCGAACTGCGCCGCGCCGGCCATCTGGCTGAGCGACGAGAACGACTGTCCCTTCACGGTGGTGCCGCCGCCCAGCGAGCCCTCGATGGCCTTGGCCAGCGCGCTGACGTAGCTCAGGCGGTCGCTCGAGCTGGCGAAGCCCGCCGTCGGGGCATAGATCCCGATGACCAGCTCGTCGGCGCGCGCCGGCCGTGCCGCCACCAGCGCCGCGGCGACCACCAGCCAACCCAGCATCGTGTTCTTGGTCTTGGTTGCCATGGCCGCCCTCACTTGCTCCCCAGGATCTTCTTCTTGGCCTCGATCCAGTCGCGCACCTTGCCGCCGACGCCACGCTTCTGCGCGTCCTGCCAGGCGTCCAGCGCCCCGCGCGAGTCACCCTCGAGGTCGAGGATGATGCCCAGGTTGACCAGCGCCTCGGGCGTGGTGCCCTTGTAGCTGTCGAAGGTGCGCTTGGCACCGCTGCGATCCTTGTCCATGTCGAGCACCGCGAGGTTGACCTCGAGCTCGGCCTTCTGCGCGCCAGTGGTGGCGAACCTCTGCGCGTTCTTGAGGTCCTCCCTGGCCTGCTTGAAGTTCTCCGAGCGCCAGGCATCGTAGGCCTTGAGCTCGTAGCTCGACCGGATGAGGTCGCGGATCTTGCCGGCCAGCGGCGAGCTGCCCGCCTTCCTGAGCACGCTCTGGAAGGTCTCGGCGGCCTGGTCGCGCTTGGCCGGGCTGTCCTGCATGTAGTTCGCGTAGGCCTTGAAGAAGTCGGGGCCCAGCTTGTCGTAGGGCGGGCGCAGGAACGACGCCGTCATCTTGGCGTCGAGCTTGGAGAACAGCCCGATGGCCTCGTTGGCGGCCTGCTCGGTGTTGGTGGTCAGCAGCGCCAGGCCGTACGCGAAGGCGAACAGCTGCGGCTCCTTCGCGGTCAGGATGCTGGGGTCCTCCTGGGCGCGGCGCAGATCGCTGACGCCGTCGCCGTTCTTGGCGCGCAGGCGCTCCATGCCGCGGCGGAACAGCGCCAGCGCCAGGTTGCGCTTGACCACCTTGGCCAGCTCCGGGTTGGCGCGCACGCCGGCGGTGTTGGCGCGCTCCAGCTTGGTCACGATGTCGTCCAGGTTGGGCGACTCCATGGCCATCAGCAGCGGGCACAGCTCGGCGTAGATCTCGGCCAGCACCGGCTCCTGGCGCTGCTGCACCGCGGTGGCCTCGGCCTTCTGGTAGGTCTCGATGGCGTCGCCGGTCTTCTTGGCGCCGAGCTGCGCGCGCGCCAGCAGCCGGTTCAGGATGAGGTCGTTGGGCTGCTTCTTCAGGGGCACCGTCAGGGTGCGCACCGCCTCGTTGAACTTGCCCTGCTGCATGTAGACCAGGGCCAGGTTGCGCTGCGACATCGCCGACGCCGGATCCAGCGCCACCGCCTCATCGAGCGTGCTCTGCGCGTCGGCCCACTTGCCGGCGTCGAAGGCCGCCCCGGCCTCGCGGTTGAGGACGGTGACCAGACCGGTCTTGGCCTCGACGTTGCCGTCGGCCAGCTTGAGCGCGGCGCGGAACGAGGTCTTGGCCTCGCTGAGCTTCTTGTTCTCGAGCTGCGCCTTGCCCAGCGAGACCTGGGCGTCGGCGTTGTCGGGCTGTGCCTTGGCGACCTTGGACAGCACGCCCATGGCCTGTGGATCCTTCAGCGCCAGGTAGGTCTCGCCGAGCTTGCGCAGGAGCTCCATGTCGTTGCCGTTGGCGGTGACCGCCTTCTCCAGGATGGGCTTGGCCTTGGCGAACGCCTTCTGCCTGAAGTAGACCTCGGCCATGCGCAGCTTGGGCTGCGTGCTCTTCGGGTTCAGCTTCTCGGCGGACTGGAACGACGCCAGCGCGCCGGCGTAGTTCTTCTCCGCCAGCTGCACGTCGCCCAGCAGGAGGTAGCCCTTCTCGTCCTTCTTGCTGGCCAGGTACTGGTTGGCCGACGAGGTGGCGTCCTTGTAGCGACCGACCTTGAACAGCGCGAAGCCGAGGTTGTAGTAGATCCCGGGCTGCGACTTGGCCAGGCTGAGCAGCGACTGGTACTTGGCGATGGCCTCGTTGTACTTGCCCATGCCGGTGTAGGCCGCCGCCAGCAGCTGCTGTGCGGTGCTGTCATCCGGCTTCTTCTTGACCAGGATCTGCAGCTCGGCCTCGGCCATCTTGAACTCGCCGCCCTTGAGCGCGGACAGCGCCAGCTTGGTTCGGATCTGATCGTCCAGCTTGGCCAGCTCGGGCGGGCGACAGCCGAGGAACTTCTTGTACATCTCGGCGGCCAGCTTCTGGTTGGCGGGCTCGGGCAGCTTCTCGTAGTACTGGCCCAGCGCCAGCTGGACGTCGAACAGGCAGGCGCCACCAGCGGTGGCCTGCTCGGCCAGCTTGACGCCCTCGTCCTTCTTGCCGCTGGCCATCAGGGCGATGGCCTTCTTGCCGCGCAGCTCGTCGGTGGCCTGCACGGCGAGGCCGGCCTCGGCGCGCGCGATGGCCTGAGCGAAGTCCTTCTTGGCGTATGCGATGGCCGACAGCTTGATGTAGGCGTCGAGCTGCGAACGGTCCTGCACGATGACCCGCTCGAACAGCGACGCCGCGTCATCGAGCCGCCCCGCGGCGAAGGCGTCGTTGGCCTGCTGCAGCAGCTGGGCGACGCCGGCGTTGGTGGGCTGCGCGGCGGCCGTCTGCTGCCACCCCGTCGCCACCAGCCAGACTACCGCCGAAGCCGCGAAGAATCTCGCTGCGCTCCCACCCAGACGATGAAACCCCATCTCGTTCCCCCTGCTGCTATGCAACCCGCGCGACGACCATGGTGATGTCGTCCTTGCGCGGCGTCTCTCCAAAGAACTGCATGGACGCCTTGACCACGGTGTCTCGCAGCTGGCCCGGCTCCTCGGCGGCAGCGCGCCGGATCGAGGCCCGGAAGCGCTTCTCGCCGTACTCCTCGCCGCGGTCGTTCTCACACTCGACGATGCCGTCCGTGTACCAGACCAGGACGTCGTTCGACAGAAGATCCATCGACTGCTCGACGTACTTGGACTCCATCATGTCGCCCAGGCGATTGCCGCGTGTCATGAGACAGCCGAACTCGCCGCGGCCATTCACCACCCGGTACAGGTAGGGGAAGTTGTGGCCGGCGTTGCCGAAGGTGATCTTCTTGGTCTTCGGATCGATGATCGACGCGAAGCAGGTCATGACGAACTTGCGCTTGGCGGACTCGAAGATGGCGCGGTTCATGATCTCGAGCAGCAGCGTGACCGTGATGCGATCGTTGGTCATCGCGCGCACCGTGTCGCAGGCCGCCTTGGCCGCCGCGGTGATCATCGCGGACGGCACGCCGTGGCCGGTGACGTCGCCGATGACGACCAGGATGCGGCCGTCGTTGAGCTCGTGCCAGGTCCACCAGTCGCCGCCGCACTGCGAGGCGGGCTGGAAGTAGCCGGCCAGCTTGATGTGGCCGCGATCGACGGTGTCCTCTTGCGGAACCAGGGTCTCCTGGATGGTGCGCGCGACCTCGAGCTCCTTCTCCATGGTCGCCTTCTCGGCGGTCTGACGCAGCAGCACGACCAGCTGGTCGGCCATGAAGTTGAACGACTCGCCCAGCACGCCGATCTCGTCGGACGAGGTCACCTCGACGCGGGTGTCGAGATCGCCGCGCGCGATCTGGTTGGCGCGGTAGGCCAGCGCCTTGACCGGCTTCGAGATGCGCATGGCCTGGAAGATGGCCAGCAGCAGGCCGGCCAGGATGAAGATGGCGCCGATGCCCGCGGTGCGAATCCAGGCCTTGTTGAAGGCGTTCTTCTTGTCGATCTTGGCCTGGGCGGTCTGCTCCTCGATGAAGCGCAAGGTGTAGGCGACCACCAGGGTGCCCTTGTCCTCGCCCAGCGGGGTGCCGTCGACCGAGACGCCTTCCGAGAACACCGTGGTGGAGAACACCGCAGTCTTGCCGTCCTTGGTGCGCAGCCAGTTCTTGGCGTCGGCAGGCAGCACCGTGCGCTTCCGCTTCTGGATCTCAGGCCACAGCGGGTCGCTGATCGGCTTGTATTCGCGCACGGTATCGGCGCTGGCCGCGGGGTACGCGTTGACGTCGGAGTGCGCCGCCACGTTGCCGTTGGCGTACACGAAGTACGCATAGTCGACGTTGCGCGACTGGGCCAGCGCGTTGACCGCGTTCTGCATGTCGATCTCTTTGGAGTCGTTGAACAGCGGCACCGACGACATGCCCAGCGCGCGGACCTGGCCGACCGCGCTCTGGCCCAGAGATTTCTCGAACAGCTCGATCTTCTGGCGCGAGGCGTCGTCGATGATGGTCTGCGTGTTGATGACGCTGAGGGCGCCGAACAGTGCGACGATCACCACCAGCAGCAGCGTGGTGGTGACGATCATCTTGGCGCTGATGGAGGCGCCGCGGCGTTTCGGCGTGACCGTGTTGATGGCCGCGACGTTGGGCGCCGGCATGGGTGCCGGCATGGTGACGTCGGGCACCGCGGGACCAGGCACCGGCTCCGCGGGCAGCGGGTTCATGTCCGCGCCGGTGTTGGTGATGGTCTCTTCGATCGGCTCGTCGTCGGGCAGTCCCTGGCCCGGCGACGGCGAGCGCGGTGCATTCGGCGTGAAGTTGGCCATGTGGTTTCGGTCCCGCCCCGGGGGTGACGCAGGGGACTGCTTTAAGACTTTCGGAGACCTTACCGTATCGCGTCGAGCCGACAAGATCAACGCGCGTCATCCCGCTGACATCAGAATCAAGGACAATTCAGACGCACGGCAGGCCGGGAAATGCACTCGCGCGTGCGGCCATGTTAGGATCAATATACCGCCATGGATCCCCTGCAGCAGTGGATCGCGCAGTTCAAGGCGATGTCCGACGGCATCATCGACTCGTATTTCATCGTCGATAACGACCGCAACATCGTGGAATTCAACCGCGCCTTCTTCTCCATGTTGCCGCGCGGCGTGGCCCGCGGCCTCAAGGGCAAGAAGTGCTTCGATGTGCTGGCGCTGTCGGTGTGCAAGGACGCCTGCATCGCGCACCAGTGCTGGCGCGACAAGCGCCATGTCCGCCTCGACGAGATCGACGGCAAGATCACCGGTGAGGACAAGCCGATGCGCTTCATCCTTTCGGCGGTCCCCATCTTCGGTCCCAGTGGTGAGCAGCTGGGGGCGCTCGAGATCCAGCGCAACGTCACCGACGAGGCGATGGTGCAGGTCAAGTACCAGGAGATGCTGGACACCGAGGCGCGCGAGCGCGAGCGGCTGGCCGGGCAGATCCGGTCACGGACCAAGGAGCTGCTGGAGACCAACCAGCTCCTCCTGCGGGTGCAGAAGGAGCTGCTGAATTACAAGAAGGGCTTGATGATCTGAAGCTCGGGCGGGGCCCGATCAGACCGTTGTGTCGCTGGAGGCGGGGCGGGCGTCGCCCGAGGACTTCTTGCCGCTGCCACCGATGACCAGGTAGGCGATCAGGGCGATGGCCAGGATCAGCACGCCGATGACCACGTAGATCATCTTCGAGGTGCGCGGCGGCTCCTGCTGGGCGGCCGCGGCGACCTGGAACTGGCCGGTCTTGATGGCCGACAGGACCTCGGACGCCGACGGGTTGCCGGGGCGCGACGAGCTGCCCGAGCCGGTGCCGGTGCGACCCGGGCTGGAGAAGCTGGACGAACCCGGGCCGGTCCCGACGCCGGTGTTGCCCCCACGGGACAGCGAGGGCAGCGACGGCACCGAGGGCAGCGACGACACCGAGCTGCCCGGACTGGACAGGCTGGTGGTCGACGTGCGCGAGCGGATCTTGGCGCGCTCGCTGTCGTTGCCGCCGACGTCGCTGATGACCTTCGACACCGCGTTGTCCTTGGCCACCTTCTTGGCCGAGGACAGGAACGCGAAGTACGACTCTTCCATGTCGTCGAAGTCCATCACGCCGTCGCACTCGTCACAGCGGCAGGTTGGCGCCTTGTGCGGCGGCGGCCCCATCTCGGAGGCCTCGACCAGCAGGACCTTCTCGTGGTCGCAGGCCGGGCAGAAGTAGGGCGCGAAGAAGCTCTTGACCGCCCCGCCGCCGGTGAAGTTGTTGACCAGGTTGATCTGGGCGACGATGGCCGGCGAGCACTCCACCAGGACCGGGTGGGCCCCGGACTTCTCGATCTTGGTCAGCCAGTTGACCCAGTCACGGACGCCGCAGGAGTTGATGCGCTCGACCTCGCCCAGGTCGATGACGACGGTTCCGCCAGGGATCTTCTCGGTCAGGTCACCAAGGCCGTTGTCCTCGTCGATGACGCCAGAAAGCTTGACGTAGGACGCCTCGTCCCTTTGCTGCACAGCGGCATTGAACTTCTGGTTCATGTAGCGCTCCCGACAGGCATCGCCATGGGGATGGGGCAAAACCTTCGCACAGAGGAAAACCCGACGATAGTAGCAATCGCAAAATCGCTCGTCAAGAAATTCAAGGAATCTTCCTTACACAGATTACGAGGGGATTACTCCTACACTCCACTTCACCTGGCCACCTGGCCACCTGGCCACCTGGCCACCTGGCCACCTGGGCCTGGAGCCCTGCACCATCACCGGTAGGCCCCCTGGGGCATGGGCGGGGGCGGTGGCATACCTCCCCCGTGGTGACCACCGGGGTCATCCTGGTTGGCCATGGCCACGCGCAGGCGCGAGTAGTCCTCGGCCAGGTAGTAGCGCACCAGCTCGAGGCCGCCGACGACGGCGCCCAGGGCGACGGCGCCGTTGGGATCCACGGCCAGGTCTTCGTTGGCCAGGCGCGCCAGGGCGCGGCATGCGGCGGCGATGTCGTCGCATGCCAGCATGCCGGCGCGGTTGGCGGTCAGCATCAGGGAGTGGAACAGCTCGTCGGGCTCGACCCCGGCGGGCATCCCGACCAGGCGCTCCAGCGCCTTCGCGGTCTTGCGCGGCAAGTTGTGCACGAACTCGTTGGCCGAGGCGGGGCGGTCGCTCTCCGGCAGCAGCAGCGCCTTGAGCAGCTCCCAGGCCTCCAGGCGCTCGCGGGTGGCGAAGCGCAGCAGCGGGGCGTAGCCGCCGCGCACGATCTCGAAGGCGCGGCCCAGCACGAAGCGGCGCTCCGACGGGTCCGGCCGCATCAGCAGGGTGCGATCGATGGCCACGGTCGGGCGCGGGATCTCGGTGACGATGAGCAGGCCCGGGACCTTGTCGGCCACGATGACCTCGCAGTCGACCGCCATCATCTTCATCATCTCGGTCACGTCGGCGCGCGCCGCCATGTCGATGTCGGGCAGGGTGCCGATGGGGGCCGCGTGCTCGCCCAGGCTGGGCGGCGGCAGCCCGTCAATCAACTCGTGCCGGACCATGGCGTAGGCCTCCATGATCGGGCTGCGCATGGCGGGCGGCAGCAGGGCCTGGCGCCGGGTCTCCTCGCTGACCACGCCACGTCGCATCTGCTGGCGCGCCGAGCGGGCGCGGTTCAGCGCGGTCTTCTCGTCGCCCTCGGAGTAGCCCAGGAGGTCGAGCACCGCGAGCACGCGCATGGCGCGCTCGCGATCACCGGCGCGCTCGTAGAGCTGGCCGAGCAGACGGAAGGCCGGGGCGTGGCGCAGGTCGGTGGTCAGCACGCGGCCGACCTCGGCGATGGCGCGCTCGAGATCGGTGCCGGCGTAGATCTCGGCCAGCGCGACGCGGTCCTCCAGGGACTCGGGCTCGACCGCGAGGATGCCGCGGTAGGCCTCGATGGCGGCGGCGCGATCGCCGGCGGCCAGCAGGATGCGCGCCAGGCCGCGCTGCAGCGGCACGGCCTCGCGCGGGCCACCGCGCTCCATGGCGGCGTGCGCTGCCGTGATGAGGTGCGACTCGGCGCTGCGACGGTCGCCGGCGTCGGCGGCCTTGCGCGCCAGCGCCAGCGCGGGCGGTGCATAGGCGGGGTCCAGCTCGACGGCGCGGCGGTAGCGTGACGCCGCCTGCTGCAGGTTGCCCTGCGCCTCGATGACCCGGCCGAGGTAGTAGTAGTAGCGCGCCAGCGCCTCGGGCGGCGCGGTCTCGCCGGGCTGCGCCGCCAGATCGATCAGCTTCTCGATGGTCTTCTGCGCCTCCTGGTGGCGCCCGATGAGGTACAGCTCCTGGGCCAGCTGGTAGTGCGCCTCGCGGTGGGTGGGCTGCAGCCGCAGCACCTCGCGCAGGGAGTTGACCGCGCGCGCCGGATCCATCATGCCGTCGCCGAAGATCTCGGCCAGGCGGAACAGGCCGCGGATGCGCTGCGCCTCGGGCGGCCGGCGCTCGAGGTACTTCTCGAGGTCGCGGGCGGCGTCGCCATAGCGGCGCAGGCGGATGTGCAGGTCGACCAGGGCGTCGAGGATCTCGGGATCGTCGGGCGCCAGCCGCTCGGCCTCCTCGTGCAGGCGCATCGCGTTGTCGAGCTCGCCAGCCCGCTCGGCCAGATCGGCCTGGGCGCCGAGGACGCGGGCCAGCGCGGCGCCAGCGTCGCGGCGACGGTAGATCTTCTCCAGCTCGCGGAAGGTGGCGTTGAAGTCGTAAGCGTCGGGCTGCTGCTGGGCCAGGCGGCGCAGCTCCTCGAGGGCGCCCAGGTTGTCGGGCTTGATCTCGAGCGCGATGACCAGGCTCTCCGCGGCGCCGCGCGGATCGCTGGTGCGCATCGCGACGATGCCGCGCTTGGTATAGAAGGCGCTGCGCTCCGAGGGCTCGCCTTCGCGCATCGCCTTCTGCGACAGCGCGGCGCCCAGCGGCGCGGCCTGGCCCCACTCCTGGCGGCTGAAGTGCAGCTCGAACAGCGCCTTGTTCGCGGGCAGACAGTCGGGATCGACCGCCAGGGCCGACTCGAAGTAGTGCAGCGCGCGCGCCGCGTCACCGAGCTTGTCGCCATAGATCTGGCCGATCTGGGCGAACACGCCGGCGCGCTCCTTGTCCTCCTGCCACAGCTTCACTTCCAGCTCGAGCGACTGGATGACGCGGGCCCAGTCCTGCTTGCGCAGGTAGAGATCGCGCATGCCGTGCACGGCGGGCAGGCAAGACGGTGACGTCTTGATGGCCGCGTCGTAGTAGCGGATGGCGTCCTCTTCCTTGCCGAACTTGGACTCCATCACCGAGCCGCACTTGAAGTACAGCAGCGCCTTCACGTTGCGGTCGTTGGTGACCCGGATCTGGCGCCGCGTGACATCGATGAACTCGACCCACTTCTCGGTCGATTCGTAGATGCGCGCCAGCGCGTCCAGCGCCTCCTTGTGGCCGGGCGAGATCTCCAGGATCTTGCGGTAGTGATCGACCGCGCGGTTCTCGTCGCGCAGGCCCTCCTCGCAGATGGCGGCGATGCGCGCGTACAGCGTGACCGCGGCGTCGCCCGCCGGGGCCAGCGCCAGCCGCGTGGTCAGGATGCGCACCAGCGCCTCCCAGTCGCGCTGGCGCTCGTAGAAGCGCTCCAGGGCGTCGAGCGCCTCGCTGTCGCCGGGCTCGACCTCGACGATGCGCGAGTAGAAGCGCGCGGCCTCGGCGGCGTCCTTGAGCTTGGCGGCGGCGACGCGGGCGGCGCGACGCAGGGTCTCCAGCTTGCGCTCGTCGTCGGAGATGAGGTCGGCGCGCTTCTCGTAGGCGCGGATCAGGCCGACCCAGTCCGACTGCTGCGAGAAGATCGACTCCAGGAACTTCACCGCGGTGTCGTTGTCGGGGTCGAGCTCGATGACGCGCAGGTAGCTGGCGGCGGCCTCGCCGGGCTGGCCGAGGTACTGCAGCTGGATCTGGCCGCGGCGCGCGTACAGGTCACCGAGGCGATAGGCGCGGGCGGCGCGCGTCTCGACCAGCGCGATGGCCGCGTCATAGAGGTGCATGGCGTCGAGCCAGCGCTCGCGCTTGTAGCAGAGCCGCTCCAGCGCCGTGAACAGCGCGCGGTTCGAGGGCGACAGCTCGAAGGCGTTGCGCAGAGCGGCGATGGCCTGGTCGACCTCGTTGCGGCGATCGCGCAGCTCGCCGACGCGCTGCCAGACGTCGGCGCGCGCGGTCTTGTCGACGGTCGCCGCCGCGGTGGCCTCGAGGATGCGCAGCAGCTCCGGCTCGCGCGACAGCCGCGTGTACAGATCGGTCAGCGCCACCAGCGCCGGCATGTGCGCGGGATCGATCTGCAGCACGCCCTCGAAGGCGTGCGCGGCCTCGACCGCGCGATCCAGCTTCTCGCGGCGGATCTCGCCGAGGCGCATCAGGAGCTCGATGCGGTGCGCCGGCTCGGCGGTCGACAGGGCCAGGAGCTCGCGCTCGATGGCCTCGGCCAGCTCGCCCCACTTGCCGCGGCTCTCCAGGTGCTTGGTCAGCGCGTGGTGGCTGGCGCGCTCGGTGGGATCCAGCTCGGTGGCGCGGCGATAGAAGCGCCCCGCGGCCTCGCCGTCGCCGAGGCGGTCCTCGTACAGCGCGGCCAGCCCGCGCGCGACCTTGGCGGCCTCGCGCGCGTCCTCGAGCAGCTCGAGCTCGACACGACGGACCTCGCCGAGATCGCTCCAGCGCTCCAGCTTCTCCAGCGCCTCGCCCAGGGTGTGCACGTTGCGCTGCGTGCGCGGGGCCCGGCGCATGGCCTCGGCCAGCTCCTCCCAGCGCCCGTCGCGGCGACACAGCCGCTCCAGCCCGAGCAGCGCGGTGGTGTTGGCGGGGTCGAGCTCCAGCGCGCCGCGGAACGCGACCAGCACCGCCGCCGAGTCGCCCTCCAGCTGATCGGCGTAGCGCGCGATCTCCAGCTGCAGGGTGACCAGGCGCGTGGTGGTGCCGGCGTCGCGCACCTGGCCGACGACGTGGCCGGCGTTGAGCAGGTCGACCTCGCGCCGCAGCACGCCGAGCAGATCACCCAGCCGCTTGGCCTTGCGGTACTGCCCCTGCAGGGCGCGCAGCGCATCGAGCGAGCGCACGTCGCGCTGCAGCGCGCGCTCGTACGCGTCGCGCGCGGCGTCGTCGTTCTTGAGCTGGCGCTCCTGGATCTCGCCGATCTCGAACAGCAGGCGGCTGGCCCGCGCGGGATCGTCCGACAGCGTGACCGCGCGCTCGCGCAGCTCGATGCCGCGAGCCCAATCCCCGGTGTCACCGAGCAGATCGGCCAGCGCCGCCAGCAGGCCGGTGTCGTTGGGGGACAGCTCGAGGCCGCGCTCCAGGTGGGCACGCGCGGCGCGCGGGTCGCCCAGCTTGCTGGCGGTGACGCGTCCGAGCTCGCGCAGCACCATGGCGCGGGTGGCGTCGTCGGCCAGCAGCGGCGCCATGTCGCGCAGGTTGCCGGCCAGATCGGCCCAGCGCTGCGCGCGACGCTGCTGCGCCGCCAGCGCCGCGTGCGCAAACACGTTGCCGGGATCCTTCTTGAGCGCGGCACCGAACGACTCCTCGGCGTCGCGGCCGATGCCGGTCGACACCAGCGCCTGCAGGCCGGCGGCGACGTGCCAGAAGCCGGCGGTGCGGTCGTCGTCGACCATGCGCGCCAGCTTCTTGTAGGCCTCGGCCAGGCGGTTGCGATCGCGCGCGCGCCGCGCCATGCGCGCCAGATCCTCCAGCCCGGCGACGTCGGCGTCACCTTGCATGGAGGCCCGGCGCAGCCCGGCCGCCGCCTCCAGATCGCTCAGGCGCGACTCCGCCACCGCGGCTGCGGCGCGGTAGGCGGCTGGACGCAGATCCCCGCGCGCTTGCCCGAACGCCTCCAGCAGGCCGACCAGCTCGCGGTTCTTGCTCCGGGTCAAGTGCAGGCGCGCCAGCGCGCGCATGGTGCCGGGGTCGCCGGCGTCGCCCTGGAACAGCTCGCCGTACAGCTCGGTGGCCAGCTCGCCGTCGGTCACGCGGGCGTCGGCCAGCTCGGCGGCGCGGCGCAGGTAGGAGCGCCCGAGCCCGGCGTGGCCAGCGATGCGCGACAGATCGCGACACGCCGACGCCGCGTCCTCCCAGGCCTTGCCCAGGATGCCGAGGCGGCGCCGCGCGAACAGCGCCAGCCGCGCGCCGAAGCCCGAGGTCCCGCTCTCGGCCACCGACAGCAGCACGTACAGCGAGCGCGCCTCCTCGCTGGAGCCGCCCAGCTCGAGGTGCTCGGCGAGGCGGAAGCTGGTGGCGGCGCGCTCGACCCGCGCGCTCGGCTCGGGATCCAGCACCGCCAGCTTGCGGCGGTACAGCTCGACCAGATCGGGGCCGGCGCTCGGGGCCGCGGGGCGTGCGCCTGGCTTGGCGAAGCGCGCCGCACTCTTGACCTCGGCGAGCTCGATCAGGCGCTCCAGCGCGTAGGGCTGGGTGAACTCGGCGCCGCGCGCGCGCTGCAGCGGATCCAGCGCGCGTTCGGGATCGTTCATGCGGTCGCTGAGGACGTGCGCCGCCTCGATGAGACAGTCGAGCGGCACGTCCCCGGCCGCCGTGGTGGCGCCCGCCGGGGGCGGCTTGAGCAGGTGCTCGACCAGGCCCGCGTGATCCCCCGCGACCGCCAGCGCCAGCGACATCAGCTCCCGGGTCGCGGGGTCCGACGGCGCGATGCGCAGCGCGCGCTGGATGCTGGCCGCGGCGCGGGCACCGTCGGCGAAGCGCCACAGCCAGGCCTCGGCCAGGTCGCGCGCGATCAGGAAGCTGGACGAGGGGCTGAGGCCGCCGGAGCCTCCGAGGGCAGTCTGGCCGCGCGCCAGCTCGTCCTCCAGGGCGGCCACTGTGGCGGCGTCACCGCTGGACACCGCCAGCGCGACACGCAGCCGCGGCGCCACCGGGTGCTGCGGCCCGGCCGAGGCCAGGTGACGCTGCGCTGTGCTGGCGTCCTCGAGGACATCCAGGTGAAGCAGGCCCAGCAGGGCGTACAGATCGGCCTGTCGCGCCAGATCCTTCTGCGCGCCCGCCTCTCGCAGCGCCAGGCCGGCCAGCTCTTCCACGATGCTGGGCTCGATGGCGCCGCGCTGCCCCGCCGGGGCCGGGGGGGGGGAGGACGATGAGCTGGTCGGGACCGCTGGCAGCACCGGCACTGGGGGTGGCGGCGGACCGCTGCCCGGCGGTGGCGCCAGCGCGGCCATCGGTCCGGTCGAGTTCGACACCGGGGCGCCGATGGTCACCGGCTTGGTGGGATCCTCGGGCTCCTCGTATTCGCCCGTGCCCGTGCCCGCTCCCGCGCCCGCGCCCGCCACGCCCGGCAGCTCGGTGCCCACGGCCGTCGGTCCAGACACGCCCGCCACACCTGGAGCTGGCGCGGCTGGTCCAGCGGTCGGGCTCGAACCAGCCACGTCCGCAGGCAGCGGAGGAGGCTTGGGTCGCCCCTCGCTGAGCGGGTTGCTCATGGAGCCCACATTTGCATGCCGGTCGGCCATCGATCATGACGGATCTCGCGACGCGTGTCTAGAAGTGCCCTGAACTTCAGAACACCCCCACATGCGACAAGGTGCGATGCGCGGAGCATGCTCCGCCATGCACGGAGGCCGCCGTGAGGTTCATTGACCTGGTGTCCACTGTCGCGATAAAATTCCAACGTGACTCATCCACGTGCGATCTGCGTGACTCAGGACCCGACGCTGCGCAAGGTCCTGCAGCGGACCCTGAGCGCGGTAGGGACCCAGGTCAGCTTCGTGGACGACTGTGCCGATGTCGTCATCCCACCGCCGCCCGGCCCGTCGGACCCCGATGCTCGCCTCGTCGTGTTTGCCGATCAGTCGGCGCGACGCCAGCCCAGCTGGGCCAGCCTGCTGCTGCGCGCCGGCGACTGCGCCAAGGTCGTCGTGCTCGGCGAGCCGCTGGACGCGGGGCCATCGCTCGATCTGCTCGAGCATCCGCCCTGCGACAACGTCATCGGCCATGACGAGCAGCCCGCCGACGAGGACGAGCTGGTGGTCACCGGCTCCAAGCTGGCGCATCCCGAGGGCGGCATCTTCGGCCTCGAGAAGTACCTGGCCTGGGGCGTCAACGTGCACGAGCACGAGGTCCGCACCTACGACGACAAGCGCCGCGTGGTCCTCGAGTGTGCCGCCTTCGCCAAGGAGGTCGGCGCGCGCAACCAGCTGGTCGCGCGCATCGAGGCCGTCGCCGACGAGCTCCTGATGAACGCGCTCTATGACGCGCCGGCCTCGCGCAACGCCAGCCTGCGTGGCGAGCTTCTTGGCAAGGCGCGCCCCGGCGGCGGTCCGGTCAGCACGGCGACGGCGGTGTTCCGCTTCGCGCACGACGGCAAGCACTTCGCGCTGTCGGCGCGGGACAGCTTCGGCACCCTGAAGAAGGGCGCCATCATCGAGCACCTGGCGCGCGCCCGGCTGGAGCAGGGCAGCCCGCTGCAGGCCACCGGCGGAGGCGCGGGCCTCGGCCTCTACTTCGTGCTGGCCTCTTCATCGCGTCTGATAGTCAACGTCGAGCCCGATAAGTCGACCGAGGTCATCTGTCTGTTCGATCTGCGGGTCAAGACCAAGGACGCCAAGGGCGCCCGGTCGCTGCACATCTTCACTGGCAAGGACGCGCCCAAGGCCTAGCCGGTCTGGCCCGAGTCTGGCCCGATTCTGGCCCGATTCTGGCCCGAGTCTGGCCCGAGTCTGGCCCGAGTCTGGCCCGAGCCTGGCCCGAGCCTGGCCCGAGTCTAGGTCGCGGCGGCCCAGCTGCGGGCCACCAGGATGGCGAGGGCGGCCTTGATCCGCTGGGCGGGGAGGCGGGTCATGATCTCGGCGGCGAGCAGGGCCTGAAAGCGGGTGAAGTCCAGCCCCAGCACGGTCTCGCCATCGAGGTCGGCGCGTGCCAGGATGTCCGCCAGCCGCTCGGTCGACACCCCGAGCAGCGCCGCGGCTCGCGCGATCGACAGCATCCATGGGCTGGTCGGAGTGGACATGCGCAGATCTCAGCCTGATCATCCTCCCGTTTCGATCGACATGCAAACTTCATCGCGATATCGGCCAATAACGCGACGCGTCGTGAGATGCCTCGCCGCCCTCGCCGTCCTCGTCTTCCTCGTCTTTACCTTCTCCTTCGCCCGCCCCGCCGCGGCCATGAGCATCCGCGTCTCGCGTCGCCCGCTGGCCTGGTCGGTCGATGGCAGCAAGCTGCTGGCGGTCGAGGTCCAGGATGGCCCCGAGGGTGGCGGCTCGCTGACCTACCTCGTGGTCAGCGCCAGCGCGCCCCACTACCTGCGCTTCGAGGTGTCGTCCGACTTCAGCCCCGGCGGCGGCGGCACCCCGCAGAAGATCTCGAGCAAGGCCTGCAGGGCCGCCATGGCCAGGCTCGCCAGGCTGGTCACCCGGCGACAGTTCCCCGGCCTCGCGCTCGAGACCGCCCGCTGCGCGCGCAAGGACCGCCTCGATCTGGTGCGCGTCCCCGACAAGCAGCGCGAGGCCTTCGCGGCGACCGCCTTCAACGGCACCGGCGCGCTGACGCTCGGCGACCTGACGCTGACCCTGACGCTCGACGCCGCCACGCTGACCCGCGCCGGGAGCAGGCTCGGCCGCTGGCCGCTGAAGCCGCCGCCCGACGTCACGGTCAGCGAGCTCGAGGCCTGGCTGGAGCCCGGCCACCGCATGCTGCTGGTCGCCAGCGAGGGTGGCCTGCAGCTCGTGCTGGCCTCACCCACCGGGGATCTCGGCAAGCTGACGCCGATCCTGCTGCGGTGACCTCGGGCTTGCTTGTGTGAGGCCGCGCGCCCGCCCTACTTGCTGGGCGCGCCGTCCTTGCCGAACTTCGCCTTCAGCTTCGACCAGAACCCGCCGCTCGCCTTCTCGGGGCCAGCGCCGGCGGGCGCCTTGCCGTCGCTGGGCGCCACGGTCTGCTGCACCCGTGGTGGCGCGGTCGCGATGGGCTCCTGGGTCACCGAGATCTCGGGCATCTCGTCGGGCTGGGTCTGGTCCTCGCGGCGCAGGCGGCTGTCAGCACCGGGCTGCGGGGTGCGCGCTGGCGGTCCGCCCTGGCCCGGGCCAGGCGCCAGCCCCGCGGCCAGACAGGCGGCGATCTCGGTCTCTTCCTTCTGATAGTCGGCGCGGAACAGCTGGCGCACGAACTCCTTCAGCTCGCTCGGATCGAAGCGGTAGTTCGCCAGCAGCGAGTTCAGGTCCTGCGCGAACTGCGCCGCGGTCTGGTAGCGATCGCCGACGTCGCGCGCCAGCGCCTTCAGCACCACGGCGTCCAGCTCCGGCGTGACGCGCCGGTTGAACTTGCTCGGCGGCGTGACCTCGGCCTTGCGCACCTTCTCCATCAGGGCGAACTCGGTGTCGCCGCGGAACAGCTTCTCGGTGGTCAGCATCTCGTGCAGGATGATGCCGACCGAGAAGATGTCCGTGCGCGCGTCGACCGGCATGCCGCGGATCTGCTCCGGCGACATGTAGCTGAACTTGCCCTTGAGGACGCCGATCTCGCTGGTGAACTTCAGCATGGCCTGCGCGATGCCGAAGTCGATCAGCTTGACCTGACCGTCGTACGACAGCCGCACGTTGGACGGCGACACGTCGCGGTTGACGATGTTGAGCGGCCGCCCTTCGGCGTCGGTCAGCACGTGCGCGAAGTGCAGCCCCTCGGCCGCCTTGGCCGCCATGTAGACGGCGTGCGGCACCGGGATGCGCTGGTGGGTCTCCTGGCAGCGGCGCAGGACCTGGGTCAGATCCTTGCCGCCGATGTACTCCATGGCGATGAAGTAGCGGCCATCGATGCGGCCGATCTCGATGGTCTTCACGATGGCGCCGTGGTCGAGGATCACCGCGAGCTTGCCCTCGCGGATGAACATGTCGACGAAGCGGGCCTCCTTGGCCAGCTGCGGGCGCATGCACTTGATGGCGAGCAGGCGGTCCGGCTTGCTCTGCATCTTGGCGCGATAGACCTCGGCCATGCCGCCACGCGCGATCAGGCCGAGCAGCCAGTACTTGCCGAATGGGACCGGCTCCGAGGGCGAGCCAGGGGACAGCTTCCCGGTGGCGTCCGGGATCGGTGTTCCGCCTGCGGTGTGGTTACCGGTGTTTTCCAAGCGTTCCTTCTGTCACCACTGCTTCACCATCAGCTTCGCCACTTGCTTCACCACTTGCTTCACCATTTATCGATGACGACCGTCTTGCCGTCCTGCACCGCCACCGCCAGCTCCTTGCTGTGCGAGCCGTCGTGGGCCGCGAGCTGCAGGGTGTAGCTGCCCGCCGGCACGCCGAGCTCGTCCCACAGCCCGAGGTCCCGACCGTCGACCTTCACGCGCGCCCACGGGCTGAGCTTGAGCGACACGATACCGAAGTCGAAGCGCGCCTTCTGCTGCTTGCCGGCCTCGACCCTCACCTTCATGTTGCGCACCACGTGGTACTGCTGGTTCACCAGCGTCACGGTGTAGCGCCCCTCGGGCAGCGTCAGCGCGGTGATCGGCGTCTTCTTGCCCATGGGTCGGCCGTTGACGAAGACGTCGCAGGCGAACGAGGCCTCGATGTTGACCTTGCCGAGGATCTTCTCCTTGCCGAGCATCTTGCGGATCTCGTCGGCGGTCTTGCCGTCGGGCCGCAGGCGCAGATACTCGGAGAAGAACTGCGCCTTCTTCTTCTTGTTGCCCAGCTTGTCGTAGACGGCGCCGGAGGCGCGGTAGGGGCCGGGCAGATCGGGATCGAGGAGCATCGAGGCCTCGTAGTGCGCGACCGCCTCGGCGAACTTCTTCTTCTTGGTGAAGTCCTGGCCCAGCTTGAACAGCTTGGCCGCCTCGGCCTTGGCCGGCTCGGGCCGGAACACGTCCTCGAAGAACGGCGCCGGCGTGTTGCTCAGGCGGTCGATCTCATTCTTGGCCTTGGTCAGACGGGCCTCGTCCGTGGACACGCGCACGAAGCGCTCGAGCTCCGCGATGGCCTCCTCGTACTGGCCGGCGAGGACGTAGACCTCGGCCAGGCGGAAGACGGTGTCGCCCTTGGGGTCGTTCTGACGCAGAGCGACAAGACCCCGCAGCAGGGTCACCGCCTTGGCGTACTTGCGCGCGCTGATGGCCGCCTCGGCGTCCTTCTCGATCTGGACCGCGGGGTCGTTCGCGACGGCCTTGGGGGGCACCCCGACTGCTGGCCCCGGCTTGGGCTTGGATGGCGTCCTCGCCTGCGCGGTTCCCGCCCCTACGTAGCCAACGCTCACCAACGTTACCAGCGTCAGCGCCCTTGCAAAGACACCAGCCAGGCGCTTCGTTTCATGCATGTCTCGACGATCTCCCGTGCCCGTATGTCGGCCCGGTGCCGACAGCGGAACTGTATCACAAAATGCTTGTTCCATGGGAAGTCACCTCATACGATGGTGGGGCGCCCCACCCTTTGACCACTGACGAGAAGGGCCATTGGGATGGGCACTGCGAGTGTCTGACGACTCGGACCCTGTTCGAGTGAGCCGTGAGAGTCAGTCGGACTGGTCTCGCCGGAGCTGGATTCAAGGACAGGAATGGCCAACGAGCACGCGGTCGTACTCGAGCGCAACAAGATGGTGCAGAACCGCCTGCGACGCCTGCTCGCGGTCAGCGGCCTCCGTGTGGCCGTGGCCGACGAGCCCGAGCAGGTCGCCGCCCTGCTGGAGGCGAACTCGATCATCTGCGCGGACGCCTTCGACGCCGAGCTGGTGCTGCGCCTGCTGCGCACCAGCCCGGGTCTCCGGGCTTGGATGTGGACCGCCGAGCCGCTCGAGCGGCTGCTCAAGATCGCCGTCGAAGAGCCCAGGGTTTCCAACCTGTTCGGTCGCGCCAACTTCGAGTCCACCCCGCGCGACTGGGAGCTCCTGTACGCCGCGCGCCGGGTCCTGCGCCCCGAGGAGCCGCCGCCCTTCGCGGCCATGCTCAACTGGGGCTTCGTCGGCTTCAAGGAGGCGGTGGCCGACACCGAGGGGCGCGAGCGCGCGGTCAAGCTGGTGCAGCGCTTCATCGACCAGATGGGCTGCCCCAAGCGGGTCGGCGAGATGTTCGGCGAGCTGGCGCACGAGCTGCTGATGAACGCCATCTATGACGCCCCGGTCGACCGCAACACCGGCCACCCGCTGTTCGCCCACGACCGCAAGGCCAACGTGCGGCTGTCGCCCCAGGACGCCGCCACCCTGCGCCTGGCCTCCGACGGCGCGGTGGTGGCCATCCAGGTCACCGACCCGTTCGGCCGGCTGCGCCGCAAGCACGTCTTCGCCGGGTTGGCGCGCGGGCTCAAGGGCGGCGAGATGGACCAGAGCCACGGCGGCGCGGGCCTCGGCATGCTCAAGGTCTATCAGTCGACGGTGGCCATGTTCTTCGACGTGGTCGACGGTCAGCGCACCGAGGTCACCGGCATCTTCGATCTCGATCTCAACCTGCGCGAGTTTCGCCAGCTGGCGAAGTCGCTGCATTACTACGGACCCGTGTAGCAACCTCCGAGACGGACGACACACCACGCGTGTGCATGAAGGGAATGGAAAAAGACAATGGCTGAAGCAGCTGCCGCGACCGAGGGGAAACCCGAGAAGCTGAAGGTCGACAAGTTCGCCGATGGGAGCATCACCCTCCTGAAGTTCTCCGGGACCATCGACGAAGAGTTCTCCGGCAAGAAGCTGGCGGGCACGTTGAAGTCCGGCACCTATGTGCTGGATCTGAACGACATCTCGAAGATCTCGTCGTTCGGTATCCGTGAGTGGGTCGACTTCGTGAACCAGCTCTCGGGCAAGGCCGAGGCGGTCTACTTCATCGAGTGCGCTCCCAAGGTGGTCGACCAGCTCAACATGGTCGCCAACTTCGCTGGCCCCAAGGGCAAGGTGTTCTCGTTCTACGCCCCCTTCCGCTGCGACTACTGCGACGCCGACCGCAAGCGCCTGTTCCAGTCCGACCGCGACGCCGACCAGATCAAGAGCATGAAGCCGCAGGAGAAGCCCTGCGACCAGTGCGGCAACCCCGAGTACTTCGACGAAGACCCGCTGACCTACTTCTCGTACGTCGCCGGTCAGGGCGCGGTCGAGCTGCCCACCGACGTGGCCGGCTTCCTGTCCACGCGCATGAACTACGCGGTCGCCGACGGTGCCCGCAAGCTTCGTATCGATAAACAAATCGAAGGCCGGTCGACCTACCTCAAGGTCTCCGGCGATCTCGACGGCTCGTTCCCGACCGACAAGCTGGCCGAGGGGCTCGAAGGTCAGGTCGTGTTCGACCTGTCGTCGCTGGGCAAGATCGATCCCGCCGGCGCCGCCGAGTGGCGCCAGCTGATGGCCAAGGCGACCCCGGGCTGCGAACAGATCATCCTGTGCGGCTGCACCCCGGCCTTCGCGGAGCGCCTGACCACGCCGCAGGATCTCGGCGCCAAGGGCGTCGTGATGTCGTTCTCGATGCCGTACTCGTGCGCCAAGTGCGCGACGACGTCGTCCCAGGTCATCGATGTAGCCGAGCACCACGAGGTGCTGAAGTTCGCGACCCCGCCCGAGATGAAGTGCAAGGACTGCGGCGGGCCGACCTCGTGCGTCGCCGGCGAAGGGCTGCTCTCGCACGTGGCCACGCTGGCCAAGCCGAACGTCGACGCCGCCACCCGCAAGTTCATCAAGACGGCGCAGGACAAGCCGGTGCAGCGGCCCAAGTCGCCGGAGTTCGCCACCACCGTCGCGGGCGCGCAGTCGCGCGGCATGTCGATGGCCTTCATGGCGCTGATGGCGCTGGCGGCGGCCGGCCTCGCGGTCGGCGGCTTCGTGTTCTATCAGAAGTGGCAGGCGTCGAAGGCGGCGGCGGAGGCCAAGGCCAACACCGCGCGGCGCGACAGCGGTCGCTTCGTGGAGTCGTCGGTGGGGCAGGGCGCCACCGAGAAGGCGCGCCCGCCGTGGGTGCTGGCGGCCGACACCCCGGCGGCCGGGACCGTGGTCGGGATGTCGTCGCTGAACGAGGACCAGAAGCTGGCCGAGGAAGAGGCCCAGGCCATGGGCCTGGCCGGCGTGGTCGATCTGGTCGCCACCGCGGCGTCGAAGGACAACAACTGGAAGGCCGTCGTCTTCAGCAAGTATGGCGACGCGCAGCGCAAGCTCTATGACGAGTTCCGCGAGGCCAAGGCCGGCTCGGACGATGGCGCCTACGACCAGGCGCGCCGTCGCCTGCGCGAGCGCGCCAAGGAGGTCGCGGCGACGCTGCGTGCCACCGCGGGCGCCGCGCTGCCCCCGGCGGCGGCCTCGCCCAGCGAGGTCTACTGGGAGAAGCACCAGGTCGGCACCGGCCACAAGTTCAAGGTGTGGACGCTGTACAAGGTCCCGCCCGACACCGTGACCGCGCTGGCCGCGCAGTACACCGAGACCGCCGGCTCGCTGGGCGCCAAGGTGTACACGCTGTTCCCGGGCATCGCCTGGCGCTGGTCCGACAAGGAGCTCAAGGACGGCGGCGCCATCGTGGCCACGCTGGAGTCGAGCTCGCCGCTGCGCCAGATCGGCATCAACGAGGGCTACGTGGTCACCGCGGTGCGCGGCCGGCCGGTCACCGACCGGGCCACCTTCGTGAAGATCCTCGACGAGGAGTACGCGCTGCTCAAGGCCAACGGCGGCAACATGCCGCTCAAGGTCAAGAAGGACGACGGCGCGCTGAGCGAGTTCGGCGTGCTGGTGCAGAAGACCGCGGCGGCCACCGGCGGCAATAGCGGCGGCTCGCGGCCGGGCGGCGGCAACTCGGGCGGAAGTGGCGGCGTGCCGACCTCGTCTGGTAATGTCTTCAGCGACGATCCTAACGAGTAGGTGTAGCTTCACCGCCGAGCGATCGGGGAGGGCCTTCATGAGGAAGCTCGCGCTGGCGTGTGTGCTGGCGGCTTCGATGGCGGTAGCACGGGCGCAGGCTCGGGCGGACGAGGCGCCGTCACCGTCGCCGTCACCGTCACCGTCCATATCGCCAACCCCGGGGCCGGCCGCGCCGGTCGATCCCAAGGTGCGCGAGGAGGCTCGCAAGCTGTTCGAGGACGCCAACGTCGACTACGCCAAGGGCGACTACAAGGCGTCGATCGAGAAGCTGCTCAAGGTGACGGAGCTGGATCCGTCGCTGGCGGGTGGCTGGCGCAACCTGGGCCTGGCGTACAAGGCCGACGGCCAGTGCAAGGAGGCCATCGCGGCCTTCACCGAGTACCTGCGGCTGCAGCCGGATTCTCGCTATTCGCCGCGCGTGCGCAAGGAGATCGAGGACTGCCGAGGCAAGCTGGGCTCGGCGGCAGGCGTGGTGCTGGAAGGCGAGATCGGCGCCATCGCGGTGCGCGTGGGCAACGCCGAGGGCGCCACGGTGTCGATCGACGGTATCAAGCGCGGCGCCGCCGGAGGCGAGCCGTTCAAGATCACGCCGGGCAGCCACGAGCTGAAGATCGAGCGCCCTGGCTACCTGCCCAAGACGGTCACCGTCGAGGTCCTGAGGGGCGTCACCAGCGACGTCAGCATCACGCTGGACGAGGATCCCGACGCGCCCATCGAGCTGCGCCTGGGTCCGGGCAGCAAGCCGGTCAACCAGCTGCCCGACACCGCGGGGCTGAGGCTCACGCTGGCCGATCCGACCCTGACGGTCGAGGTCCTGATCGACGACAAGCCGGTGGGGCCCGGGCCTGACGGGTACTACACCCTCGAGCCCGGCATCGTGACCGTCGAGGTGCGCGCCGCCGGCAAGGACGCCTGGCGCCGTCGCGTGGTGCTGGTCAAGGGGCAGAAGCGCGAGGTCGCGGTGGCCCTGAAGTCGACCGCGGTGCGCGCGCGCGGGCGCAAGCTGGCCTGGATCGCGCTGGGGGTGTCGGGCGCGCTGCTGGCGACCGGCGTGACCTTCGGCCTGATGGAGAACGACAAGTCGGAGTCGGCGCGCGACATCATCTATGCCGAGCGTGCCCGCCCGGGCAGCGCGGCCGGTGCCGCCGACATCAAGACACGCGCCGACTACGACGCCTTGATCGATGATGGCAAGACGCTGGGGCTGGTGTCGAACATCTCCTACGGCCTGGCGGCGATCTCGCTGGGTGCCAGCGTGTACTTCTTCGTCAAGAGCCGCAGCGACGAGCGACCCGGGCTGGCGCCTGGGTTCGCGGTGTCGCCCACGGTGAATCCGAAGGGCGGGGTCGGTATGGCGGTGACGCGGACGGTGAAGTGGTGAGGCCGCCGGAGAGGTCGGCGGAGAGGTCGGCGGAGAGGTCGGTGGTGAGGCCGGCGCTGCAGCGCAAGCAGCCACGGCGCTGGCTGCGCGCCTTCAGCCTGGTCCTCGGGCTGACGGCGCTGATGATCGCGGGTGCCGTGCAGGGCTGCTCGTTCCTCGACGAAGACCCGCCGGGTCGTCACTGTGCGTCCAACCCGGATTGCTTCATCACCCAGGGCGAGACCTGCGACCTGGCCACCAACACATGTCAGTCGCGCGCAGTCGTCATCGATGCCGGGCCAATGGGAGTGGACTGATGCGAGCCAAGCTCGCGGTGCTGCTTGCCGCCGGATCGATTGCCATCGCCAGCACCGGCGCCCGCGACGCCGCCGCCAGCGGCTTCGGTCGCCCCAACCAGATCGGCGCCCGCGCCATCGGCATGAGCGGCGCCTGGGCCGCCATCGCCGATGATCCGCTGGCCATCTATCACAACCCCGCCGGCCTGGCGCAGCTGCCCCGGACCGCTCTGACGATTGACGTCGAGGCCCTCTACGCGCCGCGCTACTACGACGCCAAGAACGGCGACCCGCTGGCCAAGCCCGCCTCGTGCGCCGCCGATCCGACCTCGAACGCCCTGTGTCCCAGGCAGGAGGGCAAGGTGCCGGTGCCGGCCATCCCGGCGCTGGCGTTCTCGACCCGCCTGCAGGGCAGCGATCATCTGCCGTCCCGCTTCGCCTTCGGCGCCGGCGTCTTCCTGCCCTACGGCGGCGCGGTCCACTTCGACCGCACCAAGCTCGCCAACGGCATGCCGGACCCGGCCGTCTCCGGAGTCGACGACACCCAGTTGATCGACGTCGAGCTGGTCCCCGCGGTGGCCTACGAGGTCAGCGACGCGCTGCTGCTGGGCGCCGGCATCCGCGTCGGCTTCACCATCTTCGACGTCAAGGCCTTCAACAAGCCGGTCACCGCGGATCTCAAGTCGAATGGCCTCGGCATCTCCTTCAACCTGGGCGCCCTGGTGCGCCTGGGCTCGAAGGTCAGGCTGGGCGTCAGCTACCAGGCGCCGATGAACCTCGAGGTCTCGGGCGACGGCACCATCGAGCTGCCCAGCGGCACCACCCCGGTCGACTTCGCCGCCAACATCCACTGGCCGCAGAAGCTCATGACCGGCCTCGCCGCCAAGCTCGGCAAGCTGACCATCTCGGGGCAGATCGACTGGACCGACTGGTCGTCGTTCCAGGAGATCCTGCTCGAGCTGCGCAATCGCAACGACTTTGCATTTGCACAGAACTTTCACGACTCCATCGGGCTGCACTGCGGCCTCCAGTACGAGCTGTCGAAGAAGCTGGCGGTGCGCGGCGGCTACACCTTCGACGGCAACGCCGTCCCGGATCGGAACCTCGAGCGCCAGTACCTCGACGACGACAAGCACCTGATCGCGGTCGGCGGCTCCTACGAGGTGAACCACCGCTTCGGGATCGACGCCGCCTTCGAGATGCTGCTGCCGCTGGGCGCGCGCCACGTCCCGGATAACGCCGGTGACGTCGGCGCTGGTCGCACCGACCTGCAGAACGTGAACCCCGGTGATCATGAAGGAAAGCTCTTCACCCTGGCCCTGACCGGCCGGGTCTCCTTCTGACTCGTCCCCCTCTGCTTC
The DNA here is from genome assembly GCA_020853705.1 of Deltaproteobacteria bacterium. Classification (GTDB taxonomy): domain Bacteria; phylum Myxococcota_A; class Polyangia; order Haliangiales; family JADYYK01; genus JADYYK01. Next base: position 27,746 of record JADYYK010000117.1, read on the forward strand.
CCCGAAACTTTGACAAGAAAGCCTAACCCGGCGTAAAGTGGACGGCGGGTGCGGCTCCTTTGCAGTCGACTTTACGAGCCTTACACCCGGTGATTCGTGCGGGCGGGGGCCCGAGGAGAACCAGGTTCATGTCTAGATTGCTGGCGGCGCTATCGGTCGCGTGCTTGACGACTGCGGGCTGTATCGAACCCTTCCAGGGCTCTGACATAGAGCTGGTCCTCTTCAACATGGGGCCGTCGGAGGGGGTCACCCAGGCCAACCTGACCCCACCCGCGTCGCACTACCAGATCTGGGTGACGCAGAACGCGGTCGTGGTGCCGGTGGCGGACTTCAAGATCGTCCCCATCGTCGATCCCACGGATCCCTGCTCGATCGACTACTTCGGCGAGCAGGCCGGCATGGGCATCGTCGAGGCCACCATGGATCGCGAGGCCAAGGCCAAGGCGGCGGGTAACCGCACCGCCGAGCTGGCCGCCATCGACCAGCGTGGTCGCATCAGCCGCCTGAACAGCGGCGTCAAGGGCATCGTGTCCTACGTCCCCGGCGACAAGAAGCCCGACGCCGCCATCGCCACCATGCCTGCTGCCGAGCGGCTGGCCGCCTGCAACGCCTTCATCAAGGCCAACCCCAACTACTACGTCTCCAGCTATCGCGTGCTGACCGCCCCCAACGGTGGCTTCCTGCTCGGGCTGGTCGACGGCAACGACCCCGACTCGGGCGGCTTCGTCGGCGGGTCGACCTTCATCACCGACTTCAACCTCGGCGGGGCCGCCGAGATCTTCATCACCCTGGAGAACGATGACAACCCCGACACCCGGGGGCCGGTCATCCTCTCGGGCCAGCTGACCTCGCGCACCCGCGGCACGCGCTTCGCCGGGATGACTGGCTCACTGGTGCGCACCGGCTCGGTCCCGCGCGCCGAGGTCTCGATCTACAGCGAGTTCGACCAGGACGAGGTGAACTTCTGATGGGCGCCGTCACGGTCAAGGAGTCTGCGATGCGGAAAGTTGGCTTGATTTCGGGGTCGTTGCTGCTGGTCGGGGTCAGCCTGTCCTTCGTGGTCGGCGCCTCCAGTTGCAGCAAGGTCGAGTGCGGCCAGGGCACCATCGAGTTCGATGGGGTCTGTGTCACCGGCGCGCCAGGCGGCGACGGCGGCTTCACGCAGGCCCAGTGCGATCCAAACGTGTCCAAGTTCGAGGGCGGAAAGTGCGTGCCCAAGCTACCGCCCATCATCTGCGAGACCGGCAACGTGTCGGTGGATGACGGTGGGATCGGCCACTGCACCGCCGCGGTCGTGGAGGGCTGCGAGGCCGAGGCACCATGCACCGATCCCAGCGGGGTCGGCGGCGACGAGATCTGCGTCTCTGGCCGCGTCATGGCCGGGGACGAGCACAGCAAGCGCGTCGAGGATATGGCGACCCTCAGCGAGATCGAGGTCCGGGTCTACGAGCCGCTGAACTTCCTGGCCGACCCGACCAGCCCGCCGTTCCGCAAGCTGACCCTCGGCAACGGCCTCGACACCTGCGGCCGCTGGACGGTGCGCTTCTCGACCTCGCAGGACACGCCCAACGGCCTGGTCGCCTTCTCGGCCACCGACAAGAGCAACGCCGCCGGCATGCCGGCCAGCGGCACCGCCAAGTACATCCTGGGCGCGGTGGCCTCGCGCCCCGCCGCCAACACCAACATCCGCGGCAAGTTCGCCTACCTGGTCACCAAGGCGCAAGACACCGCCTGGTCCACCGCCGCCGGCGTGCCGGGCGGCAAGACCTTCTCCGAGCTGGGCACCCTGGCGGTGCGCTACCACCTCAAGGACACGGGCGCCACCGAGGGCTCCATCCCGGGTGAGCCGGTCGCGGGCATCACGCCGGCGTGGAACAACTCGCCCAACCCGGCCACCGACTACTTCTTCTCCGACGCCCACGTCGCCATGGGGACCAACCTCAAGACGCCAGTGCCGGCGCAGACCAAGACCGGCCCCAACGGCGTCTCCTTCGTGACCATCGGGCCGGGCCTGGGCAACATCTTCCTGGCGGGTGGCGCCGGCTCGTGCACCAAGGCGGGCGGCGCCGCAGGCACCGCCACGGTCGACACCAGCAGCACGCTGGCCGGCTCGGCGGTCGGCGTCATCTTCTTCTTCGACCTCCAGGTCAAGTGTGATTAGCGTGAGGCCGCGGTGGGGGGTGCTCCTGGTAGGCCTTCTGGCCTCGGCTGGAGTGGCGCGGGGCGAGGGCCGCGGCGTCGACTCACAGATGTTCCGGCCGACCATCGACTCGTTCGGCATCTTCTCGGTCGATAGCGCGCAGACCGGCCAGCGCTGGGACTTCGGCTTCAAGTTCTTCGGCAACTATGCCCAGGCGCCGCTCACCGGCGACATGCCGGGCATCAAGGGCACCGAGGACAAGCTGCTCGACTTCGACGCCACCATGAACCTCGGCTTCCACCTGGCGCCGCTGCGCATGCTGGAGGTCGGCATCGACGTACCCATCACGGTGGTCAACGTCGGCGAGGGCTACGGCCAGAACGAGCGCGTCAAGAAGAGCGGCTTCTTCCTGACCGACGCGCGCACCAACATGCAGCCCGGCGAGGGCGGCCCCGGCGACGTGCGCATCGGCGCCAAGGCGCGCCTGATGGACGTCGGCTCGATCCGCATCGGCGCCGCGGCCATCGTCTCGGTGCCCTTCGGCGACGAGCTCATCTTCACCGGTGACGAGGACTTCAGCTACGAGCCCAAGCTGATCCTCGACTACAACGCGGGCCCGCTGCTGGCGGCCTTCAACGTCGGCGCGCGCATCCGCAAGCGCACCACCGTGCTGGTGCCGCAGAGCACCACCGACCTGGCCGCGGCCGACAACTGCGAGCAGCAGGGCGGCACCACCCAGTGCACCGTGCTCGACGTCGGCTCCGAGGGGGCCTTCGGCGCCGGCTTCCGCTACGCCTTCACGCCCACCCTGGCGGTGGCCGCCGAGACCTTCGGCACCTTCCCCATCGCGGGTGACGATCCCACCCTGGAGGCGCTCGGCGGCGTCATCCTGGCGCTGCGCTCGAAGGGCGATCTGCTGGCCTCCATCGGCGGCGGGCGCTCGATCCTGAACGCCGACCGCTCCAACGACTTCCGCGTCTTCGCCGGGCTGTCGTGGACGCCGACCTCCGACGCCGTCGCGGTGGGCCAGATCGGCACCCGCGCCGACAAGGACGGCGACGGCGTGCCCGACGACATCGACGGCTGCCCCGAGGCGCCCGAGGACAAGGACAGCTACGAGGACAACGACGGCTGCCCGGATCCCGACAACGACGGTGACGGCGTGGCCGACGCCGACGACAAGTGCAAGAACGAGACGGAGGACAAGGACGGCTTCGACGACGACGACGGCTGCCCCGACTTCGACAACGACAACGACGGCGTCAAGGACGTGGCCGACACCTGCATCATGGAGCCCGAGGACAAGGACGGCTACCAGGACGACGACGGCTGCCCCGACCTCGACAACGACGGCGACGGCATCGCCGACCGCGTCGACCAGTGCCCGAACGAGGCCGAGACCCCGAACGGCATCGACGACACCGACGGCTGCCCCGACACCGGGACGCAGTCCGGGCCCCAGGTGGCGGGCGGCATCATCGATCTGCGCGGTGACAAGATCGACTTCACCGGCAAGACGGCGAACCTCGACGCCACCTCGAAGGCGCTGCTCGACCAGGTCGCCGACCTGCTCAAGCAGACCCCGCGGGTCAGGATCCGCGTCGAAGCGCACACCGAAGCGGGCAAGGGACGTGAGGTCGGTCAGCTGCAGACGCTGTCCGAGCAGCGCGCCAATGCGGTCCGGGCCTACCTGGTCAGCAAGGGCGTCGATGGTGATCGGGTCGGGACCGCAGGCTACGGCGGCTCGCGTCCGATCGCCCCCAATGACACGGCGGCCAACAAGGCCAAGAACCGCCGCGTCGAACTCATCGTGCTGGAGCAGTAGCCCATGTCTATGCACAAGCGGATGAAGGCGACGCGATGGGGGGCTGTGCTCCTGGCTCTGGGGGCAACGCCGGTGTTCGCGCAGGACACCCCCGAGGTGCCCGACATCGTCATCGAGGCGCCCGAGGTCGACGTCGGCAAGGTCGAGACCGACGACATCCAGCTCGGGAACGTCGTGCTCACGGCCTCCAAGTCGCGCACCACGATCCAGGAGGCCCCGGCCATCGTCACCGTCATCACGGCCGACGAGATCAAGGCCAACGGCCTGCGCACCCTGACCGACGTGCTCAACCGCATCCCGGGCTGGATGGACCACGGCGGCGAGCACCACCAGTTCGAGTGGCCAGTCACCCGCGGCACCATCCAGGCCGCGCTGCCGCTGCACGACGGCGTGTCGGCGTTCGACTTCTTCGCCAACGCCGCCAGCTGGCACCGCGTCAACCCGATGGAACTCCTGAAGCGCGTCGAGGTCATCACCGGCCCCGGCGGTGTGCTGTGGGGGTCGAACTCGTACCTCGGCATCGTCAACATGATCACCAAGGACGTCGAGGACATCCGCGGCGTCGAGGCCCGGGTCGGCTATGGCGACGGCCCCGGCGACGCCACCGACTTCAAGGCCTATGCGATGGCGGGCCAGAAGTTCCTCAAGGGCAAGCTCAAGGTCGTGCTGCACGCCAGCTACGAGAACTATGGCGGTCCGCAGTTCACCATGCCGGCGCACATCTTCTCGACCCCGCTGCCGCAGCCGAACTCGCGCTTCCTGTACGGCCCCAACCGCGACACCAACTACCCGCGCAGCTTCCTGGTCCAGGGCAACGCCAAGGTCAGCTACGGCCCGCTGTCACTTTACCTGCACGTGCCCTTCGGCGAGCGTTACTTCGGCCTCGGCTTCCCTGGCAACGTGCCGCAGGACGATCCCCCGGGCGGCCCGGCGGTCGACGACGGCATGGGTGGGCTGCGCTGCGCGGCCGGCTCGGCGCCCGATCCCGACGCCGAGTGCTACGACCCCAACGCGCGCGGCCGCCATGACCGCCTGGACTGGTACGACCGCTACGCCGCGCTGGAGTATCGCGGCGGCTTCAACCAGAACAAGGTCCAGCTCAACGCCAAGGGCTACGTCTACCAGCTGGTCAAGCACTTCAACCAGCTGCACGTCCTGCCGGGCAGCGCATTGCTGAAGGGTGGCCTGTCGTTCGACGCCCAGCCCAAGCCGATGCGCTACGGCGCCACCGCCGACGTCAACATCGCGGTGACCAAGAAGATCAACGTCATCGCCGGTGGCGAGTTCAACTACGAGCGCATGCCGGCCGCCAACGCCAAGTTCTGGGGCCCCGACAACCTGGCCCAGCTGCCGCTGCCGTGTCCGCTCGAGGACGATCCCAACATGGCGGGGCAGACCCGCATCATCGGCACCGGCCTGCCCGGCGCGCAGGGCTGTCCGGTGACCTTCGTGTTCGGCGCCGACCGCGTCGTGCTCGCCGGCTTCTTGAACGGCCAGATCCACGTCACCAATGCGCTGACCCTCGACGGCGGCGGCCGCATCCAGGTCGCCCCGGGTGGCGACACCCTGCCCAACGCGTCCATCGGCAACGACATCCACCGGCGCGGTTATGACGCCCAGATCCTCGGCTCGGGCGCCGCGGTCTACAAGTTCCTGAACAACTACCACCTCAAGCTGAACTATGCGCAGGGCTTCCGCAGCCCGGTGTTCAACAACACCGAGGCCAACGGCGAGGCGGTCGAGATCGGTGGCTCACCCAAGCTGAAGATCGAGCGCTCGCAGTCGGGCCAGATCGAGGTCAACGCCCGCGTGCTCAAGAACGTGCGCACCATCCGCGAGCTGTCGCTGCGCGCCGATTACTCGCTGACCCGGCTGACCAACTTCATCCAGGTCGCCAACGGCGCGACCTACTCCAACCTGCCGCCGCGCGACATCCACGGCGTCGAGTTCCTGGGCAAGCTGGCGCTGCAGGGCGGCCACTCGATGGAGATGGGCTACTCGTACCTGCGCACCATCATGGAAGACAAGGGCTTCTTCCGCGGCAGCCCCGAGCACTGGTTCACCATGTCGGGCGTGTTCGACACCGGCAAGTATGTGGACATCAACACCGGCCTGCGCGTGATGGGCGCCTTCGAGGACCCGAACCGCCTGGTCGACCTGTCGGCCTACAACCCGGTGACCAAGAACGCCCTGGTGGTGCAGCCGTCCGACGTCGTGGTCGATCGCATCCCGTCGCGGGCCGAGCTGCAGCTCGGCATCCGGCTCAAGAACCTCGGCGTCAAGGGGCTGGAGATCAAGGCTGACACCTACAACACCTTCAACAACCAGGGCTACCAGGGCGACTACTTCTATGACCACACGCCCCGCCTGGAGATCCTGCCCAACCCCACCGCCCGCTTCCGCTTCTTCGCCTACGCCGAGTACAAATACTAAGCAGTAGGCACCGGTAGTGTTTTCGCATAAGATTGCACCCAGCCTTCTCGTGGCCTGCCGGAGACTAACCCCTTGTCCGTGACCGACGCGAACTCGCCCACCAAGCGGCGGGTGCTCGCCATCTGCGCTGATCCGCAGATCCTCCGCCAGCTGGTCACGACCCTGGAAGGGGCGGGGGCCGAGGTGGACGCCGCGCCCAGCGCGTCGGCCATCCAGAACCAGGTGATTCCGCATCGCTACGTGTTCAACGCGTGGGACGGCAATCGCCACGACCTCGACATCCTGCTGCCGCGGCTGCGCCCGCGCGCCCAGGTCGCCGCGGTGCTGCCGACCAAGTGCAGCCTCGACACCATGACGGAGCTGATCGGGGACCCCCGCGTCAACCACGTCCTGGTGGGCGAGAAAGAGATGAAGCAGGGCGTCGCCATCTGCGCCCAGAAGCTCTTGACCGGCGACATCTTCGGCATCGAGAAGTACCTGCCCGAGGGCACCCCGGTGAACTATGTGCGCCTGCGCGACTACGCCGGGCGCTCGGCCGCCATCGACACCATCCTGTCGCACGCCGAGGAGGTCGGGGTGCGCCGCCAGGTGCGCAGCTCGATCGGCCAGGTCTGCGAAGAGCTGCTGATGAACGCGCTGTACGACGCCCCCGTCGACGAGCACGGCAACCAGATCTTCGCCGAGATCAACCCGCACGATCGCACCGAGTCGGCCAGCCCGCGCCCGGTGTCGATCCGCTATGCGGCGACCGCCGACTCGTTCGCCGTCGCGGTGCGTGACCGCTTCGGCCGCCTGGCCAAGGACACCATCCTGGCCTACATCCGCAAGTGTCTGCACGGCGCGCAGCAGATCGACCGCAAGACCTACGGCGCCGGCCTGGGCCTGTACCTCGTGGCCAACGCGTCGACCGCCTACGTCGTCAATGTCGCCCACGGCATCGCGACCGAGGTGGTGTGCATGTTCGATCGTGGCGCCAAGGCGCCGCTGCGCACCATCGGCGTCTTCGTGCACCCCGGCCAGGCCGCGCAGACCGGGCAGCAGGCCTCGCAAAACCCGGGCTGAAACGCGCGTTTCGCTGGCGACGGTGCTAAAGTCATAGGCACCACGTGACGGCTCTCGACAAGCAGTTCGGTCCCTATCGGCTCGTGCGCCAGATCGCCACGGGTGGCATGGCCGAGATCTATCTGGCCAAGACCAAGGGCATCGGCGGCTTCGAGAAGTTCGTGGCGCTCAAGCTCATCCATCCGAACTTCTCGGAGGACGAGCACTTCATCGAGATGCTGGTCGACGAGGCCAAGATCTCGGTGCAGCTGCAGCACGTCAACATCGCGCAGATCTTCGATCTCGGTCGGGTCGGCAACACCTACTACATCACGATGGAGTACATCGACGGCGCGGACCTGTTCAAGCTGCTGCGCACCGTCAGCGAGGCCGATGGCGACTTCCCCATCGACGTCGCCTGCTACATCGCCAAGGAGGTCTGCGCCGGCCTCGACTATGCGCACCGGCGCCGCGATCCCGAGACCGGCCAGCCGATGGGGATCGTGCATCGCGACGTGTCGCCGCAGAACGTCCTCATCTCGCAGGCCGGCGAGGTCAAGATCGTCGATTTCGGCATCGCCAAGGCGGCCCTGCGCGCGCGCCAGACCGCGGCCGGCGTCATCAAGGGCAAGTACTACTACATGAGCCCCGAGCAGGCCTGGGGCGATCCGGTCGATCACCGCACCGACATCTTCTCGGCCGGGATCCTGCTCTACGAGATGCTGGCCGGGCAGATGCTGTACCTGGAGGACAACGTCAGCCGGCTGCTCGACCTGGTGCGCAAGGCCGACATCGCGCCGCCCTCGAGCAAGCGCCGCGGCGTGACCAAGGAGCTCGACGACGTGGTCATGAAAGCGCTGCGCAAGAAGGCCGGCGACCGCTACATGACGGCGCAGGACTTCCAGATCGCGCTCGAGCGCTTCATCTACTCGACCACGCCGAACTTCTCGACCACGCGCATCGCCCAGTTCATGCGCCAGGTCAGCGGCACCCAGCAGGCGCCGGTGGGCGGGCTGCCCGAGGCCAAGCCGGCCGCGCGCGAGGCGGCGCGCCCGGAGCCGGCCCGACCGCCGGCGCGTCCCGAGCCGGCCCGGGTCCGCCCCGAGCCGCGCCCGCCCGAGCCGCGCCCCGAGCCGCGCGCGCCCGAGCCGCGGCCGCGTCCGCCCGACATGTCGACCGAGCAGCGCGGCTTCTTCCGCGACATCGAGGCGGCCGGCAACCAGGACGACACCGGCGGCTTCCAGGCCGGGCAGCTGGCGCGCTCGCGCTCCGAGTTCGTCGACGAAAACAGCATGATCGTCCGCATGGCCCAGGGGCGCGTCGAGCCGGCGCGCCCCGGTGGCGGGCGCTCGGCGGGCGAGGACACCCGCGACGTCGGCGAGGACACCGACGCCGGCGAGGGCCGGCTGACCGACGTCGGCGATCGGCTGGGGCGCAAGATGAACGACGCCGACGCCCTGAGGGTGCACGGCACCGGCAGCAGCGAGTTCCCGGGCGAGGCCACGCAGATCACCGGGCCGCCCGGCTTCTCGGGCGGCTTCGACGAGGGCCCCGGCCGCTCGCGCACCAGCGAGACCGCGGTGTCGGAGCCGCCGCAGCGGCGTCGCGCCGGCGGCCAGCTCGACGCCGAGCCGCCCACGCTGGACCTGCCGCCGTCGCAGGGCTCTGGCGGTGCCGGCTGGCGCGAGCCCAGGCGCCCCGGGCTGCCGCTGCGCGAGGGCGCAGTGTCCCTGCGCGAGGGCGCCGCCGCGCTGCGCCCGGCGCCGCGCTATGCACCCGCCCAGCAGTCGGGCGGCGCACCAGGCGACGAGGAGCCGCGCTTCAGCGTCAAGCGCCGCGGCAAGCAGCCCGAGGTGGTCACCGGCGAGGTCGCCGACGAGGAGGGGCCGACCCGCATCGACCCGGCCAAGCCGGGGGCGGGCGCAGGCAGCGGCACCGGCAGCGCAGGCCATGGCATCGGCGCGCCCCCGGGGATGTCGCCGCCCATGCCTCCGCCCTCGCCCTCGCTGGCGCCGCCGCAGATGCACGCGTCCACTCCGCTGGCGCAGCAGCCGACCGCGATCCAGAACCAGCCCGGGGTCGGCGTCCACGTCAGCGTGCCGGGCCCCCCGCCGCCGCCGCCGGGCGCCATGGGCGGGCGCGGCATGCCGCTGCCCCCGATGCCGCCGCCGCAGCACGCCTCCCCGGTCATCCCGCTGGTGCCGCCGCACCTGGTGGCGGCCCAGATGCAGGCGCGCGCGCCGTCGCAGCAGCCGTTCGACTTCCCCTTCGTCGATCCCACGCGGCCGCCGGGCTCGGTGCCCCTGGTCGATCTCAACGCGCCCGCGCAGCGCACCACCAGCGTGGCCCCGATGGGCGCGCTGCTGCCCCAGGTGCCCGCCGACCTGCCGGGCGGCCTCGGCAATGGCCGTCCGCGTGACGCCTACAGCGCGGCCATCCCCGGCAACGCCGGCAAGTTCAACACCTACTCGCTCGAAGTCGACGAGATGCCCAAGGCCTACAAGCTGCCACGCGCAGGCGGCAAGAGCCGGCTGGCCATGGTGCTGGCGGTGCTGGGCATCGCGGGCGGCGTCGCGCTGGGCTACATCTTCCTGCGTCCGCACCCGTCGAGCACCGCGCGCATGGAGCTGACCTCGCAGCCGGTGGGTGCGCGGGTGACCGTCAACGGCAAGCCGCAGGAGTCCCTGACTCCGGTCACCATCGCCGGCCTGCGCCGTGGCAGCTCCTACCACATCGTGATGGAGCTCGACCGCTACGAGCGCTGGGACACCGACCAGGAGATCGGCAAGGAGCAGTCGACCGTGCGCGTGGTCGGCGTGATGCAGCCCATCACCGGCACCCTCAAGGTCAGCACCATCCCGCCCGGCGCCAGCATCACCGTCAACGGCCTGGCTCAAGGTGCCGCCCCCCTGGAGCGCAAGATCGAGCCTGCGCCGGCCCCGGCCCGCTTCGATCCCCGCAATCCGCTCCCCGATCTCATCATCGAGGTGGCCCTCGAGGGCTACAAGACCGAGCGCCACATCGTCCAGTGGGAAGGCAAGCGGACGCTGGAGGTCAGCTACCCCCTCGAGGTCCAGAAGTAGACAGTCCGAGCCGCGCGAGCAACGCGTGGTGGGGGGAGGCTCGTCGGGCTTTGCCCGACGAGGGGGGACGGGAACGTCCCCCTGGTGATCGTCCAGTGGGAGGGCAAGCGCACGCTCGAGGTCAGCTACCCCCTCGAGGTCCAGAAGTAGACAGTCCGAGCCGCGCGAGCAACGCGTGGTGGGGCGACGGCAGAAGTAGGCGACAACGGGCGGGTTCTGATCTATTTTGCCGGCCATGGCGCTGGTACAAGAGCAGCGGACGCACGCCCCTGAGACCAACACCCTCCTCGGTCGCGGCAGCGAGTTCGAGGGCAAGCTGGTGTTCGAGGGCACGGTCCACATCAATGGCAAGCTGAAGGGGCACATCTTCAGCGACGACGTGCTGGTGGTCGGCGAGGGCGCCGATGTGCAGGCCGAGATCGAGGTCGGCACCGTGCTGGTCTATGGCAGCGTGACCGGCAACATCAAGGCGTCGCGCTCCATCGAGCTGCACGCGCCGGGGCGGATTCGCGGCAATATCGCGACTCCCAACCTGATGGTCGAGCAGGGCACCATCTTCCAGGGCGCCTGCACCATGGACGGCGTTGGCGCGCCGCAGCAGGGCGGCAAGCCGGCCGCCGCCGTGCCCGCCAAGGCGCCCGCGAACAAGCCCTGATCGCCCCCCGCCCCGGGAACGGAGATCTCCCGAGAAGTCCTGAATTTCACTCGTCTCCCGCCCATTGACACCCTGCGGCTGAAGTGATATCCCCGGCGCGCCTTTCGGCCCCCCGGAAGGCATCACACACACGGCTGAGGCGCCACCCCACTCCATGCTGATGACTGCCATCTCGACGGTGATCGCCGCTGCGGAGCACCCGCTCCTGGATCTCGATTGGACCGTCGCGCTCCAGTTCGGGATCTTCCTGCTCATGCTGCTGGTGCTGTCCCAGCTCCTGTTCAAGCCCTTCCTGAAGGTGCACGAGCAGCGCCAGAAGGCCACCGAGGGCGCCCGTCACGAGGCCGCGGTGATGACCGACAAGGCCACCGCCGACGGCGTCATCTACGAGGACAAGATGTCGAAGGCCCGCGCCAAGGCCCTGGAAGAGCGCGCCGTGCTGCGCACCGAGACCACCAAGCGCGAGCGCGAGATCGTGGCCACCGGGCGCACCGCCGCCGAGCAGCACCTGGAGAAGACCAAGCAGATCATCCGCGACGCCGGCGACAAGGCGCGCACCGAGCTGGCACCACGCGTCACCGAGCTGTCGCTCGAGATGGCCAAGAAGATCCTGGGCCGCGAGGTGCGCTCGTGAGGCGCCTGCTGACCGTCGCCGCGCTGACGCTGGCGGTGCTGGCGTGGGCGCCGGCCCGCGCGCGCGCCGAGACCCAGGCCCCGGGCGCCCCGGGCAACATCGAGGTCGTCGAGGGCGAGGGCGCCGAGGGCGGCGCTCACCATGGCCACGAGAAGCCGGCCTTCAACACCACCCAGTGGGGCGGCAAGACCAAGGATGGCGGGCCGGCGCCGGGCTTCATGTTCGCGCTCATCAACTTCGCCATCCTGCTCACCATCCTGTCGCTGATCGCGGTGCCCAAGCTCAAGACCTTCATCCGCGATCGCTCGGCCAAGATGGCCAAGGATCTGGATGACGCCGCGCGCACCAAGGCCGAGGCCGAGGCCAAGCTGGCCGAATACCAGGCCAAGCTGGCGCGCCTGGACGACGACGTCGCCAAGCTGGCCGCCGACATCCGCGCCGAGGCCGAGAGTGAGCGCAACCGTCTGGTCGCCGCCGCCGAGGCCAGCGCCGCGCGCGCCATGGCCGACGCCGAGAAGACCATCGCCGGCGAGCTGGCCCGCATGCGCGCCCACCTGGAGCGCGAGGCGGTGACCGCCGCCATCGAGGCCGCCACCAAGATCATCCGCGAGCGCATCGGCGACGCCGATCAGAAGGCCCTGGCCGACCGCTTCATCAAGTCGATCGAGGCCGCCCGCACGAGCAAGTCCGGAGGTGCCGCGTGATCGTCGGATCCCTGTCGCGTCGCTACGCCAAGGCGATGCTGGAAGTCGCCATCAAGCTGGACAAGGTCGACGCCATCGGCCGCGAGATCGAGGACATCGCCAGCGTCGTGCACGGCAGCCCCGAGCTGCAGAGCGCCCTGGCCAGCCCGGTCTTCAAGACCTCGCAGCGCAAGAAGATCATGGAGGAGCTGGCCACCCGCCGCGGGCTGTCGAAGGAGGTCAAGACCTTCCTCGCCCTGCTGGCCGACCGCGAGCGCATCAATGCGCTGACGGGGATCGCGCGCGAGCTGCGCGCCCTGGTCGACGCGCACCTCGGTCGCGTGCGCGCCACCGTGACCTCGGCCAAGCCCCTGGCGCCCGATCAGGAGGCGCGCATCCGCACCGCGATCGAGAAGCAGACCGGCAAGCAGGTCCTGCTCGAGCGCAAGGAGGACGCCTCGCTCATCGGTGGTCTCATCACCCAGATCGGTGACGTGGTCTACGACGGCAGCGTCAAGTCGCAGCTCGAAGAGATGAAGGAAACCATCCTCAAGGAAGAGCAGCACTTCGCTTGAGTTCACGGCCGCCCCGTGGAGGGCGGTCGAGCTTTGCTTCGCCATTGAAGGAGCCCTGATTCATGCAGATCCGCGCCGAAGAGATCAGCCAGATCATCCGCAAGCAGATCGACGAGTACGACCAGAAGGTGACGGTCACCGAGACCGGCACCGTGCTGACCGCCGGCGACGGTATCGCCCGCGTGTACGGCCTGTCGGGCGCGATGGCCGGCGAGCTGCTGGAGTTCAAGGGCCAGGGCGGCCAGATGGTCCAGGGCATGGTGCTCAACCTCGAAGAGGACAACGTCGGCGTCGCGCTGCTGGGGTCGTTCGAGGCCATCCGTGAGGGCGACACCGTCAAGCGCACCGGCAAGATCTTCTCGGTCCCGGTCGGGCCCGAGCTGATCGGCCGCGTGGTCAACGCCATCGGGACGCCGATCGACGGCAAGGGCCCCATCGACAGCAAGAAGACCTCGCAGGTCGAGGTCAAGGCGCCCGGCATCGTCGGCCGCAAGTCGGTGCACGAGCCGCTGCAGACTGGCCTCAAGGCGGTCGACTCGATGATCCCGATCGGCCGTGGTCAGCGCGAGCTCATCATCGGTGACCGCCAGACCGGCAAGACCGCGGTCGCGCTGGACACCATCCTCAACCAGAAGGGCCAGAACTGCATCTGCTACTACGTCGCCATCGGTCAGAAGCAGTCGACCGTCGCGACCGTCGTCGAGAAGCTGCGTACCTCGGGCGCCATGGACTACACCGTCGTGGTCGCCGCGTCGGCCTCCGAGGCGGCGCCGCTGCAGTTCATCGCGCCCTACACCGGCGTCACCATGGCCGAGTACCAGCGTGACAACGGCCAGCACGCGCTGATCGTCTACGACGACCTGTCCAAGCACGCCGTCGCGTACCGCCAGCTGTCGCTGCTGCTGCGCCGCCCGCCGGGTCGCGAGGCCTACCCGGGCGACGTCTTCTACCTGCACTCGCGCCTGCTGGAGCGCGCCGCCAAGATGTCCGACGAGCGTGGCGCCGGCTCGCTGACCGCGCTGCCCATCATCGAGACCCAGGCCGGCGACGTCTCGGCGTACATCCCGACCAACGTCATCTCGATCACCGACGGCCAGATCTACCTGGAGTCGGACCTGTTCTACGCCGGTCAGCGCCCCGCCGTGAACGTCGGTCTGTCGGTGTCCCGCGTCGGCGGCGCCGCGCAGATCAAGGCCATGAAGAAGGTCGCCGGCAAGCTGCGCCTCGAGCTGGCGCAGTACCGCGCCATGGCGGCGTTCGCGCAGTTCGCGTCCGACCTCGACAAGGCGACCCAGCAGCAGCTGGCGCGAGGCGCGCGCACCACGGAGCTCCTCAAGCAGAGCCAGTACATGCCGCTGTCGGTCGAGCAGCAGGTCGTGCTGCTGTACGCGGCCACCAACGCCTACCTCGACAAGTACGAGATCAGCGCCATCAAGAAGTACGAGACCGAGCTCCTGGCGTTCCTGGCCTCGGCCCGTGGCGGCGGCGTGCTGGAGGCCATCCGCACCAAGAAGGACCTCGACAAGGACACCGAGGCCAAGCTCAAGGCGGCCCTGGACGAGTTCGCCAAGGACTTCGACATCGCGCTGGGGAAGGGCGCGGCCTAGCCGATGCCGAGCCTCAAAGCCATCCGCAACCGGATCGTCTCGGTCAAGAACACCGAGAAGATCACGCGCGCCATGAAGCTGGTCGCGGCGGCCCGCCTGCGCCGCGCCCAGGAGGCCATCACGGCCCAGCGCCCCTACGCCCAGCGCATCGAGGAGATCATCGCCGAGATCGCGACCCGCGCCGGCGAGAGCGCCCACCCCCTGCTGGCGCAGCGCGAGCCGCGCGAGACCCAGGTGCTGGTGCTGTCGTCGGATCGCGGTCTGGCCGGCGGCTTCAACTCCAACATCAACCGGCGCACCGACCGCTTCCTCGCCGACATGAGCGAGCAGCACAACCGGGTCGCCGGCCTGCAGGTGGTCGGGCGCAAGGGTCGCGACTACCACCGTCGCCGCAACCGCGAGATCGTCCGCGAGTACGTGGGCGTCAGCTCGGACACCGCGCTGGAGCGCGCCAAGGAGATCGCCGTGCGAGTCATGGGCGATTTCCAGAGCGAAAAGCTTGACGCGGTGTACATGATCTACAACGAGTTCAAGAACGCCGTCAGCCAGCAGGTGGTGGCCGTCAAGCTGCTGCCCATCGACCCGAAGACGCTGGCGACCGGTGGCTCCAACGACTTCATCTACGAGCCGTCGAAGGAGGAGCTGCTCACGCACCTCCTGCCGCTGCACGTCGAGATGCAGATCTATCGCGCGCTGCTGGAGAGCGTGGCGTCCGAGTTCGGCGCCCGCATGACCGCGATGGAGAACGCGACGCGCAACGCCAAGGAGATGATCGACAAGTTGCAGCTCGTCTACAACCGGTCGCGTCAGGCTGCAATCACCAAGGAGCTGCTCGAGATCATCGGCGGCGCCGAGGCGCTCAAGGGGTAAAGAGGAAACCATGTCAGCTACGCCTGCTAGCACCAAGGGCGCCCCGATGGGGCGCATCACCCAGGTCATCGGCCCCGTCGTCGACGTCATGTTCGAGGGCGGCGATCTGCCGGAGGTCTACACCGCGCTGAAGATCACGAACCCCTCGATCGACGACAGCGTCGACAACCTGGTGGTCGAGGTCGCGCAGCACCTGGGCGAGCGCACCGTGCGCACCATCGCCATGGACACCACCGAGGGCCTGGTGCGTGGCATGGCGGTCAAGAACACCGGGCAGCCCATCGCGATGCCGGTCGGTCGCGAGGTCCTCGGCCGCATCATGAACGTCGTCGGCAAGCCGGTCGACGAGCGCGGCCCCATCGTCACCAAGGGCACCCTGCCGATCCACCGCCCGGCCCCCAAGTTCGTCGACCAGGACACCAAGGTCGAGGCCTTCGAGACCGGCATCAAGGTCATCGACCTGCTGGCGCCCTACCGCCGCGGCGGCAAGATCGGCCTGTTCGGCGGCGCCGGCGTCGGCAAGACCGTCCTCATCCTCGAGCTCATCAACAACATCGCGAAGAAGCACGGTGGCTTCTCGGTGTTCGCCGGCGTCGGCGAGCGCACCCGCGAGGGCAACGACCTGTGGCACGAGATGGAGGACTCCAAGCTGTCGGACGGGTCCAACGTCCTCAGCAAGGCCGCCCTGATCTTCGGCCAGATGAACGAGCCGCCCGGCGCCCGCGCCCGCGTCGCCCTGTCGGCGCTGACGGTGGCCGAGTACTTCCGTGACGAGGAGAAGCAGGACGTGCTGCTCTTCGTCGACAACATCTTCCGCTTCACCCAGGCGGGTTCGGAGGTCTCGGCGCTCCTCGGCCGTATCCCCAGCGCCGTCGGTTATCAGCCCACCCTGGCCACCGAGATGGGCACCCTGCAGGAGCGCATCACCTCGACCACCGCAGGGTCGATCACGTCGGTGCAGGCCATCTACGTGCCCGCCGACGACCTGACCGACCCGGCCCCGGCGACCGCGTTCGCCCACCTCGACGCCACCACGGTGCTGTCGCGCCAGATCGCCGAGCTCGGGATCTACCCGGCCGTCGACCCGCTCGACTCGACCTCGACCATCCTGGCGCCCAACGTCGTCGGCGAGGAGCACTACCGCGTCGCCCGCGAGACCCAGCGCGTGCTGCAGCGCTACAAGGCCCTGCAGGACATCATCGCCATCCTGGGCATGGACGAGCTCAGCGAGGACGATCGCCTGGCGGTCGCCCGCGCGCGCAAGATCCAGCGCTTCCTGTCGCAGCCGTTCCACGTCGCCGAGACCTTCACCGGCTCGCCCGGCAAGTACGTCGAGCTCAAGGACACCATCCAGGGCTTCGCGGACCTCATCGAGGGCCGCTGCGACGACATGCCCGAGCAGGCGTTCTACATGGTCGGTGGCATGGAGGAGGCCCGCGCCAAGGCCGCCGAGATGAAGAAGGCCGAGGCCAAGTAGTGCGCGTCGAGGTCGTCACCGTGAAGGGGCCCGCGCTGTCTCGCAACGACGTCGAGATGGTGGTCGCGCCCGGGATCCGTGGCGAGTTCACGGTGCTGCCGAACCACATCCCGTTCCTGTCCGGCATGCGCACCGGCGTCCTGGTGGTGCGTCGCGGCACCCAGCGCGAGTCCTTCGCGGTGGGCCCCGGCTTCGTCGAGGTCGGCGCGGGTGACCGCGTCATCGTCCTCACCGAGGCCGCCGAGACGCCCGACCAGGTCGACCTGGCCGACGCCCGCGGCGACCTCGAGAAGGCCGACGCCGAGCTCAAGACCCTGGTCGAGGGCACCCCCGAGCACACCGACGCCCTGGCCCGCAAGAACTGGGCGCTCAGCCGCATCGAAGTCGCCACCAAGAAGTAGCCCCCCTCGTTTCCCCCTTCCGTCGCGCCAACTTGTTGCTAGACTGCCGAATGACCAGCTGGTCATTCGGAGGCTCGCCCCATGTTTCAGCTCGAAGAGCAGCACAAGATGGTCCAGGACATGGTCCGCCAGTGGTGCGAGAAGGTGCTCCTGCCCAAGGTGCCGGCGATGGAGAAGGGCGAGGAGCTGCCCTATGACCTGATGCGGCAGATGGCGCAGACCTTCGGGCTGGGCGCGATGGCCGGGTCGGGCGTGAAGAAGAAGATCAAGAAGCTGCGCGAGGGCGAAGCCAGCGGCGCTGACGCCTCGGGCGAGCTGATGGAGGCGGCCGGCAACGACCCCATGATGATGTACGTCGTCATCAAGGAGCTGTCGCGGGTGTCGCCCGGCTTCGCCATGAGCTGGGGCGTCTCGATGGGGCTGGCGGCCGGCGCCATCATGGCCAAGGGCAC
>JADYYK010000118.1 GCA_020853705.1 Deltaproteobacteria bacterium
TCGCTACCGGTCTGCCGGGCTCGGCTTTGACCGGGCGGGATTCGCACCCGCAGGACGACTCATCCAAGTTTCAGGCCATTACAACCTCCTTCCTCTTGGACCAGCATGGTCCTGGTCGCACCGGCAATTTGCCGCACCTGCGATTCCATCGGTCATGACGCGCTCCTTGGCTCGGAGCCGTCATCGGCCATCGTCGGCGGTTGTTGCGGGGCGCTGGCGGTGCCGTGGCGGTGCCGGGGCGGGGCCGCGATGAAGCCCGGCGGCGTCAGGGCTGGGCGATGCGCTTGTAGACGATGCGGCCCGCGAGGCGGATGGGGCTGAACGAGGGGTCGTAGTTGGCGGTGATGGTGTAGGCGATCCCATTCTGGCTCTCGTTCTTGGCCGCCTGATCGACGAAGCCGACCCAGTGCTTGTAGCCCTTGCCGTTGTCCTCGGGGAACAGCAGCGACACCGGCGACAGCACCAGGGTGGAGGGGAACTGGCCGAACACGGTCCCGAACACCGGCTGCACGAACGGCTTGGTGTCGGTCAGGGCCTTGGACTCGTCGGCCCAGCGCACCTCGAGGTACATCTTGGCGTGCGTGTTCTTGTCGGCGTCAAACTCACCCGCGAAGTCGCGCGAGCTGAGCTGGAAGGCGCCGGTCGTGGCGCCGGCACCGCGGGTGCCAGCAGCGGTCACCGAGGCCCAGCCGTCGCCGAGGTCGAAGCCGTCACCGGTGGCCGCCATGCCGACCGACAGCCCGCTGAGCGGCGACGACAGGCTGGCCTTCACGACGCCCAGCTGGGGCGAGTACCAGGCCTCGCCGGAGACCGCCATGGTGCTGCCGAACAGGAACGGCACGCTGGCGGCGACCGTGTAGTGGTTGCAGCCAGTGACCATGCCCAGGGGCGAGGCGATCGCGACCCCCTTCTCGGCCAGCGTGTACGACCCCGTCAAGGTGCCCTGCAGCGGCGCAGCGGACGGGCTGCCCAGCACGGTCTTGCCCGACACCGAGAACGGCTGCGCGACGCCCAGCGGCGGCTCGATCTCGAGCTTGACCGGTGCGTCGGCGGTGGCCGACACATACTCGGGCACGCCGAGGATGCTCGCCGAGGTGGTCCGGAACGCCACGCTGACCACCACCACGGTGTCGGCGTCGACGATGTGGCCCACCAGCTCGCCGCCACTGCCGCCCGGGGTGCTCGGGGGATCGCCGGCCTGGAACTTCTCGAAGGTCTCGCCGTTGACCGTGACCTGTCCGATCAGCCGCGACTCATAGCTCTTCTTGGTCCCGTCGGGGAGGCTGCGGGTCCACGTCGAGCGGGTATTGGCGGTGTATCGGGGAAACGGCGCCTTGGGATCTGCCTGGCTCGACCCGGAGTCGCCGCCGCAACCGCTCACGCTGGCCAGCAAGAGCATTCCGAGAAGCAGTCTGCGCATACCGTGGCGTCGTGCAGCTGACATGCCATTGGCGCTCCGCGATCATGTCAGCACGCACGCAGGGTTTCGTGGGCGCGCAGCACCGGTCCTGAGCAGACCTTGCGCCCACGTGGCGCTGCCTGCATGGTTTGCATCAACAGCCCTGTGGTAGCGGGCCTTACCAGGAGTGCAAGGCTGGTTGCGCGCAGATGATCTGCGGTAGTCTCGGGCCATGAAGCGGCTGGCCTGGATTTCTGCGGTGATGTGCCTTGGTTTTGCTCCGTTGGCGTCGGCGGACAACCTGTCTTCGGGGGCTCCAACGACGACCTTCAACATGGATCAGACGTTCGTGCAGACCCCTGCCGGGCAGCCCAACCAGCTGACCGACTTCAGGTGGCTGCCCGACGGGCGACTGGTCATCACGGTCAAGACGGGACAGGTCTATGTGCGCCCCGCTGGCGGCGGCGCGCTGGTGCAGGCGACCGGGACGTTCGCGGTCGACTCCAGCAGCGAGAAGGGCCTGCTGGGGGTCGCGATCCACCCGACCTTCGCGACCACCGGGAACCTGATCTGGTACTACTCGGCCTCGGGCACCGCGATGCCGGCGGGCTCGAACGCGAATCGCCACCGCGTCGTCGTGCGCACGCTCAGCCCGACCAACGTGCTGGGCGCGACCGAGACCATCCTGGTGCAGAACCTGCGCGGGCCGGCCAACCATGACGGCGGCGCGGTCGAGGTCGGCAGCGACGGCTTCCTGTACATCGGCGTCGGCGACACCGGCTGCAACTCGGGCCAGATCCCCGAGCCGATCTACACGCCGACCAACTACTACGGGACCTGTCTGGCGGATGATCCGACCCAGAAGGGGGGCGGCAACGGCAAGATCTTGCGCGTCAACATCGACGGCTCGATCCCGGCGAGCAACCCGCTGGTCGGGAGCGGCGACGTGACCCAGTGCGCCAATGCCTGTGGCACCGCGCCGACGACGTTCGCGGCCGGGCGTCAGGAGCTGTTCGCGTGGGGCTTCCGCAATCCGTTCCGGATCTGGATGGACCCGGTCACCAACAAGCTGTGGGTCGGCGACGTCGGCGAGGTCTCGTACGAGGAGATCAACATCGTGGAGCGCGGCCGCCACCACGGCTGGCCCTGGCGCGAGGGGCGCCACGGCAACCCGGTCACCAAGTGTCGTGACATCCGCGTCGGCACCAACGGCGGCACCCCGGTCATGGACCAGGACTGCGTCGAGCCGATCTACAACTGCCGGCACGGGCGCGCCGGCCTCGACACCACGGTCGACCCGGGCTGCGACTCGATCACGGGTGGCATGATCGTCGATAGCTGCAACTGGCCGGCGCCGTTCAAGGGGCGCTACTTCTTCGGCGACAACGCCAACGGGGCGCTGTACAGCCTGCCCATCAACGCTGCCCGCGATGGCGTGGCCGGCGCGCGCGAGAACTTCGGCACGGTCAGCGGGACGCCGACCGCGATCCGGGTCGGACCCGATGGCGCCCTGTACTACTCGGTGCTGCAGGGCGGCGCCAACCCGGGGCGGATCGTGCGCATCTCGCCCAAGACGCCCGTGGTCTGTCAGCCCGGGATGGACGGTGGGGTCATCGGGCCGACGGTGGATGGCGCGGTCGGGCCGGCGGTCGATGGCGCGGTGGGGCCGACGGTCGACGGCACGGTGGGGCCGACGGTCGACGGCGGCACCACGGATGACGGTGACGACTCGGGCTGCGGCTGCCGCGCGGGTGGGCGGGGCGGCGCGCCGGGGGCGCCGGTGCTGGGCGGGCTGCTGGTGCTGGGCCTGATTGTGGTCGTGGCGCGGAGGCGCCGCCGTTGAGGCGCGCCGGGGGGCGCACGCTGGTCGCGCTGCTGGGCCTGGGGGCCTCGGCCGCGCTGGTGGCGCCGGCGCGGGCTGACAACATGAGCACCGGGGCACCCGCGGCGGCGTTCAACATCGCCAACTTCGTCACCGGGTCGAGCCAGACCACGGACTTTCGCTTCCTGCCGGATGGACGGCTGGTGGTCATCAACCGGACCGGGACGGTGTTCGTGCGGCCCGCGGGCGGCGGCGCGCTGGTCAGCGCAGGCACCTTGCCGGTGACCTCGGCCGAGGACGAGCAGGGGCTGCTCGGGGTCGCGGTGGCCCCGGACTTCGCGACCTCGCGCGACCTCATCTTCTATTACTCGGCCAGCGGCAGCAGCGAGAACAGCCGGCACCGCGTGGTGAAGCGGAAGCTGGGGGCGGACAGCCGCCTGGAGCCCGGCGAGACCATCATCATGGACAAGCTGCGCGGGCCGGCCAACCACGACGGCGGCGCACTCGAGGTCGGGCCCGATGGTCTGCTGTACATCGGGGTCGGCGACACCGGCTGCAACTCCAACGCGGAGCCCGAGGATCTCGCGCAGCCGACCAACTTCTATGGCACCTGCCTGTCGGACGACCCGCAGAACAACGGCGCCGGCAACGGCAAGGTCCTGCGCATCAAGCTCGACGGCACCATCCCGACCACGAACCCCCTGGTCGGCCGGACCAACGTGACCCAGTGCGGCCCGAGCTGCGGCGACGCCATCTCGGCGGCGGTCAACGGCGCCCCGCGCGAGGCCATCTTCGCGTGGGGCTTTCGCAACCCGTGGCGGCTGTGGGCCGACCCGATGACCTCGAAGGTGTGGGTCGGCGACGTCGGCGAGGTCTCGTACGAGGAGGTCACCATCATCAGCCCGGGGCGCCACCATGGCTGGCCCTGGCGCGAGGGCAAGAAGGGCTTCCCGCTGAGCAAGTGCCGCGACGTGCGCGTGGGCACCACCCCGGGCGGCGCCGCGATGCAGGACGGTGACTGTGTCGATCCGATCTACCAGTGCCGGCACGGCAGCGCGCAGGACACCACGCTGGACGGCAACTGTGCGTCGATCACGGGCGGACTCATCATCGACAGCTGTGACTGGCCGGCGCCCTATCGGGGCCGCTACTACTTCGGCGACAACTCGACCCAGGCGATCTGGAGCCTGCCCATCAACGCGGCGCGCGACGGCGTGGCGGCGGGTGGGCGGCGCGAGGACTTCGCCGAGATCACCAGCGGGTCGCCGGTGTCGATCCGGGGCGGCCCCGACGGCGCGCTGTACATCGCGGTGCTGGGCACCGGCGCGGCGGCGACCGGGCGGATCGTGCGCATCGCGCCGAAGACGCCCGAGGTGTGCCCGGTCGGACAGGACAGCGGGGTCACGCCGACGGGTGACGGCGGAGGGGTCATCAACCCGCCGGGGCCTGGCGGCACCCGTGACGAGGGCTGCGGCTGCAGCACCGGGGCGCGCTCACGCACCGGGCTGCTGGCGGGTGTGGCGCTGGGCCTCATGCTCCTCGTCATCGCGCGCCGCCGCCGTCCCTAGGAGCCTCGGTCCGGGCCCGCGCAACATGCGCGGTGGGGGGAGGCTCGGGGGGCGTTGCCCCCCCCGGGGGGGCGGGAA
>JADYYK010000119.1 GCA_020853705.1 Deltaproteobacteria bacterium
CAGCAGCGCGGTCACCACCAGCACGCGGATGGGCATCACGGCGTTGGCCAGGAAGGTGGCCAGCTGGCCCGACAGCCGATGCTCGGGGCGCCGGGCGGCGTCCTGCGCCATCGCCGCGGTCACCGCGGTCGAGCTGACCAGGCCACCGACCAGGCCGGCCAGCCCGGCGCCCTTGGTCTGCCCGAGGACGCGGTGCAGGACGTAGCCGACGAAGCCGAGCCCCGCGATCAGCAGCACGAACAGGCCGATCTTGCGCGGTGACAGCACGCCCCAGGGATCGCGTGCCTCGGTGGGCAGCAGCGGCAGCAGCACCGCCAGCCCGATGCCCAGCTGCAGGGCCGCGGTCAGCTCGACGCGGCGCAGCTTGGGCACCAGGGTGCGCGTCCACGGCTTGGCCAGCAGCAGCAGCGTGGTCACCAGCCCGAGCGCCAGCGCGATGCGCCGGTCGTGGTGCACCATCATGCCCAGCAGGTAGGTCAGCACCGCGGCCAGCTCGGTGGTCAGGCCGTGGCCGGCGTCGGCGCGCAGGTACTGCGCCGCGATGAGGCCGCCGGTGACCACCAGCCCGGCGATGGGCAGCCAGGTCTGGCGCTCGCCCAGCAGCGCGGCGGCCCAGCCCAGCAGCGCCAGCAGCGCGAAGCTGCGCACCCCCAGGATGACCCCACCGGGGGCGGCGGCGCTGGAGCGCTCGCCGGCCGGCGGGTCGTCGGGGTCGGGTGTCCCGGTCAGCTCGCTGTGTTCGCGCTCGAGGCCGATGAACAGCCCGAGGCCCGCCGCGATGGCGCCCTCGATGAGGAGCTCGGTGCTGTCGGCCACGGCCCACTCGACCACGACGCGGGGGCGCCGTAAAGGGGTGGCCTGGCTCGAGACCACTTGAACCGCCCTCACTCACCCGCGTATACACTCACCCCCCGATGCGTCGCGGCGACCCCCAGCTCCGCTTTCGCTCGGCCAGCGCGGACGACGCGCTCGCCATGGCCGAGCTCTCGCTGCGCGCCTATCCGCGCAACGGCGACAGCGCCGCCTCGCGCGCGCAGGCCTACGGGCAGTCGGTCTGGTTCAGCCCGTCCGACTACACGCTGGCGCTGCGCACCGGCGTGCCCGGCCACGTCGGCCAGTTCCTGACCCTGCCCTTCGGCGCCAGCTTCGGCGGCGTGCGCGCCTCCGCCGGCGGCCTGGCCTCGGTCGCCACCGCACCCGAGGCGCGGCGCACCGGGGTCGCCTCGGCCATGGTCGCGCGCCACCTCGATCAGCTGGCCGAGCACGACGTCGCGTGGGCGCTGCTCTACCCCTTCTCGCCGCGCTTTTACGCGGCGCAAGGCTGGGCCCCGATGGCGCGCGTGCTGCGCTGGCACCTGACCCCCGCCGAGCTGCCGCTGTGCCCCGAGCGCACCCGCGTGCGCACGCTGTCGCCCAGCGACGCCAGCGATCTCGGCCGCATCCAGCGCGCCTACGAACGGCACTGCGCGCGCGAGAACGGCAGCCTGTCGCGCACCCCACGCCAGCTCGCCGCGCGCCTCAAGACCAGCCACGTCGTCGGGGTGCAGGGCGATCACATCACCGATGAGCTCAGCGGCTACATGATCTACGAGCTGCGCAGCCCGACCCCGCACCCCCTGACCCTGGTGGTGCACGAGCTGGTCGCCGAGGACGCCGCCGCCACCCGCGCGCTGGCCGGCTTCCTGGCGGCACAGGACGCCCAGGTCGAGCAGGTCGAGCTCGATCTGCCCGAGCACCACGCGCTGCCCGCCCTGATGAACCGCGGGCTGCCGGCGCTCGAGGACCCGGTCCATATGCCCAACGAGCACCACCTGGTGGCGCGCCTCTTCACCGGCGCCATGGTGCGCATCGTCCACCTGGCGCGCGTGCTCGAGGGCCGTGGCTACCCTGGCCTGGCGGCGCTGACCCCGGGCCTGCCGGCCGCCCCCGCCAGCGGCCGCATCAGCGTGGTCGCCAGCGACCCCCTGCTGCCCCACAACCAGCAGCCCGTCACGCTCAGCGTCGAGGCCGGCAGCCCGCGCCTCACCGTGGGCCAGAGCCCCGGGGCGCCGCTGCTGTCGGGCCCCATCGCCACCCTGTCGGCGGTGCTCGCCGGCGCGCTGCGGCTGGCCACCGCGGTGCACCTCGGGCAGCTGACGCTGGAGGCCGGGGCGCGCCTGCACGAGCTCGACGCCCTGCTGGCGCTGCCCCCGCCCGCTCCGCTCATCACCTTTTAGCCAGTCGCTGTATCATCGCGCCATGTCCCCGAGCGCCCAGGCTCTGTCGCCCCCGGTCAGCCTGCGCTTCACGCCCGACGGGCAGCGTGTGGTGGTGTCCAGCGACAGCGGCGTGCGCCTCATCGACGTCGCGGGTCAGCACCCGGCCATCCGGCTGGCGGCCCAGCACGCCAGCGACCTCATCGCCTTCGACACCGAGATCTGGCTGGTCCAGGGCGAGCCGCCCGAGCTCCTGCGCTTCAATCTGGTGGGCAGCCCGCTGGGCCAGCCGACCCCGCTCCCGCCGGGGCCCGGCCGCCTGATGCGCAGCCCGTTCGGCGAGCCCGTGGCGGTGTGGATGGCCGAGGTGCCGACGCTGCTGGCCGCGAGCGAGAGCGGCGTCACCCAGAGCACGCTGCCTCGCGCCGATCTGGTGCTGCCGCTGTCGGCCCGCCGCTGGCTCAGCATCGAGGGCCCCCGCGTCACGCTGCGCGAGCCCGGCGACGAGCTGTGGACCTCGCCACACGTGGGCGACGACATGCGCGCGGTCTCCGGCGCGCCCCTGTTCGACGCCCGCGCCATCGCGCTGCTGTGCGAGAGCCACGACGGCAGCGAGCACCAGATCCTGGTCCTCAGCACCCGCGACGGCGGGCTGCAGCACCGCATCGCGCTGACCGGCACCACGCTGGTCCGCTTCGCGCCCCGACGTGGCTACGCCCTGGTGCTGAGCGGCCTGCGCAAGCTGACCGCGCTCGATCTGCGCTTCGGCAAGGTGGTCAAGGAGTTCGACGAGACGCGCGACGTGGTCGACGTCGCCATCGACGATCTGGCCCAGCACCTGGCCATGCGGCTGCGCGGCGACGACGGCGAGATCGAGACCGTGCACACCACCTACCGCGACCTCCTGGCCGCGGCCCCGCACGAGCCCGCCACCAGCAGCGACGGCGCCCCTGCCAGCAACGGCAGCGGCGGCGGCGCTGGTGCCGGCGCGAGCGCCACCGGCAACGGCGCGCCGGCGCTGTCACCCGGGACGCCGACCGCGCGCACCCTGCCGGTCGCCCCGCGCGTCGACCGCAAGCGCGAGCCGCCGGCGCCGCGGGCACCCGAGCCGCAGCCGACCGGCGAGCTCCAGATCCCCGACCAGTTCCTGGCCTTGAACCCGCGCCCGCTGACGCAGCGCTGCAGCCGGGCCGAGTCCTTCATGCTCCTGGAGCGCTACCTGGCGCTGGTGGGCGCCTGGTGCGAGCGCGCCATCGCCACCGCCTGGGATCGCGGCCGCCTGACCTACCCCAACGAGGGCCGGCTGCCCTTCGAGACCGAGGTCGCCGGCATCCTGGGGCGCGAGCGCAACCACGCCCAGCCGCAGCTCGTCGCCGCCCAGGCCCACGTGGTCGAGGCCGCCGCCGCGGTGCGCGACGCCGAGCTGCAGGTGTCGGGGCGGCTGACGCCGCTGGGCTCGCTGGCGCGCGAGTTCGGGCTATCGCCGCTGGCCTACGAGATCCTGATGATCGTCGCGGCGCCGACCCTGTGGGGCGAGCTGTCGCGCCTGTACGGCATCCTGGCCAACGATCCCGATCGCCCGCTGTGTGACGAGCTCCTGGTGTGCCAGATCCTGAGCGGTCGCGCCGAGCGCCACGACATCGCGCGCGAGCTCGACCGCGATCGTCCGCTGTATCGCTATGGTCTGGTGCGACCGGGCGACGGCCGGGTGCGCCCCTTCATCTCGCTGGCGACCGATCCGCTGGTCATCCGCCAGCTGCGCGCCGAGTCGATGGACGGCGACCCCGGCGAGACCATCTCGGTGCGCGTCGCCGATCGCACGCTGCGTGAGATTCACATGCCCGAGCTGACCAAGCGCGAGCTTCTGACCGCGCTGGCGCGTGCGCCCGAGAGCCACGTGCGCATCGCGGTGCAGGGTCGCATCGGCAGTGGCCGGCGCACCCTGCTGGCGGCGCTGGCCGCGCACGCCAACCGCAACCTGGGCGTCATCGACGCCTCGCTGCTGTCGCGCGATCCCAAGGCGCGCCTGGAGTCGCTGCGCGTGGCCCTGCGGCGCGTCGTGCTGCGCGGCTGGATCCCCTGCGTGGAGGGGCTCGACGACGTCGCCAGCGACGATCAGGCCACGCGCGAGCAGCTGCGCGAGCTGTTCCGCAGCCACCCCGGTCCGCTGGCGCTGCGGCTGTCGTGGGACGCCCAGCCGCCGCTGGATCCGGGCTACCTCAAGGTCGACCTGCCGCCGCTCAAGGACCACGAGCGCATCGAGGTCTGGCGCGCGGTCACCGACCGCCACGGCCTCGTCGTCAAGGACGTCGAGGACATCGCGCTGCGCTACCGGGTCGGCACCGGCGTCATCGAGAAGGTCGCCGCCGCGGTCGCCCGCGCTGGCGACGAGCGCCGCCCGCCCGCCAACGACACCCGCCCGCCCGACAGCGCCGACCGCGGGCGCGAGCTCGACCAGGCGCTGCGCCAGCACCTGGAGACGCGCCTCGGGCAGACCGCGACGCGGGTGACCCGGCTGGCGACCTGGTCGGACACCGTGCTGCCGACCGACGTGCTCGACTCGCTGTTCGAGCTCATCGCGCGCATCCGCCACCGCCGCACCGTGTACGACGCCTGGGGCTTCGATCGCACCATGACGACGTCACGCGGCCTGACCGCGCTGTTCCAGGGCGGCCCCGGCACCGGCAAGTCGATGGTCGCCGGCGTCATCGCCAGCGAGCTCGGCCTCGACCTCTACCGGGTCGACCTGTCGCGCATCATGTCGAAGTGGATCGGCGAGACCGAGCGCAACCTGGCCTCGGTGTTCGACGCCGCCGAGGACGGCCAGGCCATCATCCTGTTCGACGAGGCCGACTCGCTGTTCGCCAAGCGCACCGAGGTGCGCAGCTCGGTCGATCGGTACGCCAACCTCGAGGTCAACTACCTCCTGCAGCGGCTCGACACCTTCGAGGGCATCGCGCTCTTGACCACCAACTTCGGCGGCTCCATCGACTCGGCCTTCAAGCGCCGGCTGTCGCTGCGCCTGACCTTCCCGTTCCCCGACGAGGAGATGCGCGAGCAGCTCTGGCGCGTGCACCTGCCGCCGGAGCTACCCACCGCGGGCGAGTTCGATCTGGCCGCCCTGTCGCGCAAGTTCCAGCTCTCCGGCGGCTACATCCGCAACGCCACCCTGCGCGCCGCCTTCCTGGCCGCCGAGGAGCATTCACCGCTGACCCAGGACCACCTGGAGCGCGCGATTCGCCTCGAGTACCGCGAGATGGGCAAGCTGGGTGACACCGGCGTGCTGGAGTGAGCACCTAACCCGCCATGGAAGCAGCCGCGTCGCCGTTCCCGCACCTGCCCGAGGTCCCCGCCAGCCAGCGCGCGCACGCGCAGTCGCCCCTGCGCTACGAGGACGTCAGCCAGGATGGCCGGGTCATGTTGCTGTCGCTGCCGCACGCCATGGGGCTGGCGGTGTGGCAGAAGCTGATGGTGGACAGCCCGGTGCCGCGCGCGGCGCAGCACCAGGGGCTGGTGCCGCTGCTGACGCGCCTGGTGATCGAGGGCCACGGCGGGCCGGTCTCGGTGCGGCGCCCGTTCGAGATCGACGGCGGCTACGTGCTGGGCCACACCGTGGACGCCGGCGGCGAGCCCAACCGGATCTTGCTCGCCACCTTCGCCGAGGTGCGGGCCCCGCGCGCGCGCACCCACGGGCCGCCCCCCGAGGGCGCCGGCACCCTGGATCTGGTCGGCAAGATCTATGGCGAGCACGTCTTCACCCGGCCGTTCGGCCCGCCCGAGGCGCGCAAGGTGCGTCGGCTCGAGCTCGAGGGGGTGCCCGCGGTGCCGCCGCTGCGCCTGCCCTGGCTCAAGCACGACGACGTGCTGACGCCGCCGGCCAGCGCGACCGGCCTGACCGAGCTCGACGCCACGGTGAAGGATGACGAGGTCCCGGTGCTGTTCGGCCTGATGCACTCGGACTCCAACCAGCACGTCAACTCGCTGGCCTATCCGCGCATCTTCGAGGAGGCCGCGCTGCGCCGCCTGGCCCAGCACGGCCGCGGCACCCGCCTGATCGCGCGCTACGCCGAGATCACCTACCGCAAGCCGTGCTTCGCGGGCGAGCGCGTGCGCCTGCTGCTGCGCGCCTGGGCCGGCCCCCACGGCGCCTGGGTGTGCGGCGCCTTCGTGGCGCCCGAGGCGGGCAGCGGGCCGGAGTCGCTGGCGCGCGCCAACGCCTGCGTGCGCATGCTGCTCACCGAGTAGGCCAGCCGGCTCCGCGCCGCCCCACGACCGTCATCCTCATCATCCCGCAAGCATACGCGACCGCCTCCACCCGCTTCCCTTCCGCACCCCGCTTCGCCTATTGTGCGCCCCATGGATTTCTCCCTCGACGAGGAACAGCAGCTCATCGTCGCGACCTTCCGGCGCTTCGCCGACGAGGCGCGCAAGCTGGGCCAGCACGCCGACGAGTCCGACGACTCCGGCGCCGGCGCGGCCCGCACCGCCCTGGCCAAGGCGGCCGACCTCGGCGTCGGCATCGACGCCATCCCCGAGGCCGCCGGGGGCATGCTGTCCGGCGCCTACTCGCACACCATCCGCGCCCTGCGCGGCCTCGAGCTCGGCCGCGGCTGTGCCGGCGTGGCCGCCCTGCTCGAGAGCAACGTCGAGCCCGCCCTGGCCGCCGCGCGCTGGGCCAGCCCCGAGGTCGCGGCCGCGCTGCACGGCGCGCTGGCCGGCGGCGCGCTGGCGACCACCACGCATGACGCCCTCGGTCGCATCACCATCACCACCGCCGCCTCCGGTGACCTGACCCTCGACGGCACCCTGGGCCCGGTCCCCGCGCTGGCCGACGCCGCGCACATCGTGATCTCCGCGCGCGACGCCGCCGGCCCCGTGGTCATCCTGGCGCCCACCAGCGCCTTCACCATCACGCCGGTCTTCCCCTCGGGCTGGCGCGCCGCGCGCTGGGCCCGCCTCGACGCCAAGGCGGTGCGCCTGCCCGCCGCCGCCGTGCTGACCCGCGACCCCGCGGCGCAGCACGAGCTCTTGTCCTGGTACAAGCTGTCGCTGGCGGCCCGCGCCATCGGCGTGGCCGACTTCGCGATGCAGTGCTCGGCCGGCTACAGCCAGGAGCGCGTGCAGTTCAACCAGCCCATCGGCAGCTTCGAGTCGCTGGCGCGCATGCAGGATCAGAGCGAGACCGCCACCCTGGCCGGCCGCTTCCTGGTCCTGCGCGCCGCCGCCGCGCTCGACGCGGGCAGCCCCGACGCCGCCGAGCTGTGCAGCCGCGCGCGTGACTTCGCCGCCGGCGTGGTGCGCCGCGCCAGCATCGACGCGGTCCAGATCTACGGCGGCTACGGCTTCGTGCGCGACTTCCCGGTCGAGAAGCTGATGCGCGACGCGCGCGCCTTCGAGGTCCTGGCCGGCGACGAGGCCCTCACCCGCGTGCTGGCACGTCGCCAGGACGCTGCTACCTACGCGGGCGCCCCCGCCCCGGCTGCGAGGTCATGATGGACATCTTCCAGGACAGCCCGATCCTCCAGGGCGTCAAGGCGATCACCCACGCCTTCGCCGAGCAGGTCATCCGCCCCGCCGCCGCGCGCCACGACGCCGAGGAGTCGATGCCGTGGGACATCATGGAGCAGGCCGCCAACATCGGCATGGCGCAGACCGCCCTCATCGACACCATGTCGGCCGACGGTCCGCCCGAGGCGCAGGCGGCCGCCCAGGGGGCAGACGCGCCCCCGGGCAAGAAGAAGCGGCGCTACGGGCGCCAGCTCGCCGCGGTCGGCTCCGAGGAGCTGGCCTGGGGCTGCGCCGGCATCATGCTGGCCATCGGCGGCTCGGGCCTCGCCGCCTCGCCGGTCGCACGCATGGGCACCGACGCGCAGAAGAAGCTGTTCAAGGACTGTCTGACCGGCAAGGACGAGCACGGCCACGTCAAGGTCGCCGCCATGGCGCTCAGCGAGCCGGCCACCGGGTCGGACATCTCGGCGCTCAAGACCACCGGGGTCAAGGACGGCGACCACTGGGTGCTGAACGGCTCCAAGCAGTGGATCACCAACGGCAAGAGCGCCGCCGTGTTCGTGGTCTGGGCGCAGTGCGATCCCTCGCTGGGTCGCGGCGGGGTGCGCGGCTTCGTGGTCCCGCGCGGCACCCCGGGCCTCATCCCCGGTCGCAAGGAGATCAAGCTCGGCATCCGCGCCTCCGAGACCGCCCAGGTCATCCTCGAGGACTGTCGCGTGCCGGTCGAGTGGATGCTGGGCTCCTCGGTGCCCGCGGGCGCCCAGGAGGGGCTGTCGGGCACCAAGAAGATGCTCGACGCGACGCGCCCGGTGGTGGCCGCGCAGGCGGTGGGGATCGCGCAGGCGGCCTATGAGCACGTGCTCAGGCGCGTGCAGTCGTCGTCCCTCCATGGCACGCCGATGGCGGGGCATCAGCACCTGGCCTTCGCGCTGGCCGAGATGGAGATGGAGATCTCGGCCTCGCGCCTGCTGGTGCACCGCGCGGCCTGGATGGCCGATCAGGATCTCGAGAACGTGAAGTGGGCGTCGATGGCCAAGGCGCACGCCGCGCGCACCGCGCAGGAGGTCACCACGCGCGCCATGGCGATGCTCGGCGAGGAGGCCCTGGAGCCCGGCCACCCGGTCGAGAAGTGGTACCGCGACGCCAAGATCTACGACATCTTCGAAGGCACCGGGCAGATCCAGCGGCGCATCGTGGCCAAGGAGCTGCTCGGTCTCAATGCAACCTGAGGACAACATGACGCAGCCCGAGCAGCCGAAGTTCCGCGTAGGTCACGAGAGCGACGCCTGGTGTGGTCCCTGCAAGCGCATCTCCGCCCATATCGTCATCGCGATGGTCGACGGCATCCCCAAGCAGGTGCTCTGCCAGTCCTGTGGCTCGCGCCACAACTACCGCCTCGAGGCCGGACGCAGCGGCCCCGGCGGCGCCGGCGGGAGCAAGCCGGTGGTCGAGTCGCGCAAGCTCAGCCCGGCCGAGCAGCACCAGCGCAAGAAGCAGGAGGAGCTGGTGGTGCTGTCCAAGGAGCTGGCCGCCGCCACCGACGTGCGCCCGTTCGTGCGTCGCGAGGTCTACAAGGCGGGCCAGATCATCGAGCACCCCGAGTACGGTCGTGGCAAGGTCGAGAACGCCCGCCGCGACACCATCATGGTGCGCTTCTCGAGCGGCCTGAAGAGCCTGCTGATCTCGTAGTCGCCGTCGCGTCGCGCCGCCCGTCGCACCTCGCCCGTCGCCCGCAGCACACCGCGCCCCACCGCCCCCCACCGCCCCTGTGTATAGTCCGCCCCGTGTGGGGGCTGTGGAGACTGCTGCGCGCGGCGGTGCGGCCGGGCTTGCCCGAGCCCATCCCGCTCGCGCACTGGCGCCGGGTCGAGCGCATCGGGATGCTGCTGCCGCTCGGCCTCGCGCTGCTCAACACGGTGCCCTACTTCCTCGACGGCGTGCTCGGGGTGCCGCTGGATCGCGCGGCCTATGCCCGCTTCCTGACCCTCAACCTGCCCGGCCACGCCGTCATCGCGCTGGGCAACCTGTGGGCGCGCACCCGCGC
Organism: Deltaproteobacteria bacterium; assembly: GCA_020853705.1. Classification (GTDB taxonomy): domain Bacteria; phylum Myxococcota_A; class Polyangia; order Haliangiales; family JADYYK01; genus JADYYK01. Next base: position 9,748 of record JADYYK010000119.1, read on the forward strand.
GCGCGGCGAGCGCGACCATCGCGGCGTCGCCATGCTCAGCGCCGCGGCCCTGAACTGGACCTCGGCGACCTCCCTGATGATGCCGGGACAGCTGACGCTGAACCTGTTCCTGCTCGCCATCACGGTGGCGTTCTATCGCATCGCCTTCGACGGGCGCCTGGGGCTGTGGGCGCTGCTGACGGCGTGCGCCGGGCTGGTCGGCGTCGCGCTGGTGCAGGCCGCGGGCTGGATGCTGCGGCCGTTCCCGACCATGGTGCTGGAGGGCACCGGCTATCAGCACTCGCCGGGCGCGCGCTACGGCAGCCTGGCGTGGGCCGTCGCCATCCTGGGCACGGTGTGGCTGCTGTCGTCGTGGCTGGCCAACCGGCTGCGCGCGGGCGCCCACGCGCTCGAGCTGGAGCGCGCCGAGGCGCGGCGCACCGTGGTACGCGCCCTGGTCGAGGCCGGTCAGGGTCGACTGTCGGGCAGCACGCTGGGAGGCTATCGCCTGATCGAGCTGCTCGGGCGCGGCGGCATGGGCGAGGTCTATGCCGGCGAGCGCATCGCCGACGGCCAGCGCGTCGCGGTCAAGGTGCTGCACGCGCACCTGCACGACGACGCCACCATGCTGGAGCGCTTCCGCCGCGAGGCCGAGGCCGCGCAGCGCGTCGCCGCCCACGCGCCCGAGCTGTTCGAGATCGGCAGCAGCCCCGAGGATGGCACCCGCTCCATCGTGATGGAGCGCCTCGAGGGCGAGGACCTCGGCGCCTACCTGCGTCGCCGCGGCGCGCTGCCCCCCGCCGAGGTTGCCGAGCTGGTCGCCAACCTGGCCACCGCGCTGGAGGCCGCCCACGGCGCCGGCGTGGTGCACCGCGATCTCAAGCCGCAGAACGTCTACCTGGTGCGCGGCACCGCCACGCTCAAGCTGCTCGACTTCGGCATCTCGCGCCTGAGCGACACGCCCACCGGGGCGACCCTGACCCACGCCGCGGTGGTCGGCTCGCCCGGCTACCTGGCGCCCGAGCAGGCCCGCGGCGCCTCGGCCGAGATCGGCGCGCACACCGACGTCTTCGCGCTGGGCGCCATCTGCTACCGCGCCCTGACCGGCGTCGAGGCCTTCCCGGGCCGCACCCCGGCGACCGCGATCTACGAGGCGCTGCAGCGCGAGCCGCCGCCGCCCAGCCAGCTCGTCCCCGGCCTGGCCGGCGCCGTCGCCGCCGCGGTCGATGCCGTGCTGGCGCTGGCCCTGGCCAAGGCGCCCACGCTGCGCTACCAGCGCGCCGCCGAGCTGGCCACCGAGCTGCGCCTGGCGCTGGCCGGCACCCTGCCCGAGGCCGTGCTCGCGCGCGCCCGCGCCCTGCCCCGCGCCGCCCCGCCGGCCGGCCAGACCCTGGTCGCTAGCCTCTGAAGCGCTCGATGTCCACGCCGTGGCGCTGCAGCCAGCGATACAGCTGGCGCGCCGAGGTCCCGAAGCTCTCCGCCGCGCGCACCACGTTGCCCTGCGCCGCCAGCAACGCCGCCTCGAGCTCGCTCGCCGTCGGCGCGCCCTTGCGCCCGGCGCCCCCTCGCGCCCCGGCCCCGGGCTCGACCTCCTGCTCGTGCTCGGCCTCGGGCTCGGCCTCGGCGCCCGCTGGTCGCAGCAGGTGCGCCGGCAGCTGCGCCACATCGATGGCCTCGCCCGCCGCCAGCAGCGCCGCGCTGCGCAGCGCCGCGCGCAGCTGGCGCACATTCCCCGGCAGCCGATGGTTGAACAGCACCCGCGCCGCGGCCACGTTGATCGACGCCCGCTCGATCCCCGCCTGCGCCAGCAGGTGTGCCGCCAGGATGCCCAGATCCTCGCGCCGCTCGCGCAGCGCCGGCACCCGCGCCACATAGCCTGCCAGACGGGCCACCAGATCCTCGCGAAAACCTGCGCCACCTGCGCCACCCAGGAGCTCGCGGTTGGTCGCCGCCGCCCAGCGCACGTCCACCGTGGTCGCGACCTCGCCGCCCAGCGGCGTCACCCGCCCCTCCTCCAGCACGCGCAGCAGCTTGGCCTGCCCGGCCGGCGACAGGTTGCCGACCTCGTCGAGCAGCAGGGTGCCCCGATCGGCGCGCACGATCTCGCCGTCGCGCGCGCTCTGTGCCCCGGTGAAGGCTCCGCGCTGGTGCCCGAAAAAGGTCGTCTCGAACAGCGTCTCCGGGACCGCGCCGCAGTCGACCGCGCACAGCGCGCCGCTGCGCGCGCTGAGACGATGCAGCGTCTCGGCCACCATCTCCTTGCCGGCCCCGGTCTCGCCCTGGATCAGCACCGGCTCGCGCGACGGCGCGATGCGCCCCAGATCGCGCAGCAGCACGGCGACCGCGGGGCTCACCGTGCGCGTCGGCCCCAGCCGCGCGGCGCTGGCGCTGGCCTGCTCGAGCGCGCTCAGCGCCGCCTCGGGCACGCGGCGATAGCACAGCAGGGTGTGCCCGACCTCGATCAGATCTCCGTCACTCAGCGCATGCGCGGCGACCCGCGCCCCGTTGACCCAGGTGCCGTTGCGCGAGCCCAGATCGGCCAGCACATCGACCGCCCCCGAGCTGCGCAGCAGCGCGTGGCCGCCCGACATCCAGCGATCGGGCAGGCGCAGCTCGGCGCCCACCAGGGCCGCACGTGGCCCGTCGCCGCGCCCGATGCTCAGCGGCAGCGCGGCGGCGCCGAGGCGGAACCACGCCGCCACGTCGGCCAGCAGATCGTCATAGGACAGCACGCAGGCCAGCACCCGGACCTCGCCCTGTCCCGACCGAGCCGGCGGCTCGCTCCAGGTCTCCCCCATGGCGACAGCGTAGCGCGCTTAGTTGGCGTGGGGAAACAGCGCGACGAGCTGCTGCTCGGCGTGGGCCGCCGCGGCCCTGGCGAACTCGCCCAGCTGGGCCCGCGACAGCTGGGCGGCGCCCTGATCTTCCTCCAGCGTCGACACCTCGTGCGCCAGCAGGGCGGCGCTGTCGCCGGCCCCGGGGCGCCGCATCACGCTGGCCGTGCGCAGCACCGTGGTGGCGGCGCGACCGGCGATGCCGACGCGCTCACGCAGCTCGAGCGCCAGCCCCGCGGGCTGCACCATCGCCGCCGACACCATCGGCGACAGCACCTGATAGCCCAGCGCCAGCGCGGGCGAGGCGTGCGCGGCCAGCCGCTCGACCACCAGCCCGACCCGGCCCACCCGCACGTCCAGCTGGCTGGCCAGGTCCGCCAGCACGGTGACCGCGGTCTCTGCCATGGTGCCGAGCGGCATCGCGGGCTCGCTGGGGCTGCGGCTGAGCCAGCGCCAGCCCGCGCGGTGCGGCGCCAGCTCGACCAGGTAGCAGCGGTCATCGCTGGCCAGCTGCAGGGTCTCGACCGCGACCTGGGGCGGCAGAAGCTTGCTCAGCACCGGGTAGGTCCCGGCCAGCTTGGCCGCGACCTGCTCCAGGCGCGCCATCGTCAAGCCTTGCCGATGCCAGGCCAGCTGCAGCGACACCGACGCCATCCGGAACTGTCCGCGCAGCAACGGCTCCATGTCAGCGCCCCGGACTCAGCCCGGGGCGTGCGCCCCAGGCCTCACGCAGGGTGGCCAGCCCGGCGCCGCTGCCGCCCGCGTAGCTGACGTTGAGGCCGTCGAGCTGGGCCAGCCATGGCGCCCGCGCCAGCGCGCTCAGCCCGGCGTCGCCGAGCTTGGTCATCGCCAGATCGACGCTGCGCAGCGCCGGCGCGGCCAGCCCGGCCAGCACCGCGGCGTCGCTGGCGCCGAGGCCGCTCTGCTTGAACGACACCGAGCGCAGCCGCGGCGACAGCGCCGTCAGCCCCGTCAGCGCGCCCTCGGGCAGCGGGTTGTCCGACAGATCCAGCCAGCCCACCGCGACCTCGAGCAGCGCCCGCGCGCCCGGCCCCATCAGCTCGGTGCGCGAGACCGACAGCGAGGTCAGCGCAGGCAGCGCCGTCAGCAGGGCCACCGCCGCGTCACCCAGCGGCTGGTAGCCAATCTCCAGCGAGTGCAGGTGGCCGAGGCCCGGCGAGCGGGCCAGCGCCGCCAGCCCACGCGCCCCCAGCTTGGTCCACGCCAGCCCGAGCTGCCCGAGGCCGCTCCACGCCCGCGCCGCGATGGCCTCGGCGCCGTCGTCGGCGATGGCGTTCTGGCCCAGCACCAGGACCTGGAGGCCGGCGGTCTTGGGCGACTCCGCCAGCAGGCGCGCGCTGGCAGGGCCCAGCTTCTGGTTGCTGAGGTCGACCTCGAACAGCGCGCTGACGCGCACGTCGGCCAGCATCGCCGCCAGCGTGGCGTCGTCGACCTCGGCGTCGCTGGCCAGGTACAGCCGGCCGCTGCCGAGCTGGCGCAGCGCCCGTCCGATCAGCCCGTCGGCCGCCTTGCGCGGGTCACCCACGGTCAGGGATCATACACGGCGTCGAAGCGATCCTGATCGACGCCGTCGAGCTGCCACTGGACCTTGTCGACCCCGTCGTCGAAGCCGCCACCCTCGTAGCGACGCCCGATCTCGGTCACGATGGCGCGGCCATCGCTGCCCCCGCGATCGACCAGGATGTCGGCCACCATCTCCTCCTCCCACTCGGCGGTGTGCCCGTCCATGCAGCGACAGATCAGCGTGGTCGCCATCGACTGCGAGGTCTGCGCGTAGTAGTGCGCGCGGAAGATGGAGCGCAGCTGGTCGAACTCGCTGCCATCGACTGCGTAGCCGAGATCCCAGGCGTTGGCGGCGTCGATCAACGTGACCACCTCGCCGAGGCCGACGGCGTGGCGCAGGATCGACAGGATGGCGTTCTCGTCGTCGTCCCCGCACGAGCCCGACATCAGGGCGCGCAGCATGCGTGAGCGGTCGCTGAGGTTGCGCCCGAAGTCGCCGCGACCGACGCGCTCGCGCACGCTGTCGTCGTCGAACAGCTCGGCCGAGCTGTCCATGGTCGGGCGCAGGTTGGGGTCGGACAGGTTGGCGAGGCCACTGCCCGCCGGCTGCGCGGTGGTGGTGGTGTCGCCGGTCAGGGCGGCGCCGCCGCCGGGATCGCGATACGGATCGGTGCCCGCCAGCCCCTCGGTGACCAGCCCCTCGGTGCGCGCCCAGGTGTCGGCGCGCTCGTTCTCCATGTTGGCGTCGAGCAGGTGCGTCATCGCGAAGTCCTGCAGCATGCGCGGCATGAGGTCGACCGGCAGGCCGATCTCGCTGGCGATGACGCTGTTCATGCGCTGCGCGGCGCGATCGAAGACCGGCGTCATCGACATGAAGTCGGGCTGGAAGTTCGAGATGCGCGCGTCCTGCATGCTGGCGTAGTAGGAGTTGAAGACCCAGGCCTCGGCGCGCGGCAGATCGAAGCGGATGTGCGCCTGCATCGACGCCACCAGCGACTCGGTGGCGCGCATGACGTCCCACATCATCTGGGTCATGGCGCCGCCGCCCAGGACCCCCGCGACCGCCCCCGGGCCGCCGCCGATGAGGCCTCCGAGGAAGCCGCCGCCGCCGATCGAGATCGCCCCACCGACGCCGACGCCGGCCCGCATCAGGGTGGTGCGCCAGGTGTTGGCGTGGGTGTTCGAGGTCACCTCGAAGGCGCGCCGCCAGTGCTCCTCGACGGTGCCGCCGCGGTTGGCGGCGGCCAGGTTGTCGGCATAGATCTGGTCGAAGTAGCGCACGCACTGCATGACGTAGCTCGGGTACCAGAAGGTGCTGCTGGCAGCCTCCTCGAGCTCGCCCTCGGTGACGAACTGGTAGACCTTGGTGAACCAGAACTTGTTGTCGCTGACCTTGCCGGTGGTGGGATCGCGGAAGGTCTCGGCGCGTGCCTGCTGTGCGGCGCGCGTGGCCTGGGCCGCCGCGCGGCGCTGGGCGTAGACCGCCGCGTCCTCGACGATGCCCTTGTTGGGCGGCTCCTCGGAGCGCACCGGCGGGTTGCCGATCAGGTTGCCGCGACCACGCCAGGTGTCGTCCCCTGGAGCGCCCGGCGTGGTGCCGCCACCGCCACCACCGTCGCCACCACCACCACCACCACCACCACCACCACCACCACCACCACCACCGCCGCCGCCACCGCCGCCACCGCCACCACCGCCACCATCGCCCGGGACACGGGCGATCGTCGTCGCACCCGCCGACACCGTCGCCGCCTCGCCGCTCACCATGGCGTCGGCGGCCTGATCGGCCTCGACCTCCAGCGCGTCGCCGGGCTGGCTGACCTCGAGCTTGAACTGCGCGCCACCGCCGCCGCCACGCTGCTGCACGGTGTGAGCGACCTCGTGCGCGAGCAGCCGCTCACCCGACGCCGACCCGGGCTGGTACTCGCCGGCGCCGAAGTGGATGTCGCTGCCCAGCGCGAAGGCACGGGCGTTGGCCGCGGCAGGCGCCTCACCACCGGTGTGGACCCGGACATCGGACAGGTCGGTGCCCAGCGAGCCCTCGAACTTGCTGCGCAGGCCGTCGGGCAGGGCGACGCCGCCGCTGCTCTCGCCCGCCAGGGCTGCAGCCCGCGGCGCATCAGGTGCCGCCGGGCCAGCCGCCTCGCGCTGCATGACGGCGGTGCGCCGACCTGGGCTGGCCGACTCCGCCTCCAGGCGCTCGTCGGAGCTATGGCTGCCGTCTTCCCTTTGGCGGTCCATTCCGTGCCATTGTACCCAGGTCACACCCGGCAACTCCCCAGATCGCGCAAAATCTTCGCTGGAGGTCCCTGCCGCATGCGCAACCCGACGCACTTCCTCGTACCGCTGTCCAGCCTCCTCCTCACACTCGCGGTCGCAGGCTGCGGCGAGAGCGACGATCCACCGAACAACCCCGGCGCCAACTGCAAGATCACCCTCTCGGGCGGCCTCACCGGCAGCTATGGCTGCATCGCCACCGGGGGCCTGCGTGACGGCGAGGCCAACGGCGTCATCGGCGTGATCTCCACCGATACGACCTTCTCGATGCTGGCGGTATCATTCTCGATCAGCGGATCGCCCGCGGTGCGCAGCTACGCCCCTGCAGATCTGCTCGAGGGCGGCGCCACCCTGCTCACGCGCGACAACCAGACCTATCTCGCCACTGGTGGCAGCTCCCCGATGGGCACCATCAACACCTTCACCATCAGCGGCATGACCACCCTGCCCAAGATGGACGACACCCAGACCTACTTGCTGCGCGGCTCCTTCAGCGCCACCCTCACCCCCGTCGCTACCGGCACCCCCGTGACCCTCAATGCCACCTTCTGACAAATTGGCTGCATGGTCGGACCAATTGATGGTACCTCTATACACATGAGCGACACCCCGGCCCCGGCAGGATTGACCGAAGCGCGCCGCGACGAGCTGCGTGCGCAGCTGGTCGGGCAGATCCCGCGCTGGTACTCGCCCTACGCGCACCTCATCGTGCCCTCGGTGCTCGGCCTCGGCCTGATCACCGGCGCCATCCTGCTGCTGCGCGACCTGCGCGCCTGGCAGCTCCTGCTCTTGCCGGTGTTCTTCCTGATCTCGAACGCCACCGAGTGGCGCGTGCACCGCGACGTGCTGCACAAGCGACAGTGGTTCGCCCCCGTGCTGTACGACCGCCACACGCCGGAGCACCACATCGTCTTCATCACCGAGGACATGGCGATGAAGTCGGCGCGCGAGTTCCGCCTGGTGCTGGTGCCGGCCTACGGCGTGCTGCTGCTGTTCATCGGCACCCTGCCCGCCGCCGCCGTGCTGTGGCTGGTCGGGCTGCGCAACATCGGCCTGCTCTTCGTGGCGCAGGCGCTGCTCTACACCGTGACCTACGAGTGGCTGCACCTCAGCTACCACCTGCCCGCGACCTCGCGCATCGGCAAAAGCCGCATCATCAGCGCGCTGCGCCGTCACCACGCCACCCACCACGACCCGGCGCTGATGCAGAAGTGGAACTTCAACGTCTCGCTGCCGCTGTGGGACCTCGTGCGCGGGACGATCTACAAGGCCAGCCCCTCGGCCTCCAGCGCCGCCCGCACCGAGGCGCGCTCCGAGATCCGCCCGGCGTAGGCCTCCAGGTTCGGCGTGACCGCGGCTGGCGCCCACTTGCGCGCGCTGCGCAGCGTGTAATAGGCGTAGCCGTCGGCGACCGAGAAGTCGTCGCCGAGCAGGAACCTCTTGGCGCCGACGCCGCGGTCCAGGATGGCGAAGCGCCCGGCCAGGCGGTCGCGCACCGTCTGCTTGAACTCCTCGGTCGCGGTCGGCGAGTACAGCGGCCCCAGCCCCTTGTGCAGCTCGGTGGCGATGAAGTGCAGCCACTCCTGCAGGCGCACCCGCGCCATGGTGCCATTGGGCGGCGCCAGCTTGCGGTCGGGCACCTGGTCGGCGATCCACTGCACCAGCACGGCGCCCTCGGTCAGGATCTCGCCGTCGTCGAGCTCCAGCGCGGGCACATAGCCCTTGGGGTTGACGGCCAGGAAGTCACCGCCGCCGTCGGCGCCAAACTTCTTGCCGCGCAGGTCGACCTTCTCCAGCGTGAACGGCAGCCCCGCCTCACGCAGCGCGATGTTGGGAGACAGCGAGCATGCACCCGGCGTGAAGTAGAGCTTCATGCGCCCTTGGGTGCGCCCCGCGCGGCC
>JADYYK010000120.1 GCA_020853705.1 Deltaproteobacteria bacterium
CATCAGGGCGCCGACCTTGGCGAACGGCGCGGTGGGCACCTCCCAGCGCGGCGCGCGCACCGCCGCCAGCTCGCTGACGGTGTTGGCGAAGGCGCGGTACGACACGTTGTGGCCGCCGAGGATGTACTTCTCGCCCGGGCGCCCGCGCAGCGCGGCCAGCCAGTGGCCGCGCGCGACGTCGCGCACGTCGACGATGTTGAAGCCGCCCTTGAAGACGAAGGGGTTCTGCCCCGCGATGTAGCGCTGGATGAGCAGGCCGGTCGGGGTCGGCGCGATGTCGCCGGCGCCGAACGGGAAGGCCGGGTTGACGACGACCAGCGGCAGGCCACGGGCCGCGAACTTGAGCGCCTCCAGCTCGCCGACGTACTTGGAGATGATGTAGTGGTCGGCGGTGCTCCAGTTGTTGAAGGGCGTGGTCTCGTCGGCGGCGGTCTCGCCCGGGGTGGTCCCGATGGCGGCGATCGAGCTGGTGTGGACCACGCGCTTGACGCCGGCGCGCTCGGCCGCGGTCAGCAGCGCGATGGTGCCCTCGACGTTGACCTTGTACATCAGGGCCGGATCGGGCAGCCAGTAGGCGAAGATCGCGGCCAGGTGGAACAGGGTATCGACGCCCTCGAGGGCGCGCTCGAGCGAGGCGACGTCGAGCAGGTCGCCCTCGACCTTCTCGATGGGCAGGCCGTCGAGGTTCTGCAGCGGAACGCCGGGCTGCACCAGGGCGCGGACCTTGACGCCCTCATCCACCAGGATGCGGCACAGGTGCGAGCCGATGAAGCCGCTGGCGCCGGTGACCAGCGCGACCTTGGGGCGATACTCGTTCTTGCCGTTGCCGTTCGTGCTCATGGTCGGAAATAGAACATGTTTCATTTTCTTTGTCCAGGGTCGGAAGGCTGGGTAGAATGTGTTCCATGGCGATGCCGACCGGCCTCGGGGTCATCGACCTCATGGTCCAGATCCCGAGCGACGACAACAGCAAGTGGTACGAGTTCCTGAAGCCGCTGCTGCTCGATCGCGAGAGCCGCGAGCAGTTCCAGTTCCCGGCCCAGTACATGTTCAAGGACGTGCCGAAGTCGCGGCAGTCCAGCGATCATGTCGCGACCATCCTGGGCGAGATGGACCGCCACGGCATCGAGCGCGCCATGATCGGCATCACCCACAGCGACGCCAAGCGCGCCCTGAAGGCGCACCCCGACCGCTTCTTCGGCAGCTACGAGGTCAACCCCAACCTGGGCATGGAGGGGGTGCGCGACCTCGTGCGCGCGCACGACGAGTTCGGCATCAAGGCGGCCACCGCGTTCCCGGCCGGCATGTGCCCCCAGGTGCCCATCAACGACAAGCGCTTCTATCCGCTGTACGCCAAGTGTGTCGAGCTCGACATCCCGATCTGTGTCTGCGCCGGCGTGCCCGGCCCGCGCGTGCCCATGGGCGCGCAGGACGTCGCCCTGATCGACGAGGTGTGCTGGTTCTTCCCCGACCTCAAGTTCGTGACCCGCCACGGCTGCGAGCCGTGGACCGAGCTGGCGGTCAAGCTGATGCTCAAGTGGCCGAACCTGTACTACTCGACCAGCGCCTTCGCGCCGCGCCACTACCCCAAGGCCATCATCGACTACGCCAACACCCGCGGCGCCGACAAGATCATGTACGCCGGCTACTTCCCCATGGGGCTGTCGCTGGAGCGCATCTTCCGGGAGCTGCCCGAGGTCGGCTTCAAGGACGAGGTCTGGCCGAAGTTTCTGCGCGACAACGCCAAGCGCGTGTTCAAGCTGTAGGACGCGCCGAAAACCGATATCCTCGCGCCATGCTCGGGGATCGGGTGGGTGCGTACCGGCTGCTGTCCAAGTTGGGTGAGGGCGGCATGGGGGTGGTCTACGTGGGCGAGCACGTCGAGCTCGGCCAGCGCGTCGCGGTCAAGCTGCTGCTGCCCGAGCTGTCGCAGGATCAGGAGATCGTGCAGCGCTTCTTCAACGAGGCGCGCGCGGCGACGCGGATCAAGCACCCGGGGATCGTGCAGGTGATGGACTTCGGGCGCCACGCCTCGGGCGCGGCCTACTTCGCGATGGAGCTGCTCGAGGGCGAGGCGCTGTCGGCGCGCATCAGGCGCGTGCGCATGCTGGGCGTGCAGCAGGTGGCCGTGCTGGGGCGGCAGGCGTGCAACGCGCTGGCGGCCGCCCACGCGCAGGGGATCGTGCACCGCGACCTCAAGCCCGACAACCTGATGCTGGTGCCCGATCCCGACGTGGTCGGGGGTGAGCGCGTCAAGATCCTCGATTTCGGCATCGCCAAGCTGGCCGCCGAGGCCCAGGGGGTGTCGCTCAAGACCAAGACCGGCAGCGTGATGGGCACGCCGTACTACATGTCCCCCGAGCAGTGCCGTGGCGCCGGCGAGGTCGACTGGCGCTCCGACATCTACTCGATGGGCTGCATCCTGTACGAGATGGCGTGCGGGACCCCGCCGTTCCGCGGCGAGGGTTTCGGCGAGGTCGTGGGTCAGCACCAGTTCGTGGCCCCGGTGCCGCCGCGCCAGATGGCGTCACACGTGACGCCGCAGCTCGAGGCCATCATCCTGCGCGCGCTGGCCAAGCAGGCGGGCGAGCGGCAGCAGTCGATGCAGGAGCTCGGCAACGAGCTGGCCGCGCTGGCTGGACCGGGCATGCTCAGCGCGCCGGTGCCGGTGCCGCGGGTGACCGAGCCCGAGCCGGTGGCGGCCATGGCGGGGATGGCGATGGGCAGCCGGCGTGGCGGCTCCAGCGCGGGGCTCGGCGTGGCGACCACCATGGGCAGCGCGGCGGGGCAGCAGCTCGCGGCGGCGGCGCCCGGCGTGGCGATGGGGCAGCTCGGGGCTGGCCAGGCGCACGCGGCGCCGCGGTCGAAGGCGCCACTGTTCGCGCTGCTCGGCCTGGTGCTGGTGGGTGGCGGCGTCGCGACCTATTTCGCGACGCGGGGCAGCGACGAGGAGGGGCCGGGGCCGTCGGTCTCGCAGCTGGCGGCGCCATCGCTGGCGGCCTCGCCGTCGCCGTCGGTCGCGACCACACCGGGGCCGACCCCGGCCAGCAAGGCCGGCGCGCCGCGCGCGTCGACGCCGCCCGAGCTCGCGCAGGCCGAGCAGGCGCTGGCCGAGGAGAGGTGGTCTGACGCCCTCGGGCTGGCGACCCAGGCGCTGCGCGCAGCGCCGGGCGAGCCGGCCGCCGAGGCCGCGCGGTCGCGCGCCGAGCGCGAGCTGCGCGCCGAGGTCCTGTTCGGACAGCTCGAGAAGCAGGCTCGCGCCAGGGATTGGGTCGGCGTGCTCGAGACCTACAAAGACCTCGATCCCGCCAGCGTCTACCGCGGCAAGGCCAGCGCCGCCCGCGAGGAGGCGCGCAAGAACCACCTGGCGACGACGCTGCGCGACCTCGGCCGCCAGGCCAAGGCGCACCGGTGTGGCGACGCCAGCGCCACCGCGAAGCAGGCCGGCTTGCTGCTGCCTGACGACGTGGCCGCCCTCGACAAGGCGGTGGCGGCGTGTGACGCGCAGACCGAGGGGCGCATGGGCAACAGGGACGCCGTGCCCAAGGACGCCGACCCGGACCCGCGCAGCTCGCCCCAGCCCAGCTCACGGCCGGGCGGCACCGACCAGGTCGCTTGCTTGATCGACCCCGATCTGCCGGGGTGCCGCGATCGACGCGGGACCAAGGTGCAGCCGTCGCCCACCGGTGCTGGCGAGAGCGACCGCCTCAGCAGGGACGACCTCAAGGAGGGCATGGCGAAGGTGCGCGGGAGGGTGTCGGCATGCTTCGCCAAGTACGGGGTCGCCGGCACGGTCAAGGTGAAGGTGACGATCGCGTCCAGCGGCAAGGTCACCGCCGCGACCGCCCAGGAGCCGTTCGCGGGCACGCCCACCGGGACGTGCGCCGAGCTGGCCGTCAAGCAGGCGACCTTCCGCGCCTTCTCCGATGGGCCGATCTCGGTGGCCTTCCCGTTCCTGCTGCAGTAGCGAGCCTGGGGCCGCTCAGCCCTCGAGCTTGATGGCGCAGCGCGGGCACTTGCGCTCGGCGTCGAGGACCTTCTCGCGCAGCGACTCGGGCACCTCGGTCATGAGCAGGTCGACGCCGTCGTGGTCGTTGAGGGCGAAGACCTCGGGCGCCGCCTTGACGCAGCGGGCGTTGCCCTCGCAGAGGTCGAGATCGACCACGACCCTCATGACAGCAGGCGCCCGAGCGGGGTGCCCCACATCCACTTCATGATCTTCTGCAGCAGCTTGCCCTTGTCGGCGGTGTAGGGGTACCAGACCTGCTCCTCCTTCATGCCGAAGCGGTCGCTGATGATGGGGGTGGCGTAGCAGTAGCCACGCAGGCCGGTCTCACCGTTGACCTGGCCGACGCCGCTCTGCTTGCGGCCGCCAAACGGCGCCTCGACCGCGCCGTAGGTGATGCCGCAGTCGTTGATGACCACCGAGCCGCTGTCCAGGCGCTTGGCGATCGCGGTGGCGCGGGCGTCGTCGCGCGACCACACGCTGGCCGACAGGCCGTAGGTCGAGTCGTTGGCCATGCGGATGGCCTCGTCGTCGCTGCCGACGCGGACGATGGGGATGATGGGGCCGAAGGTCTCCTCCGACATCACCGCCATGTCGGGGGTCACGTTGGTCAGCACGGTGGGCTCGTAGAACAGGCCGCCCAGGGCGGCGTTGCGCTTGCCGCCGGTCAGCACGGTGGCGCCCTTGGCGACGGCGTCGGCGAGGTGGCGCTCGACGATGTCGAGCTGCGCGGGCCAGATCATGGGGCCGACGTCGAAGTCGCCGCTGGTGCCGGGGCGCAGCTTCTTGACCTTGTCCACGACCATGTGGGTGAAGGCGTCGGCGACCTCGCCGGCGACATAGACGCGCTCGGTCGAGCAGCAGAACTGGCCGTTGTTCATGAAGGCGCCGAACACCGCGCCGCTGGAGGCGCGGCCGAGGTCGGCGTCGGCGCACACGATCATGGGGTCCTTGCCGCCGAGCTCCAGGGTGCACGGGATGAGCGCGCGGCCGCAGGCCTCGCCGACCTTGCGCCCGGTGCGCACGCTGCCGGTGAAGGAGATCTTGTCGACGCCGGACTCGATCAGCGCCGCGCCGGTGGAGCCGTCGCCCTCGACGACCTGCAGCACGTGCCTGGGCAGCCCGGCCTCCTCGAACAGGGTGGCCACCAGCCGGCTCGAGAACGGGGTCACCTCGGACGGCTTGATGACGACACAGTTGCCCGCCATCAGCGCCTGCACCGCGGGGTTCAGCGCCAGGATGAAGGGGCCGTTCCACGGCGTGATGATGCCGATGACGCCCAGCGGGCGGTAGGTCATGAGCAGCTTCTTGGTGCGCAAAAGGTGCATCGGCACCTTCTTGTCGGCCAGCAGCTCCTTGGCGCGCTTGGCGTAGTAGGACAGCGAATCGCAGGCCGGGAACATCTCCATCATGATGGTCTCGACGCGCGAGCGCCCGGTCTCGCGCACGATGACGTCCATGAAGGCCTCCTGCTTCGCCAGCAGGAGCTTGAGCGCCTTGTACATGAACTTCGCGCGGCCATCGAAGCCGAGCGCGTTCCAGGCCGGCTGCGCGGCGCGCGCGCGCGCGACCGTGGCGCGCACCTCGGCGGCCGGCGTGATCGCGATGTCACCGATGGTCTCGCGCGTGGCCGGGCTGGAGATGCGCAGGCGGGGCGGACCGCTGCCGTTCTGGGGAGTGACGGGTTCGACGATGGCCATGGCCGAACCGTAGCCGCCGCTAGAACATGTTTCAACAAGATTCGGCGCCAGCGCGCGAGGGTGGACAGCGCGCGTGAAACATGTTCTATTTTGCGCATGACGAGCACGTTCGGGACCGGGGTCCTCGCGGGCAAGGTGGCCTTCGTCGCGGGGGGCACCCGCGGCATGAACCTGGCGATCGCGCGCCGCTACGCGCAGCAGGGCGCCAAGGTGGCGGTGCTGAGCCGAAACCAGGAGCGTGTGGACGCCGCGGTCGCGGAGCTGTCGCAGCTCGGCGGCGAGGTGCGCGGCTACAGCGCCGACGTGCGCGAGTACGAGAAGCTGGAGGCCGCGCTGAAGAGCGCCGCCGAGGCGCTGGGGCCGCTCGACATCGTGGTCGCGGGCCAGGCCGGCAACTTCTACGCGCCCGCGCTGGGCATGTCGGCCAACGGCTTCAAGTCGGTGGTCGACATCGATCTGATCGGGACCTTCAACGTGTTCCGCGCCTGCAACGCGCTGCTCAGGAAGCCGGGCGCCGCGCTGATCGCCATCACCGCGCCCGAGGCGGTCAAGCCGCTGCACTTCCAGGCTCACGTGTGCGCCGCCAAGGCCGGCGTCAACATGCTCATCAAGTGCCTGGCGCGGGAGGGGGGCCCCAGCGGCGTGCGCGGCAACGGCCTCTCGCCCGGCCCCCGCGCGGGCGCGGGGGGCCTGGACCCCGGGGCCGCGCCGACGCAGGAGATGAAGGACAAGATCACGCGCGCGATGCCGCTGCGCCGCTGGGGCAGCTTCGACGACATCGCCAACAGCGCCCTGTTCCTGGC
>JADYYK010000121.1 GCA_020853705.1 Deltaproteobacteria bacterium
GCCAGCACCGGCGGCACCCAGTCCGCCAGCGTCACCGCCAGCGTGGTCAGCCTGGGCGCGCTGCGCCTGACCCCGGGCAGCCAGCAGTTCGGTGACATCGTGCTGGGCCAGGACAGCGCCGTACAGATCTTCACGCTGTCGAACATCGGCGGCTCGGCCACCACCGTGCCCAGCGCCGGCTTGACCGGCGCCGCCGCGACCGACTTCCGCATCAGCGACAATACCTGCAGCGCTGCCCTGCCTGCCGCCACCAGCTGCAGCATCAGCGTCGTCATGCGCCCCAGCGTCGCCGGCGCGCGCGCGGCCCAGCTCGGTGTCAGCGCCAGCACAGGTGGCACCGTCAGCGCCACGCTGGCCGGCAACGGCCTCGACCCGGCGCGCCTCACCGTCTCACCGAATGCCCATGATTTCGGCTCGATCGTGATCGGGGCCAGCAGCGCCGCGCGCAGCTTCACCATCAGCAACAGCGGCGACGTGCCCAGCACAGTCCCGACCCTGACCATGGCCGGCACCGTGCCCGCCGACTTCCGCATCAGCGCCAACACCTGCACCACCCCGGTGGCCGCGGGCGGCAGCTGCAGCCTCGCCATCACCATGGTCCCCGCCGCGGCCGGCACCCGCCTGGCCCGCCTCGACGTCAGCGCCAGCACCGGCGGCAGCACCAGCGCGGCCCTCAGCGGCACCGGCCTGACCCCGGCGCGTCTGACCATCGCCCCCGGCGCGCGCGATTTCGGCTCGATCGTCACCGGCCAGACCAGCGCCGCGCAGCCCTTCACCGTCACCAACAGCGGCGGCGCGCCCAGCACCATTCCGAGCGCCGCCCTCAGCGGCAGCAACGCCGGCGACTTCACCATCAGCGCCAGCACCTGCACCGCCGTGCTGCCCGCAGGCGGCACCTGCAGCATCAGCGTGACCATGACGCCCACCGTGGCCGCCGCGCGCGCGGCCTCGCTGGGTGTCAGCGCCGCCACCGGCGGCAGCGCCAGCGCGACCCTCACCGGCACCGGCCTGGCCCCCGCGCGCCTCACCATCGCCCCCGCCAGCCGCGATTTCGGCGCCATCGTCACCGGCCAGACCAGCGCCGCGCAGGGCTTCACCATCACCAACGCCGGCGGCGCCCCCAGCAGCGTGCCGACCGCGAGCCTCGGCGGCGGAAGCCCCGGCGACTTCGCCATCGCCAGCAACACCTGCACCGCCGTGCTGCCCGCCAGCGGCACCTGCAGCGTCGGCGTCACCATGACGCCCAGCGCGACCGGCGCCCGCGCGGCCTCGCTCGTGGTCAGCGCAGCCACCGGCGGCAGCGTCACCGGCACCCTGACCGGCACCGGCCTGGCCCCGGCGCGGCTCATCGCGGACGCGACCCTGAACGACTTCGGCACCATCGACGTCGGGCAGCAGAGCAGCGCCTTCACCTGGACGATCAGCAACGTCGGCGCCGTCGCCGCCACCGGCCTGACCCTGTCGCCGACCGGGGACGCCAGCCAGTTCTCCGCGGTGAACAGCTGCACCGCCACGCTGGCCTCGGGGACCAGCTGCGTCGTCACGGTGCGCTTCGTGCCCACCGGCGCGGGCGCCTTCAACGCCAAGCTGACCATGTCGGCCAGCGTCGGTGGCAGCGTCACCCTCAATGTTCTCGGCACCGGTCGTGGCAACCAGCTCCTGACCGTGGCCACAGCGGGCACCGGCAGCGGCGGTGTCAACGCCGTGATGCCCGCCGGCGGAATCGCGTGCCCCACCGACTGCACCGAGGGCTACCCGTTCAACACCAGCGTCACCCTGGTGGCGACCCCGGTGCCCGGCTCGGCCTTCACCGGCTGGTCGGACCTGAACTGTCGCGGCACCGGCTCCTGCGTCGTGGTCATGAACGGCCCGCAGACCATCACCGCCAACTTCACGCTGCTGCCGCGCTTCCGTCTCACGGTGGACCGCACGCTGGGCAGCGCCAGCGGCACCGTGGTGTCGACCAGCGACACGCCGGTCGGGATCAACTGCGGCGCCGACTGCTTCGAGGACTACATCTCGGGCACCTCGGTCACCCTGCGCGCCACCCCCGCCGCCAGCCCGGCCAACGTCATCTTCACTGGCTGGTCAGGCGCCTGCCTCAGCGCCGGCACGAGCCCGACCTGCACCGTCACCATGTCGGCCATCCGCAATGTCGGCGCCAGCTTCGCGGTGCGGCAGTTCACGCTGGCGATCTCGAACAGCAACTCGGGCACGCTGGCTGGCTCGGTCCAGTACGGCGGCTACACCTGCTCGGCGGGCTCGCAGTGCGCGGCGTCGTTCGATCAGAACAGCACGGTCACCATCCAGCCGGTGCCCCGCACTGGCCCCGGCGCCGGCCCCGACTACTGGTGGGCCGACCCCACCGTCAGCCCCAACGACCCCTGCCGCAACACCCTGCACAACCGGCCCTGCACCGTGACCATGTCGCAGGCCCGCTCGGTCTCGGTGTTCTTCGGCTTCGTCGTCAACTAGGCCGGCCGCCAGCCCCGCCGACAAACGACGCTCCCCAGCACTGCTGTATGGGATCGCGCGCCAGCCAGTGTTGCACCCGGCGGCGCGGCAGCGCATCGAGCAGTGGCTGCAGCAGCGCCGCTTCGGCCGCCTGTTCCCGGGCTGGCGGGTGGCGCTGCGCTTCCAGCGCGGCCTGTTCGATGCCGTCCAGCGCGGCCACATGAAGCACAGCGACGTGACCATGCAGCACGCGCTGCTCGACCGCATCGGGATCTGACCGGCCTCGGCACGGCCGACCGGTCACCGCCAGGCGCCTCGCTCACGTCGGTCTGCGGGGTCGCCGGGAATGCGGGCCGGCGAGATTGCCGTGATACCCTGGTCTGGCGCGATGGGGCGGTTCGATCATGTGGTGCGGGTGGTGCGGCTGGTGCAGCTCTTGTCCGAGAAGCGGGCGGGGGTGCCGGTGCGGGGGATCGCGGACGCGCTGGGGGTGAACGAGCGCACGGTGTATCGCTATCTGCAGGCGCTGGAGCGTGAGGGCTATCGGGTCGAGGGTGAGGATGGGCGCTATCGGCTGCCGCGGGACGCGGCGGGCGAGGTGCGGCTGACGGCGGAGGAGGAGCGCCAGCTCAGGTTGCTGGAGGTGGCGGGGTATCCGCTGGTGGGGACGCAGATCTTGCCGCGGGTGGAGGCGCTGCTGACACGGCTGGCGGGCGGCACGAGCGCGGCGGGCGGCGCGGGCAGGCGGCAGGGGGATCTGCTGGCGCGGGCGACTTTGCCAGTGTCGCGGCCGGGGCACCTGGCGATTGACTATGCCGCGCATGATGCGGTGTTGCAGGGGCTGCTCAAGGGCATGGACGAGCGGCGCACGGTGCAGGCGCGGTACTTCTCGGCCGGGCGCGGCGAGGAGACCGTGCGCGAGCTCGACCCCTATGTGTTTCACTATGACGCCTCGCTGGAGGCGCTGTATCTGATTGCCTATTGTCATCTGCGCCGGGCGCTGCGGATCTTCGCGGTGCATCGTTTTCGCGAGGTCACCCAGGGCACGCGCGGGTTCCAGCGCCCGCCGGGGTTCGACGTGCGCAAGTTCCTGGCCGGCGCGTTCCGCGTCTATCGCGGCGAGCAGGCGGCGGAGGTGCGACTGCGCTTCAGCGCGGCGGTGGCGCCGCGGATCGCCGAGCGCACCTGGCACGGCTCGCAGAAGCTGCGCCGCCTGGCCGGCGGCGCGGTCGAGCTGGAGCTGACCCTGGACGGCCTGGAGGAGATCACGGCGTTCGTGCTGTCGCACGGGCCCGACGTCGAGGTGCTGGCGCCAGCGACGCTGGCGGCGCGGGTCAAAGAGCTGCACCTGCGCGCGGCGCTGGGCGGACGCAAGCCGGCGCGGGCGGCCGGCGAGGCGCGCGCACGGCCGTCCGACCATGGGCGCGCACGGCCGGCCAAGAAGGCGGCGACCCGGGCGCGCTGAGCGGTTTGTCCAGCCGTGACAGTGACGCGCGGTAGAGCTGGGGCAGACACCGGGGTTCCGGTGGGGGGATGCTGTGAAGAAGGCCGAGCTGGTCAGGGCCGACGCGGCCAAGCTGCTGACGTCGCGCGAGGTGCGCGCGGCGGCGCGTGAGCTGGTGCGCGCGGGCGCGCGGGCGGAGCGCACGGTGGCGACGCGGGCGCGGCGACTGTTCGCGGCGCTCGGCCTGGCGGCCGACGCCGACACCGACCTGGTGACGGTGCTGCTGCGCGCCGACGAGCAGCTGCTGCCCCGGCCAGTGGGGCGGCGGCTGGCGCGCCTCGACATGGCGCTGCTGGATCTGCGCCTGCTCAGACGCGCGCACCAGCGTCTCGCCGAGCTGGCCAGCCCGGCGCTGGAGCTGCGTCGCTGCGTGGCGGTCGCGCTGTCCGAGCTGCACGCCCTGGCCGCGACGCCGCGTGACAGCGCCCGCGGACGCGCGCTCCGGGCGCTGCTGGCCAGCGAGCTTGGCGCCGGGGTGTCGCGATGAGCGCGGGCAAGCGCTACTCGGCATCAGCCCTGGCCGACTACTACGCCTGCCGCCACATCCCCGAGCTGGAGCGCCGCCGCGCCCTCGGCCTGGTCACAAAGCCGATGTTCCGCGATCCCTTCGCCGAGGCGCTGGCCCAGCGCGGCCGCGAGCACGAGCAGCGCCAGCTCGACCGGCTCAGCCGGGGGGAGTCCGAGCACGAGTCCGAGCACGAGTCCGAGACTGAGCACGAGTCCGAGCACCAGCACGGTCACGAGCACCAGCACGAGCACCAGCACCAGCACGATCACGATCACGATCACGATCACGATCATGCCCCCGCCTCCGCCCCCTGCCGCCTGACCCGCTTCCCCGACCACACTCCCGACTTCGACTGGGACGCCGGCGCCGCCGCCACCCTCGCCGCCATGCGCCGCGGCGACCGCCTGATCTACCAGGGCACACTGCAGGACGCGACCTGGCGCGGCCGGCCCGACTTCCTCCTCCGCGTCGACACCCCCAGCGCGCTGGGCGCCTGGTCCTACGAGATCTCCGACGCCAAGCTGACCCGCCACGCCAAGCCGCGCGCGCTGATCCAGCTCTGCGTCTACTCCGAGCTGCTCGCCACCGCGCAGGGGCTGCGCCCCGTCCACATGCGCCTCGTGCTCGGCGACGGCCGCGAGGAGGCCTTCCGCCTGGCCGACTTCGAGGCCTATTTCCGCCGCCTGCGCGGCAACTTC
This sequence comes from Deltaproteobacteria bacterium, assembly GCA_020853705.1. GTDB lineage: Bacteria > Myxococcota_A > Polyangia > Haliangiales > JADYYK01 > JADYYK01. The sequence continues at coordinate 5,165 of JADYYK010000121.1, forward strand.
CTCGGCCACGACGTCCAGGCCGACCCCGAGCCGGTCGACCACTGCGACCTGTGCGACTGGCGCCCCGTGTGCCGCGACTTCTGGCGCGACACCGATCACCTCAGCCTGGTCGCCGGCATCACCCGCGCACAGCGCCGCGTCCTCGTGGACCGCGGCATCACCACCGTCGCCGCCCTCGGCGCCACCGCGCTGCCGCTCACCCCCAGGCCCGAGCGCGGCAGCCCCGAGGCCCTCGAGCGCGTGCAGGCCCAGGCCAGCCTCCAGGTCGCCGGCCGCGCCGCCGACCGCGTCCTCCACCAGCTGATCCTCCCCATCGAACCCGAGCGCGGCCTGGCCAGCCTGCCGCCGCCCAGCCCCGGTGATCTCTTCTTCGACATCGAGGGCGCCCCGTTCGCCGGCGACGACGGCCTCGAGTATCTGCTCGGGGTCGCCGACGCCGAGGGCGCCTATCAGGCGCTGTGGGCCACCGACCCTGCCAGCGAGAAGGCCGCCTTCGAGGCCTTCATCGCTCGCGTCATGGACCGCCTCCGCCAGTGGCCGGCGCTGCACATCTTCCACTACGCACCCTACGAGACCACCGCCCTGAAGAAGCTCGCCGCGCGCCACGCCACCCGCGTCGCCGAGGTCGACCACCTGCTCGGCCACGGCGTCCTCATCGATCTCTACCGGGCGGTGCGCCAGGGGGTGCGCGCCTCGGTCGAGAGCTACTCGATCAAGCTCCTGGAGCCGCTGTATGGGTTCACTCGCGCGGTCGAACTCCGCCTGGCCAGCCGCGCCCGCGCCGCGCTGGAGGTCGCCCTCATGATGGGCGACCCCAGCGTCGTGCTGTCGCCCGCCAGCCGCGGCGCCGCGGCGACCCGCGAGGCCGTCGAGGGCTACAACCAGGACGACTGCCTGTCCACCCTCGCGCTGCGCGACTGGCTGGAGGCCCGCCGCGTCGAGGCCGCCACCGCCACCGGCGCCCCGCTGCCTCGCCCCGCCGTGCCCGCGCCCACCATCAGCGACGACCGGGCCGAGGACCTCGGCAAGGTGGCGGCGCTGCATGCCCGCCTCACGGACGGCCTCGCCGCCGACGCCACCCAGCGCACGCCCGCGCAGCAGGCCCAGTGGCTGCTGGCCCAGCTCCTCGAATGGCACCGCCGCGAGGACAAGTCAGCCTGGTGGGAGTACTTCCGCCTGCGCGAGCTCACCGTCGACGAGCTGGTCGACGAGCGCTCCCCGCTGGCGCAGCTGCGTTACCTCGGCCCTGGCGGCAAGATCGCAAAGTCACTCCTGCACCGCTATGCCTTTCCGCCCCAGGAACACGACCTCCGGGTCGGCAGCAAGACCAAGGACCCTGTCACCGAGCACTCCGCCGGCGGCGTCCATGAGCTCGACGACGAGGCCGGCATCCTCGTGCTCAAGCGCGGCCTCGCCAGCAAGGTGCCCCACCCCGCCGCCCTCGTGCTCGACGAGATCGTCCAGACCCCCGACCACAAGGCCAGCATCTTCCGCCTCGGCGAGTGGGTCGCCGACCACGGCATCGACGCGCGCGGCAGCCACCGCGCCGCCCGCGACCTCCTGCTAGCGCGCCCCCCGCGCCTCGAGCCCGCCCTCACCGGCCCCCTGCGCCGCCCCGACGAGGACACCGTGGCCGCCGCCACCCGCCTCGCCCTCGCGCTCGATCACGGTGTGCTGCCCATCCAGGGCCCGCCCGGCACCGGCAAGACCTACACCGGCGCGCGCACCATCCTGGCCCTGGTCGAGGCCGGCAAGAAGGTCGGCATCACCGCCAACAGCCACAAGGTCATCAGCCACCTGCTCGACGAGATCTGCAAGGCCGCGCCCGCCAAGCTGCGCATCACCCAGGTCAGCACCGAGGACGAGGACGTCTGCCACGACCCCCGCGTGACCCGCGTCGCCAGCGGCGGCCAGCTCGACCTCGACGACGGCGCGCACATCATCGCCGGCACCTCGTGGCTGTGGTCGCGCGAGTCCATGGTCGGCAGCGTCGACGTCCTGGTCATCGACGAGGCCGGCCAGCTCGCGCTCGCCAACGCCGTCGCCTGCGCCCCCGCCGCGCGCAGCCTCATCCTCCTCGGCGATCCGCAGCAGCTCGACCAGCCCCGCAAGGGCGTGCACCCGCCCGGCGCGTCGGCCTCCGTCCTCGAGCACCTGCTCGGCGACCACGCCACCATCCCGCCCGAGCGCGGCCTCTTCCTGGGCGAGACCCACCGGCTGCACCCGCGCATCTGCAGCTTCACCTCGGCCGCCTTCTATGACGGCCTGCTGACCACCCGCCCGGCCAACCAGCGCCAGACCATCGTGGGCCAGGGCAGCGGCCTGCTGTTCCACCCGGTCCCGCACCAGGGCAACCGCAACCGCGCCCTCGAGGAGGTCGCCGCCATCCATGCGCTGCTCGCCCCACTGCTGCGCACCGGCAGCTACACCGACGCCAGGGGCGTCACCACGCGCCTGAGCGCCGCCGACATCCTCATCGTGGCGCCCTACAACGCCCAGGTCGCCGCCCTGCGCGCCGGCCTGCCCACCGGCCTGCGCATCGGCACCGTCGACAAGTTCCAGGGTCAAGAAGCGCCCATCTCGATCTACTCCCTGACGACCTCGAGCGCCGACCTGGCGCCCCGCGGCCTCGACTTCCTGTACAGCCCCAACCGCCTCAACGTCGCCACCTCGCGCGCCCGGGCCCTCACCATCGTGGTCGCCTCCCCCGCCCTGCTCGACCCCACCTGCAAGACCATCGCCCAGATGATCCTGGTCAACGCCCTGTGCCGCTTCCACGAGCAGCAGGGCACCGGCCCCGGCACCTGAGCCGAGGCCGCCCGGCCGGGCGGCGACGGCGTCGGCACGCCGACCGCGGCTGGATCAGATCCCTGCGCTCGACTACTCTGGATCGATGCGAGCTCGATGGGGGATCGTGGCGCTGGGGCTGGCTGTGGCCACCGGTGCGGCCGGCTGCGGTGATGATGCGGGCGATGGCGGTGCCGATGCGGCGCGCCCCGATGCGGCGCTGGCCGACGCGGCGGCCCAGGATGCAGCGCCGGTCGACGCGGCGCGCACGCCCTTGCGCCCGGTCATCACGCTGACGACTCTGGCCCGGACCTTCACCGAAAATGGCGGCGACTTCCCGGTCGATCCCGGCCTCGACGTCAGCGACGACGGCATGATCTACTCGGCGATGGCGTCGCTCACGACCGCCGCGGCCGGCGACGTCCTGCACATCGGGACGCCCGGCAGCTTGACCGTGGCCCTGCAGGGCGGCTCGACCGTGGTGCTCACCGGCGCGGCCTCGCCCGGCGTGTACGCCGCCGCTCTGCGCACGGTCAGCTTCTTCACTCCGAGTGACCGCACCGCCGCCCTGCCGCGCACCATCAGCTTCACCGCCAGCGACGAGGTCGGCCCCGGGGTCACGGTCGAGCGCATGATCGACGTCGTCGCGGTCAACGACCCGCCCATCAACCAGCTCCCCGCCACGCTGAGCGCCATGGTCGGCGTGCCGGTCGCGATCAGCGGCGTCGCGGTGTCCGACGCCGACGCCGACGGCGCTCCGCTGCGCGTGACCCTGACCGCCTCCAGCGGCACCCTGAACGTCGACCCGCCCGCGAGCGGCTCCCGCAGCGGCGACGGCACCGGCACGGTCATCCTGACCGGCACGGACACCCGCCTCACCACCGCGCTGGCCACCCTGCGCTACACCGCCACCAGCGCCGGCGCCGCCACCATCACCATGCTGAGCGACGACCAGGGCGCCAGCCCGGCGCCCGCGCAGACCGACAGCGACGTCATCAGCGTCACGGTCAGCGCCGGCACGCCCCCGGTGCTCGGCCTCAGCGGCGCCGCCTCCAGCTACGTCGAGGGCGGCAACCCGGTGCCGGTGGCGCCCATGCTCACGGTGAGCTCGGCGAGCCCCATCACCTCCGCGGTGCTCAGCATCGAGAGCCCGCGCGGCGGCGACTTCCTGGCCATGTCCGCGCAAGCGCCGTTCGTCGCCACCGACATCGTGCGCACCGGCAACACCACCATCACGATCACCCACACCGCCACCGCCGCCGAGTACCAGAACCAGCTGCGCTTCGCGATCTTCGCCAACGCCAGCGACGATCCCGGCAGCACCCGCACCATCCGCTACACCGTCACCAACGCTGCAACGCTGTCGGCGACCGGGACGCGCACGGTGGACGTCACCGCGGTCAACGACGTCCCCATGAACGTCGTGCCCGGCCCGCGCGCCGGCCTCAGCGGCACCGCCCTGGTGTGGAGCGGCGGCAACTCCGTCGGCGTCACCGACTTCGACGCCGGCCCCATGCGCGTCACCCTGACCCCGACCGGCGGCACCGTCAGCGCCACCGCCGCCGGCAGCGCGGTCCTCACCATGCCGGGCGGCGCGCTGCAGATCGACGGCACCCTGGTCGACGTCAACGACACCCTGGCGACCCTGCGCTTCACCCCCACCGCGGCGACCAGCGCGACCCTGGTGGTCGCCAGCGACGACCTCGCGGGCGGCACCGACAGCGACACCCTCACCATCGGCGTGTTCGATTCGACCTCGTGCAGCGCCGCCGTGCACAACGGCCACCGCTACTTCTTCTGTAGCGCCTCGGTCGACTGGACCGGCGCGCGCGCCGCCTGCACCGCGCGCTCGACCGACCTCGCCAGCATCGCCGACAGCGCCGAGGACACCATCGTCAGCGCCCTGGGCACCGGCAACCGCTGGATCGGCCTCACCGACGCCCTCGGCGAGGCCTGCTTCGGCTGGGTCGACAGCTCGACCCCGCCCCCCATGGGCGCCACCTCCACCCAGGTCCGCCCTGGCGGCGGCTGCCCGACCGCGGGCAGCTTCGAGCGCTGGGCCGCCACCGAACCCAACCAGCTCGGCGAGGAAGACTGCGTCTACATGACCGCCACCGGTGAGTGGAACGACTCCGGCTGTAACTTCGGCACCAGCTACCTGTGCGAATCTCCGCGCGACTGAGCCCCGCCCCGCGAGTGTAGCCGCGCGCAGCGCGTGCGCCCCCGTGACCGCGGATGCGCAAGGACTGCGGCGCTTTCACCGGGTTGCGCGGCGCTCCTCTGCATGAAGGCCGCGCCGCCATGGTCCCGGTCTTGCTCCACACCGGGTCATGTCACCCAGGTCCCGCCAGATCCGCCAGATCCGCCACGTCCTCCTGGCGCTGCTCGCGTTTCTCGGACTCAACGCCCTCGGGGGCGGGCTGTACGGGATGGCGGGGGCCCAGGGCGTGCCGACGGCCCCGCTCGCTGGCAGCCCGTTCGCCAGCTACTTCGTCCCCAGCCTCATCCTGTTCACCGTGGTCGGGGGGGCCCTGGTCCTCGCCGCCATCGCGCTCTGGGTCGACCATGCGCAGGCGCGGCGTGTCGTGCTCGCGGCGTCCGCGGTGGTGCTCGGCTGGATCGCGGTCCAGCTCCTGATCGTCGGCTTCATCTCGTGGCTGCAACCCGTGGTCGCCGCGCTGGGCGTGGTCGTCATCATCCTGGCAGCGCGCCTGCCCCGCGAGGCGCCCCGCCAGACCGGGGCGCGACCCACCGGCGCCAGGGCCTGGTTCCTGGGCCTGGCCACCCTGGCGGCGCCGCTGCTGGCGATCGCCGCGGGCGTCGGCGTGGCCTGGCCCGGCACCTACCAGCGTGACGCCGCGTCGATCGCCGCCCAGGCCGTGGGCCAGGACTGGGTCACCCTGGTCCTGGCGGTGCCACTGCTGCTGGTCGGCGTCGTGACCGCGTGGCGCGGCTCGACGCTCGGCCACCTGCTCGCCCTCGGGGTGCTCGGCTACGTGGTCTACGGCTACCTGCTGTACGCCTTCGGGGTGCGTCACAACGAGCTCTTCCTCTGCTACGTCGCGATCCTGGGCGCCTCGGTCTGGGGCCTGGTGGCCGGGTTGATCGCGCTGGCGGCCCGCCCCCAGCCGGTGGCCAGCGTCGGCCTGGCCTGGCGCTGGATGGGCGGCTTCTTCGTGGGGATCGCGCTGGTCTTCGTCGCGCTCTGGCTGTCGCAGATCATCCCGCCGCTGGTGCGCGGCGAGACCCCGGCGGCGGTGCGCGAGTGGGGCACCCCGACCAACGGTGTCCACGTCATCGATCTCGCGCTGGTCCTGCCGCTCTTGGCCTGGGCCGGCGCGCGCCTCTGGCGCCGCGACCCCGCCGTGGTCCCGATCGCCGGCGTGCTGCTCTTCAAGATCGTGACCCTGGGCATCGCCATCCTGGCCATGGGCGTGGCGCAGCTCGCCCGCGGGACCACCGTGGACCTGGGGCTGATGGGGATCTTCGTCGCGCTGACCGGCCTCGCGCTGGCCACCCTGGTCCAGTACGTCCGCGCGGTCCGCCGCTCGCTGAGACCCGTCTGAGGGCCCATCAGGCTCCTGGCACCTCGGAGGTGACCACCAGTCTCCGCGAGTTGCGGCAAGGTCCGCCGAGGTTCACGCCCTTCGGGTTGCAGACCCGAGCGGCGGCTGCGCTGATCGTCCAGACGGCGTCTGGACAATCCGGCGATTCAATGCCGGCTCCACGGGCCGGGCGCCCGCCACTCCTGCTCGAAGCTGCCGGCGATCGCGCCGGCGGCGACCGGCAGAAGAAACTCGGCGAGCGCGGCGGCCACGTCGGCAAGCCGCTCGGGCACGTGGGCGAACTTGCCGCGGCGGAGGAACGCCCGCCACTGCGCCTCGGTGGTCGAGCTCTCCGTGAAGGCCGGCGTCAGGGCGACCGGCCGGGGATCGATTGCGGTCTTGCGGTTGCGGAAGGTCGAGGTCACGGCGCGCCCGAGCAGAGCGCCGTCGAAGTCGAACTGCCGCGCCATGAGCCAGATATCGAAGAAGTCCTTCATGCGGCTATTGAGCGTGCCCAGCTTCACCATGGCCTCGAACTTCTCGGCCACGACGGTCTCGCGGGGGTAGCCCTTCATCCTCGGCGCTGGAAACTCGAGCAGCGTCGGATAACCGACCGTCTTCGCCGCCGGCACCACGACGTCGCCGAAGCCGACGTCGATCTGCATCGGGATCTTCGCCTTGCCGAGCAGCCCTTCGAACCGAACGCGGACGCCTGCATAGTCAGCGTCCTCCTTGATCCGGATCGCCTTCACCGTGGAGACCTTGAACACCAGGCCATCCGGTTCGACCTCGGCCTCGCACACCTCGGCGACGACGCGCGCGAGGTTCTCGGGCGAGTTGTCCATGCGGCCCAGGAGATCGATGTCCCGGGTCGGCCGCGCGGCCGGCGCTTCCCAGACGCGGAGCATGAGCGCGCCCTTGAGCACGAACTTGTCGGCGTGCGGCGACGTGGACAGTCGGTAGAGAAACCGCTCCATCGCGAAGTACTCGAGCAGCTCCTGAAAGGGGCGTCCGTCCTTGCGCGCACGCTCGGCCAGTCGCGCATGCACCGAGGCCGCCAGGTTCTTGATCGTCACAGCAGCGCCTCCAGGTACGGCCGCATGACCCGCTCGACCCGGCAGTGGCGCGCGTGCGCGAGCAGCGCCTGGGCGTAGCGTCCGCGCCGCTCGCGCCACAGCTTGAGCGCCTCCAGGACGACGTCCATGCCGATCTTGTTGCGGAACTTGAAGCAGTCCGCGATCGTCTTTTCAGGACCGTAGATCCGGACCGGCAGGCCGTCGACCTTCGGCGTCTCGATCCCCTCCCGGAAGGCCGGCCCCGAGAACCAGAACAGCCGGACCGGCGGGTGCTCGATCCGCGGCGCCTCGGCCCCCTTCTCGAGCGCGAGGTGCACCTCGTGCGGGATCTGCGTGGTGAGCTCGTGGTAGGCGAGCGCCGAGATCAGGCAGACGACCCCCTGCGGAACCCGCTTGGCGACCGTGACCAGGTCCGGGTTCCCCAGCGCCGGCAGGTCGCGAAGGCGGTACAGCCCTCGCGACAGCTGTTCGAGCACGCCGGCGTCACGCATGGTGTAGAGGGTCCTCCGGGTAAGCCCGAGGTCAATCGCTTCCGACATGCGCAGCAGGCCCCCGTGGGCGCGAAAGAGCGTCTTCTCCCTGCGGAAAGCCTCGGTGCGTCGGATCGCCACCGGAGACATTATACCTATACTTATACACATACACAGGGATTTTGGACGCCATGGCGAGCCACCGGCGCGTCGGCGTGGGCTGCCCGCGACGCCGCGCGCAAGGTCGAAGCCGGAGCCGTCGGCGAGACTCGTCGCAGCGACGGCAAGACTTCGTCAAAGTGGGCTGCGAAGCCGTCCCCCCCAGAACCAGAAACTCGAAAGGCCCACCGTTTCCGATGGGCCTTCGAGGACTTGTTGGTAGCGGGGGCCGGATTTGAACCAGCGACCTTCGGGTTATGAGCCCGACGAGCTACCAGGCTGCTCCACCCCGCATCACTGCGCTCGATTCGTTGAACGCGGACCTCTTGTGCCACGCCATCAGTGACCCGTCAAGTCCCTTTGCAACAAAGGTCGGACCCAGGGCTCTGGCGGGTTTGCGTGTCAGCTGCCCGTCGGCACCCAGACCAGGGCCACGAGCTCCAGCACGATGGCGCTCTTCTTGGGCGCCACCTGCAGGCGGTCGATCACCACCGGTGCGCCGGCCGCCGCCGCCCCCGCGCGCAGCTCGACGTCGAGCGCCTCCAGCCGGGCGCGCGCGCTGGCGACCTCGGCCTCGGCGCGGGCGACGTCGCTCTTCTCGCGCGACACCCGGCTGAGGTTGCGCGCCGAGCGCCGCGCCGCTGGCACCACCCGGCGCCGGCCCAGCAGGGCGCCGAGCACGCTCTCGCCGATGCTGGCGGCGGTGTCGACCTGGCTGTCGGTGACGTCGGCGCGCTGCCGGGCCAGGTTGTCCTCGGCCCGCCGCAGGCGCGCCTCCAGCGGCGCCCGGCGGGCATCATGGCGCGCGCGCACGCGGCCCAGCCGCTCGCCCTCGTGGGCCTGGGCCTCGGCGGTGACGCGGGCGCGGAAGCTGGCCTCGTCTTCACCTGCGTGCGACACCTCGTCCCACTCCTCGCACTGCCACAGCTCCAGCCGCTGGTGACCGAGCAGCCAGGCCACGAAGGCGCGCCCGAACGTCGGGTAGCTCCTCGCGCTCTGCGCCGCCGCCGGCAGCGGCGCGAAGTGCGCGTCGGGCTCCGGCGCGCGCAGGAGTTCGGACAGCTCGCACGGGCGCCCGATGGCGTCCTCCCAGCGCACCGCCACCGGCGCGTCGGTCGGCGCGGTCATGAAGGCGACCTCGCGCGCCTGCGTCACCGTCTTGTGCGCGAACGTCACCCGCGCCGCCCCCAGGATGTAAGGCACATACAGCGGCGGACCGCCCTGCCCCGGCGCCACCGGCACGAAGAACTCGGGGATCGACGGCGCCAGCGCCGGCCGCCCCGACGCAGCCGGACTCGCGCTCGGACTCGTGCTCGTGCTCGTGCTCGTGCTCGGACTCGTGCTCGTGCTCGTGCTCGTGCTCGGACTCGGACTCGGACTCGGACTCGTGCTCGTGCTCGTGCTCGTGCTCGTGCTCGTGCTCGTGCTCGTGCTCGTGCTCGTGCTCGTGCTCGCGTTCGCGTTCGCGTTCGCGTTCGTCAACCGCCTGATCTGATCCCGCGTCAACGGCCCGCGCAGATATGACATCGCCCAGCGCGACGTCATCACCTCGAAGCCGCCCCGATGCACATCATTCATCAGGAACACCCGGCTGCCCAGCCCCGCCAGCATGGCCTCGACGCGGCCCCGATCGAAGCCCTGCGCCCCCACGCTGGCGCCCTCCAGCCCCTCGATCACGCGCATCTTGTCGCGCTCGGTCTGCAGCCGCCCGATGAACCAGGTCCCGGTGTTCGACAGCCCCTTGTAGTCGAGATCGACCGGGTTCTGCGTCGCCAGCACCAGCCCCAACCCGAACGCCCGAGCTTGCTTCAGCAAGGTCAGCAGCGGCGGCTTCGACGGCGGATTGGCGACCGGCGGGAAGTACCCGAAGATCTCGTCCATGTACAGCAGCGCGCGCAGGCTGCTGGTGCCCGACTGGGTGCGCACCCAGCCCAGCACCTCGCCGAGCAACATCGACACGAACATCATGCGCTCGCTGTCGGTCAGGTGTGCGATCGACAGGATCGACACCCGCGGCCGCCCCTCCGGCGTCCTCAGCAGCGCGCCCACATCGAGCGGCGCACCCTCCATCCAGGCGTCGAACCCCGGCGCCGCCAGCAGGTTGTTGAGCAGCAGCGCCAGCTCACCACGCGCCGCCGGCGGGAAGAAGCTGTCCACGTCCATGACCCCGACCCGCTGCAGCGGCGGCGTCGTGATCTGCCCGATCAGCGCGCCCAGGTCGAGGTCCTGCCCGGCCAGCCAGGCCCGCTGCAGCAGGCTGGCGACCAGGATGTGCTCGCGGCTGCGCAGCGGATCGGCGTCGATCCCCAGCAGGCCCAGCAGGCTCGACGCAGTGGTGGTCACGCGCTCGCGCAGCGCGTCGGCGTCGTCGCGCAGCGCAGGCGCCGGCGCCGAGAACGAGCGCAGCACCGACAGCGGCGCCCCGGCCCGGCTGCCCGGCGTGTAGATGGTGAACTCCGCCGCCTCGGTCAGCCGGCGCACCCGCGCGCCGTCCTGCCCCGACGCCGCCAGCCCGGCGCGCCAGCGCTCGGCCTGCTCCGCCGCCAGCGTCGTCACGTCGATGCCGCGCCGCGCCGCCTCCTCGGCGTCGACCCACGGCTCCAGATCCTCACCGCGCACATCGGGGAAGGCCAGCAGCAGGTTGCCGATGTCGCCCTTGGGATCGATGACCAGCGCCGGCAGCCCGGCCAGCGCGGCCTCCTCCAGCAAGGTCACGCACAGCCCGGTCTTGCCGCTCCCGGTCATGCCCACGCACACCGCGTGGGTCAGCAGATCGCGCGCCTCGTACAGCAGCGGCTCGGGCCGCGCGCTGCGCGTCTCGAGGTCGTAGGGCTGCCCGAGGTAGAACCTCCCCGGCTGGTCGATCCCGGTCACGGCCATGCCGCATCCTACGACCTCGGGCCTCGCACCGCTTCGCGAAACCGGGGCCCGCGTGTACCCTCACGGCATGGCCGGCGCCCCTCCCGCTGCGACCAGGCGTCTGCGCTGGAACGTCCCGCTGCTCGCGGGCCTGGCCGCCACCCTGCTGGCCGCCCTGCTGCAGCTGCTCGAGGTCACCGGCGCGGTGCGCTGGCAGTCGCTCGACAACCTGGAGGCGCGCTCGCTCGACATGCGCTTCAAGCTGCGCGGCCCGCGCGCGCTGCGCTCGCACGAGCTGGCCATCATCGGCATCGACGACGCCACCCGCGGCCGCTACCCCGAGGTCTTCCAGCGCCGCCGCGGCTGGGCCACCCTGCTCAGCGCCGTGGCGCGCTACCAGCCCGAGCTGGTCGGCATCGACGCCTTCTTCGCGCGCCCCGAGATCGTGCTGCCCGGCGACCTCGTCAAGCGCATCGACGACCTGCTCGCGACCACGCCCGCCCCCATTACCCCCGAGAACGATCCCGCGCGGGCCCTGCTCAGCGCGGTCCAGGACGAGACCCGCGGTGACGCCCGCCTGGCCGACGCCATCGCCGCCGCCGGCAACGTCTACCTCGGCTTCGTGGCCGTGCTGGGCGACCGCTCCGCCCCGGCCACCGCGCGCGAACCCGCGGCCCTGTCGGCCGCCCGCTATGACGAGGCGCTGTCCTCGCCCAGCCTGCCCCGCGGCGCGCGCGCCCCCTCGGCCTCGACCGTGATCGCCACCCACGACGCCGTGGCCAGCCACGCCGCCGGCGCCGGCGCCGTCAACAGCCTGCCCGATCCCGACCACACCATCCGCCGCGCCTACCTGGTCGTCGAGCACGCCGGCCGCCACTACGCCCCGCTCGGCCTGGCCCTGCTGCGTCGCCACCTGCAGCTCGCGCGCAAGCCCGGCCAGGGCACCCCGCCCGACCTGGCCTACGTCGCCGGTCGCGGCGTCACCCTGGGTGGCCGACGCCTGCCCAGCGACGCCCGCGGCCGTGCCCTGCTCGACTTCCTGCCGCCCGGCGCCTTCCCCACCTTCTCGGCCGCCGACGTCATCGATCACAGCGTCCCCGAGGCCGCCCTGCGCGGCAAGGTCGTCCTCATCGGCTTCACCGACGCCGCGCGCGACAAGGTCGCCACCCCCCTGGCGCCCCTGGTCGACGGCGTCGAGCTGCACGCCACCCTGTTCCACAACGCCCTGCACGGCGAGCTGCTGACGCGCACCTCGCCGACCCTGACCCTGCTCATCATCGTGCTGCTCGGCCTCTACCTGTCGGCGCTGCAGCTGCGCCCGGTGCGCCGCCGCACCGTGGTCCCGGCCATCGCCGCGGTGCTGGGCATCGGGGCCTACCTCATCGTGGCCCACCTGGCCTTCACCCGCGCGCGCCTGTGGCTGCCCATCGCCACCCCGCTGGTGGCCTACATCGCCATCGCCCTCATCACGCTGGGCGCCGCGCTGGCCACCGAGGGTCGCGAGAAGCTCAAGTTGCGCGGCGCCTTCGAGCACTATGTCGGCGATCGCCTGATCGATCAGATCCTCAGCGACCCCTCCAAGCTGCGCCTGGGCGGCGAGCGTCGCGTCCTCACCGTGCTGTTCTCCGACATCCGCGGCTTCTCCGCCTTCTCCGAGCGCCTCGATCCCGAGGAGCTGGCGCGCTTCCTCAACGAGTACCTGACGCCGATGACCCAGATCGTCCTCGACGAGGACGGCCTGCTCGACAAGTACATCGGCGACGCCGTGATGGCCGTGTATGGCGCCCCCCTGGCCCAGCGCGACCACGCCACCCGCGCGTGTCGCTCCGCGCTGCGCATGCAGGCCGCGCTCGGCGACCTCAACCGCGGCTGGCAGGCCCGCGGGCTGCCCGCCATCGCCATCGGCGTCGGCCTCAACACCGGCATGGTCTCGGTCGGCAACATGGGCTCGGCCACGCGCTTCGACTACACCGTGATGGGTGACGCCGTGAACCTGGGCTCGCGCCTGGAGGCGCTGACCAAGGACTATGACGTCCGCATCCTGGCCGGCGAGGCCACCTACGCCGAGGCCGAGGCCGACTTCCTGTTTCGCGAGGTCGACCTGGTACGCGTCAAGGGCAAGGACCGCCCCGCCCGCGTCTACCAGCTGCTCGCCGCCAAGGGCAGCCCCGAGGAGGCCGCCGCGCGCGCCCACCTCGACCTCGAGCGCTTCGCCCGCGGCCTCGACTGCTACCGCGCCGGCGACTTCGCCGCCGCCATCCCGCACCTCGAGGCCGCCCTGGCCAAGGCCCCCGACGACGGCCCCGCCGCCACCCTGCTGGCGCGCGCCAGAAGCCTGGTCGCCGCCCCCCCCGCGGCGTGGACCGGTGTGTACGATCAGCTGACGAAGTAGCCGGGCTATTCGTCAGCTGCTGGGCTTGCGCGGCAGCAGCAGGTCCTCCAGGAAGAACGCGGCCAGCTCGGCGCGCCCCGCCAGGCCCGACTTCTTGTACACCACCAGCGCCTGCTGCCGCACCGTGCGCTCGCTGGTCTCGCGCGCCGCCGCGACCTCCTTCATGCTGAGGCCCTTGAGCAGCAGCAGCGCGACCTCGCGCTCGGCCGGCGTCAGCTGCCAGTGATCGCACTGGCGATCGATGGCCTCACCCAGGCCCGCCAGCGCCTGCCCGGCCTCGCTGCGCCAGCGCTCGGCCTCGGCGCGCGCCGCCGCCAGGTCGCGCTCCAGCACCCGCCGGCCGTCCTGCAGCCGGCGCAACAGCACCAGCGCCCCGCCCGCGGCGACCGCCACCGCCGCCCCCTCCAGCATGAGGTGCAGCCACGAGCTGCCCTCGCCAGCGTCATAGATCATGTCGAGGCCGACCAGCACCGCGACCGCGAGCAGCACGCCCATGACCCAGGGCGATTGGCCGTCCGTCCGATCAGGATCGCGCAAGTGCTCGTCGTCCTTGCTGTGAGGGAGCCATCCGTCATGCGCCGGATGGCCCCACCCGACGCGCTGGTCATGATGCCACACGAAAGGATGGTTCCCATGAACGGTCTCCCGCTGCACCCAGTCGTGGTTCATCTGCCGCTGGTCATCGCCCTGCTGATCCCGGCCCTGGCAGCAGGTCTCACCTGGGCCGCCTTCCGCGGCCGCGCCGGCCGGCGCGCCTGGGCCATCGCGCTGGGGTTGCAGGCCATCGTCGCCGGCACCGCGCTGCTGGCCATGCGCAGCGGCGAGGGCGCCGAGGAGTCGGCCGAGGCGGTCGCCCCCAAGTCCGCCCTGCACGCCCACGAGGAGGCAGCCGAGGTCTTCTTCATCGGCACCATCGCGGTCCTGGTCGGCCTGGGCGCAACCGTTGCGCTGAAGCCGCGCTGGTCACGCTGGGCCGGCCTGGCGGTCACCGGGGGCGCCCTCGCAGTCGCCCTGCTCGGCGTGCGCGTCGGTCACGCCGGCGGCACCCTGGTCTACAAGCACGGCGCCGGGGTCACCCTGAGCGAACCCGGCCCCGGCACCGCCGGCGCCCTGGGTCAGCAGACCCCGCCTCGCCACCAGGAGCATGACGACGACTGAAGGCCGCCTCGCCCCGGCCATCCCGGTTGACAGCCGCCCCGCGCGCAGGATACTTAGCATGCGAAATGTCCGCCCCGCGAAACGTCTCCAGCCCGGGCGCCCGCAAGGCTGGCCTCGACCGCATCGTCGAGACCGTGATCTACCTGCAGACCGAGTCGCGCCGCCTGGCGCGTGAGTCCGCCGACCGCCTCGGGGTCACCCCCACCCAGCTCAACGTGCTCAAGCTGCTCGACGAGATCGGCGAGCTGTCGATGTCCTCGATCTCGACCCGCCTGGGCGCCAAGAACTCCACCGTCACCGGCATCGTCGACCGCATGGAGGCCGACGATCTGGTCGAGCGCGTGCGCGGCGCCGACGACCGCCGGGTCTACAAGATCCGCCTCTCCGCGCGCGGCCAGAAGATCGCCCGCGCCGTCTCGATCACCCCCTGGGAGCTCCTGCACGACGCCGTCGCCCGGCTGCCCGCGGCCGACAAGGACAACCTGCTGCGCATCCTCGGCAAGCTCGCCGACCACATCTCCACCCGCATCGAGGACAAACCATGAAGGACAAGGTCATCGTCAGCTGCGCGCTCACCGGCGCGGTCACCACCAAGAAGCACTGCCCCGCCATCCCGTACACGCCGGTCGAGATCGCCGACGAGGCCAAGCGCGCCTATGACGCCGGCGCCGCCGTCTGTCACATCCACGCCCGCGAGGACAACGGCATGCCGACCTGGTCGGTCGACACCTTCCGCGCCATCAAGGCCGAGACCGAGAAGCGCTGCCCGGTCCTCATCAACTTCTCCACCGGCGGCGCCGGGCCGATGGAGAACCGGGTGCAGCACGTGCTCCAGCTCAAGCCGCACATCGCGGCCCTCAACATGGGCTCGATGAACTACGCCAAGTGGCGCTCCGACAAGAAGGAGTTCGCCTTCAACTTCCTGTTCGCCAACACCTTCCAGGACATCATCGCCTTCGCCACTGCGATGAAGGAGGCCGGCGCCAAGCCCGAGCTGGAGTGCTTCGACACCGGCCACGCCGCCAGCGCCGAGCCGCTGATCGACATGGGCCTGCTCTCGGCGCCCTACCACTTCAGCTTCATCATGGGCGTGCTCGGCGGCATCAAGGCCACCGCGCGCCACCTGGCCTTCCAGGCCTCCAACGTGCCCGCCAACTCGCGCTGGAAGGTCATCGGGATCTCGCGTGACCAGTGGATGCTGCTGATGGCCGCGCTGCCCATGGGCGGCGACGTCCGCGTCGGCCTGGAGGACAACTTCTACCTGCCCAATGGCGAGATGGCCAAGTCCAACGGCGAGCTGGTCGCCAAGGCCGTCGAGCTCGTCAAGCTGGTCGGCCGCGAGCCCGCGACCCCCGACGAGGCCAAGCAGCTCCTGGGGATCGCCTGATGGCCGAGAACACCAAGATGCGCGAGCGCGTCGCCGCCCTGCACGCCGAGCGCGCGCGGATCGCCGAGATGGGCGGCGCCGACAAGGTCGCCAAGCAGCACGAGCGCGGCAAGCTGACCGCGCGCGAGCGCCTCGGCCGCCTGTTCGACGGCGGCGAGTACTTCGAGCTGGGGATCCACGGCACCCAGATGGGCGGCGCCGACGCCACCGACAAGCCGCCCGCCGACGCCGTCATCTGCGCCTATGGCAAGGTCGCGGGCCGCATGACCGCCGCCGCGGCCTATGACTTCACCGTCAAGGGCGGCTCCATCGGCGCCATCGGCGAGGTCAAGGTCACCCGCCTGCGCGAGCTCGCGCTGCGCTCGCGCATGCCCATGGTGTGGTTCATTGACTCCGCCGGCGCGCGCATCGATCCCAAGGCGGGCGGCGCCGACATCATCTCGACCTTCGCGGGCACCGGCCACCTGTTCCGCGAGGAGGTCGTGATGTCGGGCGTGGTGCCACTGATCGCCGCCATGGTCGGCCCCGGCGCCGCCGGCACCGCGTACATCCCCGGCCTCGCCGACTTCGTGCCCATGGTCAAGGGTGTCGGCTCGATGGCGCTGGCCGGCCCGCCGCTGGTCAAGGCCGTCACCGGCCAGGACATCTCGGAGCAGGAGCTCGGCGGCAGCAAGGTGCACTGCGAGGTCTCCGGCGTCGGCGACGTCGAGGTGCCCGACGAGGCCGCCTGCCTCCAGATCATCAAGGACTACCTCTCGTACATGCCGGCGCACTGCGAGGAGCGCCCGCCCATCACCGCCTGCACCGATCCCACCGACCGCCGCGAGGAGTCGCTGCTCGACGTGCTGCCCGAGTCGACCCGGCAGTCCTACGACATGTACGCCATCATCAAGGCGGTCGTGGACGACGGTCGCTTCCTCGACATCAAGCCGCGCTGGGCGCGCAACATCATCACCTGCTTCGCGCGCCTGGGCGGCTACCCGGTCGGCATCGTGGCCAACAACCCCAAGATGCTGGGGGGGATCCTCGACGTGAACAGCGCCGACAAGGCCGCTCACTTCATGCAGATCTGCGACGCCTTCGGCATCCCGCTGGTGTTCCTGATGGACGTGCCCGGCTTCATGGTCGGCTCCAAGGTCGAGCACGAGGGCATCATCCGCCACGGCGCCAAGATGCTGCACGTGATGGCCGCCGCCACCGTGCCCAAGCTGACCGTGGTGGTGCGCAAGGGCTACGGCGCCGGCTACTACGTGATGGCCGGCCGCGCCTACGAGCCCGATCTGCTGGTGGCCTGGCCGGGCGCCGAGATCAGCGTCATGGGCGCCGAGGGCATGGTCGGGATCGCCGGCAAGAAGCTGTTCGGCGGCATGGAGCCGCCGCCCGAGATCAAGCAGCAGGTCACCCAGATGATCCAGTCGCAGATCGACATCACCAAGGTCGCCAACTGGGGCCTGGTCGACGACATCATCGACCCGCGCGACACCCGCAAGGTCCTGTGCAGCGGCGTCCAGATGGCCTGGAGCCGCAAGCTGGACCGGCCCTGGCGCAAGCGCGGGATCATCCCCGTCTAGTCCTCGCCTCGGCCGGCTTCGAGCTCCGCCGCCTCGCGTCACCGCCGCCACACGCCGTCACCAGGAGGTCGCCACATGTTCGAGTTCACTGACGAGCAGAAGATGGTGCAGCAGATGCTGCGTCGGTGGGTGACCACCGTGCTGGCGCCCAAGACCCCGGCGCTGGAGCGCGGCGAGCTGCTGCCCTACGACACCATGCGCGACTTCGCCAAGGCGTTCGGCTACTTCGACATGGCGCGCGGCATGTTCCAGCGCATGGAGGAGCGCGCCGCCAGGGGTGAGACGGTGCCCAAGGGGGACAGCGACGACTCGCCGCGCGGCGACCCCGGCCTGCAGGCCATCGTCTCGATGGAGATGTGCCGCGAGAACCCCGGCTTCATGCTGGCCTTCGGCGCCACCCTGGGCCTGGCCGGCGGCGCCATCCTGGGCCGCGGCACGCTGGCGCAGAAGAAGCGCTGGGGCCTGCCCATCCTGCTGCTGGAGAAGATCGGGGCCTGGGCCATCACCGAGCCCGGGGCCGGCTCCGACGCCTTCAGCGGCATGCGCACGGTGGCGCGCCCGACCCCGGCCGGCGACGGCTGGATCATCAATGGCAGCAAGACCTTCATCACCAACGCGCCCTACGCCGACACCTTCGTGGTCTACGCCAAGATCGACAACGGCGACGGCGTCCCGCTGGAGACCCGGCCCATCCAGGCCTTCGTGCTCGAGCGCGGCGACGCCGGCCTGAGCACGGGCAAGCCGATGGCCAAGATGGGCATGCACAGCTCGCCCACCGGCGAGGTCTTCCTGTCCGACGTCTTCGCGCCGCGCGATCGCCTGCTCGGCGAGAAGGAGAAGGAGGCCTCGCGCGAGGGCGCTCGCGACGTCTTCCACGGCGAACGCACCGGCATGATGCCGATGTGTCTGGGCATCATCGAGCGCTGCCTGGAGGACTCGCTGAAGTACGCCAAGCAGCGCGAGACCTGGGGCAAGCCCATCGCCGACTACCAGCTGGTGCAGGACAAGCTGGCGCGCATGTACGTCGCGCGCGAGAACGTGCGCAACCTGCTGTTCAAGTACCTGTGGACCATCAAGGCGAAGAAGCCGATGTCGATGGCCGAGGCCTCGATGTGCAAGCTGTACTGCGCCCGCGTCACCACCGAGGCCGCCATGGAGGCGGTGCAGCTGATGGGCGGCAACGGCTACATGGCCGAGTATGGCGTCGAGCGCCTGGCCCGCGACGCCAAGCTGCTGCAGATCGGCGGCGGCGCCGACGAGATCCAGCTCATCACGGTGGCCAAGGCGCTGCTCAAGCACGGCGTGCCGGGCACCCTTGGCGCCGAAGTTTGAAGTAAAGTCCGCACCACTCAACCGGAGGCAGCAGCGATGGCCATCAAGCTCGATCTGGTCGGCAAGAAGTCGGCTCCCCTGACCCACAAGTACAGCTGGCGCGACACCGTGCTGTACGCCCTCGGCGTCGGCGCGCAGGCCGACGAGATCGACTACCTGTTCGAGATGAACGGCCCCAAGGTGCTGCCGACCTTCGCCGTGGTGCCCTCGTTCAACGCCCTCATCGCGGTGACCTCGGAGCTCAACGTCAACCCGATGATGATCCTGCACGGCGAGCAGGGCATCACCCTGCACCGCCCCATCCCGCCCGAGGGCACCCTGACCACGGTCGCCGAGGTCACCGGGATCTACGACAAGGGCAAGGGCGCCCTGGCCGTGGTCATCGCGCGCACCACCGACGAGAAGAACGAGCCGCTGTTCGACAACACCTTCTCCATCTTCGCGCGCGGCGAGGGCGGCTTCGGCGGCGAGCGCGGCCCCGAGGCCACCAAGGCCGATCCGCCCGCCGGCAAGACGCCCGACTTCACGCACACCCAGACCACGCTGCCCACGCAGGCGCTGCTGTACCGCCTGTCGGGGGACTTGAACCCGCTGCACGCCTCGGCGCAGTTCGCCAAGATGGGCGGCTTCGATCGCCCCATCCTGCACGGCCTGTGCAGCTACGGCCACGCCGGTCGCGCCGTCCTGCAGCACGCCGCCGGCGGTGACCCCAAGCGCTTCAAGTCCTTCTTCGCGCGCTTCTCGGGCGTGGTCTACCCGGGCGACACCCTGACCACCGAGGGCTGGCAGGTCTCTCCTGGCAAGTACGTGGTCTCGGCCAAGACCCAGGATGGCCGCCAGGTGCTGTCCAACGCCATCGCCGAGATCGGATGACCCAGGCCTCCTTCGCCCACGAGCTGGCGGTCGCCCGCCAGCTCGGCGAGCGCGCCGGTGCCATCCTGCTCGGCTACCACGGCAGCGGGATCGCGGTGCAGGGCAAGGCCGGCGGCGAGCCGGTCACGCAGGCCGATCTGGAGGCCTCGGCGCTCATCGTCAAGGGGCTCGCCGAGGCCTTCCCGTCCGATCACATCCTCAGCGAGGAGGCGCCCGATGATCCGGCGCGCCGCCTGGCCGCGCACCGGGTCTGGATGGTCGACCCCATGGACGGCACCAAGGACTTCGTGGCCGGCCATGACGGCTTCTCGGTCATGATCGGCCTCTGTGTCGCCCAGCGCCCGGTGCTGGGCGTGATCTACCAGCCGCTGGGCGCGCTGACCTACTTCGCGGCGCCTGGCATCCCGGCCACCCTGGTGCGCAATGGCGTGCAGCATCGCCTCGCCGTGTCCAGCGTCGCCGACCCCGGCGCGGCGCGTCTGGTCGCGTCCAGGTCGCATCGCGACGAAAAGATCGACGCCGTGCGCGCCGCCCTGGGCACCCGCGACGAGCTCAACGTCGGCTCGGTCGGCCTCAAGCTCGGCCTCATCGCGCGCGGCGACCGCGACCTCTACGTCAACCCGTCCTCGATGTCGAGCAAGTGGGACACCTGCGCCCCCGAGGCGCTGCTGCACGCCGCCGGCGGTCGCCTGACCGATCTCCACGGCGATCCCATTCGCTATGACGTCCCGGTGCTCAAGAACGACCGCGGCCTGCTGGCCTCCAACGGCGTGCTGCACGACACCGTGCGCGCCAAGCTGGCCGCGATCTTCCCCTCGCCCCCCGCGTGAACGTTGGCTAAGGTGCGGCCCATGGCCCTGGCCCGCACCCTCCACCTGCTGACCATCTCCGCCTGCATCATCACAGTGTCGACCAGCGCCGGCGCCGCGCCGCCCAGGCGGGGCGGCCTGCTCGAGGGCATCAACCAGCCGTCCTGGCTGAAGAAGCCCGCGCCGTCGCCGTCGCCCGAGCCGCCCGCCTACCAGGCCACCTTCCTCGGCACCCCCGACGACGACCTGCTGGCCAGGATGTGCGACCAGCCCATCGTCAAGCTCGAGCTCGACAAGGGCACCGCCATCAAGTTCAAGGTCACCCTGAAGAACGGCGTGCTCGCCGCGCTGCGCCCGCAGCAGACGCTGGAGCAGGCCAACGACCGCGCCGACATCGCGGCCTACTGGCTGTCACGCGCCCTCGGCCTCGGCGTCGTGCCGCCTGCCTGCGCGCGCACGGTCAACCAGACCGAGCTGATGGCCGCCGTCGCCAGCCCGACCTGGAAGACGCGCATGGCCAAGGAGGTGCGCTGGACGCCCGAGGGCAGCGTGCGCGCCAGCCTGACCTACCGCGTCCCTGGCGTCGTCGATGGTGCCCTCGAGACCTCACGCAAGGTCTGGCGCCCGCAGCTCCTGCAGGCCACGCCGCTGCCAGCCCCGCACGCCGACCTCGCCGAGGCCAGCCGCATCATGTCGTGGGACTTTCTGACCGCGAACTGGGACCGCTGGAGCGGCGACAACACCCGACGCGCCGGCAAGGCCGGCCCCTGGGTCTGGGTCGACAACGGCGCCGGCTTCGGCAAGTACGCCGCCAAGGCGCAGAAGGCCAACGAGGCCCGCCTGCGCCAGGTCGAGCGCTTCTCGCGCAACCTGGTCACCGCGGTGCGCGGCCCCAGCGACGACGATCTGAAGCTGATCCTCGCGCCGTCGGGCCTCGACGAGCGCGAGCTCACGGAGTTCCTGGCCAGACGCCACGTCTTCCTGCAGCACGTCGACGGGCTCATCGCCAAGCACGGCGAGGCCCAGGTCCTCGCCTTCGACTGAGTCGCCAGGTCCCTTCGCCCAGCACCGACCGAAAAAACGAGAGGGAGTGCAACGGCCAAGATGCACTCCCTCTCTGACCTCGGGTCGCGCCCCCAGGTCTTGCGATGATCTCGATTACATCAGGTCCTTCCGTGCCAGCGCCCGACGCATCTTGGTCAGCGCCTGCTCCTGCAGCTGGCGGATGCGCTCCCTCGACAGGTTGTACTTCTCGCCGATCTCCTTCAGCGTCAGCTCCTTGTCCTCGTCGAGGCCAAAGCGCTGGCGCAGGATGTCGGCCTCGATCGGCTTCAGGTGGTCCAGCAGGCGGCGCACCTCGGTCGACACCGCGGCGTCGGCCAGGCGATCCGCCGGCGTGGTCTCGTCGGCGTTCGGATCCTGGATGAAGTCGATGAACTTGCGCCCGTCGTCATCCGAGACCGGACGATCCAGCGAGAACGACTGGTCGAGCAGGTAGCTGCGCATCTTCTCGATCTTCTGCGCCGCGATCCCGGTGGCCACGCCGATCTCCTCCGAGGTCGGCTGCCGCCCCAGCTTGCCGGTCAGCTCACGCTTCGACTTGGCCACCCGATGGTAGGCGTCGATCATGTGCACCGGCAGTCGCACCGCGCGCCCCTTGTCGGCCAGCGCGCGCGAGATGGCATGGCGGATCCACCAGCTGGCGTAGGTCGAGAACCGGAACCCACGCCGGTAATCGAAGCGCTCGACCGCCTTGATGAGGCCGATGTTGCCCTCCTGGATCAGGTCGGCGAGCGGCATACGCCCATGGTTGAAGCGCCGCGCGATCGACACCACCAGGCGCAGGTTGGCCTTGACGAACTCGTTCTTGGCCCGCTGCGCCCGGCGCGCGATGCGCCCGATCTCGCCCAGGTAGCGGCGGAACACCGTCGCCTTGGGGGAGAACAGCAGCTTGTCCTGCACCACGCGGCCCGAGTCGTCGTGCGAGATCGCACGCAGCTCGTCGAGCACGACGTCGAGGTTGCGCTTGTCGATGTCGAGCGCGCGCACGCGCCGCGACACGTTGGCCGCGGCCTTGGCGATGCGCTCCTCTGCGGCCTTGCTCGGCCCCGCACCCCAGGTCTTGACCGCCAGACGCAGCGGCTTGAACTCGGGCAGCGAGTTGTCCAGCGTGCGCTCGATCACCTTGAGCACATGCTCGACCATCAGCGGGTACGAGAAGATCTGGTTCCACAGGCGGATCTCCAGGTCCTCGATCTCGCGAGCGGCCTTGAACTCCTCCTCGGGCTGCAGCACCGACAGCGCCGCCATCTCCTTGAAATACAGCGCCAGGAAGTTGGCGGGCTCGGCGTCCGATGCGCGCACCGGGGTCGCCGGCTCCGGGTTCGCCGGAGCGTCAGCCTCCACCGTGTCGGCCTCGGCCTCGGCCTCGGCATCGGCACCTGCGCTGACGTCGGAGGTCTCCTCGGCGGCCTCCACGGCCACATCGGCGCCACCAAACTCGTCGTCCAGCTCCGGCTCGGCGGCCAGGGCGTCCTCCAGGCCCGCGATGTCCTTGCCGAGGTCATCTGGGTCGCCGACGCCCACGGGGGCGCCATCGACCCCGAGATCATTGGCAGGCTGCGGCTGGATCGCGGTCACGACCGGACGGCCCTTCTTGACCACGGGCACCACCACCGGCTCGAGCTCGACGCCAGGCGGTGCGTGCAGGCTGGCCGCACGTACCGCGCGCTGCGTCCGCCGGGTCACCGGCTGCGCCTTGTCGCGGGTCTTCTTGCGGTTTGCCTTGGTTCGCATGGGCCTCACGGCTCCTTCCTCTGTCTCGACTGCACGGACTGCTGCTTCTGGTGTCTCGCCCGGAAATTCGGTCGTCATGTGATAGACGCCGGCGGGCAAAAAAAGTTTGCTGCTTTCCCTTTTGGGGGTAGTACGTGGGGTCTGGGCGATCGGTTCTCTCCTCTATCGCTGTTGCCCATGACTACCTGGGCTAGCCGGTTAAAATTCCGGTACAGGGATAGATGTAAGTCGCCACCAGATCGCCGCAAGTGAGCGGCTCCGTCATGATTCCGGCACAACCTGGCAGGGTGCTGGAGTTACTGGTCTTTCGGGGCGCGCTTCTCGGCGAGGATGATCAGGTTGCGCGAGTGGGCTCCAAAGAACCGTCCCCGGATGGCGATCGAGCCCGAAACCTCGACGACTCTGAATCCGCACTGGTGTAGCAGCTTACCGAGTTCATGGAGCCCGTAAGCCCGGATGGAGATCTCCTGCTCGACCTGGCGGGCGTCCTCGAACACCACGGAACGCTGCGAGACCAGGCGGCTGGTGTAGTAGTTGAAGTCCACTTCCTCGAGCACGACGCAGCCGTCGCCCTCCCACCACACCCGCATCGGCATCTCCGACACGATGTAGTCGCGGTTGACGACCTCGATGAGGAAGCGGCCCCCGACCTTGAGCGCCCGGGCCACGCCCTGCACCACCTTGCGATTGGCCTCGTCGTCGAAGTAGCCGAACGAGGTGAACCACGAGAAGGCGCCGTCGAAGGTCTCGTCGAACGAGAGTTCACGCATGTCGCCATGCACGAAGTTGATGGTCAGCCCGCGCCGCTGCGCCTCGTCGGCGCCGCGGATCAGCAGCGGCAGCGACAGATCGACGCCGACCATCTGGAAGCCGCGTGACGCCAGCTCCATGGCGTGGCGGCCGTAGCCGCAGCCGAGGTCGAGCAGCTGCGCCCCGGCCGGCGCGTTCAGGCTCTCGGCGATGAAGCCGGCCTCGCGCTGCGTGGTCGCGGGCGTCAGATACGGCAGCGTGCGCAGGTAGTCCTCGTCGAAGACCTCCTCGAACCAGGCCGTGCCACGGCGCTTGCGCTTGCCGAGATCGGGCGGTGTCGCCGCGGCCGCCGCGGGCGCGGGCGGCGGCGTGGCGTGCGCGGCCACGGGCGGCGCGGGCGGCGGCGTGCCATGCACGGCGGGCGCCGGCGGCGGTGAGGCAGCCTGCGCGGGTGCCGGCGCGGGTGCATGGATCGCGGCCTCGGGCGGCCGGGGTGGACTCGCGTGCGCCGCTGTGTCGTCGCCGGCGGCGGCCTTGGCCTGCGCCGGCGCCACCGTGGTCGGGCCGCTGCCGACCTCCTCGATCTCGTCCCCCGAGAGCTCGACGCCGTCCTCGGCGGCCTCCTCGGCGGTCGGCGTCACCAGCGCGCGCGCCTCGGCCGCCGGCGCCGCGGCGACACCCACGGGGGGCAGCTCGGGCAGCGGCGGCGGCGTCTTGTCGATGTCGGTGCTGGCTGCTGCCGACGACGCCGCGGTGCCCAGCGCCTCGACCGGCGGAGCCGCCACCGCGGTCGGTTCATCGGTCACCAGATCGGCGTCGGACAGCTCCTCCGAGGTGCCGCCGGTGCTGACGTCGACGTCTACGTCGACCTCCACGTCGGGCGGCGGCTGCACCGCGACCATCTCGATGGTGCGCGGCGCGTCCTCCTCGCGCGGGGCGACCACCGCGGGGGCGGCGGGCTTGACCAGCACCGGGCCAGAGGCGTCGCGCGGCGGCGGCAGAGCGGGCGGCGGCGGCAGCGTGGGCTCGACCTCGGCCTCCGCGGCAGCCAGGGCGGCGGCGGCCAGGGCGGGCACGCCGGTCGGCGGCGTCGCGCCGTGGACCTCGCCCGGCACCGGCATCGGCTGCGGGATGGCGTCGGCATCGCCGGGCGACATCGTCAGCGGCGGCGGTGGCGGTGGCACCTCCAGGTGCGCGGGCGGCTCCACGCGGGTCGGCGGCGGCGGCAGGGTGTCGATGCGCGCCGGTGGCTCGACGCGCGTCGGCGGATCGACGCGCGTCGGCGGGGGCGGCAGGGTGTCGATACGCGGGCTCGGCTTCAGCGTCACTGGCGGTGGTGGCGGTGGCAGCGGCACCCGGGTCGACTCGATGCGCGGGATCAGATCGGCCGGATCGATGGCCATCGGCGCGGCCGCGCGCGCGGGATAGGCGCTGGGCGGCGGCGTCCAGCCATCCTTGGCCCAGGCGTCGAGGGCGTGGCCGGTCGGCTGCGGCGGTGCGGGGCGCTCACCGTTCGGGCGCTCGCCGCGCTCGCCGTTGGGGTTCGGCTTCTGGGTCGTGATCATCGACGACGCGCCGGAGACCGGGATGGGGCCCGACTTGCCGAACGCCGAGGCCACCGCGCTGGGCGCCACCGCGGCGCCGGGCTGGGGCTCCAGCGGGATGTCCGGCTGCGAGCGGTCCGGGCGCGGCACCCGATCGCTGGGCACCCGCATGCCCATCTTGCGGCGGCGGCGCGGCTCGCCCGAGGCGTCCCCCTCGGGGGTCGCGGTCTCGGCGTCCGCGTCGGCGATCTCGCCGGCCAGATCGCGCTCGCCTTCCTTGGTCACGCCGCGGCCCCCGAGCGGGCGGCCAGCGCGCGCGCCATCGGCTGCCCGAGGCGCACCATCTCGCCCTGGCGAAGCCCCGTCCACTCGATGCGCCCGCGCTGCCACACCATGACCACCGTCGACCCCAGGTTGAACGCGCCGAGCTCGCCGCCGCGCTCGATGGGGCGTGGCGCATCGTAGCGCACGCGGTAGGGCTTGCGCCGCTGGCGGTGGGTCTCCACGGCGTCGTAGGCCATCGTCATGTGGCCGACGCCGGTGGCGGCGACCATGACCAGCGCACACGCGCCCAGGGGGGTGTCGAGATAGGTCACGATGCGTTCATTGACGGTGAACAGCCCGGCTACATGCTTCACCGCGGCCGGATTGACTGGATAAAACGCTCCCGGGAGGTGATGCCAGCCCGTGATGGTGCCCTCGGCCGGCGAGTGCACGCGATGGTAATCCTTGGGCGAAAGGTAGATGGTGGCGAAGCGTCCGCCGGCGAAGCCCAGCGCCATGTCGTCGTCGCCGAGCAGGCCGCGCAGGCTGTAGTCACGGCCCTTGCACTGGATCATGCGGCCATCGACGACGTCCCCGAACTCGGCGACCCGACCATCGCACGGCATCACCGCGATCCCCGGCGTGGCGCTGATGCTGCGCGCGCCCGGGACCAGGTTGCGCGTGAAAAAGTCGTTGAAGCGCGCGTACTCCGCCAGCGGACGCTCGACCTCGTCGAGGTTGGCGCCGACCTGCCGCGCGAAGCCGCGATACAGCGGCGCACGCAAGATCTTCGGCAACTTGCGCCGCGCGCCCCAGCCGATGACGTGTGACAGCGCGCCCTTCGGGGTCAAGCGCAGCACATCGATGACGAGCCGCTCGCGCAGAGCCTGGAGCTTCTCCTTCATGAGCGGCAAGGTCCCCTGTCGGAATGGGAAATCCCAGCCAGTATAGGGCGCTTGCGAGGACAGGTCAACGCGCGGGCGGGGTTACGCGCCGCGTTGAACCGAATTCTCAGCAGGCGCCGCCTGGCCGCTCGGAGGGCGATGGATCCGGGGCGAATCGCGACGGATCAGCAGTCGTAATACAGGGCGAACTCGTGCGGGACCGGGCGCAGCCGCACCGGGTTGACCTCGTTCTCCATCTTGTACTCGATCCAGGTGTCGATGACGTCGGCGGTGAAGACGTCGCCCTGGAGCAGGAACTCGTGGTCCTTGCGCAGCGCCATCAGCGCCTCCTCCAGCGAACCGGGCACGCTGGGGACCTCCTTGAGCTCCTCCGGCGACATGGCGTAGATGTCCTTGTCGAGCGGCTCGCCGGGGTGGATCTTCTTCTCGATACCATCGAGCCCGGCCAGCGTCATGGCCGCGAAGCCGAGGTAGGGATTGCACGACGGATCCGGGGTGCGAAACTCGAGGCGCTTGGCCTTGGGTGACGCCGAGTACATCGGGATGCGCACCGCCGCCGAGCGGTTGCGGCTCGAGTAGGCCAGGTTGACAGGCGCCTCGAAGCCCGGCACCAGGCGACGGTAGCTGTTGGTGCCCGGGTTGGTCAGGGCACAGATGGCCTTGGCGTGCTTGAGGATGCCACCGATGTAGTACATCGCCATCTCGGACATCCCGGCGTAGCCGTTGCCGGCGAACAGCGGTCTGCCGTCCTTCCACAGCGACTGGTGGCAATGCATGCCCGAGCCGTTGTCTCCGAACAGTGGCTTGGGCATGAACGTCACGGTCTTGTTGTGGCGACGCGCGACGTTCTTGATGACGTACTTGTACCACATGAGGGAGTCGGCCATCTTCAGCAGCGAGTCGAACTTCATGTCGATCTCGCACTGGCCGCCGGTGGCGACCTCGTGGTGAGCGGCCTCGACCTCGATGCCGAGCTTCTCGATCTCGAGCACCATCTCGGTGCGCAGATCCTGGAGGGTGTCGGTCGGCGCGACCGGGAAGTAGCCGCCCTTGTAGCCCGGCTTGTAGCCCAGGTTGGGGCCCTCGTCGCGGCCCGAGTTCCAGCGCCCCTCCACCGAGTCGACCTTGTAGAAGGCCTGGTTGGCGGTCTGATCGAAGCGCACGTCGTCGAACACGAAGAACTCGGCCTCGGGACCGAAGTAGATGGTGTCGGCGATCCCGGTCGACTTGACGTAGCTCTCGACCTTCTTGGCGATGAAGCGCGGATCACGCGAGTAGGGCTCGCGCGTGATCGGATCGACCACGTTGCAGATCATGACCAGCGTGGGCTCCCGGGCGAAGGGATCGAGCCGCGCGCTGCTGGGGTCGGGGATCATCAGCATGTCGGAGGCGTTGATGGGCTGCCAGCCCCGGATCGACGAGCCGTCGAAGCCGAAGCCGTCCTCGAAGGTCGACTCGGTCAGGCGGTGCGCCGGGAAGGAGATGTGCTGCCAGATCCCAGGCAGGTCGACGAAGCGACAGTCGAGCACCTTGGCGCCGCTCTTCTCGGCGAGCTTGACGACCTCTGCTGGAGTCATGGACATGCGCTTCCCCGGGGTGGGTGTTGGAGGGCGGGACGGTAGCAGGAACGGAGTCGAGCCGGAACGGAAGCGGAACGGAGCCGGAGCCGGAGCCGGAGCCGGAGCCGGAGCCGGAACAGCGCTCCTCGAACCTTCGGTTCGAGGGGGCTGGAACAGCGCTCCTCGAACCTTCGGTTCGAGGGGGCTGAGGCTGGGCCTCGAGCTCACACGGCGTCTTCGCCGCGCTCGCCGGTGCGAATGCGGATGACCTCTTCCACCGGGGTGACGAAGATCTTGCCGTCGCCGATGCGCCCGGTCTTGGCGGCGTTGCTGATGGTCTCGATGACCTGGTGGACCATGTCGTCCTTGACGATGATCTCGAGCTTCACCTTGGGCACGAAGTCGACCACGTAGGCCGAGCCGCGGTAGACCTCCTTCTTGCCGCCGGTGCGACCGAAGCCCTTCACTTCGGTGACCGTCATGCCCTGGACGCCGATGGTGCTCAGGGCCTCTTTGACCTCGTCCAGCTTGAACGGCTTGATGATGGCTTCGAGTCGCTTCACGAGAGCTCCTTCAGCGGTGTTCGCTTGTCGGGCACTCTAGGCGTGCCACATTTCGTGTTTGTTACGCCGCCTCGCAGGCGTCCGGATTCTCAGGTGATACAGGCCGGGGGTCGGGTGTCCCCGGTGTCCAGCGCGCCGATCAGGTCGGCCACCCGGGCGACCCGGGTCTCGCGGCAGAACGCGGTCAACTCGGCCAGCACGCGGGCGGCGGCGCCGGGCTCGGCGAAGGACTGGGTGCCGACCTGGACACAGCTGGCGCCGGCGAGCAGGAACTCGGCGGCGTCCTCCCCGCTGGTGATGCCGCCGATGCCGCAGATGGGGATGGGCACGCGGGCGCGGTGGACCTGGTAGACCATGCGCAGCGCGACCGGCTTGATGGCGGGGCCCGACAGGCCGCCGAAGATGGTGGCGATGCGCGGGCGCCGCTTGCGCGCGTCGATGGCCATCGCCGACAGCGTGTTGATGAGGGTGATGCCGTCGGCGCCGCCATCGGCGACCGCGCGCGCCAGGGCGACCACGTCGGTGATGTTGGGCGTCAGCTTGACCAGCAGGCGCAGCGGCGAGCCAGCCGCGTCGAGGGTGTCCTTGCAGGCGCGCACCAGCTTGCGCGCCACCGCCGGGTCGGTGCCGAACTCCAGGCCGCCGGCGTGCACGTTGGGGCACGAGATGTTCATCTCCAGGGCAGAGACCCCGCCGCCGCGCGCCGCGACCCCCTCGGCCAGGCGACGCGCGCACTCGACATAGCCGTCGAAGTCGGTGCCGAAGAAGTTCACCCACACGCTGGAGCCGGCGCGCGTGAGGCCGGCCAGGTAGGGCAGCTTGGCGTCGAGGAAGCCGTCCACGCCGACGTTCTCGAGGCCGATCGAGTTGATCATGCCCGAGGCGGTCTCGCAGATGCGCGGGCTCGGGTTGCCGCTGCGGCGCGCGGGCGAGATCCCCTTGGTGCACAGGCCGCCCAGCGACGCGACGTCGAGCAGCCCCTCGAGCTCCTGGCCGTAGCCGAAGGTGCCCGAGGCGGTCAGGATGGGGTTCTTGAGCGACATCCCGGCGTAGCTGACGCCGAGGTCGACCGCGGCCGGCGCGGCGCCGTCGGGGCTCACCACTCGACGTGCTCGGCCGGGAACACCGGGCCGTCCTTGCACACGTAGCGATAGGGTCGCTCGGCGGCGCCGGGGGCGCCGGGGGCGGCGGCCACCGCGCAGCCCAGGCAGACGCCATAGCCGCACGCCATCTCGCCCTCGAGCGAGACCCAGCAGGGCGCGCCGTGCTCGCGCGCCAGCGTGCGCACCGCGGCCATCATGGGGTTCGGGCCGCACACCAGCAGCGTGGGCGGCGGCGCACCGGTGGCCGCGATGGCGCGCAAGCGCGCGGCCAGCGGCTCGGTGACGCGGCCCGGTGTGCCCAGCGAGCCGTCATCGGTCGAGTAGTGCGTGCGCGTGCGCGCCTCGCAGGCGTCACGCAGGACCAGGTCGGCGACGGTGCGCGCGCCGTAGACGATCTCGCAGCGCGCGGCGTGGCCGGCCAGGGCCGCGGCGTCGGCCTGCATCAGGATGGGGGCCAGGCCCACACCACCGGCGACCAGCA
Organism: Deltaproteobacteria bacterium; assembly: GCA_020853705.1. Taxonomy (GTDB): domain Bacteria; phylum Myxococcota_A; class Polyangia; order Haliangiales; family JADYYK01; genus JADYYK01. Next base: position 35,548 of record JADYYK010000121.1, read on the forward strand.
GGTCGTGACGGTCGGCCGACGGCGCCGGGAAGGCGCGGCCGAGCGGCCCCAGCACGCTGAAGCGAGCCCCCGGGGCGGCGCGCTCACACAGCGCGGTGCCGCGGCCGGCCGCCTTGATGAGCACGGTGACCTCGCCGCCCGGCAGCACCGCCAGCAGCGAGAAGGCGCGCGGCAGCAGCGGGTCACGGCCCCAGTCGCCGCGCATCATCACGAACTGGCCCGGCTGCGTCCCGGCCAGCGCCTCGCAGCCCCCGAGGCGCAGCACGAAGACGTGCGGACCGAGCTCGATGCGCTCGATCAGGGTCGCGGTGAAGGCGGACGCGCTCACGCGGGGGGAAGATGTCCGGTCACGGCGGGAACGTCAAGTGGTCGTGGTCGTGGTCGTGGTCGTGCTCGTGGTCGTGCTCGTGCTCGTGCTCGTGCTCGTGCTCGTGCGTCAGCCCTGATCCTTGCGGATCTGCGACATCTGCTTCCTCAAGCGATCCAGCAACGCGTCGACGCGCGACAGCTTGTCGGCGCCTCCGTACGTCACCAGCTCCACGATGTCGTTCCACTCGCTCTCCAGGCGCGGGCCGAAGTCGCGCTTGAAGGCGTTGTACTCGCGCGACACGGTGCGGAACTTGGACTGCACATCGGACTGCGTGAGCGCGGGCGCGCTGGGCGAGGCCTTGGGCTTGCGCTCGGGCTCGCGGCGCGGCGAGGCGGTGGGCGACGGCTTGACCGCGACCGAGGGCGACGGTGAGGGCGACGCGGTCGGCCGTGCTGACACGCTGGGCGACGGCTCGGGCGGCGCGTTGAGGTGGGTGACCACCAGCTGGCGCGGCTCCTCACCGGCGCGCGAGGCGGCGGCCTGCTTGTCACCGCGGAGCAGGAAGAACAGCACCACCGCGACCAGCGCGGCGCCCCCCGCGGCGGCCGCGACCAGCGGCATCAGGCGGCGCTTGCGCGGCGGCTCCTGCACCGTCTCGGTGATCGATGGCGAGGTCGGCTCGGGCGCGCCGGGCAGCTGCGGCACCGCGCCGGTGTCGCCGTCGGCGATCAGCGCGAACGACACCGTGTGCGCACGCGCGCCGGTGAGCTGGTTCCTGAACGGCGCCATGTCGGCCGCCTTGGCCGAGGCGACCAGCTCGCGCTCGTCGGTGATCTCGTCGGCGAACAGCTCGCGCAGGAAGGCGCCGGCGCGATCGCTGGAGAAGGTCGGGCTGCGCCGCACCAGCTTCTCCTGCAGGGCGTCGCGCAGCTCCTCACCGGTCTGGTAGCGCAGCTTGGGGTCGGTCTGCAGCGCGCGCAGCACCACGTCGTCGAGGCCGGCCAGGTCGGGGAAGCGCGCCGAGGGCGGCACCGCGCGCCCCGCGGCCACGGTGCGCGCGATGGTGCGGTAGTCGGCGCCCTCGGGGAAGGTGAACAGCCGCTCGCCGGTCAGGAGCTCGTACAGCACCACGCCGCAGGCGTAGATGTCGGTGCGTCGATCGATGACGCCGCCGCGCAGGAGCTGCTCGGGCGCCATGTAGCCGAACTTGCCGAAGCCGACCTTGGGGTTGGTCTCGGACACCCGCATGGCGCTCTTGGCGATGCCGAAGTCGATGACCTTGACCTCGCCTTCGTACGACACCAGCACGTTGGGCGGTGACACGTCACAGTGCACCACGTTGAGCGGACGCCCGGCGTCATCGGTGCGGCGGTGCGCATAGGCCAGGCCGTTGGCCGCCTCGCGCGCGATGAACAGCGCAATATCGATAGGGATTCTCTTCTGTTCTTCATGACAACGTGACAAGGTGCGACGCAGATCACGACCCTGCACATAGTCGATGGCCAGGAAGTACTCGCCGTCGACCATGCCGACCTCGTAGACCGGCGCGATGTTGGCGTGGTTCAGCTTCACCGCGATCTGCGCCTCGTCGATGAAGCGCTTGATGAAGTCGCGGTCCTCGGCCAGGTGGGGCAGCACCTTCTTGATGATGCAGAGCTTCTCGAAGCCCTGGATCTCCCCGATCTTGGCCAGGAAGATCTCGCCCATGCCCCCGCGCGACAGGCGCGACAGGAGCAGGTAACGGCCAAAGACGCGGGGGAGCGTCTGCTCTGCGGCCTTCTGCATCTCGGCCAATCATACGGTTGAGACGAGGATCGTTCAATGGTACCGTGGCCCAGCTTTGGCGGCCGCCGGAGCCCTCGTGGGGAACTCAAAGCCTTGAATCATCTGGCGAAAACCATCGCGCTCGCGGCCGTGCTGGTGGCCGGTTGTGGAGACGTCGGCATTGTCGTCTTCGACGTCGAGGCGCCCAGCGCCCCCGAGCTGGATCCCAGGACCGGCACCAGCACGCTGGAGCTGTCCAGCGAGCGCCCCGGCCAGCCCCCGGTGGTGGCGCGCGTCACGCTGGCCGGACGCATGGGCGATCTGTCGCTGGGCGACGTGCCCCTGGGGCCCGCGGTCAGCTTCCAGCTGCGCGGCTTCTCGGAGGCCAACCAGGTCGTGGCCTATGGCAAGGCCGGCCCGGTCACGGTCGAGGGCGCCGGCGAGACCCACGTGACCATCCCGGTGCGGCGCCCGTTCGCCTATGTGGCCGGCAAGTTCTTCTCGCCGATGAACACCGGCGCGGTGAAGCTCTATGACACCGGCAACGTCCTTGGTGCCATGACCCCCGAGGTGACCATGCCGGGCGTCTTCCCGGTCGGGGTCGCGCTGTCGGACGACGGGCGCACCCTGCTGATGTCGGCGGCCAGCCCGACCATCGGGCAGGCCGTGGTGGTCGACACCCTGACCCACATGCAGCGCGGCATGGTCACCCTGACCGCGGTGCCCGGGGCGGTGGCGCTGACGCCCAACGCCAAGCTGGGCGCGGCGGTGCACACCGACGCCAACCGGGTCTCGCTGCTCGACATCGACCAGGTGCGCACCACCCCGGCGGAGCCGGCGGGCGCGGTGCGCGTGGTCGACAACGTGCGCCAGCCCGGCGCCGTCGCGGCGGCCAACGATCGCGTGTTCGTGCTGGCGGGGCGGCCCACGGCGATGCGCTGCGGGTCGACGCCGGCGCCGCCACGCTCGGCCATCGTCGAGATCGATCTCATCAGCGCGATGGCCGAGCCGGAGCGCGACCTCGGCTTCGCGGCGCGCGACCTGGCGCTGGATCCGCTGGGCGATCGGGTGCTGGTCACCGACACCTGCGGCAACAAGGTGATGGCCCTGGCCCCGGGCGGCACGCCCGAGCGGCTGCTCGACATCCCGGGGCCACGCGCGCTGTCGGTGTGGAAGCGTCGCCTGGTGGTCGCGGGCGGGACGTCGACCCAACCGGCCACGGCGCAGCTGGCGGTCGCCGATCTCGACGCGCCGAACACGCCGCCGATGCTGTTCACCCTGAAGATGCCCGACGAGCGCATCGAGATCCCGCTGCAGAACATCCCCGGGCAGTCGGTCGAGATCCGGGTCGCTCCCGATCTGGTCGAGCCGCTCGACGTGGCGCTGTCGCTGGACGGCGCGCGCGCGGTGATGCTGGTGCACTCGCTGCACCGGCAGGAGGCCATCACGCTGATCGCCGACGCGTCGACCATCGACTCGTTCTACCTGATGCTGATCGATGTGCAGACCGGGTCGGTGCTGTCGCGCGTGCGCACCGACTGCACGGCGCGCGTCGATGGCGACAGCCGGCTGTACCTGTGCGGCGAGGCGGCCGACTCGCTCGAGCCGGTGAGCTCGTTCGTGCCGTCGTCGGCGGCCATCCTGTGGGGCGCGCCTTGAGGCTGCGCGCGCGCACCGGGCTGGCGACCAGCCTGCTCTTGACGCTGGCGCTGGGCGGGCTGGCCGCCGCGCAGGAGTCGCCGCGACGCAAGGTGGCGGTGCTGGAGTACCGCGCCGGGACCCGCGTCCTCGAGGGCATCGGCGACCGGCTGGCGGCCATCCTGCAGAAGCGCACCTCGCTGCTGATCTCGACGCCCGAGGACGCGCGCCGGCGCCTGCCCACGGTCGATGCCGAGCTGGCCCGCTGCGCCGGTGGTGCGCCCTGTGTGGCGGCGCTGGGTCGGCGCCTCGGGGTCGACGAGGTGCTGCTCATCGGCGTCAGCGAGCTCGGCGACGTCATCCTGGGCATGCAGCGCGTGCGCAGCCAGGGCGGCGCGGTCGAGGCCCGCGTGGCCGAGTCGCTGGGGGCCGGCGACGTGCCCGATGATGGCCAGCTCGCGGGCTACCTCAAGCGCCTGTTGCCGCCGGAGGACTTCAAGCGCTTTGGCGTCATCCGCGTGCGCGCCGACGTGCGCGGGGCGCGCGTGTTCGTGGGTGGCGAGGCGCGTGGTGAGACGCCGATGGGCGATCTCAAGGTGGCGGCGCCGGCGACCTATGCGGTGCGCGTGAGCAAGAAGGGCTATGTCGACTTCAACGCGCGCGTGATGGTGCCGCCGGATGGCACCGTCGAGGTGGTCCCCAAGCTGACGCCGGTGGGGCGCGGTGGTGCGGCGCCCTGGTACGGCAGGTGGTGGGTCTGGGCCGGGGTCGGCGGCGCGGTCGTCGCGACCACGGCGATCATCCTGGTGTCGTCCGAGGACGAGCCCACCGAAAAACCGTCGACGATCAAAGGATGGCTGCCATGAACCGCGGGTCGCGCAGGTTGGGGATGAGTGTGGTCGCGGGTCTTGCGCTGGCGGGGCTGGCCGGGCAGACCAGCGCGGCCCCGATCCTGTGCACCGACAGCCAGATCTGTCGCGTCGGGGTGGTGCCCAAGGGGGTCTCGGCGCTGGTCGGGGTCGCCGGCAACCTGTGGGGCATCGGCAAGAAGGGGCAGGCCTGGAACCTGGGCAGCGGGCTGGAGGCCGCGACGGCCAAGCCGGTCAAGACCGGCCTCAAGAAGGATCTGACCGCGGGCGCGGCGCTGGGTGCGGGCCTGGTGGCGGTGGGCCCCAAGGGCACCCTGGTGCGCTTCGATGGCACCACCTGGACGGCGGACAAGTCGCCGGTCAAGGTCGACCTGACCGCGGCGTGGGCGGCGTCCGACCAGGCCGCTTGGGCGGTCGGCAAGAAGGGCACCATCGTGGCCTGGGACGGCGCCAGGTGGGCGGTGCAGCCCAGCGGCACCAAGGTCGACCTGATGGGAGTGTGGGGCTCGCACGTGGGCGACGTCTGGGCCGTCGGCGGCGGCGGCACCATCCTGCACCACGACGGCACCGCGTGGTCCACCGTGCGCACCGGCAACGCCAGGCTGTTCGCGGTCAGCGGCCTGTCGGACAAGCTGGCCTGGGCGGTCGGCGAGCTGGGCTCGGCGCTGCGCTGGAACGGCAGCACGTGGGAGACCGTGAAGTCGGGGGTGGCCACCGATCTGACCGTGCTGCACCAGTGGTCGGTCAAGGAGGTGCTGGCGCTCGACGCCGAGGGCGGCGGCGCCCGATTGGACTGGATGAACGAGCTGGCGCCGGTCTCGGCCGGCGAGGCCGGCTTTCGCTCGCTGACCACGGTCAGCGGGATCGCCTTCGCGCTGGCGCAGGACGGCTCGCTGTGGCGCTACGCGGGCGGCTGGACCTACACCGAGGAGCCCAAGGTCATCGAGCGCTTCAGCTCGATGGCGCTGCTCGGCGACGTCCTGGTGGCGGGCGCCGACAACGGCGTCATCGGCATCCGCCGCAACAAGAAGTGGGAGCGGCTGGTCCCGGGGCTGCCCAATGTCAACACGCTGCTGGGCATCGGCTTCGACGGCAAGATCATCACGGCGCTCGATCACCATGGCAACCTGGTGCGGGTCGATATCGCCAAGAAGAAGCCGACCGTGGGCGCCTTGCCCGAGGCCGCGGGCTGGAACGCGATGTGGATGACCAGCAACTTCGGCGTCGCGGTCGGCTCCAGCGACGTCGCGATGTTCGATGGCAAGAGCTGGCGCATCGCCGACCTGCCGACCAAGCGGACCGAGTTCGAGGCCGCCTATGGGCTGGCCAAGGACGCGGTCTGGGTGGCGGGGGACAGCGGCACCATCCTGTTCTGGGACGGCAAGAGCTGGACGCAGCAGCCCACCAACGTCAGCGAGGACCTGGAGGCCCTCTGGATGGCCGACCGCAAGTTCGGGGTCGCGGTCGGGCGCAGCGGCGTGGTGCTGTTCTGGGACGGCAACGCCTGGAGCCGCATCGAGACGCCCACGCGGGCCATGCTGCGCTCGGTGTGCGGCCGCTCGCCGGTGGAGATCACGGTGGGCGGCAACACCGGCGAGATCCTGACCTATGACGGGCAGCGCTGGACCATCGAGGCCAGCCCGCTGGGCATGGCCTTCCGCTCGTGTGCGGTGATGCCGGATGGCGAGATCGTGATGGGCGGACAGAACGGCGGCTATGTGACGCGGCCCGCGCGGGAGCGCGCCAGGTGAGCCGGCGCGCTGCCCTGGTGCTGGCTGGCGCGCTGGCGCTGGCGCAGGTCGGCGCCGCGCAGGCCGCGCCGACGCTGTGTGTGGAGGTCATGTGTCGCGGCGGCGCCACGCCCAAGGGGGGCCGCGTGCTGGTGTCGAGCGCGGGCACCCTGTGGCTGCTGGGCAAGAAGGGGGCGGCCTGGACCCTGGACGAGGAGCTGGTCGCCAGCGCGGTCAAGACGCCGCTCAAGAAGAATGTGCTGGCGGCGGCGCCGCTGGGCGGTGGGCTGGTGGTGGTCGGGGCCGGTGGGCTGGCCGCGCGCTGGGATGGCCGGCTGTGGACGGTCGACAAGTCGACCGCGAAGAAGGATCTGAACGCGGTGGTGGCCCTGGGCGAGCAGGCCTGGGCGGTCGGGCGCGGCGGCAGCATCGTGCACTTCGACGGCGTGCGCTGGGCGACCGAGCCGAGCGGCGTCAAGGTCGACCTGCGCGGGGTGTGGGGCGCCAGCGACGCCCAGCTGTGGGCGGTAGGCGACAAGGGCACCCTGCTCGAGCGCAGCGGCGGGGTGTGGCGCGTGGTGCAGCAGGGCACCATCAAGCTGCTGGGTGTGGGCGGCTCGGCGGCCAACGACGTCTATGCCGTCGGCGAGGTCGGCAGCGTGGTGCGCTGGGATGGCCGCAGCTGGCAGAACCTGCCCACCGGGGTCGCCGACGATCTGCAGCTGGTGCTGACCTACAGCAAGCAGGAGTTCCTGCTGCTGGGCGCCGCGGGCGCGCTGGCGCGGCACGACGTCAAGGACAACTGGCACACGCAGTCGGCCGGCGAGGGCAACTTCGTGTCGGCCACGCTGCACCGCGGCGTCGGGCTGGCGCTGGCGGATGACAACCGGATCTGGCGCCACGCTGGCGGCTGGCAGGTCATGGCCTCGCCCACCGGCGAGAGCGGCATGGGCGCCATGCGCGTGGAGGGTGACGACCTCATCGTGACCGACGAGGACGGCGGGATCGCGCGCCGGCGCGCCGGCAGCTGGGAGGTCCTGCTCAAGACCGGGACGCCGAGGCTGGGCACCATCTCGGGCATGGGTCGCAAGGGCCAGACCCTGGTCGCGGTCGGCTATGGCGGCAACGCGGTGCACATCGGCCCCACGGCCGCCAGCAACGCCAAGGTGGTGGCGCGACCGCTGTCGGCCAAGCGCGAGAACCGCGTCAACGCCATGTGGATGACCGACGGGGTGGGCTTCGCGGTCGGCGGCTACGGCGAGATCTCGCAGTGGGACGGCAAGACCTGGAAGGAGCTCCCCAAGATCGTCGACGTCGACCTGAACGACGTGCAGGGTGTGGCCGCCGACGCCATCTGGGTGGTCGGCGACGACGGCACCATCCTGTTCTGGGACGGCAAGGCCTTCAGCAAGCAGGACTCGGGGGTCAAGGACGACCTCGAGGTGATCTACGCGGCCAGCAGGGAGTGGGCGGTGGCCGCCGGATCGTGGGGCATCGCGACCATGTGGGCGCAGGGGCAGTGGGGCAAGATCGAGGTGCCCACCTCGGCGCTGTGGCGCGCCGCCTGCGGTCGTGACGCCGGGCTGGTGGCGCTGGGCGGCAACAGCGGCGAGATCGTGGTCTGGAACGGCAAGCGCTGGCAGCTGGAGGCGTCGCCGACGTCGGGCGCGCTGATCAGCTGCGCGGTGACGCCATCGGGCGAGCTCCTGTTCGGCGAGCAGCAAGGCGGCCTGGTGTTCCACACCCCGCGCTGAGCCAGCGCGGCGGCGTGGCCGAGCTCAGGGCTGGAAGCCGCAGTTCTCCTGCAGCTTGCGCAGGTAGCCGTTGCCACCGGCGTCGCGCCCGAGCTTGCGCCGGCAGGCGCTGAGGCCGGCGGCGTCGCCGGTCATGCACAGCGCCAGACACTGCGAGTAGCGCACGCTGGTGCGGGCGGTGGAACAGGCGCCCGACCTGACGGCGTCGGACTCGAAGAAGCGTCGCGCCAGGTTCGCGGTCTGCTTGAAACGACCGGCGTCGACGGCGTCGGCGACGCGCTCGGCGGAGGCGACACAGTCGAAGGCGGCGTTGTTGGTGGTCCCGACCGGGGGCGGGGTGTCGTCACCATCGACATCGCCGTTGCCCGTCTTGTCACCCGGGCCGCGGGGGCTGGGGCGCGGTGAGGTGCTGGGGCTGCGGGACGGGGCCGGAGAGGTCGAGGCCGTGGGCGACGCCGTGGGGGCGGGTGGCGAGGCGGTGGGGCCCGGCGCCTGGCCCGCGCCGCTCGGTGACGGTGAGGTGGACGGGGGCGCAGCGGCCAGCAGCGCGGCGTCCGCGGCGACACCCTGGACGCCGGGCGGGCCGCCGCCCTGCTTGCCCGCGCCGCGCCCGCGCAGCGAGAAGACCACCGCGACCGCCGCTGCCGCCACCGCGATCAGGGTCAGCGCGCTGAGCAGGCCGCTGCGCCGGGCAGGCGGCGCCACCGCGGCGGCGACGGTGGCGGCGTTGGCCATCTCGCCCCCTGCCCTGCCCTCGCCCGAGCGCACCCGCGGGTCGCCGCCCAGCTGCGACGAGGTGCCCGCGGCGGCGGCCGGAGCGCCCGCTGACGGGCCGCTGCCGCTGCCCGCGCCGCTGGCCGGGGCGGTCTGGGTGGCGCCAGCGCCGAGCTGGCTGCGCCCGTGCACCGCGGAGGCAGCCGCCACCAGGGGCGCCGCCGCGCTGCCGCGACCGCTGGCCATGGTCGAGTCGAGCGCGAGGTCGGTGCCGCTGACCTCGCGGCAGACACCCTCGCACTGCTCGAGCGCGGCGTCGAAGGCGTGCGCGTCGGCGAAGCGCTGGCTGGGATCCTTGAGCAGCAGGCGCTGCACGGTCTGCTGCAAGAGCGACGGGAAGCGCTCGGGCAGCACCGGCGGGGTGTCGTACAGCAGCTTGGCGATGAGCTCGGCGACCGAGGCGGCGCGGAACGGCGCGTCACCGGTCAGGAGCTCATAGAAGATCACCCCGCAGCTGTACAGGTCGGAGCGCGCGTCGACCGCGTGGCCGCGCACCTGCTCGGGCGACATGTAGCGCGGCGTGCCGACGAACGAGCCGGTCGCGGTCAGGCGCTGGGCCTGCTCGGAGCCGACGTCCTTGGCGATGCCGAAGTCGAGCACCTTGAGGTGGACCTGGCGCGCCGTCGGCGTGTAGCGCAAGAGCTTGAGGTTGGCTGGCTTGAGGTCGCGATGCACGATGCCGCGGCCGTGCACCTCGCTCAGCAGCGAGGCCAGCTGGCGCATCACCGAGATGGCGCGCAGCGGCGGCAGCGGCCCGTACTTGACCAGGATCTCGGCGACCTCCTCGCCGTCGACCAGCTCCATGACCAGGAAGGGCGCGCCCTCGTCGACCCCGAAGTCGAGCACCTGGGCCATCACCGGGTGCGAGATCTTGGAGGCCAGCAGCGCCTCGCGCTCGAAGCGCTCGACCGCGCCCTCGGCCTTGAAGGCCTCCGGGGTCAGCACCTTGATGGCGACCGGCTTCTCGAGCCCGAGCTGGATGGCCCGGTACACGGTGCCGAAGGCGCCCGCGCCGAGCTTGGTCTCCAGGCGATACTTGCCCTGGATCACCCGCGCCGGTGCGGCGGCCTCGCTCATGCCGGTGCTCTGGCTCGCATGGGTGTCATATCATCGCATCAAGTCAAGGCGCGAAGAAGGGGGTGCAAATTTCCTGGACCCGCGCCACCACGTCAGCCTTGGTGGTGATGAAGCCGGCGGGCGTATAGACGTTGCCCTTGCCCCCCTTCTCGCCCTGCAGGGCGCGCATGCAGACCTTGTAGCCGGGGATGTCGGGCTGCTTGCACAGGGCCTCGCACTCGACCTTGCGCGCCATCAGGCGCAGGCCGGCGTTGGCGCATGGCCTGTCGCCCTGGGCCAGCGGATCGGCCAGCAGCGCCCGCGCCAGGGTCACGGCGCGCTTGAGCTTGGCCTTGCCGAGGGCGCTCTCGGCGGTCTGCAGGCGGCGCTCGCACTCGTCACGCAGCGCCTCGGGATCGGCGCCGGGGGCCAGCACCGCCGCGGGCGCGGGCGCCGAGCCGGTGCCGAAGTTCGGGTTGGTGATGGTCACCGAGTACGACGTCGGCGACGAGGACGGCGCCGGGATCGGGGGCTGGGCCGGGATCGGATTGGGCGTGCCCATCTGGCTGCTGGCACCTGGCAGCGGGGCGGGCACCGGGGCCGGGTCCTGCGCTGGCGCGGGCGCGGCGGCGGTCGGCCGGGGCTCGCTGCCCGCGGCGGGCTGCAGCGGGGGCTCGCCCTGACGGGGTGCGCTGGCGACCTCCGCCCCGGTGGGCTGGTCGCTCCCCGGGTCCTTGTCCTTCGACTGCCAGGGCCTGAGCACCACCAGCGCGGCGGCCGCCACCGCCAGGGTGGCGCCGATGCCGGCCCACACCACGGCGCGCGAGCGCGGCGCGGCGCCCACGCCGGTGACCGCACCGGCGGGCGCGGCGGCTGGCACCTGGGCCCCCGCGGCGCTGGCCGCGGTCGCGGCGAAGGCCTCGGCGGGGCGCTGGCCCGATGGCGCCGGCGTCCCGGCCGCCCCGCTCGCGGCGCCCGCGGCGCCCGCAGAGCCCGCGCCCGAGGCCGCCGAGCTGCCCATCGAGACGGCGCCCGCCATGCCCACCGCGGTGGCGCCGAACGACAGCGGCGCCCCCAGCGGGCTGTCATCGAAGCCGGGGGCGCGGCAGGCCGCCTCGCAGCGCTCCAGGGCCTCGTCGAAGGCGTGGGCATCGGCGAAGCGCGCCGCCGGATCCCGCGCCAGGAGCTGCGCGACCACGCCGCGCAGCGGCTCCTGGAAGCGCTCGGGCAGCGGCGGCACCGGATCGTAGAGCAGCTTGGCGATGAGCTCGGCCAGCGACGCGGCGCGGAACGGCACGTCGCCGGTGAGCAGCTCGTAGAAGATGACCCCGCAGCTGTACAGGTCGGAGCGCGCGTCGACGCCCTGCCCCTTGACCTGCTCGGGTGACATGTAGCGCGGCGTGCCGACGAACGATCCGGTGGCGGTCAGGCTCTGCTGCGCCTCCGACCCGACGTCCTTGGCGATGCCGAAGTCGAGCACCTTGAGGTGGACCTGGCGCGCCCCCGGCGCATAGCGCAGGAGCTTGAGGTTGGCCGGCTTGAGATCGCGGTGCACGATCCCGCGCCCGTGCACCTCGCTGAGCAGCGAGGCCAGCTGGCGCATGATGGAGATGGCGCGCGAGGGCGAGAACGGGCCGTACTTGGCCAGGATCTCGGCCAGCTCCTCGCCCTCGACCAGCTCCATGACCAGGAAGGGCAGCTTCTCGCCGCCGACGTCCTCGACGCCGAAGTCGAGCACCTGCGCCATCACGGGGTGCGAGATCTTCGACGCCAGCAGCGCCTCGCGCTCGAAGCGCTCGACCGTGCCCGGGGTCTTGAAGGCCTCCGGCATCAAGAGCTTGACCGCGACCGCCTTGCCGAGGCCGAGCTGGGTGGCGCGATACACCGCGCCGAACGCGCCAGCGCCCAGCCTGGCCTCGATGCGGTAGCTCGTCTTCAGGACCAGGCCGACCCGCGGGTCGGCTGGCGCGGTCGCCGTCATGCCGATGTGCCTCCCTGCGCTGGATAGTACGTCGGTCAGACTACTCGGGATCCCGCTCCCTTGGGTCCCCGGAGTGTTCGCGCCGATGGGGATCGGCGGGGTCGAACTCGAACAGCATGACGATGGCGTCCTCGCGGTCCTCGACGTAGTAGTTGGGCCTCACGCCGACCACCCGGAAGCCATGTGCGCGGTACAGCCCGAGCGCGACCTGGTTGGAGCGCCGCACCTCCAAGGTCACGTACTTGCAGCGATGTCGGGCGGCGAACTCCAGCACATGGACCAGCAGCCGGGTGGCATGACCGCGCCGACGCTGCTCGGTGTGGGTCGCGATGTTGAGGATGTGGACCTCGTCACGCACCAGCCAGTAGTTCGCGAAGGCGACCGCCCGCTCGCGGGTCCCGTCCGTGGGCCGCTCGCGCATGACGTCGAGGTAGGCCCATTCGCGACACAGCTCCTCCAGGAAGATCTGGCGGGTCCACGGCGCCTTGAAGGCGCGGCGCTCGATGTCGACCACGTCATCGAGGTCAGCCTCCTGACAGGGCCCGACCTCGTACACCCGATCCCGCACCGACAACGCCATTCCAGCCCAAGGATGCCACGCCGGGCGCGGCCTCGCTACTGGGCGTCGATCTGCGCCGAGTGCCCGGCGGCGGCCCGCGCCGCGGCGCTGGCGGCCTCGAGATCGATGCCGCACTCGATGTAGATCCGCCGCAGCAGGGGCAGCTCGGCGCGCAGCAAGACCTCCATCTCGTCGGTCTTGCGCGCGATGTCGGCGCCGCGATCGTCGTCGGGGAACACCACCTTGATGGCGGCGATGACGTCCTCGGGGCCGATGTGCATGGTGCGCAGATTGATGAAGCGCTTGATGCCCGGGTAGGCCTTCACGATCTCGACGATGCGGTCGCGATCGGAGCGGCGCACCGACTCGCCCAGCAGCAGCGACTTGGTCTCGCGCGCGGCGAACACCGCCACCGCCAGCAGCACCAGGCCGACCACGATCGACGCCGCGCCATCGACCCAGGCCAGATCGAGCTGGCGGGCCAGGAAGATGCCGACCAGCGCGACCGCCAGGCCGACCAGCGCGGCCAGATCCTCGAACAGCACGATGAGGACCACCGGGTCGCGGGCGTCGCTGATGGTCTCGGAGAGCGAGCGCCCGGCCTTGATCTTCTTGAACTCCTTCCACGCGGTGCGCAGCGAGAACAGCTCCAGCAGCATCGAGCCGCCGAGCACCGCGTAGGCCCAGCGCGGATCGCCGTCGTGCGCGTTGCCCGGGTGCATCACCTTGTGGATGCCCTCGTAGATCGAGTAGGTCGCCCCGATGGTGAACATCGTGATGGCGACGATGAAGGCCCAGAAGTAGTTCTCCGCGCCGTACCCGAACTCATGGCGGTCGTCGGCCTGCTTCTGCGAGCGCTTGATGCCCAGCAGCAGGAAGACCTGGTTCCCGGTGTCCGCGATGGAGTGCGCGAACTCGGCGAACATGGCGGCCGAACGCGCGAAGATCGCGGCGACCAGCTTGAGGATGGCGATGCCCAGGTTCGCGAACAGCGCGGCCAGGACGACCTTGGTGCCCCCGTGGGCCATGGGCGCAGCCTACTCGGTCTCGCACGCGCGCGAAAGCAATCGGATGAGGTCGGCCTTGCCTTCGCCGGTCTCTGCGGAAAAACCGAGGGGTGAACGCGACATTCCCAGCTCCTGACCGATGGCGACCAGGGCCGGCTTCTGCGCCGCCTTGCCCAGCTTGTCGAGCTTGGTGCCGACCACGATGGATGGCAGCGGCAGCGCGGCCAGCCACTCCAGCAGATCGCGCTCCTCGGCCTCGGCGCCGCGGCGAACATCGACGATCACCACCATGGCGCGCAGCGTGGGGCGCCCGGTGACATAGCCCTCGATCATGTGCTGCCAGGCCGCGCGCTCGCTGCGCGCGACCTTGGCGTAGCCATAGCCGGGCAGGTCGACCAGGCCGACCTCGCGCTTGCCCTTGGCGCCGGGCAGCCGCGCGGCGAAGAAGTTCACCAGCCGGGTGCGCCCCGGGGTGCTCGAGGTGCGCGCCAGCGGTCGCCCCAGCAGCGTGTTGAGCAGCGAGGATTTGCCCACGTTGGAGCGGCCCGCGAAGGCGATCTCGGGGTAACTCGGGGGCGGGAAGTTGTCGGGGCTGGTCCCGCTCGCCACGAAGCGCGGGTCCTCCAGCCGGAGCGTCACGGCCATCACCCTCCGTACCACGGTTGACCGCGGCCCGCACGTTGGCTACACGGAGACATGACGCCGCGGGTGATCGGGCTGACGGGGGGCATCGCGAGCGGCAAGAGCACGGTCTCGGCCGAGCTGCGCCGCCTGGGCGCGCCGGTCATCGACGCCGACGAGATCGCGCGCGACGTGGTCGCCCCGGGGACGCCGGCGCTGGCCGAGATCGTGGCCGAGTTCGGCGCCGAGTACCTGGCCGCGGATGGCACCCTGGATCGCAAGCGGCTGGGCGCCCTGGTGTTCGCGGAGCCGGCGCGGCGCGCGCGCCTGAACGCCATCACCCACCCGCGCGTGGGCGCCGAGACCGCGCGGCGCACCCAGGAGCTGGGCGCCGCCGGCCACCCGGTCGTGATCTACGACGTGCCCCTGCTGGTCGAGAGCCGCCTGCACGAGGCCATGGCGGGCGTCATCGTGGTCTCGGTGCCGCGCGAGGTGCAGCTCCGCCGCCTGATGGCGCGCGATGGCATCGACCTGGCCGCCGCCGAGGCGCGCCTGGCCGCGCAGCTGCCGCTGGAGGCCAAGCTGAAGGTGGCCGACTATGTCATCGACAACGCGGGCAGCGTCGAGGACACCCGCCGCCAGACCGCCGTGGTATGGCAGGATATTGTCGCAGGTGGCCCGCGCCGCCCGCGCGGTCAGGGAGGAGCCTCGTGAGCATCGCCAGCAGTCCAGGCAACAACGGCAACGGGGGGCCGCCGGCGAGCGGGCGGTCCGCTGCGAGCGCCGGGGCCGAGACCGTGCTGGTCACCGGCTTTCCGTCCTACGTGGCCAAGCGCATGGTGCGCAAGGTCGTGGCCGCCGACGCCGAGGTGCGCGTGGTCATGCTGGCGCGCGACAAGTTCCAGGCCGCGGCGCAGGAGTTCATCGCCGGGCTGCCGCCGGACCTCGGCGCCCGGGTCGAGATCGCGCTGGGCGACATCTGCGACATGGATCTCGGGCTGGCCGGCGCCGACTACCGCAAGCTGGTCGATCGGGTCACCGCGATCCACCACCTGGCCGCGATCTACCACCACGGGGTGCCGCGCGATCAGACCCGCCGGGTCAACGTCGAGGGCACCAAGAACGTGCTCGAGATGGCCGGCGACTGCGGCCAGCTGACGCGGCTTTGCCACTACTCGACGGCGTCGGTGTCGGGCGACCGCAAGGGCGTCATCACCGAGGACGAGCTCGACGAGAACCAGGGCTTTCACAACGCCTACGAGGAGACCAAGTTCCTGGCCGAGCGCCTGGTGCGCGGCCGTCTCGGCAAGCTGCCCATCACCATCTTCCGCCCCGGCATCATCGTGGGCGACTCGCAGAGCGGCGAGATCGACAAGTTCGACGGGCCCTACTACCTGATGGTCCTCATCGTGACCTCGCCGCTGGACGTGCACCTACCGCTGCCCGGCAAGGGCTCGGCGCCGCTGTCGGTGGTGCCGGTCGACTTCGTGGTCGACGCCGCACACGCGCTGTGGCGCACGCCCGAGGCGACCGGCAAGACCTACCACCTGACCGATCCGGCGCCGCTGGCGGCGCGGACGATCTACGAGGTCATCGCGGCGCGCGCGCACAAGAAGGCGCCGCGCGGGTCGATCCCGTCGGGGATCGCGCGGGCCCTGCTGCGCACCCCGGGCCTGGCCAAGATGGCGCGCGCCCCGCTGGCCTTCCTCGACGCCTTCAACCACATGGCCTTCTACAACTGTCGCAACACGCTGGAGGACCTGCGTGCCACCGGGATCCATTGCCCGTCGTTCGAGCGCTACGTCGACAACCTCATCGGCTATGTCCGCGAGGTGCACGCGCAGCGCAAGCAGAAGCTCGACGCCGAGGTCTTCGATCCGTTCGATTGAGCACAGGCGTCCGACGCGTCCGATGCGTCCGATGACAGGAGGCCGGGTATGAGCGTCTCGGGTGGTGGACCGCCGGTGCGCGGTCAGAGCCTGGTTCGCACCACGGGCGGCACGGTCAAATCCAGCGCGCTGGCCTTCGTGCCGCTGGGCGTCGGCGACGCCTTCACCGCCAAGTACTACACCTCGTGCATCGCGGTGGAGTCGCAGGGCTCGCGGCTGCTCATCGACTGCCCGCACCCGATCCGCAAGATCCTGCGCGAGGGCGGCGAGCGCGCCGGCACCCCGATGGACGTCGGGGACTTCCTCGGCGTGGTCATCACGCACCTGCACGCCGACCACGCCTCGGGGCTGGAGGGCTTCGGCTACTTCTCGTACTTCGCGCTGCAGCGCAAGGCCACCGTGCTGGCGCACCCGGCGGTGGCCCGGCGGCTGTGGGATGGCCACCTGGCCGCGGGCATGGAGTGTCTGATGCCCGGGGTCGGACAGGCGCCGGCGCCGCGCGGCTTCGACGACTACTTCGACCTGCGCCAGCTCGACGAGGCCGGGCCGATCACGCTGGGGCCGTTCTCGATCGAGTGCCGGCGCACGGTGCACCACATCCCGACCAGCGCGCTGCGCATCCGGGCCGGCGGGCGCACCCTGGGGATCTCGTCGGACACCGCCTTCGATCCGTCGCTGATCGAGTGGCTGTCCAGCGCCGACCTCATCATCCACGAGACCAACCTCGGCGTGCACACGCCCTACGAGCAGCTGGCAGCGCTGCCGGCCGCGCTGCGCGCGCGCATGCGCCTCATCCACTACACCGACCAGTTCGATCTGGCGGGCAGCGTGATCGAACCGCTCGAGCAGGGCCGTCGTTACAGCGTGTAAATAGACTCGGAGCTGAAACGCCGCGCTATCGCACTTCCAGGTAGCCCTTGCGGACCAGCTGGGCGAGCAGGCGCAGGGCGTCGAAGCGCGGCATGCCGGCGATGTCGAGGATCTCCTCGATGGTCAGCGCGCCGTCGATGCGCGACAGCAGGAAGGCGGCGCGGTGGTCGAGATCGCCAGCGCCGAGCTGGTGCACCGGCACGCAGATCGCGGGCACCTGGCTGGTGGGCCCGATGAAGGCCTCGAAGATCGCGCTCAGGAGCTCCTTGTGGCGCTGCAGCGTGGCGGCGCCCAGCGCGCCATCGCCGGCGGCGCGCAGCGCGATCTCGGCGTGGTCGAGCGCGGACGAGGTGTCGCCCTGCTGCAGGGCCTGGCGCGCGATGCTGATGACGCCCTCGACCTGGGCGCGCTCGCGCAGCTCGTCGGCCGCGGCGACCGGCCCCGGCCGCACCCCGGTGACCCCGTCGTCGTCGGGCAGCGCCGCGCGGCCCTCGGCGACCTCGAGCAGCTCGCCGAGGCCGAGCGCGCCCAGCTCGAGGCCGGGCGGACCGGGCAGCAGGCCGGGGTCGATCTCGACCGAGGGCTGGTCGCGCTCGCTGGCCTCCAGGCTGCCCGGATAGCGCGCCGGCACGCCGCCCGCGAAGTGACGGGTGCTGGTGCGCTCCCCGGTGCCAGTGTGCTCGGGCGGACCGTCGTCCATCGGCAGCGCCCCCGGCAGCGGGCCCACCCCGGAGCCCTCCTCGGGCAGCAGCGCCAGGTCATGGTCGCGCAGGCGGTACAGCGTGCTCTCGCCGGTGGCGCTGTCCGCGAAGTCGGGGCCGGTGCCGAAGCGATGCGGCCGCCCCGGCGGCGCGGGCGCCTGCGCGGGCTGCGCCGTCAGCGCGGCGGCCCGCTGCTGCGCCGCCGCCCCCGCCGCCCCGGCCGGGGCGCGCGTCGCCGCGGCCATCGGCGCCGCCGGGGTGCGCCGCGCCAGCGGCGGCAGCGCGCGCGCGCCGGTCGGGATCGACCCCAGCTCGGCCAGCGGGAAGCCCTCCAGATCACCCCCGGTGGCGGGCGCCGGGCCGGCGAAGGTCCCGGTCTCAGGGCCTGGACCCGGGCCACCGTGACCCGCCGCTGCCTCGGGCGGCGGCGGCAGCGGCGCCACCTGCTCGAGATCCCAGCCGGTGTCCAGGCCCGGCTCCTCGGCCACCCCGGGCGGGCGCGGCAAGCCGACCACCCCCGAGTCACCGGCCCGCGAGACCTCGATCTCGGCGTAGTCGTCGCCGCGCGAGCGCACCGGCGCGTCACCCAGCGGGACGCCGGCCCGCTGCGCCGCCTCCGCGGCCTCGCGCGCGGCCTTGAAGGCCGCCTCCAGGCCGCTGAAGTTCTCGCGCACATACTTCACGTATTGCCCGGCCTGCACGTGCTCGGGCTCCAGCGCCAGCGCGTGCTCCCACTCGCTCAGCGCCGCCTCCAGCTGCCCCGCGCCATAGCGCTCCAGGCCGCGCGCGACCAGCTTGGTCACCCGGGACTTCACGCTATCCGGCCCGGCGGCCACGCTCCGTTACCCCAGCCGCGTCTTCGACACGACGCCCTTGAACATGTTCAGCGTCCGCGACAGCGCCTCACCCGACTCGGTGAGCGCCTTGACGTCGCGCGCCGCGATGGCCGCGCGGGCGCGCTCGACCACGCTGCGCGCCTTGGTGACCGCGTCCTGTCCGAACGATGAGCCCGCGATGATGTCCGACACCTTGGGGAACAGCCCCTCGATCTCGGTCAGCAGCTTCTCGGTCGACTGGCGGTGGCGCTCGAACTCCTGCGAGCTGCGCACCTCGACCAGGTAGTCGCGGTTCTCCTCGACCATGCGCCGGATCTCGTCCTCGGTCAGGCCCGAGGTCGCGGTCACGGTGATCGACTGCGCCAGGCCGGTCTCCAGGTCCTTGGCGGTGACCGACAGGATGCCGTCGGCGCCGATCTCGAAGTTGACGTCGATCTCGACCTCGCCCTTGGGGGCGCGACGCAGGCCGGTCAGGATGAACTCGCCGAGCAGCTCGTTCTCCTCGGCGCGGTCGGACTCGCCCTGCAGGACCAGGATCTTCACCGAGGTCTGGTTGTCCTTGACGGTGGTGAAGACGTGACCCTTGGAGGTCGGTACCGTGGTGTTCTGCTCGATCAGCCGGTGAAAATAGCCGCCCACGATCATGATGCCCAGCGAGTGCGGCGTCACGTCGAGCAGCAGCATGTCGTTCTTCTCGTCGAGCAGCGCGGCGCCCTGGATGGCGGCGCCCAGCGCGACGACCTCGTCGGGGTGCACGCCACGGCAGGGCTCGATGCCGAAGAACTCGGCCACGCGCTCCTGCACCTTGGGCATGCGGGTCATGCCGCCGACCAGGATGACGTCCTCGATCTCCGACTTCTCGACGCCGGCCTCCTCCAGCGTCTTCTGGCAGATCTGGATGGTGCGCTCGACCAGGTCGGCGGTCAGCGACTCCAGCTGCTCGCGCGCCAGCTGCTGCTGCAGGTGCAGCGCCTCGTTCTTGCCGGTCGAGATGATGAACGGCAGGTGGATCTCGGTCTCGCGCACCGCCGACAGCTCGCACTTGGCCTTCTCGGCCACGTCCTTGAGCCGCTGCAGCGCCATCTTGTCGCGGCGCAGATCGATGTTGTTCTCGCGCTGGAACGACTGCACCAGCCAGTCGATGATGCGCTTGTCGAAGTCCTCGCCGCCCAGGAAGGTGTCGCCCGCGGTCGAGATGACCTCGAAGACGCCGTTACCGATCTCGAGGATCGAGATGTCGAAGGTGCCGCCGCCGAGGTCATAGATGGCGACCTTGCGCTCGATGTTGCGGCCGAAGCCGTAGGCCAGCGCCGCCGCGGTGGGCTCGTTGATGATGCGGATCACGTCCAGGCCGGCGATGCGCCCGGCGTCCTTGGTGGCCTGACGCTGGCCGTCGTTGAAGTAGGCCGGCACCGTGACGACCGCCTTCTGGACCTCCTCGCCCAGGTACTCCTCGGCGATGAGCTTCATCTCCTGGAGCACGAAGGCCGAGATCTCGGCGATCGAGAACACCTGCTCGCGCAGGACGATGCGCACGTCGCCGTGTGGGCCCTCCACGATCTGGTAAGGCAGGTGATCGCTGGCCGACTTCACGATCGGCGAGCTCCACTTGCGGCCGATGAGGCGCTTGTGCGCATACACCGTGTTCTCGGCGTTGGTGATGGCCTGGCGCTTGGCGATGTGACCGACCAGCCGCTTGCCGTTTTCGGCGATCGCCACCATGGAGGGCGTCGTCTTGTAGCCGCCCCGGTTCGGGATCACGACCGGGGTGCCATCCTCGACCACGGCGACGCAGGAGTTCGTCGTACCGAGATCGATGCCAATCACTTTGTCCATATGCGGCCTGTCCCCTGTGTGGGGGGTGCGGGGTCGGAACGGCTGCCCCGCCTCTTTTTACCACAGCAGGCTCAACACTCCAAGTTCGCGGCGCGGCTCGATTTTTGCCGTCCTGCTGCTGCCCTTGCCCTTGCCCTCGCCCTTGCCCTTACCCTTACCCTTGCCCTTACCCTTGCTGGGGAGGGCGGGTGCGCGCGCGGGCCTTCAGCGCCAGGACATAGGCGGCGCGGCGACCGTCGTCGCTCAGGACCTCGAAGGCGTGGTTCAGGCCCTTGAAGATCTCGGCCAGCTTCTCGACGTAGGAGCCCAGCGCGCGCTTGTAAAAGCGGTCGGGGTGGAACTCCTTGGACAGCTTGAAGTAGCTGCGCTTGATGTCCTTCTTGTCGGCGTCGGTGGCGACCTCGAGCAGCTCGAAGTGGGTCGCCACCGAGAGCAGGGCGTGGACCTCGAGGATGCGGCGCTTCTGCTCGGGCTCGAGGTCGACGTTGGGCTCGTCGAGCAGGCTGGCGTCGATCTGGACCACTGGCCGGGTCACCGGTTTCCCCGGCGGTTTGGCCGGCGGCTTGCCCGCCTCGGCGATGGCCTCGGCGATGGCGGCCTCCTTGGCGGCCTCGGCGGTGGGCGGGGTCGGGTTGCGCGGCGGCATCGGGGGCGACTGGCGCAGCCCTGGAGTGGCCGGCCCCGGGGATGGCCCTGGCACGGGCGCCGGCGCCGGCGCGCCGACCAGGGGCTGCGGCGGGGTGCCCTTGGCAGTGGCGGCCCCGACGGTGATGGCCCCCGCGCCCTTGAGCTTGCGCAGGATGTCGACCACCTTGGCCTCGGCCATCATGCCCGCCATGAGCTGGCAGATCTGGCGCAGCGAGGTCTTGCCGTCGACCCTCGAGAGCACGAAGTAGTCCTCGGGGGTCAGGCTGACGCCGGAGCCGCCGAGGTTGGCGGCTCGCTCCAGCGTCGGCGCCTCGTCGGCGCCGCCCAGACCGGGGATGTCCGCTGGCAACATCTGCTCAGCCAGAGGCCTTCAGCATGGCGTGCAGCTTGGCGTCCCACTCGTCAGCCCTCATGGCCACGTTGCCGATGATGAAGGCGAGCTCCTTGGCCTGCAACCAGCCCACCGGGAGCACCTGGTTGACGCGGATGGACTCGTTGGTCTCCAGCGTGAAGAACGCGCCCAGGAGCTGCACGTTGGCCGACAGGAGCTGCTGGAAGAAGGCCTCACGGCCGTTCTTCGGGGCCTGCTCCAGCACCTTGGCGGTGGCGACCACGAACTCGGGCGCGGCCACGATCTGCACCGTGGCGCTGCCCTTCTGCAGGGTCCACACGTTCTCGGCCACCCGGCTGGCGCGCTCGTGCAGCCCCAGCTCCGTCAGCAGCGTCTCGACCGTCTTCACGCTCGACATGTCAGCCTCCCTGGCCGTGGCTCCCTGGGCTCGGGCTGCCGGCGATGAGCAGCTCGAGGATGGCCTTCTGCACGTGCAGACGGTTCTCCGCCTGGCGGAACACCGCTGATTGTGGCCCTTCCAGGACCTCGTGGGTGATCTCTTCGCCGCGGTGCGCGGGCAGACAGTGCAGCACGATGGCCTGGGGCGAGGCGGTGGCCAGCAGCCCGCTGTCGAGGCAGTAGCCGGCGAAGGCCTTGCGCCGGCGCTCGCTCTCGTCCTCCTGCCCCATCGAGGCCCAGACGTCGGTCGACAGCACGTCGCGGCCACGGGTGGCCTCGCGCGGGTCGCGCACGATGCGGATCTTGGCGCCCGACTCGCGCGCCATCGCGGCGCCCTCCAGCATGACCGCGGGATCGGGGTCGTAGCCCTCGGGGCACGCCAGCACGAGATCGAGGCCGAGGCGGCCCGCGGCGCGGATCCACGAGTGCGCCATGTTGTTGCCGTCGCCGATCCAGGCGTAGCCCAGGCCGCGCATGCGCTCGGGCCCCTGACCGAACAGCTCCCACACCGTGAACAGATCGGCCAGGACCTGGCAGGGATGCGAGTGATCGGTCAGCGCGTTGATGACCGGGATCGGCGACCAGCGCGCCAGCTCCTCGGCGCGGGCCTGGGCGAAGGTCCGGATGATGACAGCATGACAATATCCACCCAGCACTCTGGCCGTGTCTGCGATGGGTTCGCCGCGCCCGATCTGGGAGCCCTCGGGCGCCAGGTAGACCGCGTGCCCGCCGAGCTCGTACATGCCGACCTCGAACGAGACCCGGGTCCGGGTCGACGCCTTCTCGAAGATCATGCCCAGCACCTTGCCGCCGAGCGGCCCGGCCGCGGGGCGGTGACCCTCGAGGCGGGCGCGCTTGAGGCGGGCGGAACGCGCCATCAGGGCGTCGATCTCGGGCGCGCTGAGATCGGCCAGCGTCAGCAGATCGCGCTTCATGCCGCCAGCACCTTGCCGAGCAGCGCCAGCGCCTCGTCGAGCTCGGCCGCGGTGACGTTCAGCGCGGGCGCGAAGCGCACCACGGTGCCGCCGGCGACCGAGAGCAGCAGGCCCTGCTCGCGACAGGCGGTGACGGTGGGCACCGCGTCGCCAGCCAGGGCCAGCCCGCGCAAGAGCCCCTTGCCGCGCGACTCCTTGGCCTGGCCCGGGTGGGCCGCGCACAGCGCGTCGAGGCCGCGGCCGAGGTGGTCGCCCATGGCGCGCACGTGGGCCAGCAAGCCCTCGCTCTCGATGACCTCGAGCACCGCGAGCGCGGCCGCCGAGGCCAGCGCGTTGCCGCCGAAGGTCGACGCGTGGGTGCCCGGCTCGAAGCCCTTGGCGACCTCGTCGGAGCACAGCATGGCGCCGATGGGCACCCCGCCGGCCAGCCCCTTGGCCAGCGTCATGATGTCGGGCTGCACCGCCTGGCCCGGCCCCTCGGCGTGCTGGAACGCGAACCACTCGCCGGTGCGGCCGACGCCGGTCTGGACCTCGTCATAGATGAGGATGGTCCCGGTCTCGCCGCACAGCTCGCGCAGGCCGCGCAGGTAGCCGGGCGGCGGCACGCGCACGCCACCCTCGCCCTGCAGCGGCTCGAGCACGAAGGCGCAGGTGCGCTCCTGCGAGATGGCGGCGCGGGCAGCGTCGAGATCGCCGTAGGGCACGAAGCGCACCGCCTCCAGCATGGGACCGAAGCCCTGGCGGTACTTCTCCTGGCCGGTGATCGACACCGTGGCCATGGTGCGGCCGTGGAACGAGCCGTGGCAGGCCACGATCTCGATGCGCCCGGGGGCGGCGGCGACGTGCTGCTGGTAGCGTCGCGCCAGCTTGAGCGCGGCCTCGTTGGCCTCGGCGCCGGAGTTGCCGAAGAACATGCGCGGGAAGCCCGACAGCGCGGCCAGCCGCTCGGCCAGGCGGACCTGGGGCTCGATGAAGTAGAGGTTGGAGCAGTGGATGAGCTTGCCGGCCTGCGCCGCGATGGCGGCGGTCAGCCGGGGGTGGCTGTGGCCGAGCAGGTTGACGGCGATCCCGGCGGTCATGTCGAGGTAGCGCCTGCCGGTGACGTCGTAGAGCTGGCGCCCCTCGCCGCGCTCCATCACGATGGGCGCCTGGCGGTAGTTGCCGGTCAGGTGGGCGCGGGCGGAGTCGACCAGTCGGGCTTGCGTGACGGCTCCGTCCGCGGTCGTCCCCTTGGCGTGCTGGTTCGGGTCGGCGCTGGCACTCATTTCGGCACCTCGGAGCTGGGCAGCGCGCGGCCGCGCGGCACCGGGCGCTTCTTGGTCACCAGCTCGGTGCCGACGCCGCCCTCGGTGAAGATCTCGAGCAGCAGCGCGTGCTCCAGGCGGCCGTCGATGATGTGGACCTTGCCGACGCCCTGGGCCAGCGCCTCCAGGCCGCACTCGACCTTGGGGATCATGCCGCCCTCGATGACGCCCTGCTTGATGAGGGTGCGCGCCTCGGCCGTGGTCAGCGAGCCCAGCAGGTTGCCGGTGGCGTCCTTGACCCCGGCGACGTCGGTCAGGAGCACCAGCTTCTCGGCGCGCAGCGCGGCCGCGATGGCGCCGGCGAAGGGATCGGCGTTGATGTTCAGGGTCTCGCCGTGCTCGTCGACGCCGATGGGCGCGATGACCGGGATGAAGGCCGGCCCGCTGCCCTCGGGGCTGGCGGTCAGGCGGCGCAGCACCTCGGGGTTGACCGAGACCACCTCGCCGACGCGGCCGAGATCCTGGCCGCCCACCGGCGCCATCTTGCGCGCGCGCACCAGCTGGCCGTCCTTGCCGGTCAGCCCGACCGCGCGCCCGCCGTGGCGGTTGATGAGGCGCACGATCTCCTTGTTGACCGCGCCGCCCAGCACCATCTCGACCACGTCCATGGTGGCGTCGTCGGTCACCCGCATGCCGCCGACGAAGCGCGACGTCACGCCCAGGCGCTTGAGCATGTCGCCGATCTGCGGGCCGCCGCCGTGGACCACCACGGGATTCACGCCGCACAGCTCGAGGAGGATGACGTCCTCGGCGAAGGACTCGCGCAGCGCGGGGTCCTCCATGGCGTGACCGCCATACTTGATGACCATGGTGCGGTCGCGGAAGCGCGACAGATACGGCAGCGCCTCGATGAGGATGCGTGCCTTGTCGATCAGGTTCTGCACCGCGTCAAGCTAGCCTGTTCGGCGCGCCCCCCGCAAGCATCGCGCGCGCAGCGGACAGGCGTGTCACCCGCGTCGCTTGCATGCGGCGCTGAAAGCGGATAGCAAGGTCGGCCGCGCTCCCGGCGCGTCACCAGCGTGGCTTGCAGGCGGCGGCGAAGGCGGCGACCAGGTCGGCCTCGCGTCCGGCGGCGGCCACGGCGTCGTGCAGGGCGCGGTCCTTGTCACAGTGGAACGCCACATCGTCGTCGCCGCTGTTGGCGGCGGCCTTGATGCGGGCCAGATCGGCGCGCAGCGCGGCCGGGTAGATCCGCTGCACGCACAGCTCGGCCAGCTTGTCGCGCGGCGCGGCGGCGGCGCCCTGCCCGGCCAGGTCCGCGCTGGTAGCCAGCCCCAGCTCGCACGCCAGCTTGCCCTCGGCCGGGCGCCCCAGCGCCAGCACGCGCTCGAGCTCGGCGCGCGCGCGGCGCACCCGCCCGCTGGCGGTCTCGAGATCGTCCGCGGTGGGCCCGGTGCTGGCGTCGTCGAGCCCCAGCGGTGGCAGCGTGAAGGTGCCGGCGTCGCGGGCCGCGCGCCCCGCCCCGGCCCCGCGCTCGCCGCACCCCGCCCCGGTCCCGGCCAGCGCGCACACCAGCCCCCCGAGCAGCAGGCCGGCGGTGCGCACGCGGGACATCCCCGGACTGTACTTCAGAGAATGTACTTCGACAGATCCTCGTTCTGGATCACGCCGGCCAGCTTCTCCTGCACGTAGGCGGCGGTGATGCGGATCTCCTGCGGGCCGATGTCGGAGGCCTCGAAGCTGAGCTCGTCGAGCAGGCGCTCCATCACGGTGTGCAGGCGGCGGGCGCCGATGTTCTGGCTGCGATCGTTGACCACCGCGGCCAGGCGGGCGATCTCGGCGACCGCGCCGTCGTCATAGCTGATCTTGACGCCCTCGGTGGCCAGCAGCGCCATGTACTGCTTGGTCAGGGCGTTCTCGGGCTGGGTCAGGATGCGCACGAAGTCGTCGCCTGACAGCGACTCCAGCTCGACGCGGATGGGGAAGCGGCCCTGCAGCTCGGGGATGAGATCGCTCGGCTTGGCGACGTGGAACGCGCCGGCGGCGATGAACAGCACGTGGTCGGTCTTGACCGGGCCGTACTTGGTGGTGACCGTCGAGCCCTCCACGATGGGCAGCAGATCCCGCTGCACACCCTCGCGCGAGACGTCGGGACCGTGGCCGCCGCCGGCACCGGAGCCGGCGACCTTGTCGATCTCGTCGATGAAGATGATGCCGGCGTTCTCGGCGCGCGAGATGGCCTCGCGGGTCACGGCATCTTGATCGATGAGCTTCTCGGCCTCGTCCTTGGCGAGCAGATCCAGGGCCTCGGGGACGCGGACCTTGCGCCGCTTGGTGCGCTTCATGTGGCCGAACAGATCCTTCATGCCGCCGAGCCCCATCTGCTCGACGCCGGCGGCCGAGAAGATCTCGACCATCGGGTTCTGCCCCTCGCTGACGTCGACCTCGACGGTGCGGTCGTCGAGCTTGCCGCCGCGCAGCAGGCCGCGCAGCTTCTCGCGGGTGGCCGCCTGGGGATCCGGCGTGTCGAGCACGCCGCCCGAGGCGGGATCGGCGTCGCCGGGCCGCGCGCTGAAGCCGTGCTGGCGCGGCGCTGGCGGCAGCAGCAGATCCAGGATGCGCTCCTCGGCGGCCTCCTTGGCGCGGTGCGCGACGCGCTCCTTCTCCTCGTCCTTGACCAGCTTGACGGAGATCTCGGCCAGATCGCGCACCATCGACTCGACGTCGCGGCCGACATAGCCGACCTCGGTGAACTTGGAGGCCTCGACCTTGAGGAAGGGCGCGCGCGCCAGCTTGGCCAGGCGGCGCGCGATCTCGGTCTTCCCGACGCCGGTGGGGCCGATCATGATGATGTTCTTGGGCGCGATCTCGTCGCGCAGGTTCTCGGGCACCTGCTGGCGGCGCCAGCGGTTGCGCAGCGCGATGGCCACCGCGCGCTTGGCCGCCTTCTGGCCGACGATGTAGCGGTCGAGCTCCTCGACGATGGCTTTCGGCGTCAGCTGCCGCGCCAGGGCATCCTGCTTGATGGTCACGAGCCGAGCTCCTCGAAGGTCAGGTTCTGGTTGGTGTAGATGCAGATGTCGCCGGCGATCTTGAGGGCGGCCTCGCAGATCTCGCGCGCCGACATCTGGGTGTGCGCGGCCAGCGCGCGCGCCGCGGCCAGCGCATAGGGTCCGCCCGAGCCGATGGCGCACAGCCCCTCGTCGGGCTCGATGACGTCGCCGGTGCCCGACAGCAGGAAGGTGCGCTTGTCGTCGGCCACCAGCAGCAGCGCCTCCAGGCGGCGCAGGATGCGGTCGGTGCGCCAGTCCTTGGCCAGCTCGACACAGGCGCGCGCCAGGTTGCCGCCCGAGGACTGGATCTTGCTCTCCAGCTTCTCGAACAGGGCGATGCCGTCGGCGGCGCTGCCCGCGAAGCCGGCGATGACCTTGTTGTCGTGCATGCGGCGCACCTTGCGCGCGGTGCCCTTCATGACCGTCGCGCCCATCGAGACCTGGCCGTCGCCGCCGAGCACCACCTGGCTCCCTTTGCGGACGGCCAGCACGGTGGTGGAGCGGATGCGACGTTCTTCGTCAGCGGCGTTGCTGGAGGTGCGACTCATGGCTTGGGCTTCCCTCTGGCTTTCGGGTGCGCGCGGTCATAGACCGACATCAGGTGATCGAGGCTGACATGGGTGTAGCGCTGCGTGGTCGACAGCGAAGCGTGGCCGAGCAGCTCCTGGATGGCACGCAGATCGGCCCCGGCGTCGAGCAGGTGGGTCGCGAAGGAGTGGCGCAGCGCGTGCGGCGTCGCTGGCGCCGCGCCGGCGGCGATGGTGTGGCGCCGGGTCAACACCTGGACCCAGCGCGTGGTCAGCCGGCTGCCGCGCGCGCCCAGGAACAGCGCGGCCACGCTGGCCGACGCCGTGGTGGCGTCGGGCGCGCCGGCCAGCAGCTCGCCGCGCCGCAGGAGATAGGCGTCGATCGCGCTGGTGCCGGCGTGGCCGAGCGGCACGATGCGCTGCTTGCCGCCCTTGCCGCGACGCACGTGGAGGAGCGCCCCACCCTGCCCGTCGCGGTCGACGTCGCCGAGGTCGAGCGCCACCGTCTCCGACACGCGCAGCCCGGCGCCATACATGACCTCGAGCAGCGCGCGGTCACGCAGGCCGGCCGGGCTGTCGGCGGCGGGCGTCTCGATGGTGCGGAAAACGTCGTCCACCGGCATGAAGCGCGGCAACGGCTTGCGGCGCTTGGGCGCCGCGACCAGGCGGGCCGGGTTGCCGGTGGTGATGCCGCGGCGGACGCACAGGCGGAAGAAGCTGCGCAGGCACGACAGCTTGCGCGCCAGCGAGGTGCGCTCGAGCTCATCGAAGCGCGCCGCCAGGAAGCCGCGCACGTCGATGACGTCGATGGCCGCCGGCACCGGGTCGCGGCCGCGCCGCGCGCGCACGAAGCCGGCGAAGTCCTCGAGGTCGCGACGATAGGCCGCCAGCGTGTGCGGCGAGGCGTGGCGCTCGATCTCCAGGTATGTCGCGAACGTCGAGACGGCCTCGCTCCAGCTCACGGGATGGTGGGCGTCGGCCATGCGGGAAGCCTAGCCCAAACCGGTGCGGCGCGCGTCTTTCCGGCCATCGTGACAGCACTGATAATCACGCCCGGCGCCGGGCGCAAGCTGGCGCGGGCCCTGAGGTCAGGCGCTGGCGCGAATTGCCAGGCCGGTGCTGGCGAGCAGCGTGTCGTCGGCGGGCTGGTCCAGCCAGGGGGTCAGGGCGGCCTGGGCGCGCTCGGCGTGCAGCTTGCGGCGGCCCGACTTGCCGGCGCGCCTGGCGGCCAGCCCCTCGATGGGGGGCAGCAGGCCGAAGTTGATGTTCTGCGGCTCGTAGCGCTCGCCATCCTCGCGCGCGCGGGTCACGTGGGACCACAGCCCGCCGATGGCGGTCTCCACCGGCGGCGGCGGGCAGGTGGTGCCGCCGAGGCGCGCCGCCAGGAAGCGCGCGCTGACGAGGCCCATGGCGCACGACTCGATGTAGCCCTCGACCCCGGTGATCTGCCCGGCCAGCTGCACCGTGGGCAGCGTGCGCAGCTCCAGCTCGGGCCCCAGCACGCGCGGGCCGTCCACGTAGGAGTTCCTGTGGATGGCGCCGAAGCGCAGGAACTCGGCCTTCTCGAGCCCCGGGATCATCTGGAAGATCCGCTTCTGCTCGGGGATGGCCAGGCGGGTCTGGAAGCCGACCAGGTTGTAGCTGGTGCGATAGCGGTTCTCGGGACGCAGCTGCACCACCGCGTGGGGCCAGCGCCCGGTGCGCGGGTCGTCGAGGCCGATCGGCTTCATGGGGCCGAACGCCAGGGTGTCGTCCCCGCGCTCGGCCATGACCTCGATGGGCAGGCAGCCCTCGAAGTAGCGCGGCTCCTCGAAGCTGTGCGGCAGGACCTTGCGCCCGGCGCGCACCGCGGCCACGAACGCCGCGTACTCCTCGCGATTCATCGGGCAGTTGACGTAGTCGTCGCCGCCGCCCTTGCCCCAGCGCGAGGCCCTGAAGGCCTTGTCCATGTCGATCGAGTCGGCGTCCACGATGGGCGCGATGGCGTCATAGAAGTAAAGGCCCGCCGACCCGCACGCGGCCCGGATGCGCCGCGCCAGCTCGGTCCCGGTCAGCGGCCCGGTGGCCAGGATGACGTGGCCGGGCGGCATGTCGTGGACCGGACGCCGCTCGATGGTGATCAGCGGGTGCATGGCCAGACGCGCCGTGATCTCGCGCCCGAAGCCGAAGCGCTCCACCGCCAGGGCATCCCCCGCCGGGACCCGGTACAGATCGGCGCACGCGATGATCAGGGATCCCAGGCGGCGCAGCTCCGCCTTGAGTAGCCCGGGTCCGGTCTCCAGCGCGTTCGAGCGCAGCGAGTTCGAGCACACCAGTTCGGCCAGCATCGGGGTCTGGTGCGCCGGCGAGATGGCCGCCGGCTTCTGCTCGATCAGGCGCACGCGTACGCCGCGGCGCGCGAGCTGCCAGGCGGCCTCGCAGCCGGCCAGGCCGCCGCCGACGACGGTGGCCTCCATCACTAGAACGGGACCTGTTTGGTCTCGGGCTTGGTTGGGGTGAGGGTGATCGGCGCGGCCAGCGACAGCTCGGGCTCGTTGTCGTCACCCTCGGCCCAGCCGCAGCCCTCGGTGACGCACTTCTTGCTCTTGCCGCGGCTGGACTCCTTGATGACCACGAAGGGGGTGGCGCAGCGCGGGCACGGCTCCGGGATGGGGCGATCCCACAGCACCCAGTCACACTTGGTCTTGGACCAGTTGGAGCAGCCGAAGAACGGCTTGTTGCGGCGCGAGCGCCGCTCGGTGAGGAAGCCGCCGCAGCCGGGCCGGATGCAGGTCACGCCCAGCGACACCGGCTTGGTCCCGGTGCAGTCGGGGTAGCGCGAGCAGGCCAGAAACTCCCCGAAACGGCCGCGCTTGAACAGCATCTCGGCGCCGCACAGGTCGCACTTCTCGGTCGTGGTCTTGGCCGGCACCGGCTCGATGGTGCCGTCCGCCTTGCGCAAGAACTCCATGGTGTTCTTGCACTCGGGGTAGCCCTTGCAGGCCAGGAACGACCCGTTCTTGCCGAACTTGATGATCATCGGCGAGCCGCACTTGGCGCAGGTGAAGTCGGTCGGGATCTCCTCACGCTTGACGTCGCGCATCTCCAGCGCGGCCTTGTCGAGATCCTTCTTGAACGGCCCGTAGAACTCCGCCAGCAGCTTGTGCCAGTCGACCGAGCCCTCCTCGACCCGATCCAGCCCGAGCTCCATGTTGGCGGTGAAGTCGACGTCCACGATCTCCGGGAACGAGGTCACCAGCAGGCCGTTGACCAGCACGCCGAGCTCGCTGGGGAAGAAGCGGTTCTCGCGCTTCTCGACGTAGCCGCGATCCTGGATGGTCGACAGGATCGACGCGAAGGTCGACGGCCGGCCGATCCCCTTCTCCTCCAGCTCCTTGACCAGCGAGGCCTCGGTGAAGCGCGGCGGCGGCTGGGTGAAGTGCTGCTCCGGCGTCAGCTCGACGAGCTTGATGACGTCACCCTGCTCCAGCGGCGGCAGCAGGCGGTCGTCGGTGTCGGGCTCCGCCTCGGCGCTGGCGCCGCTGGCGTCGGTGGCGGGCTTGCCGCGCGCCGGGTCCTCCTCGGCGCTCTCGACGTAGACCTGGGTGAAGCCGGCGAACTTGATGACCTGACCGCTGGCGCGCAGCGTGGCGGTGCGCCCCGACGGCGCGGTGGCCGCGATGTCCACGGTGGTGGCGTCGAACACCGCCGGCTTCATCTGGCAGGCCACGAAGCGGTTCCAGATCAGCGTGTACAGCGCCAGGTGATCGGCCAGATCGCGGGGATCTTCCTGGGCCAGCTTGCTGCCTTGCAGCAGGCGCCGCACGGTCTCGGGATCGTAGGTCAGCGTGGTCGGGCGGATGGCCTCGTGGGCGCCCTGGGCCTGCTTGGACACCTTGTAGACCACCGGCGCCTCGGGCAGGAAGTCCGCGCCATAGCGCTCGCCGATGTGAGCCCGCACGCCGGTCACGGCGTCGTCGCTCAGGCGCACCGAGTCGGTACGCATGTAGGTGATGAGGCCGACCGGCCCCTCCTCACCGAGCTCCAGCCCTTCGTACAGGCGCTGCGCCAGCGCCATGGTCTTCTTGGCGGTGAAGCGCAGCTTGCGCGCGGCGTCCTGCTGCAGCTTCGACGTGATGAAGGGCGGCTGCGGGAACTTGCGGCGCTCCTTCTTCTCGACGCGCTCGACCACCAGGGTGGACTGGCGCAGGTCGTCGGCCAGCGCCCGCGCCGCGCCGCCCTCGCTGATGTCCAGCTTGTCGCCGGCGACCTTGATCACCTTGGCCGCGAACGGCGGCGGCACCGGCCCCTCGAGCATGGCCTCGATCGACCAGTACTCCTCGGGGATGAAGGCCTTGACCTCGGCCTCACGCTCGCACACCAGGCGCACCGCGACCGACTGCACGCGGCCCGCCGACAGCCCGCGCTTCACCTTGTTCCACAGGATGGGCGAGATCTGGTAGCCCACGATGCGGTCGAGGATGCGACGCGCCTGCTGGGCCTCGAACTTCTGGATGTTCAGCACCACCGGGTGCTGGATGGCCTCGGTGATGGCCTTCTTGGTGATCTCGTTGAAGAGGACGCGGTGGATCTTGCCCGAGACCTCGTCCTTGAGCTCCTCCGCCAGGTGCCAGGCGATGGCCTCGCCCTCGCGGTCGGGGTCGGGCGCCAGGAAGACGTCCTCGACCTTGCGCGCGGCGTCCTTGATCTCGGCCAGCGCCTTCTCCTTGGTGCGCTGCACGACATACTGGGGCTCGAAGCCGTTGGCGATGTCGACGCCGAACTTGGACTTGGGCAGATCCTTGATGTGGCCGACCGAAGCCTTCACCAGGTAGGCGCTGCCCAGGTACTTCTTGATGGTCTTGGCCTTGGCCGGCGACTCCACGATGACCAGCGAGCGCGCGCGCCCCTTGCGGATGGGCACCATGGGCAGGTCGGGCCTGGCGGGCGCGGCGGCCGTCTTCTTGGCCTTGCCGGCGGGGGCCGCCTTGGCGGTGGTGGCCTTGGCCTTGGGCGGCTTGCGCGCCGGGGCCGCCTTGGCCTTCGGCTTCGCCTTGCTCACGGTTGCCTTGGCACGCGCCATCTAGGTCACCTCGATTCGCGAACGCAGCCAGCGCCCGGACGCATCACGGAGCGCGAGCCCGGAGAGTTCCAGCTCACACAGCCCTGCCAGCACGCCGTCCAGGTCGAGGCCGGCCCGCGCCGCCACCTCGTCCGCGGCCAGCGCCCGCTCGGGCGCCAGCACGGCCAGCAGCGCGGCCTCGTCACTGCCCCAGCGCGGGGCCTCCTGCTCGAGCTTGCGGGTCTGGCCCGCCAGCGCGGCCAGGACGTCGGCGACGTCGTCACACAGGGAGGCGGCCCC
The DNA here is from genome assembly GCA_020853705.1 of Deltaproteobacteria bacterium. Lineage (GTDB taxonomy): Bacteria > Myxococcota_A > Polyangia > Haliangiales > JADYYK01 > JADYYK01. The sequence continues at coordinate 68,281 of JADYYK010000121.1, forward strand.
GGTCTCCAGCAGGCGGTCGGTACCCGGGCTGCCCGGCATCGCCAGCACGGGACGCCCCAGCGCCCGCGCCGCCCGCGCCGTCGACAGCGATCCCGACACCGTGCCGGCCTCGACCACCACCAGGGCCTGGCCCAGCGCCGCGATGATCTGGTTGCGCGCCCTGAAGCGCCAGCCCGCTGGGGGCGTCCCCGCCGCGAACGGCGTCACCAGCGCGCCGCCCCGGGCCACCACCTCGGCGAACAGGGCGCCATGCTCCGGCGGGTAGATCACGTCGAGGCCATGGCCCAGCACGACCACGGTGGCCCCGGCCGCCGCCAGCGCCCCGCGATGGGCCGCGGCGTCGACCCCGCGCGCCCCGCCCGACACCACCGCCACGCCCTTGGCAGCCAGCCCCTGGGCCAGCGCCGTCGCCTTGCCCAGTCCCGACCGGGTGGCGCCCCGGGCGCCCACGATCCCCACCGCGGCACCCTGCGGGAGAAGACCGTTCACGAACAGGCGGGACTCCGAAACCAGTGCGAGCAAGTCGAGGACTCCTTCCATCTCAGCGTGCCTTCCAGGCCAGCAGCCCAGCCCGGCGAGCAGAGACAGATAGCCACACGACCCTGACACGTCAAGCACGAACGGCCTAACCCCCTTGAATCACAGGGGCAGGCCGCGCGCCTCTCCTTATATATAGGTGGCCCAGCGGCCTCCCATCCGTTCAGCGAGCTGCTACCTGGCGGGCCTCCGCACCAGGACCTTCTCGCCCTTGCCGATCTCGACCACCGCGTTGACCACCACCGCGATCGAGCTGTTGTCGGACACGTCCATCACCATCAGGTCGGCGATGACCTCGTAGGGGTACGCCTTGTCATCGTCGGGCACGCCGTCGGGGGTCCCGACGTCGTCGAGGGCGTCGCCCCGGCGCACCACCATGACCATGTTGCCGACCTTGAGGCCCTGCTTCTTGCCCAGGTCGAGGATGACCAGGTTGTCCTCGCCGATGAGCTCGTTGTTGACCACGCGCAGCTCCTCGATGATGGAGCCCTCGAGGTCCACGGTGGCGTCGGTGGGGCTGACGTTGCGCTGGTCGTCGCGCAGCACGTTGAGGCGGTCACCCCGCTCGATGACGTCGAAGGTCTCCAGCACGCGAGCCACCGGCAGGGCGCCCTTGGGCACCTTGAGGACCTCGATGGTGCCCAGGTTCTTGATCAGGACGCCGACGTTCTTGCCCTTCTTGCTCGCCAGGCTCTTCTCGACCCGGTACACGGTGTAGCGTCGCCCCGCGACCGGCGGGTTCTTGGCGTTCTTGGGGAACTGGATGTAGACGCCGTCATAGTCGCCCAGCATCTCCTTCTCCTCGGTCGAGCCCACGATGGTGCCGGAGTCGGCCAGCGCCTTGGCATCGACGAAGCCGCTCTGGCGCACGCGCACGCGCGGGTCGTAGGGCGCCTTGCTGCCCGTACCCGAGATGAGCTGGCCGTCGCGCGACGCCGCGGCCGGCAGCTCGCCCTCCTTGCGCAGGCGGACCTTGTCACCGGGGTAGATCCAGTGCGGGTTGGTGATCTGGGCGTTGAGCGACCACACGCTGGGCCAGCGCCAGGGATCCCCGAAGTAGAAGCCGCAGATGTCCCACAGGGTATCGCCGGGGCGCACGATGTGCTCCAGCGGGACGATGCCGTTGCGATAGCCGGGGCCGCCGTACTCCTGGCCCCAGCTGCCATAGCCGCCGCCACCATAGCCGCCGGCGCTGGAGTAGTCGTCGCTGGGGCCGCCGCCCATGTAGACGAAGTCGACGCCACCGCCGGTGCCGCTGGCGCCGGCCCCCCCGGCCCCGGTGGGATCCTCGCCGGTGCCCATGGCCCCGGCGCGATCGGTCGACCGCGTCGCCTTGACGGCGCGCGCCTTGTTGAGCGCGCCGCCGAGGCCCCCTGGCCCGCCGGTGCCCACGGTCAACGGCGGCGCCTCGGTCGGGTACATGCCCCCGGTGCTGGCCGGCGTGTCGTCATCCTGCGCGCGGGCCAGCCCCGAGCACAGCAAGAGGCCGCCTCCGAGCACCGTCGTCCACAGCGTTTGCGCTCGCATGTCCGTCAGCCTTTCAGTAGCTCGGTCAGGCGCACCGCCGCCAGCTTGGCGGCGTCGGTGCGGGGATGGCGCCGGATGACCTCGGCCAGCACTTCGCGGGCGCGGGTGACATCCTTCAACGCGGCGTAGCAGTAGCCGGTCTTGAGCAGCGCGTAGGGTGCCTTGGTGCTCCTCGGGAAGCGCGCGCCGAGATCGCGGAAGTTGCGGATGGCGTCCTCGAAGGCGCCGCGGGCGTACAGCGACTCGCCCAGCCAGTACACTGCGGCGTCGGCGTTCTCGTGCGTGGGGTAGCGCGACACGAAGGTGCGGAAGCCGCTCTCGGCGTCGGCATAGGCCAGGCGCGTGAAGCTCAGGTAGGCCTTGTTGAACAGCGCGGTCGCGCGGGCGGCGTCGCCGTCAGCGGGGGGGGCGCTCCGGGTCTCGTCGGGGGCGGCAGTCACGATGGCGGCCGGGCGCGCCGGGATGGGCGGCGCCTTGCCCGGGGGCACCGGCAGGCGCTCGTTGACGGTGGCCGGGTCGGGGTAGCCCGAGCCCTCCCAGCGCGGCGGGGCGCCGGTCATCACCGTGCCGCTGGCGGGCACCGGGATGGTCGGGGCGCCCCCGATGGCGTCGGACGGCGTGGTCGGGGTTTCGTAGATCTTGATCGACGCGCGCGCGCTCTTCTTGCCGCGGCTCTGCTCGGCGTCCCACTCGTCGGCGTCGGTCCAGCCGTCACCGTCCTGCGACGGCGCGCGCAGCTTGACCACCTTGAGCTTGGGCCGCGCGGTCACGCCGGGCTGGAGCGGGCGCGCGGCGGCGGCGGCGGCGCTGGCGCGCGCGGGACGCAGGCGCGACTCCATCATGGAGAGCTGGTTTTCCAGCTGATCCACCTGCGACAGCGCGCGCTCGTGCTCGGCGCGCAGCGACGCCAGCTCGGTCCGCAGGGTGCGCACCTCGGCCCCGGACCCGGCGCAACCGCCCAGGCCCGTCGCCAGTGCCAGAGTGAGTCCCACTCCGGTCGCACCAAACCTGCTTGCCCACATATCCGAAATGGTAGGCCGCAGATCCGTGATCCTGCAACTTTTCCACAGGCAGATCAGGCGCGCGGCGACGGCGGAGCGATCTCGATCAGCAGGATTTCACGGGCCAGAGCCGCCGCCAGCGCCCGTGCGTCGGGCAGCTGGGCGTCGGGGACCTGCCAGCAGATCTCACCGCTGTTGGCAGGCGCCAGGATGTTGGCCAGCCCCTCGTAGGCCTCGACCACCGCGACCACATAGCCGATCTGGTCGACCGGGACGCGGAACCACAGCTCGGTCACGTCGGGCCGGCCGGGCCAGCCGGACCAGCAGCCTGACCGGCCAGGCTGGCGGCGCGGGCGGCGGCGAGCAGCTTCTGGCCGCCGCGCGCCAGCAGCTCGTCGGCCACGCGGGCGCCGATGGCGGCGGCGTCGGAGGCCGGACCACTGCCCTGCCCGCGCACCATGGCGCTGCCATCGGGCGCGCCGATGAGCGCGCTCAGCGCCAGCTGCCCGGCGCTCACCGTGGCGTGCGCGGCGATGGGCGTCTGGCAGCCACCGTCGAGGCGCCCGAGCAGGGTGCGCTCGGCCAGCACGGCGGCGGCGGTGTCGTCGTGGTGCAGCGCGGCCCGGATGCGCGCGATGGTGGCGGCGTCGTCGGCGCGCGTCTCCAGCCCCAGCGCGCCCTGCGCGATGGCCGGCAACATCACGTCGTGCGGCAGGCGCACCGCGATGCGCCCGGCCAGCCCGAGCCGATCCAGCCCCGCGGCGGCCAGCACGATGGCGTCGTAGCTGCCCTCCTCCAGCTTGCGCAGCCGGGTGTCGACGTTGCCACGCAGCGGCGAGATGCGCAGATCGGGCCGCGCCGCGCGCAGCTGACACAGCCGGCGCAGCGACGAGGTGCCGACGTGGGCGCCCTCGGGCAGTCCGGCCAGCGACGGCGCGACGCCGGCGCGCACACACAGCGCGTCGCGGGCGTCGGCGCGCAGCGAGGTCGCCGCGATGACGAGGCCCGCGGGCAGCTCGGCGGGCACGTCCTTCATCGAGTGCACCGCCAGGTCGACCTCGCGGCCCAGCAGGGCGTCCTCGATCTCCTTGACGAACAGCCCCTTGCCACCGACCTTGGCCAGCGCGACGTCCTGGATCTTGTCGCCCTTGGTCTTGATGATGGTGAGCTCGACGGTCAGCCCCGGCTCGCGCGCGCGCAGGAGGTCCGCCACGTGGTTGGCCTGCCACAGCGCCAGCGCGCTGCCCCGTGTCCCGATGGTGAGCTTCACTTGCCGCCTCCGGCGCCCTGCTTGCTGCGGGTCGCCTTGTCATCGGGCGGCGCGTCGGGCGCCTGACCCGGGGTCTCCGCGGCGGGCTGCGCCGCGGCGTCATCGGACAGCGCGAACAGCTTCCGCACCAGCTCCACCGCGGCGTCGGCGTCGGGGCTCGCGGCGCCGGCCTCCTTCTTGAGCTGCGTCAGCGGCTGGTGCAGGAGCTTGTTGGCGATGGCGTCGGCCAGCTGGCGCAGGGTCTTGGCGTCCTTGTCGCTGAGGCCGCCGAGGCCGGGCAGCACGCGCTCGACCTCGGCGCGCGCCACCCCGAGGAAGCGCTCGCGCAGCGCGGTGATGGTCGGCACCACCCCCAGCGAGCGCTGCCACTCGCCGAAGCGGCGCAGCTCCTCGTCGACGATGGCCTCGGCGCGGCTGACGTCGCCCTGGCGCGCGCCCAGGTTCTGCGCCACCACCTTCTCGAGATCGTCGACGTCGAACAGGTAGACGTCGTCGAGCTTGCCGACCTCGGGCTCGACGTCGCGCGGCACCGCGATGTCGATCAGGAACAGCGAGCGCGAGCGGCGCGCCTTCATGACCCGGCGCACCATGTCGCGCGTGATCACCGCCTGCGGGGCCCCGGTCGACGAGATCACGATGTCGACCGTGCCCAGCAGCTGCTCGAGGTCGCTCCACGGGCGCGCGGCGCCGCCGATCTCGGCGGCCAGCTTCTCGGCGCGCGCGGGCGAGCGGTTGACCACCAGCACGTCCTCGGCGCCCGCGCTGCCCAGGTGGCGCGCGGCCAGGGCGGACATCTTGCCGGCGCCGACCACCAGCACCAGGCGGCCCTTGAGCTCGCCGAAGACCTGGCCCGCGAGATCGGCCGCGACCGAGGCCACCGAGGCCGAGTTGCGCGCGATGGCGGTCTCGGTGCGCACCCGCTTGGCGACCCCGAAGGCGCGCGACAGGAGCTTGTCGAGCAGCGCGCCCACGGTGCCCACGCGCTGGCCCAGCTCGCGCGCGTCCTTGACCTGACCCAGGATCTGCGGCTCGCCGACCACCATGGAGTCGAGGCTGGAGGCGACCCGGAACAGGTGGCGGGTGGCGTCGTGGCCCAGCTTGCGATAGAGGTGCGGCCCGGCGGTGGCGGCGCGGGCGCGGAAGAAGCCCTCGACGGTGGCGGCGCAGGTCGCGCCGTCACCACGCGCGACCACGTAGGCCTCGACCCGGTTGCAGGTCGACACCAGCAGCGCCTCGGCGACGCCCTCGAGCGCGCCGAGCTCGCGCACGGTGGCCTCCAGCGCCTCCTCGGGGATCGCGATCTGCTCGCGCAGCTCGACCGGCGCGGTGCGGTGCGACAGGCCGATCACCACCAGGTCGCCCACGCCGTCAGGCCCCGCTCACGCGGCGCAGCGCGTAGATCGACAGCACCAGCAGCGCCGAGCCGAAGCCGACCAGGGTCAGCCAGGCGGTACGCCGGCCGTGCCAGCCCACCGCGGCGCGGCCGCCCAGCAGCAGCGCGAACGAGAGCCAGGTCACCAGCGCCAGCGGATACTCGGGGCGCAGCGCCGCCGCGGCGTGGCCGCCGGGCAGCTTGGCGACCCAGGCCGCGCCGGTGATCAGCGCCATGGTGAAGATGGGGAAGCCGATCAGGATGAGCCGATGCTGGAAGGCGTCGATGGTGTCGAGCGGCAGGCCGTGGCGCGCCAGCGTGCCGGCCAGCCGCTTCTTCGACTTGAGGGTGCGCGCCTTCATCAGGTACACCACGGCCGCCGCGGTGGCGGCCATGAAGACCGCGACGCCGGCCATGGCCAGCGCGATGTGGACCCGGCCCAGCGTCGAGGCCCCGGTCTGCCAGCCGGCGTCGGGCGTCAGCCGCGCGCCCATCTCGAGCACGATCACGACCGGGGCCACGAAGGCGCCCGCCAGCCGCGCGCGCGCCCAGCGCAGCGTCATCAGGAGGTGGGCGCCCGCCAGCAGCCAGGCCGCGAACGAGGTCGCCTCGCGCACGCTGGACCCGGGGTGCTGGCCGTGGGCGCCCTGCCAGGCGATCTCGAAGCTGTGCGCGGCGAAGGCCAGCGCGAAGACGATGCGCGCGGCGCGCTCGGCGCCATCCTTGAGGCCGAAGGCCAGGCGGCCCAGGTACAGCCCGCAGGCGATGCCATACAGCGCCAGCGCGACGACGAACGCGGACGCAGTGATCCCCATCGAGGCGCTATCCGGTGGGCAGGGGCAGACCGACCCAGCCGGTCTGCACGTCGTAGGCGATCTCGCCGACCAGGCACGACTCGAGGTAGTGCTCGGCCCCCATCTGGGCCAGCTGGTCCTCGGTCTTGACGCGGCCGATGAGCTTGTGCGGATCGATGTCGGCGCCCGCCAGCTTCACGAAGCGCACCGCAGGGGACAGCTTGAAGGAGCGCCCGTCCTTGGACAGGGTCATGGTGTCACCCTTGACCGCCACCCGCTCCTCGAAGGTCCAGTTGTCGAGTCTCGCCTGGGAGATGAAAAGCCGCGCCATGTCTGGGGTACGGGCGCACGCGCGCCCGGTTTCCTTTCCTCTGCGCCGGCATCATACCACCTTGTAGGGCGGCGCGCTGGCATGGTACCGGTTTGAACCAGGCCACGCTGTCAGGCAGCAGGCGTCAGGGCACTGGAACCTGGAGGCACACGAAATGGCGAGCGACAAGGTCAGCGAGTTCACCGACGGCAACTTCGACGCCGAGGTCCTGCGTGCGGACGTCCCCACGCTGGTCGACTTCTGGGCGGTCTGGTGCGGCCCCTGCCGGGCCATCGCTCCCGCGGTGGAGAGCCTGGCCGGCGACTACAACGGCAAGGTCAAGTTCGGCAAGCTGAACATCGACGACCACCCGCTGGTCCCGACCCGCTACGAGATCAAGAGCATCCCCACCCTGCTGATGTTCAAGGGCGGCAAGGTGGTCGGCCAGATCGTCGGCGCGGTGCCCAAGGGCAAGATCGACGAGATGATCAAGAAGGCGCTCTGAGCCTCCGACAGCGGCGTCCGAAAGAACCAGCGCCCGGTCTGCCTTTGGCAGCCGGGCGCTTCGTTTGTCGGAAGCCGGAGCGGAATAGCCTCCTCGAACCTTCGGTTCGAGGGGGCTAGAACTTCAGCGTGATGCCCGCGCGCACGTAGGTCTCGAGATCGTCCTCGAACATGCCCTTGTTGAAGGACTTCTTGAAGGCGGCGCGCTGCGACTGGAACGGCGGGCCCTCGAAGATCAGGAAGAACGACCGCTTCTGCGAGAACGCGACCTCCAGGATCATCGACACCATGAAGCGCACGCCACCGTCACGGGTGCGGAACTTGTCGTCGCCGACGGCGTCCTTGAGGTCCTCGAGCTCGGCCAGCTTCTCGGGGGTGTCGCCGACCAGGTGGCAGCCACGGGCCTCGTCGTCGTCCACCACCTCGGTCTCGGGGCACAGCCGGTCGGAGTAGATGTTGGCGTAGGCGCGGGCCGACACCGTGACCTTGTCCTGGAAGGTCAGCGAGCCGACGCCACCAGCGTTCAAGTAGAAGGTGTTGCGGCCGTTGCGGCCGTCGCCGCCGCCGAACTCACCGAAGGCGGCGAACGCGAACGGCATCTTGTCGAGCAGCCGGAGGCGCGCGCCGAGCGCCAGCTCGTACACGTTGAAGTACATCGCGCGCGCGACCACCGAGGCGTCGAGGCCGAAGGCCTTGTTGTCGACGGCGCCGACCGAGAGGCGACCCTCGACCATGTAGGGGTAGCCCGCCGAGACGTCGGCGGTGAACTTGCCCGGCTTGATGACGCGAGCGCCGAACGAGGTCAGGCGACGCTCCTCCATCAGGAGCTCGTCGTCCGAGGGCCCGGTCATCATGACCTCGAGCTGCATGTCGACCATCTGGTCCTTGCCACCCAGGACCTGCAGCTCGCTGGTCTTGGGCATGAAGCTGTCCATGGTGTAGGTGACGCGGTAGGTGCCCGGCTCGAGGTCGGTCTCGAACGGGGTCTCGCCGATGCGCTTGTCGTCGATGAGGATGCCGGCGCCCGACGGGGTCGACGCGAACTTGATGTGCGCCGCGGCCGACAGCTCGGCGGTCAGCTGCACGGTCTCGCCGGCGACGACGGTGATGTCCTTCTTCCAGTCCTTGAAGCCGGCCTTCTTGACCACCACCTTGTGCGGACCGGGGGCCAGCTTGTCGGTGCTGGCGGGCGAGGTGCCGATCGACGAGCCGTCGACGATGACGTCGGCGCCCGGCTCGGCCGAGACCACGCTGACGCCGCCGGTGGTCGGCTTGACCTTGGCGACCAGGACGACCTTCTTGACCAGCTCCTGGCCGGCGACCACGGTCAGCTCCTGCTCACCGGGCTCGAAGTCCTTGGCCTTGACCTCGAGGATGTGGGTGCCGGGCGGGACGTTGGGGATGGTGACCGGGGTGTTGCCCTTGAGCTCGCCGTCGAGATAGACCTCGGCGCCGTCGGCGTTCGACAGCACCTTGATCGAGCCCGCCTGCGGCATCTGGCCCTTGATGCTGGCCGAGACCTTGATGGTCTCGCCCGAGACCACGTTGACGGTCTGCTTCCACTCCGGCATGCCGGCCTTGGACACCGCGACCACGTGCGGGCCCGGCTCCAGGTCGGGGACGATCATCGGCGTGGTACCCTTGGGCTGCCCGTCGACCGCGACGTCGGCGCTGTCGACGTCGGCGCTGACCAGGATCGATCCCTTGGGGCTGGCCGCCTTCTTGAGGGTGATCGACATGGTGCGCGTCTCGCTGGCCTTGACGTCGACCCACTCGGTGTAGGCGTTGTAGCCCTCCTTCTGGATCAGGACCTGGTGGCGACCGGCGGTCGCCTCCAGCTTGGCCGGCACGGTGCCGACGTTCTGGCCGTCCATGGTCACGTTGGCACCGACCGCGCTGTCGTCGGTCGACGGCGCGACGATCTCCAGGGTGCCGACGGTCTCGCGGTCGAGCGTGTTGGCGAAGACCTGCTTGCGCTTCTTGACCGTGATCGGGACCGTCTTGGTCTGGAAGCCGCGCAGCTCGAGGATCAGCTGGTAGTCACCCTTGTTCAGCTTGGTCGAGAACGGCGTGTAGCCGACCAGGCCGTAGTCCTTGGAGTCGAGGTAGATCGACGCGCCCGGGGGGCTGGACTCGATGGTGATCGCGACCTTGGAGCCCTTGCGAGGTGGCCGGGGGGTCTGCGCCTCGGCGACGCCCGCCAGCAGGGTGACGAGGGCGAGCGGGGCGGCAAGCCGGCGTAGGGAATGGCTGATCGGGAGTCGCATGCGATCCTCTCTCTAGAAGTCCAGGGTAAATCCCCGGCAGGTTAGGCCCCGGCCGGCGGCACTGTCAATCGAAGGCGGTGAGGTGGCCAGTCGCCAGCAGGGCGATGAGGACGAGGCCGAGGACGATGCGGTAGCCCACGAAGATCAGGGTCGACCGCGTGCGCAGGAAGCGCATCAGCCAGGCGATGGCCACCAGCGCGCTGACGCAGGCCACCGCGATGCCCAGGATGGCGTGCGACGTCGACAGCACGCCGGCGTCGATGGCGCGCCGGAGATCACCGAGCTCGAACACGCCGGCCGCGCCCAGCGCCGGGATCGAGAGCAGGAACGAGAAGCGCGCGGCGTCGTCGCGGCGCATGCCCAGCAGCAGGGCGGCGGTCAGGGTGACGCCCGAGCGCGACGCCCCCGGCATCAGCGCCACCGCCTGGGCACAGCCGATGATGAAGGCGTCGGTCAGGCGCAGCTCGGCCAGGGTGCGGGTGTGGCGCGCCGAGCGCTCGGCCCACAGCAGCACCAGGGCGAGGCCGATCAGCGCGCAGGCGATGACCCACAGCGAGCGCAGGTCGCCCTCGATCTGGTGCTTGAGCAGCAGGCCAGCCACGCCCACCGGGATGGTGCCCACGATGACAAAGAGGCCCAGGCGGGCGTCGAGCGAGGCGCGCGCCTCGGGGTTGAAGGGCGCCTTCACCGTCGCCACCGTGATGCCGAGGAGGTCGCGCGCGAAGTACAGGATCACGGCGACCAGGGCGCCGAGCTGGATCACCGCGCCGAAGGCCGCCCCGGTGTCGGGCCAGCCCAGCAGCGCCGGCACCAGGCGCAGGTGCGCGGTCGACGAGATGGGCAGAAACTCGGTGAGGCCCTCGACCAGGCCCTGAACCACGGCTTGTGTGCTGTCCACGGGCTCCCTTCACGTCACCAGGGCAGGAAGTGCATGGCCACGTAGCGTCCGCTGCTGCTCAGGCGCGCGAAGCCGTAGCTGCCGTCGCGGGTCAGCGCGCGCAGCTGGCCGTCGAACAGGCGGAGGATGTCGTCGCCGTGGAAGCGCCGCACCTCGCCGCTGGCCAGGCGCAGGTCGCCGACGGCGCGCTGTCCGGTCTCGGGTGGGGTCAGCTGGGTCAGCATGCGCTGCGCCTCGGGGCCGACCGCGGCGCTGCCCTCGGCCAGGGCGCGCTCGCGGCCGCGCAGCTTGGCGTCGAGCGCGCGCCGCGCGGCGACCCCGGCGGCGGTGCCGGTGACCGGGCGCAAGCGGCCGCCCTGCAGGCCGAGGACCTCGACGCGCGACAGCGTGGTGGCGTCGCCCTCGCTGCTGTCGGCGTGGGCCAGCTCCCACCACAGCGGGCGCAGCGTGGCCACCACCTGCGCGCCGGCCAGGGCCAGGGTGCCGCCGCCCAGCTGGCCGAGCTCCACCGCGCGACCGGTGGCCGGATCGTAGCTGGCCAGCGACACCACCTGGGTGCTGGCGCTGGAGCGGTCGAAGAACGAGGCGCTGCGCAGCGCCGAGCTGGTGACGCCGAGCTCGCGCGTGGCGGCGGCCTCGCCCTCGCGCGCCGGGGTGTCGGCGTCGCTGAGCAGGCGCGCGGTGCCATAGATCAGGCGCCCCTCGGCGAGCACGAAGTCCCAGGCCGCGAAGACCTCGACCCGACCGACGCGGGCGTTCAGCACGTGGAGGCGCCCCTCGGTCAGATCGCCGCGCGCCGAGTCCTGCACGTACAGCAGCACGGTGCGCCCGTCAGGGCTGCGCTCGAGCTCGAGCGGGCCGGCGCTCTCGTCACCGGTGAAGTCCATCGGCGCCGAGACCCACGCCAGCGCGCGCGCGAACGGCGGCAGCGCGCGCACCTGGCTGGCGGTCAGGCGCTGCAGGCGCACCACCCCGGGGTGGTCCTCGTCGCCGTCGGCGATGCCGGCCAGCGTGGCGGCGGCGACCTCGGGCTGCTCGAACAGGCCGACACAGCGGGTGCCGGGGCCGGGCCTGGGCGCGACGCTGGCGGGCAGCGGGTAGAAGCGCAGCCCGGCGCCGTCGAGGTTCTCCAGCATGGTCAGGCCGTGGCCGTCGGTGACGTCCTCGATGCGCAGGCACGACCACGCCGGGGTCGCGCGCAGGGCGGCGCTCGACAGCGTGGTGGAGGCGCGGCGCGTGCGCGGGGTGGCGGGGCCGCAGCCCGCGGCGAGGCTGACCGCGGCGAGCGCCGTGACGACAGAGGCGACGATCCGCGGCACGGCCGGAGATTACACCGGAACCACGCCGCGCTTCTTGGGGTACGGGCGCAGGCGCTTGGCGGTGGCGGCGTCGAGGCGGGCGGCCAGCTCGCCGCGCAGGTGCGCGCCGGGGACCACGGCGTCGATGTGCAGATCGGCGGCCAGGCGGTAGATGTCGACGTCCTCGCGATACTCGGCGCGCAGCTTCTCGACGTAGGCGGCGCGCTCGGCCTCGGGCTGCTCCTGGATCTTGTTGAAGTAGACCGCGTTGACCGCGGCCTCGGCGCCCATCACCGCGATCATGGCCTGCGGCAGCGCCAGGGTGGCGTCGGGCTCGAAGCCGGGGCCGCAGAAGGCGTACAGGCCGGCGCCGTAGGCCTTGCGCACGACCACGCACAGCTTGGGCACGCTGGCCTCGCTGATGGCGCTGATCATCTTGGCGCCGTGGCGGATGATGCCCTGGCGCTCGACCACGGTGCCGATCATGAAGCCGGGCACGTCGGCCAGGAAGACCAGCGGGATCTCGAAGGCGTCGCACAGCCACACGAAGCGCGCGCACTTGTCGGCGCTGTCGCCGAACAGCACGCCGCCCTTCCACTTGGGCTGCGACGCCACCAGGCCGACCACGCGGCCCTCGAGGCGCGCGAAGCCGGTGATGACCTCCTTGGCGAAGCGCTTCTTGATCTCGAAGAACGAGCCCTCGTCGCACAGCTCGGCGATCAGCTTGTACATGTCGAACGACTGGTTCTGGTTGGGCGGCAGGATGGCGTCGATGCCGGGGCCGGGCGCGGGCGGGCGCGGCGCGGCGGGCGCTGGGGTCTCGCCGGCGCGCTGCGGCAAGTAGCCGAGGTACTCGCGTGCGCGCTGCAGGACCTCCTGCTCGTTGGCGGCCAGCAGATCGCCGCAGCCCGAGACCTCGCAGTGCATGCGCGCGCCGCCGAGCTCCTCGAGGCCGACCTTCTCGCCGATCACCATCTCGGCCATGCGCGGCGAGCCGAGATACATCGAGGCGTTCTTGTCGACCATGAAGACCACGTCGCAGAACGCCGGGATGTACGCCCCGCCGGCGGCCGACGGCCCGAACAGCAGGCAGATCTGCGGCACGAAGCCCGACAGCGCGACCTGGTTGTGGAAGATCCGCCCGGCGTGGCGCCGGCCCGGGAACATGTCGATCTGATCGGTGATGCGCGCGCCCGCGGAGTCGACCAGGTAGAGCAGCGGCACCCGCAGCTTGCCGGCCTGCTCCTGGATGCGGACGATCTTCTCGACCGTGCGCGCGCCCCACGAGCCGGCCTTGATGGTCGAGTCGTTGGCCATGATGGCCACGGTGCGGCCGTGGATCTTGCCCAGGCCGGTGACCACACCGTCGGCGGGCAGGTCGGGGGCGTTGCAGTTGGCCAGCAGACCGTCCTCGATGAAGCCGCGGCCCTCGTCGTCGAGCAGGAGGCGCAGCCGCTCGCGCACGAACAGCTTGCCCTCGGCCTTGTTCTTGTCGTGATACTTGGGCTGCCCGCCGGCGAGCACCCGGGCGGTGACACGGCCCAGCTCTTCGGCGTCGTGGTTCTTCACGGTCAACGGAGTCTCCTTGCCTGGCCCGGTCGGGGCGCGCGGATTATGGGGGGGGCGGGGGCGACAGTTCAACCCGTCCAGTCTTCGGGCATGGCAACTGGAGCAGCCAGCCAGCGGGGCTTGCAGACGCCTGTGGGCAGCCCGGGCGGACATTGCAAGTATCCGATAAGGCGTTGGTTTCGGTTGGCCCAGGGCTTGCTTTACAGGGCGCTGCCATGACCAACTTGAAGACGATCGCCCTGCTGCTTTCGACCACGATGCTGGCTGGCGCTGGCTGTGGCGGCGAGCCCGCGGTGGACTTCGAGGTCGGCCCCGAGACCGAGCAGGTCGATGGCAAGGCCGACGCCAACTCCGCCCTGTTCGCGGGCAGCCCGACCGAGTTCGACCCCGGCCCGCCGGCGGCGTGGGCCGAGCTGTTCGCCCAGGTGCCCAACTACCGCCTGATCTCGCGCCAGCTGGGCGCCGAGTGGCTGAAGCCCGGCCCCGACGGCAAGACCCGGCTGGCCACCGTCAACGAGCAGCGCGTCGCCCAGATGCTGACGCCGATCCCCGAGTACACCCTGACCAAGGACAAGTTCCGCTTCGAGATGGGCCCGCTGTTTTACCGCGGTCGCCTCGATGGCAGCGCGCGCGTGCTGGTGGTCGGCCAGGACGCCGCCACCGACGAGGCGCTGGTGCACCGCGCCTTCGTGGGCGCCACCGGGCAGAAGGTGCAGGCCTTCCTGAACTCGGTCGGCGTGCCCAGGAGCTACATCTGCGTCAACACCTTCATCTACAGCATCTTCGAGCAGTTCGACGAGTTCACCGAAGAGGTGGCGATGAAGACCGCCATCAAGGACTTCAGGAACCAGCTGCTCGACAAGATCATGAAGGAGAACAAGATCGAGCTCATCATCAGCTTCGGCAGCGCGGCGCACGCCACGGTGCGCAGCTTCCGCGACGAGAAGCTGGGCGGCAAGCTGCCCAGGAACGTGCTGTGGGTCCCCATGCTGCACCCCGGCATGGCGGGCATCGGCCTCAAGAACGAGGACGCCACCATGGTGCAGAAGGTGGCCGAGAGCTTCGCCCAGGGCTGGAAGAAGGTGTGGGCCAAGAAGAAGTCGACCCGCGGCTGGCTGGTCTCCGACACCGGCGGCCGCAAGTGGCCGGCGACCAAGTACTACTACTACAACAACGACATCCCCTATCGAGACCTGCCCTACGGCGCCTCGCGCGAGCTGGGCCGCGGCGGCACCAAGAGCGAGCGCGGCCAGTCGGGCATGCAGGTCCAGCTGCGCAGCGCCGCCGGCGTGCGCTACGAGGCGCCGACCACGCCGTGCCCGAGCACCGTCAGCAAGGCCAAGGCTGGCCTCGACGCCCTGGGCCCCGGCGAGATCACCTGGGAGCCGGCGCGCGTGGGCGCGACCCGCCATGACCCGGGCCCGCAGCCGGCCTGGGTGGAGCTCCTGGCGCGCACGCCCAGCGCCGAGGTGGTCGAGACCGAGAGCGGCGTCATGCTGGCGACCGACTTCACGCAGCCGGTGTGGTACCGCGGCCGCATCAACGGCGCGCCGCGCGTGCTGGTGCTGGCCCAGGACCTCGGCGTCGATCAGCTGGTGGCCGGGCGCGCGCTGGTCGGCGAGCTGGGGCAGAAGTTGCAGCACTTCCTGAACAACGCCGGCGTCGGCCTCGACTACCTGGCGCTCGAGGTGGTGCCCTACCCGCTCACCAACGTGGCGCCCGAGAGCGTGCCCGCGCTGGCCGCCAGCCCCACGCTGGCGAAGTTCCGCGACGAGCTCCTGAACAAGGTGCTGGCCGAGAAGCCCATCACTGTGGTGCTGACCGTGGGCCCGGTGGCCGACGCCGCCTTCGAGCGCGTCAGCGCGGGCTACAAGGGCAAGTGGATCAGGCTGACCGACCCGACGGCCAGCACCGCGGTGCAGTCGTGGAACCTGGGCATCTCGGCGCTCGAGGAGGCCGGCTTCACTGGCGCGGCGACGGTGTACACCAAGACCTCGCTGGCGGCAGCGCGCAAGCAGATCCCGCGCGACGACCTGCGCTGGGGGCTGCCGCTGTGGTTCGGCTCCAGCGGAGACCTCAGCCAGCACAGCCACGAGGCCTGGGTGTTCTGGAACGCGCCGCGCTGGGTCAACACCGAGGTGCCCGAGCCGCCGGTGCCGGCGACGGCGACCACGACGGCGCCACCCGCGTCCGCGCAGCCGTAGCCGCGGACACCGCTTTTTTGCCGCAGAAACGCCGCACCGCATCCTGAAAACTGCCTGGCTCGTACTTCGTCAACCTGGCATCCTCGCCACGGAGAGTCAGGGTGCGGTCATGGATGACTTCGCACGGGTAGCCAAGCAGCTGGCCACAGTCGCAGATCCGGTGCACCTGCTCGAGGGGCTGTTCGCCTTCGCGCCGGTCGGCTTCCAGATCTATGACGCCAGTGGCCACAGCGTGGTGGTCAACAAGGCGTTTCGCGAGCTGTTCGGCTCCGAGCCGCCGCCCGACTACAACATCCTCGCGGACGACCTGGCCGAGAAGCAGGGGCTGACGGCCGAGATCAAGCGCGCCTTCGCGGGCGAGACCGTGCACCTGCCGGCGTTCTGGTACGACCCGCGCGACCTGCGCTCGGTCACCGTCACCGAGGGCCGCCGCGTCGCCATCGAGATGACGCTGCTGCCGCTGCGCGACGCCAGCGGCGCGGTCAGCCACGTGGCGTCGTGCTTCAAGGACGTGACGCCGCAGCACGTGCTGGCCGAGGTGGTGGACAAGCTGCGCCTGCGCGACGAGGAGCTGTCGGCCACCCTGCGCAGCATCGGCGACGGCGTCATCGCCACCGACGCGACCGGCCAGGTCGTGCGCATGAACACGGTGGCCGAGCAGCTGACCGGCTGGCGCGCCGACGAGGCGCGCGGACGAGCGCTGGCCGAGGTCTTCCACATCGTGAGCGAGGACACCCGCGCCGTCATCGACAGCCCGGTGACCACGGTGCTGGCCGAGGGCGCGGTGGTCGGGCTGGCCAACCACACCGTGCTGATCGCCCGCGACGGGCGCGAGCGCGCCATCGCCGACAGCGGCGCGCCCATCCGCGATCGCGCCGGCCGCACCCTGGGCGTGGTGCTGGTCTTCCGCGACGTCTCCGCCGAGCGCCGCGCCGAGCTGGAGCAGCAGCGGCTGGAGGCCGCGGCGCGCCACAGCGAGGCGCGCTACCGCATCCAGTTCGAGCACGCGCCCGAGGCCATCGTCACCTTCGACCTCGCCGCCGGCAAGCTGGTCGAGGCCAACCCGGCGGCGGCGCGCCTGCTGGGCTGGAGCGTCGAGGAGCTCCTCGAGCGCAGCGTGGCCGACATCAGCCCGGCCCGGCAGCCCGACGGCCGCGACTCCGCGCTGGCGGCGCGGGCCTGGATCGACCAGGCCCTGGCGGGCGGCCGGCCGGTGTTCGAGTGGACCCACCAGGGCGCCGACGGCGAGGCGATCGCCTGCGAGGTGCGCCTGGTGCAGCTGCCTGGTGCGCCCGGGCAGCTGCTGTGTCGCGGCACCATGCTCGACATCCGCGAGCGCAAGCGGCTGGCCGAGCTGTCGCTGCGCAGCCTGGAGCTCGAGCAGCAGAACCTGCGCATCCGCGAGGCCAACCGCCTGAAGAGCGAGTTTCTGGCCAACATGTCACACGAGCTGCGCACCCCGCTCAACGCCATCATCGGCTTCGCCGAGCTGATGGTCGATGGCCGCGTCGCGCTGGACAGCCCGCAGCACGACGAGTTCCTGGGCGACATCCTGGCCAGCGGCCGCCACCTGCTGCAGCTCATCAACGACGTGCTCGATCTGGCCAAGGTCGAGGCCGGCAAGCTGGAGCTGCACCCCGAGCCGGTCGACCTCGAGCGCCTCATCCACGAGGTGCGCTCGATCCTGCGCTCGACGGCGGCCAGCCGGCAGCTCGCGGTCGCGGTCGAGGTCGAGGTCGCCGCCGACCTCGGCCCGGTCACGCTGGATCCCGCGCGCTGCAAGCAGGTGCTGTACAACTACCTGTCGAACGCGCTGAAGTTCTCCGCCGAGGGCGGCCGGATCACGGTGCGCGCGCGTGCGCTCGACGCCGACTGGTTCCGCCTCGAGGTCGAGGACACCGGGGTGGGCATCTCGGAGGGCGATCTGCCGCGGCTGTTCCACGAGTTCCAGCAGCTCGACAGCGGCGCCGGCAAGCGCCACCAGGGCACCGGCCTCGGGCTGGCGCTGACCAGGCGGCTGGCCGAGGTCCAGGGCGGCGCGGTCGGGGTCTCCAGCGTGCTCGGGCGGGGCAGCGTGTTCCACGCCGTGCTGCCGCGCAACGCTGGACCGGGCCGGGCGCCGCGCCGGCCGCCGTCGCCGGTGGTCGGGCCCGCCGGGGCGCGCCGCGTGCTGGTGGTCGAGGACGACGCCGCCGAGCAGCGCGTGCTGGTGGAGGCGCTGGCTGCCGCGGGCTACTCGGTCGACACCGTGACGACGGGCGCGGCCGCGCTGGCGCGCTGCCAGACCCAGGACTACGACGCCATCACGCTCGATCTCCTGCTGCCCGACATGAACGGGCTGGATCTGCTGGCGGCGCTGCGCAGTGGCGGGCGCAACAGCGGCGCGGCGGTGGTGGTGGTCACCGTGGTCGCCGAGGCGGGCGCGATGGCCGGCTTCAGCGTGCACGACGTGCTGCACAAGCCGCTCGAGCCCGCGCTGCTGCTGGCCTCGCTGCGCCGCGCCGGGGTCGCCCCGGGCGCCTGGGGCGGCGTGCTGGTGGTCGATGACGACGCCAGCGCGCTGCGCCTGATGGAGGCCGCGCTCAAGCACCTCGGCTACGCCACGGTGTGCCGCGGCGACGGCGAGAGCGGCATCAGCGCGGCCGAGGCGCTGGCGCCCGCGGCCATCGTGCTCGACCTCATGATGCCTGGCCTCGACGGCTTCGGATTCCTGCAACGGCTGCGCGCGCGGCCGCGCCTCAGCCGCACGCCCGTCATCGTGTGGACCCAGAAGGATGTGACCCGCGACGAGGCGCAGCGCCTGCTCAGGTCGGCGCACGCCATCCTGCGCAAGCACGACGGCGCCGCCGCCCTGCTGGCGGAGCTGGCGCCGCTCTTGCCCGCGCGCCCGCCTGCGCCGCTGCCCGGCCCCGGGGAGGGCTGACATGGCCAGCATCCTCGTGGTCGATGACAACCCGGCCAACCTGAAGCTGCTGGCCTTCCTGCTCACCAGCCACGGCCACAGCGTGCGCACCGCCAGCGACGGCGCTCGCGCGCTGGCCGCGGTGGCCACCGAGAAGCCGGCGCTGATCCTCATGGATCTGCAGCTGCCCGGGGCGGACGGCCTGACCATCACCCGGCAACTGAAGGCGGATCCGGCCACGCGCGGAATCCCGATCATCGCGGTGACCGCGTTCGCGATGAAGGGCGACGACGAGCGCGCGCTGGCCGCGGGCTGTGACGCCTATGTGACCAAGCCGATCGACACCCGGGGCCTGCCGGTGCTGGTGCAGGAGCTGCTCGAGCGCGCGGGCGCCCCAGGAACTTGACGGGCTGTCAACGTCCGTGGAAGACGGGCGGGCGCTTTTCGGCGAAGGCGCGCAGCGCCTCCTGGCGGTCCTCGGTCAGCAGCGTGACCTCGTAGCAGCGCCGCTCGTGCTCGAGGCCCTGCGCCAGCGGCAGCGACAGGCCGCCCTGCAGGGCCTCCTTGGCCTGACGCACCGAGATGGGCGCGGCCTGGCTGAGCTCGGACACCAGCGCGGCGACGGCGTCGGCCAGCGCGGCGGGGCCCGGCGCGGGGGCGAGATCGCACAGGCCCAGCGCGGCGGCGCGCTCGGCGCTGAAGCGCTGCCCGGTCAGGATGACCTGCTTGGCGCGCGCCAGCCCGATCAGGCGCGGCAGCCGCTGGGTGCCACCGGCGCCCGGGATGATGCCCAGGCGCACCTCGGTGAGGCCGAGCTGGATGCCCGGCGCGGCCAGCCGGAAGTCGCAGCACAGC
>JADYYK010000122.1 GCA_020853705.1 Deltaproteobacteria bacterium
CGCGGCCAGCTTGAGCTTGCCGATGCGCAGGTTGAGGGTCTGCTTGCGCGCGCTGTAGCGCCAGGCCATCGGCAGCGTGACCTGGTCGCTGCCGTCGCTGGGCAGCACGACCACGATCCCGGCGTGCTTGGGCTGCATGAGCAGGCGCACCGTGGCCGGGCCGGGTGGTCCGCCGAAGCGCGCACCGTCCACGGGCTCGACGGTCTCGAAGTTGCCCTCCGCAGGATCGGGCTTGCCCGCGAGCGCAGGCGCACCGGCCAGCAGCGCACAGGCCAGCCCGATCAGCACCACCCCTCTGCCCCGCGACCTCATCGGCTCCAGGGTAACACTCAGGCCTTCAGCTTGACGAGGGCCCCGGCTGCCCGGCGCCTCAGCGTCTGGGCTTGACCAGCACCGGGATGAACGCGGTGGTGGTCTTGCCGTCGGGCGGTGGCGGGAAGCTGACGGTCCTCACGACCTCGGTCATGCAGCGCTCCACGGCGTCGTTCTTCAGCCCCTGCGCCAGCGACTGGCCGACCTTGCCGTCGCCGCCGATCTGGAAGGCCAGCTGCACGTTGCCGCTCAGGTTGGGCAGCGTGGCCAGCGCGGGCTCGTAGCAGCCGCCCAGCTCGGGCAGCTTGAGCTTCAAGGTGTCGATGATGATGCCGAGGTCGAGGCTGCCCTGGCGCTTGGCGGTCTTGCTGTCGAGCTTGACGTCGGACCTGCCCGCGGCCAGCGCGAAGCTGGGCGCGGGCGGCGGCGTGGTCGGCGCCGGCGTGGCCGACGGCGCGGGGGCGCTGGCGCTGGGCGGCGGGGTGGCGGGCGCCTCGGCGGGACGCTTCTTCTTGCCGCACGCGGCCAGCAGCACGAGGACGATCACGGTGACACGCTTCATCGGGGCTCCTCACGGGGCTGCTGCAGGCGCGCGAGCTCCGCGCGTGCCGCTGCCATGCGACCAGGTTCGCGCACCCGGCGGGCGCGCCACAAGAGGTTGTACGGGGTCACCGCCTTGGGGCAAAACTCGACCACCTCGGTCTGCATGCCGCCGGCCTCCAGGCGCTGGGTGCGCTCGGCGGCGACCCAGGCCTCGATGAAGCTGCGCCGCACCGCCGCGTGGCGCGGGATGCCCAGCGCGCCGGCGGCGGCGCGCGCGCCCGCCTCGGCATCGACGCCCACGCCGGTGCAGCACGGCACCAGCAGCAGGCGCCGCGCCGACGCCGCCAGCGCGGCGTCGAGCACCCGATCCGACGCCGCGCCGCAGGCGTGCAGCGCGAGCACCAGGTCGGGCGCCGCCGGCCACAGCGTGGCGTCGGCGACATCGCCGGTGCGCACCTCGACGGTGCAGCCGGGGGCGCTGATCCGGCTGGCGGCCTCGCGGGCGCGGGCGGCCAGGCGAGGGTCGCGCTCGATCAGGATGACGTGGGCGCGGCGCTGCGCCGGCGCCAGCACCAGCTCGGCGGTCGCCAGCGCGGCGTACGACAGCCCCGACGCGGCGTCCACGATGGTCAGCGCGCGCGGCTGCTGGTTGACCGCGGCGCGCAGCTCGGGCAGCAGCGCGGTCAGCTCGTCGATCTTGCGCGCGTCCTCCTGGCGCGGCTGGGTGCCGGGGGCCAGGTAGATCCGCTCGAGCCAGGCCGCCACGACGCCCCGCATCGCGCTACTGTAGCCTGGTGCCGACGCCCCTGTGTGAAGTCGTGGTGCCCCGGACCATGGCGGGTGAGCGCCTCGATCGCGCCATCCCCGAGCTGGCGCCAGCCATCAGCCGCACCCGCGCGCGCAAGCTGATCGAGGGCGGCGCGGTCTTCGTCGATCAGGTGCGCGTCCGGGTCTGCTCGCGCGGGGTGCGTCCCGGGCAGACCGTGACCTGCTACGAGCTGGTGCTGCCGCCGGCGCTGGCGCCGCGGGTGGTGCACGACGCCGCCGACCTGCTGGTGGTCGACAAGCCGGCCGGCATGGCGACCGAGCCGACCCGGTCCGGCGCAGCGGGAGCGCTGACCGAGTGGCTGCGCACGGCGCACCCGGGGGCGCTGACCACGCACCGGCTGGACGCGCCCACCAGCGGCCTCGTCCTGCTGGCGCGCAGCGCCGAGGCGCAGGCCGAGCTCCACCGCATGCTGCAGGGCCACGACATCAAGCGCGGCTATGTCGCGGTGGTGGCGCCGGCGCCGAGCTGGGACAGCCAGACCCTGGACGCCGCGCTCGACGGCCGCGACGCGGTGACCCACGCCAAGGTGCTGCGCCGCGCCGCCGGGGGGCGGGCCGCGCTGCTCGAGCTCGCGCTGGAGACCGGGCGCACGCGCCAGATCCGCCGTCACCTCGCGGGCGCCGGGGTGCCGGTGGTGGGCGACAGCGCGCGCCACGCCGAGGCGCGCGTCGCGGCGCAGCCGGGCCCCCGCCTGATGCTGCACGCCTGGACCCTGACCCTGACCTGGCGAGGGCAGGCCGTCAGCCTGTCCGCCCCGCCCCCCGAGGACTTCGAGGCCGCCCTGGGACCCCTCGGGTTGGCGAAATGATCTCGCACGGTTATGCGATCGCGTAACCTTTGAGACGTGGCTGACCACAAGCCTCCAGTGATGCGCGTGATCGTGGGGCGCCCGATGGACATGGCGGTGGCAGAGGGGCCGGCGGCCGATCGCGCGCTGGTGGCGCGCTGTCTGGCCGGCGAGCGCGCCGCCGAGCGCGAGCTGTTCCGGCGCCAGCGTGGGCGCGTGCACGGGATCCTGTTCCGCATCCTGGGCGGCAACCGCGACATGGATGACCTGATGCAGGACACCTTCATCGAGGTCTTCAGATCGCTGCAGGGCTTCCGCGGCGAGTCCCGGCTGGCGACCTGGATCGATCGCATCACGGTGCGCGTGGCCTATCGCTACATGGGCCAGCGCCGCGCCGCGGTCTCGCTGGAGGCGGTGGCCGAGCCCGGCTCGCACGAGGACGCCGGCGGCGAGTCGCGCGCGGCGGCCCGCGAGGGCGTGCGGCGCCTGTATGCCGTGCTGGCGACCCTGAGCCCGCACGCGCGCATCGCGTTCGCGCTGCATGCCATCGATGGGCGGCCCATCGCCGAGGTGGCGCGGCTGTGCGGCGCCTCGGCCATCGCGACCAAGCTGCGCATCTGGCGCGCGCGGCGCGAGCTCATGAAGCGCGCCGCGGAGGATCCCGTGCTGGCCGAGCTGATCGACGAGGTCCAGGGCGGCGCCGCGGCCCAGGATGATGACGGCGACGCCGCGGCGGTGGCCGGGGAGGACGTGCCATGAAGCTGCGTGGACGCATCCCGGTCGAGCCGCTGTCGGACGCGCAGTGGGAGCGCATCGAGCGCCGTGTGCTGGAGCGCGAGCGTGAGCTGCCGGGGCCTGCGGCGACGCCGCAGCGCGGCCGGCGCTGGCCGGTGCTGGCCGGTGCTGGGCTGGGGCTGATGCTGGCGGCGGCCGCGGTGGTGCTGTGGGTGGCGCTGCGCCCGGCGCCGCGCGCCGTGCAGCCGGCGCTGACCCGGGTGGTGACGCCGGCGGGCGGCGCGCCGACGCGGGTGGTGATCGGCGACGCCGAGATCGACGTGGCGCCCGGCAGCGAGGCCAACCTGCGCGTGACCCCGACCGGCGACATCACGGTCGAGCTGGTCCACGGGCGGGTCGACTGTGACGTGGCGCATCGCCCGGGCCGGCCGCGCTTCGACGTGGTGGCCGGTGACGTCGACGTGGTCGTGGTGGGCACCCGGTTCGCGGTGGCGCGCGCGGACGCTGGAGAGGTGATGGTGGAGGTGACCCGCGGCAAGGTCAGGGTGGAGAGCCCGCGCGGCAGCATCGCGGTGGCGGCGGGGGAGCGGGTGACCATCGGGGCGATGGGGATGATCGCGGGGCGGGCGGACAGCGGCGGGGGACAGGCCGGCACGGACCCGAGCACGAACCCGAGCACGAACCCGAGCACCAACCCGAGCACGAACCCGAGCACGAGCACGAACCCGAGCATGAGCACGAACACGAACCCGACCGGCGACGGCGGCTCGGGCCCCGTGGCCAGCGCCGAGCCACGCCCGCGCAAGCCCGATCCCCGCAAGCTCGCGCTCGCCGACGCCGTGGTGCTGCGCCAGACCAAGCCTGACGACGCCGGGCGCAAGCTGCGCCAGCTGTCCCTCGGCTCTGACGCCGTGGCCGCCTCGGCGCTGTACGAGCTGGCACACCTGTCGCTGTTCCGGCTGCGCGCCCCGTATGCGGCGCTGGCGGCCGCGCGCGAGTACCAGCGTCGCTTCCCGACCGGCCCCGACGCCGCCGACGCCCTGTGGATCCGCATCGAGGCCCACCTCGACGCCAACGACCACGCCGCCGCCCGCGAGGCCGCTGCGAGCTACCTGGAGCGCTTCCCCGCCGGGGCCAAGGCGGCGCGCGCCCAGGCCGTGCGCGACCTCGAGTAGCGCGCACCCACCGCGCGCGCGTTGTATGATTCGCGCCGGGGGGAGACATGGCTGACGCGTCGGAGAAAGAGTTCCTCGGCTCCAAGCGCTCGAAGATCTGGACCTACCTGGTGCTGGCGCTGGCCCTGGTGGTCGGCGTCATCGTGGCCAACTTCGCCATCTCCAACCCCGACACCGCCAAGCATGGCATCAAGAGCATCGCCGGGCTGCCGTCGTGGGCCTTCCCCTTCGTGCTGCTGCTGCTCGGCGCCGCGCTGTTCGCCATCGGCCTCAAGGTCGAGTCGGACTGGCCCGAGGGGATCGGCGCTGGCCTCATCGGGGCAGCCGCGCTGCTGGGCGAGATCCTGATCGGCTGGAGGAAGTTCTACCTCGGCGGCCTGTGGGTGGTGCCCATGGTGCTGCCGCTGGTGATCTTCCTCATCCTGCTCCTCTACGGCATGTCGCGCTCGAGGTAGCCATGCGCACCCGCGTCATCCTGCTCGGGCTGTTCGCGCTGACGCTGGCGTCGCAGGCGTCGCAGGCGTCAGCCGAGCCGGCCGCGCCCACGCCCGCGCCGACGCCGACGCCGACACGCACGGCGACCCCCGGCACCGTGCGCTTCGCGGCGGTGGGCGACATCATGACGCACTGGATCCAGATCCAGGCCGCCTGGAAGGCGTCCTGCAAGTGCCACGACTTCGCGCCCATGTTCGCCGACGCCCGTCCGCTGCTGGCCGACGCCGACGTCACCTTCGGCAACCTCGAGACCACCATGCCGGGCGATCCGCGGCGCTACACCCCCAAGGGCACCGTGCTGTTCGGCGCGCCCGACAGCCTGGCCGACGCCGTCGCGGGCGCCGGCTTCGACGTGGTGGCCACCGCCAACAACCACGCCGCCGACACCGGCGGCGTGGGCGTCAAGAACACGCTGGCACAGCTCGATCGCGTCGGCGTGCTGCACGCCGGCAGCTGGCCCAGCCCGGAGGCGCGCGCCGCCAACCCGGTGCTGCGCTTCGAGAAGAACGGCCTGCGCATCGCCATGGTCGCGTACAGCTATGGCTCCAACGAGGGCAAGCCCGATGGCGCCGCGCTGGCCACCCTGGCCCAGGGCACCCTGGAGGCCGACGTGCGCACCGCCCGCGTGGGCGCCGACGTGGTCATCGTGTCGCTGCACTTCGGCGAGCAGTACGAGCGCAAGCCCAACAAGAAGCAGCGCGCGTTCGTGGGGCTCGCCCTGGCCGCTGGCGCCGACGTGGTCCTCGGCCACCACCCGCACGTGCTGCAGCCCATCGAGCGCATCGAGGTCGACGGGCGCTCGCGCCTGGTGGCCTGGTCGCTGGGCAACTTCGTCGCCAACTACCGCATGCGCTACACCGACGGGGGGATCGTCCTCGGCTTCACGCTGGAGAAGGGCCAGAGCGGCGTCATCATCAAGGACGTCGGCTATCGCCCGGTCTATGTCCACGTCGAGAAGGACGGCCCCACCGCGCCGCGCTTCCGCATCCTGCCCGCGCTGGACTACCTGACCGCGGGGCGGCTGCCCGCCAGCGCGCACAAGGCGCTGCAGCAGTTCGTGGCCGACACCGCCGAGCTGCTCGGCCCGGCGGCCGGCCTCACCACAGCCAGCCGCTGACCCCGAACCAGCCACTGAGGCTGCCTGGCACCACCCCGAACCAGCCGCTGAGGCTGGCTGACAGCACGCCCAGCGCCGCACCCGCCGCCACGTCCAGCGGGTAGTGCACCCCGAGCACCACGCGCGAGACCCCGACCGCCAGCGCCCACGCGAGCGCCAGCGGCGCCAGCGCGGGCGACAGCAGCGCCACGCTGGTGGCGATGGCGAACGCCGCGGTGGCGTGGCCCGACGGCATCGAGAAGCGATCCGGCGCCGGCAGTACCGCCTCGGCCGGCCGCGCGCGCCGGATGGCGCGCTTGCCCAGCGAGAACAGTCCCAGCGCCAGCACCGTGGCCAGCGTGACCTGGGCCGGCGCCCGCCCCGGCAGCGCCAGCAGCGCCAGCGCCAGGCCGAGCACCACCACCGCGGCGTCGCCGGTGTGCGTCACCACCCGCATCACCGCGGTCAGCCGTGGCCCCCGCCGTCGCGCCACCCAGCGCAGCAGCGCCAGATCCGCCAGCGCCGCCCGTGTCAGCAGCGACCCCCGAGCCCTCGTCGTCGCGTCGATCATGGCCTCCACTGTGCGCGTCCGCTGTGGCCGGCAGATGACGGCTCCGTGAATGCTGCGTGAATCCAGTTGCCTCGCGGCGGACGCCGTCACGCGGTGGTCACCGCGAGTTTCCAGCATCGGCCCCGCGCCGTCCCTGGCCTGCCACCTGACTCGCGCAAGCTGACGCCCAGGAGGTGCCCATGAGCGAGCTGGTGATCGGGATCTGGCTTCTGGCAGGCGCTGGCCTGGTGCTGCGCGCGACCATGGCGGTGGTGGCGGCGCGCTGGCTGCGGCGCACGCCGGTGGCGCCGACGCGACAGCCGGTCGGGCTGTCGGTGCTCAAGCCGCTGTGCGGCGTCGATGATGATCTGGAGACCAACCTGGAGTGCTTTGCGGCGCTGACGCACGAACCCTGCGAGGTCCTGCTCGGCGTGGCCAGCGTCCACGACGCCGCGTATCCCGTCGCGGTGCGGCTGGCGCGGCGCCATCCCCGGCGCTTTCGCGTCATCGTGCAGGAGGGCGCGCCGGGGCTGAACCCCAAGGTCAACCAGCTCGTCACGCTGGCGCGCAAGGCCCGCCATGACTGGCTCTGGGTGTCAGACTCGAACGCCCGGGTGGCACCCGGGGCGGCCAGCGAGATCGTCGCGCTGCTGGCCGATCCGGGGGTCGGTCTGGTCACCAGCCCGGTGGTGGGTGCTGGCGAGACCCGGCTGGGCGCCCGGCTCGACAACCTGCACCTGTCGGGCTGCATCGCGCCCGCGATGATCGCGAGCCAGGTGCTGGCGCGGAAGGACTTCGTGGTCGGCAAGTCGATGGCGTTGCGGCGCTCCGACCTGGACCGGCTGGGCGGCTTCATGGCGGTCAAGGACGTGCTGGCCGAGGACTATGTGCTGGGCCGGCGAGTCGCGGCGCTGGGCAAGCGGGTCGCCCTCGCGCGCACGCCGGTGGTGTCGTGGTCGCGCGGGCGCAGCCTGGGCGAGCTGGGGCGGCGCTACCAGCGCTGGAGCCTGATGCAGCGCAAGATGGCGGGCCTCGCGACCTACCTGACGGTGCCCTTGCTGATGCCATCGGCGCTCGCGCTGCTCGGCTTCGTGCTGGCGCCAGGGCTGGGGCGGCTGGGCTGGCTGAGCGGCGTGTGGGCGGCGCGCGCGGGCATGGACGCCGTGGTCGGCGGGCGGCTCGGGGTCGGGATGCGCCGGGCCTGGGCGGCGCCGCTGGCCGATGTCGCCATCGCGCTGTGCTGGGCGGCGGCGCTGCTGGGGGACCATGTGGTGTGGCGCGGCCGGCTGCTGCGCGTCGGGGCCGGGACCCGCCTGACCCCGGCGCGACAGCCTGTCCGCCCCCGGCGTGGGCTGCTGACAGCTTGACAATCGGTCCAGGTGAAAGGGCCGCGATCCCTGCGATCTGACGCGCCCCCCGCTGGCATCCTGGCTGCAACCTGGGGCGGCATGCGCGGGCGTACCGGGATGCTGGATCGGCTGCGGAGGCTGGGAGCGCTCGCGCTGGCGGGCGCGCTGCTGGCCGGGGCCAGTGCGGTGGTGTGGTCGGCGGCGGCGCCGTCATCGTCATCGTCATCGTCATCGTCATCGTCATCGCGTTGGTCGGGAGGCGCAGCCAGGCCCGTGGTGCGGGAGCGCGCCCTGCTCGCGGAGGAGCGGCCGCGCTGGGTTCACGATCCGGCGCGGCTGATCGCGCGCAGCCCGTTCTGCTCCAGCTGTCCGCCCCCAGGGCCGAGCCCGACGCCGGGGCCGCCGAAACCCACGCTGGCGCGGCTGCCCCCGGGGCTGGAGCTGCTGTCGACCCAGCTCGCGCTCGGGCGCGGCAGCTCGGTGGCGGTGCTGCGCATCGAGGGGCGCCCGCTGCGGCTGGCGGTGGGCGCCGCGGTCAGCGGCGGCGCCGTCCTGGCGGCCATCGAGGCGCGCGCGGTGCTGCTCGACCTCGGCGGTGAGCTCCTGCGCCTCGGGCTGGATCCCGGGGCGACGCTGCCCGCGCCGGGCCCGGGCGACCTCGACACCACCACGTCCACGCCGCCGACCACGACGCCCGAGATCCAGGAGGTCGATGCCACCACCCACAAGGTCTCGGCCGCGCTGGTCGAGCGCGTCTTCTCCGAGCCCGCCAGCCTGATGGGGCAGGCCTTCGTCGTCCCCAGCGCCAGCGGCCTGAGCTTCCGCTGGGTGCGCGCCGGGTCGCTGCTGGCACAGCTCGGCCTGCGCGCCGGCGACCGCATCGAGTCGCTCAATGGCACCGACGTGCGCGACCCGGCCCGCCTGCTGGAGGCCGCCTTCAAGCTGCGCGGCGCGCGCCACATCGAGCTCGGTGTGACCCGCGACGGCGCCGCCACCCGGCTCGACTATGTGATCGAGTGACGCGCTGGCCCCAGCGCGCCAGGTGACATGGCGTACCCGATCCCGTAAGGTCCGACCACAGGGGTAGGGATGGGAACGCTCAACGCAGGCGCCGTGATCGGCCGCAGTCTCGGGATCTTCTTCAAGAACTTCATCCCGTTCATCCTCATCTGCACCATCGCGCTGCTGCCGGTGGTGGCCTGGGTGGTGCATTTCGTGGCCACCCCCATCACCTTCGGCAACATGCTGGAGCGCATGGCGACGCTCAAGGACCAGATCGGGATCGTCATCCTGGCTGGCTTCGTGCTGAGCTTCCTGGCCGCCGGTGGCGTGACCTACGGCGTCATCCAGCAGCTGCGCGGCCAGCACGCCTCGATGTTCGACTGCCTGCGCGTCGGCGTGTCACGCATGCTGGCGGTCATCGGCGTCACCGTGCTGACCATCCTGGCCCTGATGGGGCCGCTCGTCCCGGTGGTGCTGGTGGCCTCGGCCATGGGGGGCTTCGGAGCGGTCATCGCCATCGCGGGCCTGATCTTCGTGCTGACCCTGTACTGCCGCCTGTGGGTGGCGGTCCCGGTCGCGGTCATCGAGCGCCCCGGCGTGGTCGCGTCGCTGACCCGCAGCTCGACCCTGACCGAGGGCTCGCGCTTCTCCATCTTCGGGGTCCTGTTCATCACCGGCCTGCTGCGCTGGGTCGGCCAGAAGCTCGGCGAGGTCATGGTCGATCTGCCCGGCGCCGCGAGGTCCAGCTTCGACACCCTGTTCACACGCCTCAAGATCTACATCCTGGTGGTCCTGGTCCTGAACATCCTGTTCGCGGCTTTCAGCGCGGTGTGCTGCGCGGTCGCCTACCACGACCTGCGCACGGGCAAGGAAGGCACCAGCGTGGACGAGCTGGCGTCGGTCTTCGACTGACGGTATCTCAGTCCTCCTTGGACTGCTTGCGCTTGCCGAACAAGAGCTGGTGCTCGAGGCGCGCGCGCTGTGCGGCATAGAACTCGTGCAGGAAGCGCCGCGGGCGCACGGCGCCGCCGGTCCAGCCGATCTTCTTGCGGATCTTCTCGCACACCACCTCGACCGCCTGCTCGGCGTCGGGGCCCTCCTTGCGCAGCACGTCCTCCAGCACCTGCAGCTCGTAGATCCCGTACACCGACAGCTGCTCGCGGGTGAAGCTGTAGGTCGGCGTCGCCAGCGCCGCCGCCACCGCCGCGGCCGGGGTCGCGGCCGCCGGCGTCGCCCCGGCCGGCGGGCTGGGCGAAAGCGTCGTCGGCTGCGCGCTCGACAGATCCTCGAGCAGGCGCGCGCTGGGCGCCTCGACCACCAGGGTGCCGGCGATGAGATCCCCGATGCGCTGGCGGTCGCGGTTCCACAGCGGCATCAGCGCGAACACCAGCATCCACAGCAGCGCGAGCAGGGTGGCCCAGCCGGGCGCCCCCGGCCACAGCGCCCTGGGGTTGGCCAGCACCTGCGCGGGCAGGAAGACCTCCAGATCGCGCACCAGGTTGCGCACGATGACGGCGTCGGCGCGCAGCATGCCGCCGCGGGCGTCGATGACGCGCAGCCTGCGCGAGCGCTTGCCCGGGGTGCGGCCCTGCCAGCGCAGCTCGAAGATGGTGAAGTAGAAGTTGCGCAGGATGAACAGGGTCAGGATGGCGACCGCGCCGGTCCAGCTGTGGCCGGTGCGATCGTCGCCCGCCGCGGTGGCCAGCAGCACGAAGCCGAGCACCACCCCGGTGATGATCAGCATGTCGAGCAGGAAGGCGACGATGCGGTCGCCCGCGCCGGCGATCACGAACGACAGCGGGATGCCCTCGGGCGTCACCACCTCGCGGTGGGTGGCGCGATCCTGGCGCCGCAGGAAGCGCCGGCGCACGTCGCTGGTCATGGCCGCCCGCCCGTCCCGACAGCCTCGGCGCTGGCGTTGGCGTCGCCGCGCCGGCCCACGAAGCCGAAATACCAGCCCCAGCCCACCACGCTGAGCCCGACCAGCGTGTAGCGAGCGATGATGCTGGTGACGCGCTGCCGGAAGATGCCCTCGATCATGCCGGCCACGAAGAACATCAGCACCGCGCCCAGGACCACCACGCCGGCGTCGCGCCCGGTGCGCGCCAGGTTGGCCACCCGGGTGTGCCGGCCCGGGAAGATCAGCGCGCGCGCCAGCGTCAGCCCGGCGGCGCCGCACAGCACGATGGCCCCGAGCTCGGTGACGCCATGCGGCAGCACCCAGCCCCAGAAGTCCCAGCCCAGGCCGCGCTGCTGGTACAGCGCCGCGAAGGCGCCCAGCACCAGGCCGTTCTGGAAGATCAGGATGAAGACCGGGATGCCGACCACGAAGCCCAGCGCGAAGCACAGGATGCCGATGCCGGCGTTGTGCGACAGGAGCTGCGTCGCGAACACCGACAGCTCCTCGGCGGTGAGCTCGTCGCCGTCGTAGAGGCCGGCGCGCAGGTGCTCGGTCGAGGCCGCCGGGCCGCGGTCCTGGGCATAGTCCGAGCCCACGAAGGTGTAGAAGCGCTCCGGTTCGGCGCGGGTGATGACATAGGCGGTGACGCCGCCCGCCAGCAGCAGGGCCAGGCTGAGCGCCAGCGCCCAGCGCAGGCCGCGCACCGCGCGCGGCAGCCGGCGCGCGAAGAACTCGCGCAGCGCCTCGCGGGTGTGGCGCTTGGTGCCATAGACCACGAAGTAGGCCCGCCCGGTCAGGCTCTCCAGGTACTCGATCAGCGCGCGATCCAGCGACACCGCGCGCGCCACCGACAGCGACGACAGCGCGCCGCGGTACAGGCCCGGCAGGCGCGACAGGTCGGCCGCCGCCAGCGCGCTGATGCCGCCCTTCTCGACGGTGGCCACCAGGGCCTCGAGGTCGCTCCAGGCGCGCTCGCGCTCGCGGCGGAACTCGTAGCTCTTGAGGCTGAGGGCCATCTAGTGCCCCTCCATGGCGGTCCTGATGGGCACTACACCAGCTCCCGGCGCCGGATGTCGAGGTAGCGGTTGAGCAGATCGATCGATACCGCGGCGGGCGCGGCGTCGACGCAGAAGATCCCCTGCCGCCGCAGCCGGCGCAGCACCAGGTCGCGCTCGCGCAGGAGGTCGGTCGCGACCACCGCCTTGCCCAGCGTCAGCACGCTGCGCGGCGCCTCGGCGGCCACCGCGTCCAGCATCGGATCGCGCAGCGACACGAAGACCACCAGGTGGCGGCGCGCCAGCCGATCCAGGTTCTCGACCATCAGCTCGGCGGTCACGGTGTCGGCGAAGTCGGTCAGCACCACCACCAGTGAGCGTCGCGTCAGCCGCTGCGACAGCTCGGCCAGGCCGAGCGTGAAGTTGGTCTCGCAGGTCGAGTAGTCGAGGTCGGACGACAGCCGCTGCAGCCGGTGGATCGCGGCCACCCCCGCGGTCGGCGCCGCGAAGGCGCGCACGCGCTCGTCGAAGCCATACAGCCCGACGCGGTCGCCGGTCTTGAGCGAGATGTAGGCCACCAGCAGGCCGGCGTTGATGGCGTGATCCAGCCGCGGCACTCCGCCCAGCGGCTCGCTCATCAGGTGGCCGGTGTCGAAGGCCAGCACGACCTGGTGGTTGCGCTCGGCGCGGAACTCGCGGCACAGGAGCTTGCGGTGGCGCGCCGACGCCTTCCAGTCGATGTGGCGGTGATCGAGGCCGGGCTGGTACTCGCGCAGGCTGTCGAACTCCGACCCGGCGTCGCGCGCGTTGATGGCCTTGAGGCCGGGCAGGAAGCTGTGATCCTGCAGCAGGCGCAGCGCGGCGCCGCGCACCGCGCGCAGGTTGGCCACGATGCGCACGGTCTCGACCACCGGCACGCGCAGCTGGCGCGACGACAGCCCGAGCGGCCCGGTCCAGCGCAGCCACACCGCATCGACCACGCCGCTGCCACGCCGCCGCGGCACCAGCGCCACCTCCAGCCGGGCCTCGCCGCGCCGATCCAGCGTGACCCGCGTGGCCGGCTGCGGCTCGAGCTCGCCCTCGAGGTCGACCAGCACCTCCAGGGTGCCGCCCCGGCGCCAGCCCCGGCTGCTGATCACGACGGGCAGCGGATCGGCGTCGCCGATGTACAGCACATCGGGCGGCGTCACCGTCACGGTGACGCGCCGCCGCGGCAGCGCCAGCGCGGCGTCGGCCAGCAGCAGGAGCAGCGCCGCCCCGACGTGCGCCGCCCACGCCGCCCACAGCCGCGCGTCGACCACCGCGATGGCCAGCGCCAGCGGCACGGTCAGGCCGAGGACCCAGACCGCGCGCGCGGTCGGCCTCACCGGCGCCCCCGGTGGCCCGCCCGCGGCAGCAGCGGGCCATGGGCCCGCTGGCTGGTCCATCGCCTCATCGTGGCGCCGGCACCTGGTCGGCGATCTGGCCCAGCACGGTCTCCGCGGTGATGCCCTCGATCTCGGCGCCGGGGGCCAGCACGATGCGGTGCGACAGCGCCGGGCGCAGCAGCGCCTTGATGTCGTCGGGCAGCACGAAGTCGCGCCCCGCCAGCGCCGCGCCCGCGCGTGCCGCGGTGGCCAGCATGTTGGCCGAGCGCGGTGACGCCCCCCAGCGCAGCGACGGGTGGGTCCGGGTCGCGCGCACCAGGTCGACCACATAGTCGACCAGCGGCTCGGACAGCCGGATGGTCGCGATCTGCTCGCGCGCGGCCACCAGCGTGGGCAGCGTGGCGATGGCCTCGGCGGCGAAGTCCTCGGGCCGCGGGCTGGAGGTCTTGTGGCCGTGCAGCCGCACCATCTCGCGCTCACCGTCGCGCGACGGGTAGTCGATGCGGATCTTGAACAGGAAGCGATCCAGCTGCGCCTCGGGCAGGGGATAGGTGCCCTCCTGCTCGATGGGGTTCTGGGTCGCCACCACCATGAAGCCGGGGCCGAGGTCGTGGGTGCGCCCGTCGACGGTGACCGCGCGCTCCTGCATGGCCTGCAGCAGCGCGGCCTGGGTCTTGGGCGGGGTGCGGTTGAGCTCGTCGGCGAGCAGGAACTCGGTGAACAGCGGCCCCTTGGTGAGCACGAACTGGTTGGTCTGGAAGTTGAACAGGTTGGTGCCGATGAGATCGCCGGGCATCAGGTCGGGCGTGAACTGGATGCGATTGAAGGCCAGCGACAGCCCGGTCGCGAAGCTGCGCGCCAGCAGCGTCTTGGCCGTCCCGGGCACGCCCTCGAGCAGCACGTGGCCCTCGGCGAGCAGCGCCACCAGCATGAGCTCGATGGCCCCGTCCTGGCCCACGACCACGCGGCGCACCTGCTCCTTGAGGCGGCTACTGACGTCGAGAATCGCGGCGAGATCCATCGATCATCTCCTGTCTCCAGCGGTGAATTGCGCGAGCGGTGACCAGGGCGCGGGCCTCCAGGCGGGGGCCCTCGCGGGGCAGCGCGGCGACGTCGGCGCTGAGCTTCTCGAGATCGACCGAGACCCCGCGCGCGCGCCCGGTGCGTGACAGCCAGCCGGACAGCGCGGCCGGCGCGACCTGGGCCCCGGCGTTCAGCCGCTGCCCGACGTCCTGCATGGCGTTCTTGAGGTAGCGGTCCAGCACATGGCCGGTGTGGCCGCCCGAGCGCAGCAGCTCCGCGGTGTTGTCGAGCAGCGCCTGCTTGCCGCGCGCCATCGGCGCCGCCGTCGGCAGCGGCGCCCCGAAGCGCCCGGCGCCCGCCCACAGCAGCGCGAGCACCGTGAGCAGCCCGCCCAGCGGGATGAGCACCCAGGGGAAGCTCCCCATCATGGTCAGCAGCGAGGACTGGCGCTCGAAGCCGTGGTGGGCCTCGTCGATGACCACGGCGCCCTGCCGGCGCAGGTGATCGACCAGGGCCACCGCGAGCGCGGCGTTGTCGCCATCGTCGAGGCCATGGTTGGCGATGAGGTCGGGATCGCTGAGCACGACGACGCGGCGCTCGCCGGCGTCGGCGATGAGCTCGCCGATCAGGATGCCGCCCGGCCCGCCGAGCAGCGGGGCCAGGTTGCTGCCGGTCAGCAGCTGCGGCTCGGCCAGCGCGGGGGCGTGGCCGGCCAGCTCGGCGATGGCGCCCAGATCGGCGAGGCTGGCGCCGCGCTGCACCGTGCCGCCTACGCCGTAGGCCGCCAGCACCTGCTCGACCTCGCTGACCGGGACCAGCTCGGCGGCCTCGATCCAGCCCTGGTGGCGCGGGCTCGGCCAGCCCATGCGCTTGGGCAGCACCAGCAGGAGCGGGCTGTGGCGCGGCCTCGTGGCGGCGGGGGCGTCGGCGCGTTCGCCGCTGTCGCCGCTGCGTGGCTCGGCCACCACCAGCAGCCCCCCGCTGGCGCGCGCCCCCGACTGGTGCCGGCTGACGATCACCGGCACGTCCAGCGTGCGCAGGAGCTCGACGAAGCCGCGGTGGCCCAGGGCCGAGCGCGAGAAGCTGTTGGACCCGGTGGAGCGCTGCGGCGTGCTGTCGCCGAAGACCAGGTAGACCAGGCCGACCAGCAGGGACAGCGACGACACCCCGATGATCCACCACAGCGCGCGCCGGCTGAAGGGGCCCGCGCTCTCGGGCACGCCGGTGCCGGCGCTGGCGGCGCTCACGCGGCGACCTCGCGCACCACGTGCTGGAACTGCTCCACGCAGCGGGCATAGTCGGCCTGGGTCGGCTCGTCATCGCCGAACCAGCACAGCTCGACGGTGCCGATCAGGCCGGCCAGCGCCAGGCGCGCCCCCACCGGCAGCGCGCCGCCCAGGCGCGACAGCACCTCGCGGCTGGTCCAGGACGGCTGCAGGGCCACGGTGCGCACCCGCGCCAGCTCGGCCAGCGTGCGCCCGAGCAGGACGTGGATGGCGGCGGCGAACTGCCCGGCGCGCGCCAGGCCGTCAGCGTCGGCCAGCGGCTGCTCGAGGTCCAGCGCCTGCGCGGGCGCCGGGCTGTCGCCGGGCAGGAGCTGCACCGGGCCGGCGTCGCCGCGCAGGGTCTGCCACAGCCACAGCGCGAGGCCCGCCAAGAGCGCCACGCTGACCGCGATCAGCAGGGCATAGGCCACCGCGCTGCCGCCCACGCTGCCGCCCTGGCCGGACTCGGGTGGCGGGCTGGGATCGAGGCGCTCGCGCGCGGTGTCACCCTGCTCGGGGCGTACCCCGGGCAGCTCGGTCTGGTAGCCCTCGGACAGCACGCGCCGGGCCCGGGCCCCGACGTCGCGCGGCGCCGCCGCGGCGCTGCCGGCTCGCAGCAGCAGGACCGCGGCGGCGCACAGGAGCAGCACCGTCGTCGTCGTCGTCCCCCCGGCGATCCGGGCTGCGCGGCCGAGCATGGCGCTACCTTACCGCACCCGCTGCCGCCGGTGTGCGGGGCGGACGCGCGCTCAGTTCTGCTCGCGGAAGTTCTGCGACGCGCACACCTTGATGTTGCGCTCGCAGTCGCGTGGGAAGCCGCCCAGCGTCAGCAGCAAGGCCCCGCTGATCTCGTCGAGGCGCACCGGGCAGCTGCGCGAACAGCCCACCACCAGATCAGGATTGACCACGTCCTCGGCGCAGGGCTGCAGGGTGCCGATGAGGCGCACCATGACCACGCCATCGGGCGCGTCGCTGATGACGACCTCGTCGCGCAGCCGGGCCAGCGCCGCCACCGCGGGCCCCAGCGTGGGCTCGCCGGTCGAGTAGTCGGCGTCGAAGCACAGCGGCGTGGGCGTGACGCGCTCGCACAGGTGGTCCTCGCACCAGGTGTGCAGGTCGGCCTCGCGGCACACCGGCACCCCGCCGCTGACGCGCATGAAGTCGACCCGGACGCTGAAGATGCGCGACTGCTTGACGCGCTCGAGCAGGAGCTTGCCGCTGGAGTCCTCGCACTGGTAGCCGTCCGGCAGCCCGCTGTCGCGGTCGAACCCCGCGCTCAGGCGGACGGCGTGGTGCTCACGACAGCCCAGCGTCGCCGCCGACATCGTCAGCGCCAGCGCCAGCGCCAGCCGGAGCCGCCGCCAGGCCAGCCTCACTTCTCGAACCTCACCGTGGTCTCGACCTCGGGCTCGAACAGCAGGGCGGCGGTGATGCCCGCGGCGACCGCGGCGGCGGCGCCCAGCCCGACCCAGAAGCCGGCGCGCTTGTACAGCGGGGGTGGCGCCAGCAGCTGGGCCCGCAGCAGGAGGTCGCGCACCAGGTCGCGCGGCTGCGCGCTGCCCCACGAGGCCTCGCCGCGCGCCAGCACCAGGCCGTCGCTGGTCAGCACGCCGCGCAGGCGCCCGCGCTCGCGGCGGTCGACCACCAGGAGGACCATGGTGCGCGCCCGCACCGCGATGGCCAGCAGGTTCAGCGCGGTGGTGCCCTCGAGGTCGCCGGCGCCGTGGCGCCGGAGCCACTGCTGGGCCGCCACGGTCGGCGACGCGGGCGCCAGGTCGAACTCCACTGTTGACGCGGTGTCAACACGAAGGATGCGTGATGCGGGCATGAAGCCGTCGGCCTCGACCGCGATCACATGGTCGCCGGCGGCCACGTCGAGCTTGCACGGGGTCACACAGCCGCGCCAGCGCCCGTCGACCAGGACCCGCGCACCGGTGCTGCTGGAGGCGATGGTCAGGGTGTGCTGCTGGCGCGGGGCGGCGGCCGCGATGCGCGCCTCGACCTCGGGGCTGATGACGTCGGCGTCGGGCGGGACCGACAGCCCCATGGCGGCGAAGTTGCCGGCATCGGCGCTGGCCGCCAGGTCGTCACCGGCGGCGACGTCACAGGCCAGACGCCAGAACAGCACGCGGGCGGCCTCGGCGGCGCGGGCCTGGGCCAGCAGGGTCAGGTGACGGTCGCCCGCGAGCAGCTCCAGACAGCGGGTGACGTCGGCGTCGACATAGGCCTGCCGCGCCGCGGCCAGATCGCGATCGAGGCCGGCCACCGGCACCGCCGGGGCCTCGCGGTCGGGCAGGCTGGCCAGGCGCAGCTGGGCCTTGAAGCCCAGCGGCTGGCCCAGCCGGCCGCGGACCTGGCGGGCCAGCGCGGCGTCGCCGGCCACCACCACGGTCACCGTGGGGCCGCCACTGCGGCTGGGCGCGCTGCCGCTGCCGGCGCAGGAGGCCGTCAGCGCCAGCATCGGGGCGCCCGCCAGCACGGCCCAGGGGGGAGGTCGCCGCGGCACACCAGGAGGATAACGCAGGGCCGGACCCTGCAGTATGATGCCGGCCATGACTGGCAAGCTGATGGGGATCGGTTGCGCGCTGCTCCTGGCACTGGGCGCTGGCGCGTGTGAGAAGAAGGCCAAGAACCCGCCGGGCGGGGGCAGCAACCTGGGCAGCGGCCTCAAGCCGCCGGGGGCGCCCTCGAGCAGCCCCAGCGTGGCCGCCACGCCGAGCGCGACGCCCGCGCCGAGCGCGCCGCCCCCGGCCGAGGTGGCCTGGGTGCCTTACAGCGGTGACGACGGCAGCTACACGCTGGAGTTCCCCGCCAAGCCGACCGAGCAGGTGCAGCAGATCGACACCGCGGTCGGCCCCATGAAGGCGACCATGGCGATGCACATCGAGGAGGCCTCCAAGCGCGCCTACTTCGCCATGGGCGGCCAGTACACCCTGCCCAAGGGGGTGCCCTTCGACGTCGAGAAGGGCCTCGACGGCGGGCGCGACGGCATGGTCAACGCCATCGGCGGCAAGGTCCTCAAGGAGGACAAGATCGAGATCGACGGCCGCCCCGCGCGCGAGTTCTCGCTGTCGGGCAGCAAGCCGGGCATCGGTGACTTCACCGGCATGGCGCGCATCGCCTACGACGCCAAGACGACGCGGGTGTTCCAGGCCATCGTGATCTCGACCGAGCCGACGACGTTCCCCGAGGTGCGCCGCTTCCTCGACTCGCTGCACATCAAGTGAGAGCGGCGGCGCTGGCGCTGGGCCTGGCGCTGCTGGCGCTGGCCGGCTGCGGCGGCGCCAGCGCGGCCGCTCCGCGCAGCGCCACGCCCTGGCAGCGCTACCAGGCACCGGCGGCCGGCTATGCGGTCGACTACCCGGGCACGCCCACGGAGGTCGCCGACAGCAAGGACGGCAGCAGCACGCAGCTGTCGATGCTGGGAGACAGCCAGGGCAAGCGCGTGCTCGGGGTGGTCTCGGTCAGCGCCGACAAGCTGCACACCGACTCTTCGGCTCGGCTGTTCGACGCCATGGGCGCGCAGCTCAGCCAGATGTTCCAGTGCAGCGCCGGCGCCGCGCAGGACCTCATGCTGGGTGGCCGGCGCGCGCGCGACTTCGAGCTGACCCACCTCGAGACGCCCGCCATCCGCGGCCGGGGTCGCCTGCTGCTCGACGCCGACAAGGGGCGCCTCTACTTCATCGTCCTCATCGCGGAGACCGCCGCCGGGCGCGCTGACGTGGCACGCTTCTTCGCCTCGCTGACCCTCACCGAGTAGCGCGCATCACTCGACGGCGACGTCGTCGCCGTAGAAGTGGCGCAGGATCGCCGCGGTCGGCAGGCGCCGCCGCTCGGCCAGACAGATCGCCGCGTGCTGGCCCAGCGCGCCGCGGTTCCACGGTCGGGTCGGGCCCAGGCGCGAGGCCTCGACGGCGTCGCCGCGGCGGCCGGCGTTGCGGGTCACGAAGATCTCGGTCCACGCCGGCCCGGTCAGGCGCTGGCCGCGCACCACGAAGGCGCGTCGGATGCTGTCCCAGCTGCCGTCATAGCCGAAGGCGTCGGGCCCCGGCGGCGTGCAGGCGTCGTCCAGCTTGCTGGCGCCCGCGGCGTAGTTGCCGCTGATGAGCTGGCCCTGGTGGCGCAGCAGCACGCCCCGGGTGCGCCGCGCCGCCTCGGCCGAGCGCGGGTAGACCGGGTCGCGCCAGCACTGGAAGTGCGGCCCGATGGGCACCGTGGCGGCGGGGCCGTGCTCGGACAGCCAGCGCGCCAGGTAGGTGCGTGCCGCGATGGCCTGGGCGTCGAGCGCGGCGGGCGCCGCCGTGAAGTAGGCGATCTCGCAGTCGACCACGCCAGGGATGTAGCGCTCCTCGACGTTCAAGGTGCCGACGTCGGTGCTGATGGTCGCCGGCAGCACGTCGCCGCCGGAGCCCGAGGCGGCCGGCTTGCGCGCGCAGGTGGCCCCCAGCAGCGCCAGCGGCAGGCAGCTCAGGACCAGGCGGGGCAGGGTACGCACTCCCGTTGAAACGCGGCCCGCGGCCGAATCCTTCCAGGTCGCGCGCGCCGGGTCGGCCTGCTACGCGAGGTCGCTGTCCGGGGCCGGCAGCGCGCCCGGGCGGAAGACCTCGGTCAGGTCATCGGTGGTCATCACGCGCGGGCGCGGCTTTTGCCCGCTGCCCTCGGCCAGCGGCGGTACGGTGTGCTGCACGAAGCGCAGGAAGGCCCCCATCAGGGCGTCGGGCAGCACGCGGGCGTCGTGGCCGTGCATGTCGACGCGGTACATGATGATGCAGCTCTGCTCGTCGATGGCACGGAACTGCACCGCGCCGCTGAGCTGCAGGCGCATGTCGGGCGGCGAGCGGAAGCCGATCGACAGCGCGCGCTCGTGCACCGCCATGCCGATGCGCCCGCCGACGCGCTGGCCGCCGAGGTCGGCCGAGAGCAGGACCTCACAGGCGCGATCGCGCACGGTGCGCACCATGGTGCGCACGTCGCGCAGGCCGGGCACCCACTCGGGCCAGCGGTCGACGTCGGCGAACAGCTCGAAGCAGTTGCGCGCCGCGCGCATGGCGATGAGGCGGGGCGTCTCGTCGGCGATGAGGTCGTTGGCGGGGATGGTGGGGATGTCGGTGCGCATCGATCCCATGCTTCAGCAAGTCGCGTGCCGCGGCGCGGGGGCGCGGGTGTGCATACATGGACGGGTCAAAGTGGGGCCCGTGGGCCCCGGTGCACGCCCGGTGATGACCGCGAGTTGCGACCTGGAACCAAGGTTTGCGGAGGGCGGAGGCGGAGGGCGGACCGGACCGGAATCGGAATCGGAACCGGAACCGGAACCGGAACCGGAACCGGAACCGGAACCGGACATCTAGCTCGGCTGCTGCGCAGCCGAGCTAGATGAAGAAATCCGGGATCAACGGCGTGCCCGGCTTGGTGGCGTACTTGTCGAGGTCCTTGACCCCCGCGCTGGCCAGCACCTCGTCGTCGACGAAGAAGTTGCCGGTGCACTCGCGCGACGGGCGGGTCAGGATGACGTGCGCGGCGTCGCCCATGATCTCGGGCTTGCGCGACCCCGCCATCGAGCCGTCGCCGCCGAGCAGGTTCTGCACCGCCGCGGTGGCGATGACCGTGCGCGGCCACAGGGCGTTGACCGCGATGCCCTGCGGCCTCAGCTCCTCGGCCATGCCCAGCACGCACAGGCTCATGCCGAACTTGGCCATGGTGTAGGCCACGTGCGGCGCGAACCAGCGCGCCTCCATGTTCAGCGGCGGCGACAGGTTGAGGATGTGCGGGTTCTCGGCCTTCTCCAGGTACGGGATGCACACCTGCGAGCACAGGAAGGTCCCGCGGGTGTTGATCTGGTGCATCAGGTCGTAGCGCTTCATCGGCGTCGCCACGGTGCCGGTCAGGTGGATGGCGCTGGCGTTGTTGACCAGGATGTCGATGCCGCCGAAGGTCGCCACCGCCTTGGCGGCGGCCTCCTGGACCTGCTCCTCGGAGCGCACATCGACGACACACGGCAGCGCCTTGCCGCCGGCGGCCTCGATGTCCTTGGCCGCGGTGTAGATCGTCCCGGGCAGCTTGGGGTGCGGATCGGCGGTCTTGGCCGCGATCACGATGTTG
The DNA here is from genome assembly GCA_020853705.1 of Deltaproteobacteria bacterium. Lineage (GTDB taxonomy): Bacteria > Myxococcota_A > Polyangia > Haliangiales > JADYYK01 > JADYYK01. Next base: position 21,523 of record JADYYK010000122.1, read on the forward strand.
GCGCCGTCGCGCGCGGCGCGCAGCGCGATCGCCAGGCCGATGCCACGGCTGGCCCCGGTGATGAACAACGTCTTGCCTTTGAGGGTTCCTGGGTTCGTGGACATGGCGCGCAACGTAGCATTCCAGTCGTGCTATTGCGAGGCATGGCCAAGCCCCCGTCGGCATCGCGCACCGAGACCACGCACTTCGTCCTGCCGCCCGCCACCAACGCCCTGGGGACCATCTTCGGCGGCACCATCATGCAGTGGATCGACGAGATCGCCGCGGTCGCCGCCTCGCGCCACGCCGGCGGGATCGCGGTCACCGCCGCGGTCGACGCGCTGCAGTTCATGGCGCCCATCGGCCTCGGCGATCTGGTGGTGCTGCGCGCCTCGGTCAACGCGGTGTTTCGCACCTCGATGGAGGTCGGCGTCCTGGTCGAGGTCGAGGACCCGCGCACCGGGGCGCGCCGGCGCACCACCAAGGCCTACCTCACGTTCGTTGCCGTCGACGCCGTCGAGCGCAAGCCCCGCGTCCTCGAACCGCTGGCCCCCGCGACAGACGACGAGCGCCGCCGCGAGGCCGACGCCAAGGCCCGCCGCACCGCCCGCCTGGCCGCCCGCTCGCGCTGACCGGGGCCGCGCGCCAGCCGCTACGGGGTCCGGCCCAGCGCCCGGTAGCCCATGTACTTCAAGAACCCGCGGGTGCTCTGGCTCCATTGCTTGGGGGCGCCGGCGTAGATGTTGTCGAGGCCGTGGCCGGCCATGGTGTCGCCGAAATCCAGCCAGCGGGTGTCGCTCGACACGTAGTAGGCCGCGCCGAAGACGTGCGAGATGAGCAGGTTCAGGTCGGGGGTGTCGTCGTCGGCGTAGGGCTCGGTCTCGCAGTTCCACAGGTAGCGGAAGGACTGGCCGCCCGGGGTGATGGCGTCACGCTGGTACCACGCCGCCACCCGCGTGATGACGCCGGGGATGCGGGCGTCGCCGGTCAGGAAGTAGCTGTCCATCAGGCCGTCGACCAGCAGCGAGGTCATGAATGGCGAACCCCCGCGCGGCCCGCGGTCACACTCGTCGGGATCCGGCCGCACGATGTCGTGCTCGAACGCCCCGCTCTGGCCCGCGGCCTGCCAGGCCACCGTCATGTCGATGAGCTCGTCGAGCGCCGCGCGCACTGGCGCGGTCTGCGCCACCGCGAAGTACGACGCCAGCCCCATCATCGGCCAGGCCATGTTGCGCTCGGTGACCTTGACCGTGATCTCGCGCCCGCTGGTCAGCGCGTCGAGGTTGCGCCGGAACGCCTCGCCCAGCCCCTTGACCGCCTCCAGCGCAGCCGGATCGCCGGTCAGCAGCCAGTCGTCGAGCATGCCCTGGCCCAGCATGCGGCGCAGCACACCCCAGTCCATCGGCGCGGCCGGGTTCCAGGTGGTCTGACAGCTGTACACCGCGACGTTGCGGCCGTCGTGCCAGGTCAGCTCGTTGCCGCGGTACCAGGTCGACTCCAGGCGCGCGCGCCGGTACGCGGCCGGGGTGGCGCGGTGGATGAAGCGCTGGAACAGCGCGTGCGGGCCGTCATAGTAGGTGCGCTCGGACGAGGTGGCGTTGCACGACAGGCCATAGGTCTCCCAGCCCGGGCTCATGCGCGCGAGGGAGCCCTCGATCTCGGTCTCGAATGTCGGGAACGCGGTGTTGGCGCTGGCCGCGACCTGGAAGCCGATGACGCGGCTCTGCGCGTACCAGCTCGCGGGCAGGAGCGCGCTGACCGGGCCGTCGGGGTTGGCCGCCAGGGTGCCGGCGTCGCGCGTGCGCGGCGCGCCATACTCGACGCGATAGCTGGCGCTGGCGCCCATGGCCAGGGTGGCGCGGAACGCGACCAGCACCGAGCGCTGGCTGCCGTCCCTGGGCCACAGCGCCAGCGACGCGCTGAACGCCGCCACCTCGGCGCCGGCGCCGTCGAGCACGCGGACCTGGGCGGCGTCGCGCAGCGTGCCGGGCGGGAAGGGCACCCCCAGCGAGACCACCGCGCCGGCCGCGGCGGCGCGGTCGGCGGTCAGGGTCAGCACGATCGAGCCCTGCGCTGGCAGCGGCGTCGGATCGACCGGGCGACCACCGTCCACGCTGGGGTCGATCACGGGGCCGCCATCGCCGCGCGGCGCGGCGTCGCTGTCGCCACCACCGCCGCCGCCGTCGTCATCGTCATCGTCCCCCGCGCTGCCGCCAGAGCCACAGCCGGCCAGCGTCGTGACGGTGACCGTGACGGTGACCGTGACGGTGCAGAGGCCCATGACGCCGATCAACCAGCCCAGCTCGCGCACGCGCATGATGCCCGCATGCAGCAACGCCCATGCCGGGGCGCACATCACGCATCCCCGCGAGATCCCGCATTATCCGCCGCCATTTCGGCCGTCCCAGGGGCACCGAGACTGTCCCTGGGACCTACCTTGACCCCCCTTCACGAAGGTGCGACCGTCGCCGCCATGCCGCCGCAGCCGCAGCCGCCGCAGCCCCCGACCGCTGGCAGCAAGGTCGTCCTCACGCTGACGGTCAACGGCGAGGCCGCCGAGGTCGCCTTCGAGCCGCACAAGACCCTGCTCGAGGTGCTGCGCGAGGACCTCGCCCTGACCGGCACCAAGCACGGCTGCGAGCTCGGCGAGTGCGGTGCCTGCGCCGTCCTGGTCGATGGCAAGCCGGTGCTGTCGTGCCTGATGCTGGCGCTGGAGTGCGGCGGCGCCAGCGTGACCACCGTCGAGGGGCTGGCCCGGGGCGCGCAGCTCGATCCGCTGCAGGACGCCTTCGCCGACCTCGGCGCCGCGCAGTGTGGCTACTGCACGCCGGGGATCCTGGTCACCGCGCGCGCGCTGCTCGACCAGCACCCGGCGCCGACCCGGCCCCAGATCGAGGAGGCCCTGGCCGGCAACCTGTGCCGCTGCACCGGCTATCTGTCCATCTACCAGGCGGTCGAGCAGGCCGCGCGGAAGGCGCGATGAACATCATCGGCAAACCGCGCCGTCGCGTCGACGGCCGCGCCAAGGTGACCGGGCAGACCCGCTTCGCCGACGACCTCACGCTGCCGCGCATGCTGTGGTGTCGCCTGCTGCGCTCGCACCTGCCGCACGCGCGCGTGGACGGCGTGGACACCGCCGCCGCCGCCGCCGCCCGCGGCGTCAAGCTGGTGCTGACCGGCGCCGACTTCCCGATCCCGTACGGCATCCTCCCGGTCAGCCAGGACGAGCACGCGCTGGCGCAGGAGCGCGTGCGCTTCGTCGGCGACCCGGTCGCCGCCGTCATCGCCACCAGTGAGGAGGCCGCGCAGGCCGCGGTGCAGCTCCTGGCACCGCGCTACACCCCGCTGACCACCATCTCCGACGCCCACGACGCCCTGGCCACCCCGGCGCCGCAGCTGCACACCTACGCCGAGGTCGGCAACCTGCACAAGCGCGTGGGCTTCGAGTTCGGTGACGTCGACGCCAGCTTCGCCAGCGCGCCGCACGTCTTCGACGACAGCTTCTTCTACCAGGGCAACACCCACCTGCCCATCGAGCAGCACGCCACGCTGGCCGCGGTCGACGGCGACGGCAAGCTGACGGTGTGGTCGTCGACCCAGACCCCGCACTACCTGCACCGCGCGCTGGCCAAGGCGCTGGCCATGCCGGCGGCGCACATCCGCGTCATCGCCACCCCCAACGGCGGCGGCTTCGGCGGCAAGAGCGACCCCTTCCACCACGAGATCGTCGTCGCCGGCGCCGCGCTACGCACCGGCCGCCCGGTCAAGATCTGCCTCAGCCGCGAGGAGGTCTTCTACTGCCACCGCGGTCGCCACCCGGTCGACATGCGGCTGCGCACCGCGACCGACGCGTGCGGCAAGATCCTGGCGATGGATCTCGAGACCCTGCTCGACGGCGGCGCCTATGGCAGCTATGGCGTGGCGTCGACCTTCTACACCGGCGCCCTGCAGACCGTGACCTACGAGATCCCGCGCTACCGCTTCCGCGGCGCGCGCGCCTTCACCAACAAGCCGCCGTGCGGCCCCAAGCGCGGCCATGGCACCCCGCAGCCGCGCTTCGCCCAGGAGGTCCAGCTCGACAAGATCGCGGTCGCCCTGGGCCGCAACCCGGCCGACCTGCGCCTCGAGCAGCTCTGCAAACCCAACTCGCTGACCGCCAACTACATGCGCGTCGGCACCATCGGGCTGGGCCGCTGCATCGACGCCGTGGTCGAGGGTTCGCGCTTCCGCGAGCGCTGGGGCAAGCTGCCGCGCGGGCGCGGCCTGGGGATCGCCTGCTCGTCGTACCTGTGCGGCGCCGGCCTCCCGATCTACTGGAACAAGCTGCCGCACTCGGGCGTGCAGCTCAAGCTCGACCGCTCCGGCGGCGTGACCGCGTTCTGCGGCGCCACCGAGATCGGCCAGGGCTCGGACGACGTGCTGGCCGGGCTGGTCGCCGAGGTGCTGGGCATCGATCCGTTCGACATCCGCGTGGTCACCGGCGACACCGACCTCGGCCCGGTCGACCTCGGCTCGTACTCCAGCCGCGTCACCCTGATGATGGGCAACGCCGCGCTGGAGGCCGCCGGCCGGGCGCGCGAGCTCATCGCCAGCGCGGTGGCCGCCGAGCTCCAGCTGCCGGTGGCGCGCCTGGGCTTCGCCGAGCGCCGGGTGTTCGACCTCGAGGAGCCGACCCGCGGCCTCAGCTTCGCCGACGCCGTGATCGCCGCCGAGACGCGCCACGGCACCCTGGGCACGGTGGGCTCGTACCGGCCGCCCGACTCGGCCGCGCGCTACAAGGGCGGCGGCGTCGGCCCCTCGCCGGCCTACTCGTACAGCGCCGCCGTGATCGAGGTCGAGGTCTGCCCCGACACCGGCTGGCTCGACGTCACCCAGGTCTGGATCGGCCATGACATCGGGCGCTCGCTCAACCCGGCCTCGGTGCGCGGCCAGGTCGAGGGCTCGGTCTACATGGGCCTCGGCGAGGCGCTGATGGAGGAGTCGGCCTTCCGCCGCCTGCCGCCGAAGCGCTCCGACGCGCTGGTGCACAAGTTCCCCTCGCTGCTCGAGTACAAGAGCCCGACCACGCGTGAGATGCCGCCGTGCACCACCTACCTCATCGAGGACCCCGACCCGCAAGGGCCGCTGGGCGCCAAGGAGGTGGGGCAGGGGCCGCTCCTGCCCATCATGCCCGCGGTCGCCAACGCGGTGTTCGATGCCGTCGGCGTGCGCGTCGACGAGGTCCCCATCACGCCCGAGAAGATCGTGCGCGCGCTGGAGGAGGCCGCGCGCGGCCGCCCGGCGCGCGTCGGCCCCACCGGCTTCCCCGACGTGGGCTGGCCCGAACCGCTGCGCGTGGCGCCGCCCTGGGAGGGTGGCGACGGCAAGGCCGCCAACGAGACCCCGCGCCGCCCGCGCCCCGACAAGGACGCCAAGGACAAGCAGGTGCCGCGATGATGCGCGCCCCGTCATTTCGCTGGCACGCCGCGACCTCGCTGGCCGACGCCGCGCGTGCGCTGGCCGCCGGTGGTCCGCGCGCGCTGCTGCTCGGCGGCGGCACCGACGTGGTGCCCGCCATCAAGCGGCGCCAGTACGTGCCCGAGCTGCTCATCTCGCTGCGCCAGGTCGCCGAGCTGGGTCGCCTCGAGCCGCACGGCGCCAGCCTGCGCATCGGCGCCGGCGTGCGCCTCGGCGCGCTGGCCGCCGACGACCGCCTCGGCGTGGGCCACACCGCGCTGCGCCGCGCCGCCGGCGTGGTGGCCTCGCCACACATCCGCAACGTCGCCACCCTGGGTGGCAACCTGTGCCTCGACACCCGCTGCAACTACTACAACCAGAGCCTGGAGTGGCGTCGCGCCGTCGACTACTGCATGAAGGCGCCCGCCGGTGTCGCGCTGGCGGCCCCCGCGGGCGGCACCTGCTGGGTCGCGCCCGGCAGCCCGCGCTGCTGGGCGGTGTCACAGACCGACTGTGCCCCCGCGCTGATCGCGCTCGGCGCCAGCGTCACCCTGGTGTCGGCCGAGGGCCAGCGCACGCTGCCGCTGGCCGACCTGTACCGCGACGACGGCATGACCTGGCTGACCCGGCGCCCCGACGAGCTCCTGGCCTGGGTCGACGTCCCGGCCGCCGCCCGCAGCACCTACTGGAAGCTGCGCCGCCGTGGCAGCTTCGACTTCCCGGTGCTCGGGGTGGCCGCCGCGGTCGAGCTCGCGGGTGACGTCGTCACCGCCGCCCGCGTGGTCCTCGGCGCGGTCGCCTCGCACCCGGTGGTGGTGCCCACCGAATCGCTGCTGGGCCGCCCGCTGGGCGACGACGCCATCGCCGCCTTCGCCGAGCTGGCCACCCGCCTGGCCAAGCCGCTCGACAACACCGACTACCAGCTGGGCTGGCGCAAGCGCGTCACCCGCGCCTATGTCGTCGGCGCCCTGCGCGAGCTGCGCGGTGACGATCCCGCGCTGCTCGGGGTGCTGGCGCGCCGGCAGGCCGCGCTGATCCCGGCATGACCTCGGGCGCCGGCGCCGACGGCCCGCGCGACGGCGATGCCGACGACCTCAGCGCCGAGGTCGCCCGCGTGGCCTGGCACGCCGGCGTCCCGTGCTCGAGCCCCGATCGCGTCGCGCGCGAGGAGCCGCTCGAGCTCCGCGTCTCGGGCGTCCCCGTCACCGTGGTCATGCGCACCCCCGGCCATGACGAGGAGCTGGTCACCGGCTTCCTGCTCTCCGAGGGCATCGTCGGCGCCGCCACCGAGCTGGCCAGCGTGCGCGAGTCGACCGTGGCGCCGCGCCCCGAGGCCGAGGGCAACGTCATCGAGGTGGTGCTGGCGCCCGGCGTCGAGGTCGACCTCGCCCGCCTGCGCCGCAACCTCTACGCGGCCTCCAGCTGCGGCGTGTGCGGCAAGGCCAGCCTGGCCCAGGTGCTGGACGCGCGCCCGCGCCGTCCACCCGGCCGGCTCGCGGTCAGCGCCGCGCTGCTGGCCACGCTGCCGGCGGCCCTGCGCGCCGCCCAGGGCGGCTTCGACGTCACCGGCGGGCTGCACGCGGCCGGCCTGTTCGACGCCGGTGGGCGCGCCGTGGTGGTGCGCGAGGACGTCGGCCGGCACAACGCCGTCGACAAGGTGCTGGGCTGGGCCGCGCGCGCCGGCGTCGATCCCGCGCAGCACATCCTCATGGTGTCGGGCCGGGTCTCGTTCGAGATCGCCCAGAAGGCGGTGATGGCCGCGGTCCCGGTGCTGGCCGCGGTGTCGGCGCCGTCGTCGCTGGCCATCGCGCTGGCGCGCGAGGCCGGGGTGACGCTGGTCGCCTTCGTGCGCGACCAGCGTCTCTCGGTGTATGCGGGCGCGCTCGCCGGCTGAGCCGGCGTTCGGCGCAGCCCGCGCCTACTTCTTCAGCTTCTTGAGCAGATCGCCGAAGGTCCCGAACCCGGGGCCGCTCGACGAGCCGCCCGAGGCGCTCTTGTTCTGCGACGCGTTCCACTCCTGGGCGTCGCGACGCTCGTCGGCCTCCTCGGCGCCCTTCTTGGACATGCGCAGCTTGCCCTTCTCGCCAGGCAGGATGACGCCGCGGATCTCGGTGCCCTCGGGGAACAGCTTCTTGTGGTCGGCGCCGCGCGGGGTGCCCATCTCCACGTTCGGGATCAGCGCCCGCGCGCCGCCCTCCAGCTTGATGAAGACGCCGAAGGCCTCGATCTTGTCGACCTTGCCGATGACGACGTCGCCCGGCTTGAAGCGCGCGCTGGCGTCTTCACGCGGCGGCCGATCGCCACCGCCACCACGGCGCTCACCGCCGCCGGCCGGCCGCTCGCCGCGCTGCTCGCCACCACCACCGCCGCCCTCGCGCGCCAGCGCCGCCTCGCGCGCCGCGCCCTCCAGCATCGACAGCCCGATGCGCTTCTTGTCGGGCTCGATGGCGACCACCGTGACCTCGACCTCCTGGCCCGGCTTGACGACATCCTTGGGGTGCATGATGCGCTTCTCGGCCAGCTGCGAGACATGGATGAGCCCATCCAGCCCCGGCGCCAGCTCGACGAAGGCGCCGAACGGCTGCAGCCGCACGACCTTGCCCTTGACCTTGCTGCCGATGGTGAACTTCTCGGCCACCTTGGCCCAGGGATCCTCGACCAGCGACTTCAAGGACAGCGAGATCTTCTGCTCCTTGGGCGGCCGCTTCTTCTTGTCCTTGCCAGTGCCTCTGGCTTCGCCAGAGGCACTGTCCGGTTCCGTTCCCGCGGCCGCGGCGCTCTCGATCTTCAGCACCTGGACCTCGACCTCCTGGCCCGAGGTCAGCACCTGGCTGGGATGGCCGACATGCCCGAACGACATCTCGGACACGTGCAGCAGGCCCTCGATCCCCGCGCCCAGGTCGATGAACGCCCCGTAGTCGCGCAGCGACGTCACGGTGCCGCGCAGCACCGCGCCGACCACCAGCTTCTCGCGCACCTTGGCCGCGACGCCGGCGTTCTCCTCCTCCAGCAGCGCGCGCCGCGACAGCACCACGTTGCGCCCGCCGTCGTCGATCTTGGTGACCTTGAAGCGCAGCTTCTTGCCGATGAAGGTCCCGGGCTGCTCCACGAAGCGCAGGTCGACCTGGCTCGACGGGCAGAACGCCCGCATGCCGCCGACCGAGACCTCGAGGCCGCCCTTGTTGACCGCGGTCACCAGCCCCTCGACCGGCAGCCCGGTCTCCATGGCCTGACCGAGCAGGCCACGCAGCTCGGGGCCCGAGGTCAGCGCCTTGGACAGCACGATGGCGCCGCCCTTGCCGCCGACCGAGACCACGTGGGCCTCGATCTCGTCACCCTCGTGCACCGTCGGCTTGCCCTCTTCGTCGCGCAGCGGGCCGAGATCCAGCACCGCCTCGCTCTTGGCGCCGATGTCGACGAAGGCCGCGTCGGAGCCCAGCTTGACCACGGTGCCCTTGACGACCTGGCCGACCTTGGGCTCCTTGCTGCGCGGCGTGGCCTGGGCCTGGTTCTCGGCCAGCAGATCCTCCATGCGCTCGAGCGGCTTCTGGTTCGCCGCGGGCGCCGCCGCGACCGGCCGCGCGGGCGGGAACTTCTCGTTGCCCGGCTGCGGCCCATCTTCTTCATCGTCGACGATGGGTCTCCGCGGCTGCTGGCCTGGCATCAGGGTGTTGCCCGGCTGCGGGCCGTCGTCGTCGATCTCGGGTGACTTCGGTTCGGACATGCTGCGGCTTCCTCCAGAGGGGCCGGTTTATACCCGAAACCGCCCGCGCTTGCGAGCCCGTGCACGGCGACAATCGACCCCACCGGGGCCTCCTCACCCGAGCCCCCGGCGTGGCAACCCCGTGGAACCAGTCGCGCCAGCGCTGGCACGCGACCTGCTGTAGCCCCGAGGTGATCCACTCCGTCCCGCGTTCGTCGAGGAGTCTCCCTGTCCATGCCCCTGTCCGAGGTCACAGACGAGCACGCCGCCGCCCCCGCCTCCGATGCCAATGGCGATGACGTCGATGTCGACGATGCCGCCGCCGACCAGGCCCCCGAAGCCTCCGCCCCCCTGGCCTGCATCGCCCCCGAGTCCACCCCGCGCATCTCGACCTGCTACTCGATGGCGCTGGAGCTCGACGCCTTCGTCGCGCGCACCGCCGCCGAGGCCCCGCGCACCCACGCCTGGCTGGCCGATCATGCCCAGCGCGCGTCAGCCACCCTGGTCCTGCACCTGACCGAGTCGGTGCGCCACCAGGGCGACGACCGCTTCCGCTTCCTGGCCATGGCCCGCGCCGCCGCCCTCGAGGTCGACGCCGTGCTGACCCTGCTGGCCAACCGCGGCGTGTGCACCCGGCGCCGTCGCGCCGCCGCCCGCGACGCCACCATGCGCCTGGTCGACGCGCTGGCCCGCGCCTCGGAAGCCTAGCCCAGCCTTGGCCGAGCCTTGGCCGAGCCTCTCACGATTCGTCACCTCGCGGTCGCCCCGGATTGCACCGAGGCCCGGATCCTCCCGTGGGAGACTCTCGCAGCGACGCCGCGCCCGGGCCGGCCTGGGCGCGGCGTCGCGGGTGCGCTTCAGGTCTGGCGGCCGAGGACGCTGGGTGCCTCGGGCGACGGGCTCCGCGGCGGCGGCCTCTGGAGGAGGCCGCTCTTCGCCGCTGCGCCGACGCGGCCGCGCTGCGCGACAGCCCGCGGCGCCTCGTGTTGCTGCGGCTTCGTCCCGCCCGCGCCGCGCGGGGCGTCCGCTCGCCTCAGGCCGGCGCCGCCTCGCCGGCCGGCGCCGGAGCCACGCCGTAGGCCGTCCCGTCCGCATGGTGAAAGCCAAACCCACGTGGGCGCCGGGTGATGATCAGGCGGTCCTCGTGCACCGCATGGTGGTGTGCTGTGCACAGGAGTAGCAGGTTGCCGGGGTCGTGGTCGCCGTCTTGTGAACGATAGACCTGGTGGTGCAGGTCGAACCAGGCGGCGTTGCGACAACCCGGGACCTTGCAGCGACCGTGGTCGCGGCGGACCACGGCGGCGCGGGTGGCCGCCGGAACCTCCCGCGTGACCTTGCTGCCGGGACGTCCGGTGTCGATGACCGAGGCGTCGCACAGGGCGACCCGAAGCTCGGACGGATCGACGTCGACGACCTGGCCAGCGCCGTTCTGGGTCACACGCTCGCAGCGGTCGCAGACGTTGATGGCGATCTGGTAGCTCGGCGCGCCCGGCTTACGCGGCTCACTGCCCGCGAGGGCACGCCGCACCAGCTCGGCCACGAAGGCGTCGTCATCCAGGCGCTCCCCGGCGTCACGTCGCAGCTGCTGCCGCGCCTCGCGCAGCAGCGCCCGGGTGGCCGCGCGGAGCTCGAAGCGCACGGGGGTGGTGGCCTGGTCGGGGTCAGGCTCGTCGTCAGGGTCGCCACCCGGCGGACGGCCGGCGACCAGCTTCTCGATCTCGCGCACGTTGTAGCCGGCAGCACGCTCCAGCCAGACCAGCTCGTTGGCCGCGGTGGCCACGCGACTCAGCTCGCGCGCCGCCGAGTAGCTGATGGCGCTCGATGCCAGCGCGGCCCGCATCCGCGGCAGCGCGCCGAGCGCTTCGACCACGCGCACGCGCTCGTAGGCCAGCCGCGGCGTCAGCCCGAGCCGCGCCTCGGCATACTCGTGGAACGAAGCAAACCCCAGCGCGTCATGGACCCCGAGCGCGCGCGCCTCCAACAGCGCCGCGACCTCGTCCGCCTCGGCGCGCTGCCTGCGCTGCACCTCCAGCACCACACGCTCGTCCGCCTGCCGCTGCTGGGCCGTCACCACCGTCGACTGCGTCATGCTCACCCTCCTCCTGTCCCCCGCACCCTCGCGCATCTCCTTCCTACCACGCGTGTTTCGGACGTCCTGGTTGCGGCCTCTGCGCCGCGAAGCGCGCCGCCGCGCGCGAAAACGACCCTCGACGGCGCTCCGTGGCACCTCGACGAGCGTATGCGCTGGGAGCGGCCCTCCAGATCGAGGTTGACCATCCGGCGTCAGCGGCCTGATGCGGTCGTCAATAAAAAACGACATCAGGGCGCGCAAAATCTCCTTTGCGAGTGCCACGGGGCGCATGGACCAAGAGCGGCCGCGCCGGCGCAGCGGCGAAGAGCGGCCTCCTGCAGAGGCCGCCGCCGCGGAGCCCGTCGCCCGAGGCACCCAACGTCCCTCGGCCGCCAGACCTGAAGCGCACCGCCACTCCGCGCCCGGGCCGGCCTCAGGCGCATCGATGGCCGGCCACTGGAGGAGCCGGCCATCGATGCAATCCGGGGCGACTGAGATGACGAATGATGAGAGGCCTGACTAGGCCCAATGCCGATCACTTAGCCGGAAGCCGGCGCACTCGCTGAGGTTCTTGTTTCGGTCGCCATCGAGGATCACGATGGCGTCATGCCGCGAGTTGCCGACCGTGTTCTCACCCCGCAGCCGC
>JADYYK010000123.1 GCA_020853705.1 Deltaproteobacteria bacterium
CGGCCAGGTTCTCCTTGTGCACGTTGCGCGCGACCTTGACGTCGAGGCGCTGGCCCTCCATCAGCACCAGGAAGCCCTTGTCGGCGCGCGTGATGGCGATGACCTGATCCATCAGCTCGTCGAGCAGCGTCGGCAGGTCATAGGCCTCGAGCAGCTTGGCCGAGAAGTCGTACAGCTTCTTGAACGAGGCCACCTCGTCGGCCTTGGCGGCGAGGGCGACGGCGTCGGCGCCCAGGGCGGCGTCGGCGGCCGACACCACCGGGATGCGCGGCGAGCTGCCTGAGGCGCCCATCGCAGCCGCACCCTGTGCGGCGGCGATGTCCGTTCCGGCGGCGTCCTCGGTCGCGAACAGCACCTCGATCTCGCCGATCGAGATGCGGTCCTGGTGTGCCAGCTTGTGCTTCTTGCGCTTCTTGCCGTTGATGGTCAGCTCGTCGCGCTTGTCGAGCGCCGAGATGGTGTAGTCGCGCCCGTCATAGTGGATGTGCGCCAGGGTGTCGCCGATGGTCGGATCGGGCAGCACCACGTCGCACTCGGGCGCGTTCCCGATCGAGGTGATGCGCTTGTACAGCGGGTGCAGCTTGGGGCGCGACCCCGGGACCTGGACACGAAGCGAAGCCATCAGAAGATTCCTCCCACGCCGAGGCCAGCCCCACCGGGGGTGACGAACGGCGAAAGGTACGTGGTGGAGCGCTTGCGATCGGCCGACGGTGCCGGGCGATCGCGCGGCTCGGGAGCAAACGAGGGTGCCTCGGGGTCGGGCCCAGGCCCGAGCCCCGGCGGCGCGGGCGGGCGCACCAGCTGCTGGCGCTCGCTGAGCTCGACCGCCTTGAAGTTGTGCAGGCCATCCCAGACCCCGTAGGCGTACAGCGCCAGGAAGACGCCGCCGGCGGCGATGTGCACCACCTGCTGCTGGTTGACGGTGTCGACCTCGTCGTCGGGCACCTTGCCCGACGGGTAGCGGTTGAGCTGGTAGACCCAGATCCCGGCCGACAGGCTGGCCATGCCGAGCTGGCTGGCCAGCAGCACATAGCCCTTGGTGCGCTGGCCGTTCTGGAACTGCGGCACCCCGAAGGGCACGAAGTTCAGCGCATAGATGTTGCGCCGCTCCGTGCGTGTCACCACCAGGCGCTCGCGCATGGCCTCGCGCAGGCGGGCCTCGCGCTCCTTGCGCTCACGCTCCTTGCGCTCGCGCTCCTTGCGCTCGCGCTCGCGGCGCAGCTCCAGCTCCTTGATGAGGTCGGCCTCCTTCTTGCGGACCTCCCGGAAGAAGGCCACCGCGGGCGGTGGCTCAATCAGCGGGTCGAGCTCGAAGCTGGGCGCGATCTGCAGCAGGTTCTTGAAGGCGCCCTCGGCGCCCTGCTCGTCGTTCTCGAAGAAGTACGACAGCGCCATCAATTTGTAGGTGTCGACCACGTCGGCCTCGGCGGCCAGGGTGATCGACGGATAGACCAGCGGGCGCAGCAGCGCGATGGTGCCCTTGAAGTCGCCGTGGCCGTAGGCCAGGCGGCCGCGCTCCAGCTCGGCGTGCGGATCCGGCGTCGGTGCGGCGAAGGAAAGGCCGGGCAGGGCGCACAGCGCCACCAGCCAGAGCCAGAGGCGCGCCAGGCGCGAGAGGCGCGTGATGAGGGCCCGTCGCCCCATCAGGTCTCCGGCAGGTTGATGGTGACGTCCTTGGCCTGGTTGGCCTGCAGCGTGACGTCGCGGCTCTGCGACTCGCGGCCCTCCGCCGACACGCGCACGGTGACCACGGTGGTGCCCTCGGGCACGCCCTCCTTGGGCATCAGCGGGATCTGGACGCTGATGGGCTCGCCGGGGCGCCCACGCGGGCGGCCGTCGATCTCGACGTCGGTGCCGGTGTCGGAGCTGACCGTCAGGGTGGCCGGCTTCCACTTGAGGCGGATGCCGATGCGCTCGGGCGCCTCGTTGGCCTCGACGATCTCGACGCCGTCGAAGCAGTTGGGGTTGGTGAAGCGGATCTCGTGCCGGCCCGGGCCGAGCTCGAGGATGCGGGTGGCGGGGCCGTACCAGCCGACCTCGGCGCCGTCGAGGATGATCATGGCGGCGCGCGGGAAGGGGTTGAGCTCGACCTTGCGGATGCTGGCGACACGTGGCGAGGCCGACGGCGAGGTCGTCGGCTCGCGCGTCGGGCTGGGGCCGGGCGTCTCGCGCGGCCCCTTGCGGCCGGCGTCGAGGGTCAGCGCCACCGTGACGCCGCCAGTGGCTGCGTCACGCTGGGTCAGGGCAGTCGCGCCGTCGGGGGCCGGGCTGGCCGGCGCCAGCACGCGGGGCAGGGCGCCGTCGCCGACGACGCCGCCCGAGCTCTCGCCCGCCGAGCCGCCGGTGGCCAGCGCCGGCGCGCTGTCGCCGGGGCCGGCGCGTCCCGCCATCCAGATCACCGCGACGCTGCCGCCGGCGACCAGCGCCAGGGCGCCGATCCCCGCCGCGACCTTGCCCCAGCGCCGGGTGCGATCCAGCTCGCCGATGGCGCTCAGCACCTCGGCGTTGTCGGGCTCCAGCGTGAGCACGCGGTTCCACAGCTCGAGGGCGCGGGCGTGCTTGCGCGCGGCGCGGGCCTCGTGGCCGCGCCTGGTGAGGGCGGCGATGAGGCGCGGCCCGAAGGCCTCCTCGTAGGCGGCCGGCTCCGCCAGGTAGCGGCGCAGCTCCTTGTGCGGATCCTCCAGGCCGGACTCGTGCAGGTACGCGGTCAGGTCGTCGCCGAAGCGGCGCATGTCGGGGTAGCGCTCTTCGGGATCGCGGGCCAGGGCGCGGTCGATGATGGCGCCCAGGCGGTTGCCGACCTTGATGCTGGCGACGCGCGGATCGAGGTAGCGCCCGTCGGCGATGCGCTTCAGGATCTCGTGCGCGTTCTTGCCCTTGAAGGGCAGCTCGCCGGTCGCCAGCTGGTACAGCACCACGCCCAGGCTGAAGACGTCGGAGCGATAGTCGAGCGGGCGGCCCTCGACGTGCTCGGGCGCCATGTAGGCCGGCGAGCCCAGGATCTGCCCGGTCACCGTCATGCGCCGGCTGTCGACCACCTGCGCGATCCCGAAGTCCATCAGCTTGAGGACGCCGTCCTCGCGGATCATCAGGTTCTCGGGCTTGACGTCGCGGTGCAGGACGCCGAGGCCATGCGCATGCACCAGCGCGCCGGCGACCTGGGCCACGATCATGGCCGCGATCTCGGGGTAGCCGATGGGGTGCTTCTCGATGAACTCGCGGAGGGTCTTGCCCTTGATGAACTCGGTGACGATGTAGCTCTCGGTCGAGGCCGAGCCCGAGTAGTCGTAGATCTCGAGGATGTTGTCGTGGCGCAGCTTGGCCACCGCCTTGGCCTCGCGCTCCAGGCGCGACTTGGCCTCGGGGATGGCGGCCAGGTGCGGGTGCAGCACCTTGATGGCGACCTGGCGCCCCAGCGACTGATCGAGGCCGCGGTAGACCACGGACATGCCGCCCTGGCCGACCTCCTCCAGGATCTCGTACTTCTCGAGCACGCGACCGATCATCATGACGTCACGGTCGTGGCGCCCGATCGCAGCATGACGTAGGACAGCGCTGTCATAGCTCGAACCTGGGTACCGCCTTCCCCGAGCGCAGCCGACAGGGCCCGCAAGTTGTGTAGTTTAGCCGCTGTTCAGGGATCCGGGCAAGCCGACCGGAGGACCGACCGTGATCCGGATTGCAGGTGTCGGGCCGTGACCGTGTGTTAGTCTCGGCGCCCATGTCGGGCCTTGGTCGGCGGTGGCTGTGGGCGCTCAGCGTGGGCGCGGCGGTCGTCGTGGCCGGGGGCCGGGCGGCCCAGGCCCAGATGGTCGACAAGTGGCGGGTGTCCGAGGTCGTGACCGCGCTGGATGGCGATGTGGGCAAGCAGTACATCGAGCTCATCCACCCCGGCGGCGGCTGCTTCTTCTCGTCGAGCCGCCTCGAGGTCTTCTACTCGGACGGCCAGCTCCTGGCCACGCAGTTTCCCTGGGCCGCCACGGTGTGCCCGCCCGGGCGGACCTACACCATCGCCACCGCCGCGGCGGCCATGCGCCTGGGCTTCCCGGCCGACCGGACGCTGATCATCTCGCTGCCCCGCGCCGCCGCCCAGGTCTGCTTCAGGAGCTCGAGCATCCGCTACGACTGTGTGCGCTGGGGCAGCGTCCCGGCGGCGGGCGCCATCGGTGACTTCTCGGGCATGACCGACGTCACCAGCGCGGTCGCGCCCCCGAGCGACTTCTCCATCACGCGCTTCCAGGACACCGACGTGGTCAGCGCCGACTTCACGACGTACGGCCCGACCCCCGGCAGCGTGAACCCCATCGGGCGGAACGACGGCGGCGTGCTGGTGGGGCCCGACTCGGGGCCGATCCCGGACGGCAGCCTGCCCGACGTCTACATCCCCGACGCGCGTCCACCGGTGGTGGATGCGCGGATGGCCGACGTGACCCCGCTGTTCGACACCGGCATCGTGGATCCAGCGGACGCCGGTCCAGATTCCAGGCGAATCGAGCAGCCCTACGTGCCCGACTTCGACGCCGCCGGCGGCTGCGGCTGCGACGCCGGCGGGCGCGGCGCTGCCGGGCAGCTGCCCGATGGGGTGATCGCCCTGGGGTTGATCGCGGCCGCGTGGGTCATCGCGCGTCGCCGCCAGCGCCGGTAGGGCTTCGCTGAGTCGCTGAGGTGGCTCGGGCTGAGGTTCGAGCTCCCCGCACAGCCCCGGCCGACCCCGCGCGGGTTCTGCTCCGTCAGCCCCGCGAGGGCGCCCGTTCCGGCGCCCCTGGTGCGTCTCGTTGCGTCTCGACGGAATGTCCGCCCGAATCAAGCGGCCTCACAACGAGTCGACGCAACTCCAGAACTCTGCACCTGGATGCTCAGGGTGCGGCCCCCCGGGAGCCACCCGTCGTCGTGGTCGTGGTCGTCGTCGTCGTGGTCGTCGTGGTCGTCGCCGCGCGTCGTTGCCCGCCGGCGCTGCCGACCGTCATGTCAGACCGCTGGCGTAGGGTTTGTTGGCCCGAATCAAGTCGGGCGGGAGGCGACGGACGATGGGTGGCAGCACGAGCAGTGGTCAGCGGCCGCGCAAGCGGCGAGTGGTGAGGCAGCCGCAACAGCTCCGGATGGAGTGGCGAACCCATGGGGGCGCTCGCAGAGGTGCCGGGCGCCCGCGCGCGGCCGGGCGGCGCAACGTCGCGCATCGCACCCGCGAGAGCGTGCGTCGCTACCATGCCCAGCACGTCACGCTGCGCATCCGCCGCAGCATCGGCTGGCTGCGCAATCGGCGTCTCGCGGCGGCCATCTTGCGGTCGCTGCGTGCCGGTGCGGAGAAGTTCGGCACCCGCATCGTGCACTTCTCGCTGCAATTCGATCACGTCCACCTGGTCGCCGAGGCCGACGACAACCGAGCCCTCACGCGCGCCATCAAGGGGCTCTCGGTGCGCATCGCCCGTGCCTTGAACCGCGTGCTCGAGCGCAAGGGCACCGTCTTCGCCGACCGCTACCACGCGCGCTGCCTGACCTCGCCGAGGGCCGTCCGGCACGCGCTGGCCTACGTCCTGTGCAACTACCGGCACCATGTGCGTGACCGGCTTCATCCTCGCTGGGTCGACCCGCTCTCCAGCGCGGGCAGCTTTGACGGCTGGGCCACACGCCCCCGGATCGAGACGACGCATCGCCTGGCCGAGCCACTGCACTGGCTCCTCGCCGGCGGCTGGAAGCGCGCAGGCCTCATCGAGCCTTTCGTCATCCCAGGTCCCGCAACTTGATTCGGGCGGACAATTCCTACAGACGCGGATCAACGCGGTGCACGCGGTGCACGCGGTGCACGCGAGCCACGCGAGCCACGCGAGCCACGCGAGCCACGCGAGCCACGCGAGCCACGCGAGCCACGCGAGCCACGCGAGCCACGCGAGCCACG
>JADYYK010000124.1 GCA_020853705.1 Deltaproteobacteria bacterium
GATGGGACCTCATCCTCTTCGCTCTTCATGACGGCTGCCAAGAGCAAGGCTCAGACCACCTCAGGCACGACGGTTGCTTTGTCGGCCGGCCATGAGGGCCTCCTTCTCGGTGGTGCTGCTCGGTCTGACCGTGGGTGCCGGGGCCGCGCGGGCGCAGTCGCCGGCGCCCGCAGCCGACGCACCCGCAACCGCAACCGCAACCGCACCAGCAACCGCAACCACGACGGCGACCACGCCGGCACCCGCGAGCGCGCCCGCCGCGGCGGCGCCCGCCGACGCCGCGCCCGCGCCGCCGGCCATCGCCGTCACCTTCGGCAAGCGCTGCGGCGGCTGCCACACCATCGGTGAAGGCGACCGCGCCGGCCCCGACCTGCTCGGCGTCACCACGCGACGCGAGCGCAGCTGGCTCATCCCCTTCATCCGAAGCCCTGGCACCGTCATCGACGGCGGCGATCCGGTCGCGGGCGCGCTGCTGTCCAAGTTCAAGGGCGTGCGCATGCCCGATCAGACCTTCTCCGACGCCGAGATGAATGACCTGCTCGCCTACCTCGAGGGCTGCACCGCCGCCGGCGGCTGCAAGATCACGCTGGGCAAGATCAAGCACGCCAACGACGCCACGCCGGCCGACATCGCCGCGGGCGAGAAGCTGTTCGCCGGGGAGACCCGCCTCGCGGGCGGCGGCCCGCCGTGCATCTCGTGTCACCACGCGCGCGGCGCCGGGCTGCTCGGCGGCGGCACGCTGGCCAAGGACCTGACCTTCGTCTACGCGCGGCTGGGTGACACCGGGCTGTCGGCCGCGCTGGCCTCGACGCCGTTCCCGCTGATGAAGCGGATCTACACCGGCCGGGCGCTGCTCGACGCCGAGCAGTTCCAGCTCAAGGCCTATCTGGCGGCGACCGCGAAGGACGGCAGCCCGAGCGGCGTCGATCGCAACTTCATCTATCTGGGCGTGCTGGGGCTGTTCACGTCGCTGGGCGCCATCGGGCTGGCCTGGCGCGGCCGGGCGCGCGGCGTCCGCGAGGAAGGCAATCGAGGGCACTCATGAGCTGGATCAAGGATCTGGTCGACCCGCAGACGCGCAGCTGGGAAGAGTTCTATCGCAACCGCTGGCAGCACGACAAGGTCGTGCGCTCCACCCATGGCGTGAACTGCACGGGCGGCTGCTCGTGGAACATCCACGTCAAGGAGGGGATCGTCACCTGGGAGATGCAGGCGCTCGATTACCCGACCATCGACCCCGAGATCCCGCCCTACGAGCCGCGTGGCTGTCAGCGTGGCATCTCCTTCAGCTGGTACCTGTACAGCCCGCTGCGCGTGAAGTACCCCTACCTGCGCGGCCGCCTGATGGATCTGTGGCGCGCGGCGCGCAAGAAGTTCGAGGACCCGGTCGAGGCCTGGGCCTCCATCGTCGCCGACGAGAAGGCGCGCGCGTCGTACCAGCGTGCCCGCGGCAAGGGCGGCTTCCGCCGAACCGACTGGGACACCGTGCTGGAGATCATGGCGGCGGCCAACATCCACACCATCAAGACGCACGGCCCGGATCGCATCGCCGGATTCTCGCCGATCCCGGCGATGTCGATGCTGTCGTACGCCGCGGGCGCGCGCTTCCTGCAGCTGGTCGGCGGCGTGTGCCTGTCGTTCTACGACTGGTACTGCGACCTGCCGCCGGCGTCGCCCGAGATCTGGGGCGAGCAGACCGACGTCGCCGAGAGCGCCGACTGGTACCACTCCAAGTTCACCGCGGTCATGGGCAGTAACCTCAACATGACCCGCACCCCGGACTGCCACTTCGCCGCCGAGGCGCGCCACAACGGCACCAAGATGGTGGTGTTCGCGCCCGACTTCAACCAGGTCGCCAAGTACGCCGATCAGTGGGTGCCCATCAACTCGGGCCAGGACGGCGCCTTCTGGATGGCGGTCAACCACGTGCTGCTCAAGGAGCACCACGTCGATGCCCCCAGCGCGGCCTTCCTCGACTACGTCAAGCGCTACACCGACTCGCCCTGCCTGGTGAAGCTGGAGAAGGACGAGGCCAACGGCTGCTGGAAGCCGGGGCAGCTGCTCAAGGCCGACGCCCTGGCCTCGCGCAAGGGCGAGGAGCACGCGCAGTGGAAGCCGCTGGTGCTCGACAAGCTGTCGGACACCCCGCGCACGCCGGGCGGCTCGGTCGGCCATCGCTGGCAGAGCAAGCAGGGCCACTGGAACCTGGAGATGGTCGACCCCAGCGACGGCGCCGCCATCGATCCGGTGCTGACGCTGCTGGGCAGCAAGGGCAGCGAGACCCTGCAGGTCGCGCTGGCCGACTTCGCCGAGCAGGCCACGCGCAAGCGCGGCGTGCCGGTGCGCTGGATCGACACCGTGAACGGCAAGGTCCCGGTGACCACGGTCTACGACCTCTTGTTCGCCGAGTTCGGCGTCAGCCGCGGCCTCGCCGGTGAGTACCCGGCCAGCTACGACGACGACACCGCGATGTACACCCCGGCCTGGCAGGAGCGCTTCACGGGCGTGAGCCGCGCCACCGTGGTGCAGTTCGCCCGCGAGTGGGGCCGCACCGCCGAGAAGACCAACGGCAAGTGCTGCATCATCATCGGCGCCGGGATCAACCACTGGTACCACAACAACCTGATCTACCGCGCCGGCATCGTGGCGCTGATGCTGACCGGCTGCGTCGGCAAGAACGGCGGCGGCCTCAACCACTACGTCGGCCAGGAGAAGCTGGCCCCGATGGCGCCGTGGTCGGCGCTGGCCTTCGCGCGCGACTGGGGCGGCGCGCCGCGGCTGCAGAACGCGCCGTCGTGGCACTACATGCACACCGATCAGTGGCGCTACGACGCCGGCCACCAGGCCTACGGATCCAACCCCGAGGGCGTGCCGCTGTGCGAGGAGCACACCGCGGATCTGCAGGCCAAGGCGGTGCGCGGCGGCTGGCTGCCGTTCTACCCGCAGTTCCCCCAGTCCAGCCTCGAGGTGGCGCGCCAGGCCGCCGCCGAGGGCGGCACCCAGGCCGAGCAGCTGGCGCGTATCGCCAAGCGCATCGGCTCGCGCGAGCTGCCGCTGTCGGTCGAGGATCCCGACGCGCCGGAGAACTGGCCGCGCGTGTTCTACATCTGGCGCGGCAACGCCCTGATGGCCTCGGCCAAGGGTCACGAGTTCTTCCTCAACCACTACCTCGGCACGCACCACAACTCGATCGCCGAGGAGTCGGCCGCCGGCAAGGTCAAGGAGGTGACCTGGCACGACAAGGCGCCGACCGGGAAGATGGACCTCATCGTCGACCTGAACTTCCGCATGGACACCTCGGCGCTGTACTCCGACATCGTCCTGCCGGCGGCGACCTGGTACGAGAAGGACGACCTCAACTCGACCGACATGCACAGCTTCATCCACCCGCTGTCGGAGGCGGTGCCGCCGTCGTGGGAGTCGCGCTCGGACTGGGAGATCTTCAAGGCGATCGCCAAGCGCACCAGCCAGCTGGCCGGGCGCCACCTGCCGGCGCAGGCCCTGGACGTCGTGCTGTCACCGCTGGCGCACGACAGCCCCGACGAGCTGGCGCAGCCCACCATGCAGGACTGGGGGCGCGGCGAGTGCGAGTACATCCCGGGCAAGACCGGGCCCAAGATCTCGTTCGTCGAGCGCGACTACCAGCACCTGTACGAGCGCTTCATCGCGCTGGGGCCCAAGGTGCGCAGCGAGGGGCTGGGCGCACACGGCGTCAAGGACGCCTGCGCCGACTTCTATGACGAGCTGGTGAAGGACACCGGCAACGTCGAGGGCACCAGCGGCCGCGTGCTGGGTCGGGGTCACGTCGAGATCCCGAGCAACGGCCACAACGGCCACGGCGGCAACGGCAAGAGCGGCGGCAACGGTGAGGTCGTGCTGCCGCGCTACCCGTCGATCTCGACCGCCAAGGAGGCCGCCAACGCCATCCTCCGCCTGGCGCCCGAGACCAACGGCGAGCTGGCCTATCGGGCCTACCAGTACATGGAGAAGAAGACCGGCCTCAAGCTCGCCGATCTCGCCGAGGGCTCGCGCCACGTGCGCGCCGACTTCGCGGCCTTGCAGGCGCAGCCGCGGCGTCTGCTCAACAGCCCGTGCTGGTCGGGCCTGACCGACCAGAAGCGCACCTACTCGGCCTTCACCTACAACGTGGACCGCGACGTCCCGTGGCGAACCTTGACAGGCCGTCAATCATTCTATCTGGATCATCCGGCCTATATCGCGTTCGGCGAGCATCTGCCCACGTACAAGCCATCGCCGCTGCCGGCCGCCTACGGCGATCTCATCACCTCGCCGCGGCCCGGCCCCACCAAGGTCCTCAACTTCCTGACGCCGCACGGCAAGTGGCACATCCACTCGACCTACGGCGACACCCACCGCATGCTGACGCTGTCGCGCGGCGGTGAGCCGTGCTGGATGAACGACCGCGACGCCGCCGACCTCGGCATCACCGACAACGACTGGGTCGAGGTCCACAACGACAACGGCGTGGTGGTCACCCGGGCCTGCGTCAGCGCGCGCATTCCCAAGGGCGTCTGCATCATCTACCACTCGCCCGAGCGCACCATCAACGTGCCCAAGTCGCCGCTGCGCGGCGGAAAGCGCGCCGGCGGCCACAACAGCCTGACGCGCATCCGCCTCAAGCCGCTGCTGATGGTCGGGGGCTACGCGCAGTTCACGTTCCACTTCAACTACTGGGGCCCTACCGGCGTGAACCGCGACAGCCATGTGCTGGTGCGTCGCCTGGACAAGCCAACGTTCTGAGAGGGAGGACGCAGATGGACGTTCGCAGCCAGGTCTCGATGGTGTTCCACCTCGACAAGTGCATCGGGTGCCACACCTGCTCGATCGCTTGCAAGAACGTGTGGACCGATCGCAAGGGCGCCGAGTACATGTGGTGGAACAACGTCGAGACCAAGCCGGGCACCGGCTATCCGACGAAGTGGGAGGATCAGGATCACTACGGCGGCGGCTGGGAGGCCAGTAACGGCCTGGTCCAGCTGCGCACCGCGGGGCGCTACCGCGGCCTGACCAACATCTTCCACAACCCGAAGCTGCCGGTCATCGACGACTACTACGAGCCCTGGACCTATCGCTACCAGGACCTGTTCGATGCCCCCGCGGGCGATGACCAGCCCACCGCGCGCGCCATCTCGATGTTGACCGGCAAGCCGATGGAGATCACCGCCGGCCCCAACTGGGACGACGACCTCGGCGGCTCGCCGCTGTACGCCGCCAAGGATCCCAACCTCGAGGCCATGAGCCCGGCCGAGCGGGCGCAGCTGTTCGAGATCGAGCGGCTGGTCTTCTTCTACCTGCCGCGCATCTGCAACCACTGCCTGAACCCGGCCTGCGTGGCGTCGTGTCCGTCGGGCGCGCTGTACAAGCGCGGCGAGGACGGCGTCGTGGTCCTGAACCAGGAGCGCTGCCGCGCCTGGCGCCACTGCGTCAGCGCCTGCCCGTACAAGAAGAGCTACTTCAACTGGTCGACCGGCAAGAGCGAGAAGTGCATCCTGTGCTACCCGCGCCTGGAGACCGGACAGGCCCCGGCCTGCTTCCACTCCTGCGTCGGGCGCATCCGCTATCTCGGCATCCTGCTGTACGACGCCGATCGCATCACCGAGCTGGCCGGCAAGTCGGACACCGAGCTGGTCGACGCGCAACGCCAGCTCATCCTGGATCCCCACGATCCGAAGGTGATCGCCGCGGCGCGCGCCGGGGGCATGCACGACAGCGTGCTGGAGGCGGCCAAGAAGTCGCCGGTCTACAAGTTCGTCAAGGACTGGGGCCTGGCGCTGCCGCTGCACGTCGAGTACCGCACCATGCCGATGCTGTTCTACGTGCCCCCGCTGCTGCCGGTGCTGGGTCGCGCCGAGAGCGGCACCTATGACACCTCGACCCCGGACCTGTTCGGGGCGCTCGATCAGTCGCGCCTGCCCATCGAGTACCTGGCCCGGCTGTTCGCGGGTGGCAACGTCGGCAAGGTGCGCTTCGCGCTGAAGAAGATGATGGCGGTGCGCTACCTGCGCCGTCAGGAGACGGTCGGTGATCTGAAGCCCGAGCAGATCGAGGCCATGCTGGCCGAGGCGGCGCTGTCACGCGGCGAGGCCGACGAGATCTACCGGCTGACCTCGCTGCCGACCTTCGAGGAGCGCTTCGTCATCCCGCCCTCGCACCGCGAGGAGGCCATCGCCGCGCTCGACGATCCGCTGGAGTTCAAGGGCGCCGCGGGCCTGGGCTTCCGCGAGCCGCCGCGGAGGGCGCTGTGAAGACCGCCATGCCCTGGGCCGA
Organism: Deltaproteobacteria bacterium; assembly: GCA_020853705.1. Lineage (GTDB taxonomy): Bacteria > Myxococcota_A > Polyangia > Haliangiales > JADYYK01 > JADYYK01. Next base: position 6,289 of record JADYYK010000124.1, read on the forward strand.
CTTCGCCACCCTGCTGGAGTATCCCGGCGACGCGCTGCCCGGCGCGCTGACCCGGCTGCGCGCCGCCTGCGCGGGTGGCCCCGGCGCGGCCAAGCTGGAGGCCTTCGCGAGCTTCATCACCAGCAGCGACCCGCGCGCCGTCGAGGAGCTGTACACGCAGAGCTTCGACCTCAGCGCGCCGTGCTGCCTCGACCTCGGCTACCAGCTGTTCGGCGAGACCTACAAGCGCGGCGTCTTCCTGGTCAGCATGGTGATGGCTGCGCGCAAGCACGACGTCGATCCCGGCGCCGAGCTGGCCGATCACCTGCCGGTGGTGCTGCGCCTGCTCGAGCGCCTGGGCGCCGACCCCGCCCACGACGCGCTCGGGCTGGCCCACGAGGTGCTGCTGCCCGGGCTCGACAAGATGGTGGCCTCGTTCGTGGTGCACGAGGACGGGCAGTCGAGCCCGTATCGCGCCCTGCTGGAGGCGCTGCGCGGCGAGCTCGACGCCGCCTACCCCGGCGCCAGCCCACCCGAGCGCGCCAACGTGCACCTGCCGCTGTTCCGTGCGGGCAACGAGGAGGCCCAGCCATGACCACTGACGTGCTGCTGTTCGGTGCCTTTCCCTACGTGGCGATGGCGCTGTTCCTGGTGGTGTCGATCCAGCGCTACCGCAAGAACGCCTACACGGTGTCCTCGCTGTCGTCGCAGTTCCTGGAGGCCAAGCAGCTGTTCTGGGGCTCGGTGCCGTTCCACCTCGGCATCCTGGTGCTGTTCTTCGGCCACCTCATCGGCTTTTTGATCCCGCGCCAGGTCGCGCTGTTCGGCGCGGTGCCGCTGCGCCTGCTCATCATGGAGGTCACCGGGCTGACCGCGGGCCTGCTGGCGCTGTGGGGCTGCGTGCTCCTGATGCTGCGGCGCATGACGCACCCGCGCCTGAAGGCGGTGACCTCGCCGGTCGACAAGGCGCTGTATGCGCTGCTGCTGTTCCAGATCGTGACCGGGCTGTGGGTCGCGCTGTTCTACCGCTGGGGCTCGGCCTGGTACGTGCAGACCCTGGTGCCGTACCTGCGCTCGGTCTTCACCTTCCAGCCCAACCTGGCGGTGATGGCGGAGATGAAGCTGATCCCGCGGCTGCACGTGATCGGCGCCTTCACGCTGATCGCGGTGTTCCCGTTCACTCGCCTGATGCACGTGCTGGTGGCGCCGCTGCCGTACCTGTGGCGCCGCCCGCAGCTGGTGCTGTGGAACCGGGCTCGCGCGGAAGGGGCTCCGCGCTCGGAGACCCTGCGATGAGCGTACGCAGCAGGCCAGGCACCATCCTGACCATGAACACGCTGGCGTTCACGGCGTGCTTCGCGGTCTGGATGATGAACGGCGTCCTCATCACCTTCCTGGTCGAGAACAAGGTGTTCGCCTTCGATCAGGTCCAGATCGGCTGGCTGCTGGGCATCCCGGTGCTGACCGGCTCGCTCCTGCGCTTGCCGGTTGGCATGGCGACCGACCGCTGGGGCGGCCGGGTGGTGTTCCCGGTGGTGATGGTGGCGGCGGCGCTGGGCGCGCTGGCGCTGTCGTATGCCGACGGCTACGGCGGCTTCCTCATCGGCAGCCTGGGGTTCGGCCTGTCCGGCACCGGCTTCGCGGTCGGGATCGCGTACACCTCGGTCTGGTTCAAGAAGGAGCACCAGGGCACCGCGCTGGGGGTCTTCGGGGTCGGCAACGCCGGCAGCGCGCTGACCTCGATGGGCGCGCCCTGGCTGCTCAAGTGGATGACCGATGGCGGCACCCAGCTCGACAACTGGCGCATGCTGCCTCGCCTGTATGCCGGCGTCCTGATCGGCATGACGCTGCTGTTTCTGCTGCTGACCGAGAACAAGAAGGTCGAGGGCGCGCGCCGGCGCACGCTGGGTGAGCAGCTGCGTCCGCTCAAGCAGCTGCGGGTGTGGCGCTTCGGGCTGTACTACTTCCTGGTCTTCGGCGGCTTCGTGGCGCTGGCGCAGTGGCTGATCCCCTACTACGTCAGCGTCTACGGCGCGTCGCTGGCGACCGCCGGCCTGCTGGCCGCGGTCTTCAGCCTGCCCTCGGGCCTGATCCGCGCGCTGGGCGGCTGGATGAGCGACAAGCTGGGCGCGCGCACCACCATGTACTGGGTGCTCGGGGCCTGCGTGCTGGGCTCGCTGCTGCTGATCGTGCCGCGCATGGAGATCACCTCGCCGGGCGCCAGCGTGATGGCGCGCGGCAAGGGCGTCGTCACCGCGGTGTCACCCGAGGCCATCACCGTCGGCACCACGGTCTATCAGCTGAAGAAGGCGCCGCCACAGCGCTCGGTCGATGACGACCTGATCTGGCCGCACCTCGAGACCTGGCAGTCGCCCGCGGTCCAGGTCGGCGACCCGGTGGTGCGCAAGCAGCTGCTGGCGCGCGGGGTCACCCACATCGTGTTCCAGGCCAACATCTGGGTCTTCACGGCGCTGGCCTTCCTGGTCGGCATCGCCATGGGCATCGGCAAGGCCGCCGTCTACAAGCACATCCCCGAATATTTCCCGCGCGACGTCGGGGTGGTCGGGGGGCTGGTCGGCGTCATCGGTGGCCTGGGCGGCTTCGTGGGGCCGATCCTGTTCGGCTATCTGCTGCGCGGCACCGGGCTGTGGACCAGCTGCTGGATGTTCTTCGCGGCGCTCTCGCTGGTGTGCCTGATCTGGATGCACCTGGTCATCCGCCGCATGGTGCGCCGGCGCACCCCCGAGGTCGCCGATCACATGGAGCACGAGCAGGCCCACGAGGACCGCCAGCAGTCCGCGGCGAGTCCGCGCCTGTCTGGCGCGCCGCAGCTGGGAGGTCAGTCATGAGCACGACCGCGGGTCCGTCCACACCGCTGTCCGCGGCCGCGACCGCGAGCCGGCCGGGCCACCACGTCTGGGGCGAGCTGCCCGAGTGGAAGCCCGAGGACAAGACCTTCTGGGAGGCCACCGGCAGCAAGATCGCCTGGCGCACGCTGATCCTGACCACCACCACGCTGATCCTCTCGTTCTCGACCTGGTTCGTGATGTCGGTGCTGGTGGTGCGGCTGCCGGCCATCGGCTTCAAGTTCACCACCATGCAGCTGTTCTGGCTGGCCGCGATGCCCGGCCTGGCCGGCGGCACGCTGCGCATCGTGCACACCTTCATGATCCCGATGTTCGGGACGCGCCTGGTCATCGGGCTGTCGACCCTGATGAAGATCATCCCCTGCGTCGGCCTCGGCCTCGCGGTGGTGTCGCCGGGTACGCCGTACTGGATGTTCATGCTGCTGGCGCTGCTGTGCGGCATGGGCGGCGGTGACTTCTCCTCGTACATGCCGAGCACCAGCCTGTTCTTCCCCAAGCGGCTGCAGGGCACCGCGCTCGGGCTGCAGGCCGGCATCGGCAACTTCGGCGTCAGCCTGACCCAGTTCGTGACGCCGTGGATCATCGGCGTCGCGGCCATCGGCTCGGTGGCCGGCGGCTCGCAGCTGCTCAAGAAGGGCGGCGTGGTCAAGGAGGTCTGGCTGCAGAACGCGGCGTTCTGGTACGTGCCGCTGCTCATCATCCTCGGCGTGATGTGCCTGGTCTGGCTGCGCAGCGTGCCGGTCAAGGCGTCGTTTCGCGAGCAGCTCGAGGTCTTCAAGAACAAGCACACCTGGTTCTGCACCATCACCTACGTGATGACGTTCGGGTCGTTCGCCGGCTTCTCGGCGGCCTTCCCGCTGCTCATCAAGACCACCTACGGCAAGTTCCCGGGCGCGCCGGATCCGCTGAAGTTCGCGTTCTACGGGCCGCTCATCGGCTCGGCCAGCCGGGTCATCTTCGGCTTCGTCGCCGACAAGACCGGCGGCGCCATCCTGACCCAGATCGCGGGCCTCGGCATGACGGTGCTGTGCGGCGTGCTGGTGTTCGGGGGCTTCCTGACGCCCACCTCGGTCGATCAGTTCCCGGTCTTCGTGGCCTGCATGCTGGGGATCTTCTTCTTCTCCGGCGTCGGCAACGCCGGGACCTTCCGTCAGTACCCCATCATCTTTTCGCACTCGCCACGCCAGGGCGCGACCGTGCTGGGCTGGACCGGCGCGGTGGCGGCGTACGGCCCCTTCGCCTTCGCCATGCTGGTGGGCAGCTCGATCACCAACACCGGCTCGGCCAAGCCCTTCTTCATCGGAGTCTCGGCCTTCTATGTGATCGCGATCGCCATCAACTGGTGGTTCTACAGCCGCCGCGGCTGCGAGCGGCCTTCATAGCCATGTCCATGTCCAACTACCCAAACAGAATGCTCCTCGCGCTGGCAGGGCTCGGCCTGCTGGTGACCGGCTGCAACGTCGGCTCGCAGCAGGGCTACGAGCCGCCGCAGCCCATCGCCTACTCGCACGCGCAGCACGCCGGTGATCTGCAGATCCCCTGTGGCTACTGCCACTCGGGCGCCGAGCGCAGCCGCCACGCCGGCGTGCCCGCGGTCAGCACGTGCATGAACTGTCACACCCAGGTCTTGCCCGACTCGCCCGAGATCCAGAAGCTGTCGCGCGCGCTGGCGGGCGGCGAGCAGGTGCAGTGGGTCAAGGTGCACCGGCTGCCCGACCACGTCTACTTCAGCCACAAGAGCCACACCCTGACCGCGGGCCTGGCCTGTCAGACCTGCCACGGCCCGGTGCAGCAGATGGTGCGCCTGCGTCAGGCCAACGACATGTCGATGGGCTGGTGCCTGAGCTGCCACCGGGCCAGCGCCAAGAAGACGACGCTGCCGACCGCGCTGGCGCCGTCGCCCACCGATTGCTCCGCGTGTCACCAGTGAGGACCGACGATGGCGAGTGACCCGAAATACTGGCTGTCGATGGCGGATCGCGCCGGCGACCCCGCGCTGGCCGCCGAGGCCTCGCGTGAGTTCTCCGAGGAGCTGCCGGTCGGCCCGGGAGCCGAGGCCGGCCCCGACCCGAAGTCGCGTCGCGACTTCCTGAGGATCATGGGGCTGTCGGCCAGCGCGCTGGCGGCGGCGTCGGCGTGCAGCCGCGCCCCGGTGCGCAAGATCGTGCCCTATGGCGAGGCGCCCGAGGACAGCGTGCCCGGCGTGGCAATGGAGTACGCCTCGGTGTGCGGCGCCTGCGCGGCCGGCTGCGGCATCGTGGTGCGCACGCGCGACGGGCGCCCCATCAAGCTGGAGGGCAACGCCCGGCATCCGGTGTCGGGCGGGGCGCTGTGCGCCCTGGGCCAGGCGGCGGTGCTGGGACCCTACGACGCGTCGCGCGCGCCGGGGCCGCACATCGGCGGCGCGCCAGCCTCGTGGCAGTCGCTCGACGACGTGGTCAAGCAGGGCCTGGGCAAGGTGGCGGCGAGTGGACAGGGCATCCGGGTGGTGGCGCCGGCCGATCTGGGGCCGACCGGCGAGGCGGCGCTGGCCGCGCTGGTGGCGAAGTTCCCGACCACCAGGCGCGTGCTGTCGGATCCGCTCGGCCTCGAGGCCACCGCGCTGGCGCACGCGCAGAGCCACGGCGTGCGCGCGCTGCCCGAGCTGCACTTCGATCGCGCCCGCGTGGTGGCGTCGTTCGGCGCCGACTTCCTGGGCAGCTGGCAGGCGCCGCCGGTGCACACCCGGCGCTGGTCGCGCGCGCCCGACGCCGCCCGGCCCGAGGCGATGGCGCGTCTGTTCGTGCTGGAGCCGACCCTGACCCTGACCGGCGCCGCCGCCGACGTGCGCTGGAACCTGGCGCCGTCGGATCAGCTGCCCGCGCTGGCCGCGCTGGCCAGGGCGCTGGGCGTGACGCTGCCGCGCGAGGTCCGTGCCCCCGAGCTGGCGCCCGAGCGGGTGGCGAGGCTGGCGCGCGAGCTCGGCGCGGCCGGCGCTGGCGCGCTGGTGGTGTGCGGGTCCGACGACGTCGGGACGCAGCTCCTGGTCGCGGCCATCAACGATCGGCTGGGCGCCTATGGCAGCACGCTGTCGCTGGTCGGGCAGCCGGTGCGCCCCGAGGCGGCGCCGATGAGCAGCCTGCTGGCCGAGCTCGACGCCGGCAGCGTGGGCGCGGTCATCCTGCTGGGCTGTAACCCGGTCTACGACCACCCGCAGGGCGCCGCGCTGGCCGAGCGACTGGACAAGGTCGCGGTCACGGTGTCGACCGCGGATCGCCTCGACGAGAGCGCGCGCCACTGCGGTCACCTGGCGCCCGATCTGCACTTCCTGGAGAGCTGGGGTGATCGTCGGGTCCGGCGCAGCACGCTGGGCCTGATGCAGCCCACGGTGGCGCCGCTGGCGGGCGGTCGCGCCGCGGGCGAGTCGCTGCTGCGCTGGGCCGGCATCGAGACGGCCTATCGCGACTTCCTGTTCGAGCGCTGGCGCGACGAGAAGGCCGCGGGCATGAGCGGCCCGGTCCTGCAGGCGGCCTGGGACAGCGCGCTGGAGGACGGCTTCTGGCAGGGCATGGAGCCCGAGGCGCCCGAGCCGGCGTTTCGCCCCGAGGCGCTGGCCGCGGTGGCCGACGCGCCCGCGCCCGGCGAGCTCGAGCTGGTGCTGTACGCGACGGTGGGGCTGCGCGACGGCGCCATGGCCAACAACGCCTGGCTGCAGGAGCTGCCCGACCCGATCAGCAAGACGACCTGGGACGGCACCTGCAGCCTGAGCCCGGCCACCGCCAAGCGCCTCGGCGTGTCCGACGGTGACCTGCTGGCCATCGAGGCCGGTGGGCAGCGCGTGGTCGCCCCTGCGGTGGTGCAGCCCGGGGTGCACCCGCGCGTGGTCGCGGTGGCGCTGGGCTATGGCCGCAGCGCCGCGGGCAGCGTCGGCGACGGCATCGGCCAGAACGCCTGGCCCCTGGCAGGGGTCACCGCTGCTGGCGCCGGCGTCAGCCTGACCCGCAGCGACGTCAAGCTGAGCCGCACCGGCGAGCGCCGCGCGCTGGCGCAGACCCAGACCCACCATGTCATGGAGGGTCGCCCGCTGGTGCTGGAGCGCGAGGCCGCCGACTATGCCCGTTCGCCCGGCGCGCCGCGTCGCCACGAGAAGCTGACCATGTGGAAGGCCTGGGAGTACCCCGGCCACCGCTGGGGCATGACCATCGACCTCAGCGCCTGCACCGGCTGCGCGTCGTGCGTGATCAGCTGCAACGCCGAGAACAACGTGCCCGTGGTCGGCCGCGCCGAGGTCGCCAACCGGCGCGAGATGCACTGGCTGCGCATTGATCGCTATTACAGCGGCGATCCGGCGGAGCCGGGCGTGGTGCACCAGCCCCTGATGTGTCAGCACTGCGAGAACGCGCCGTGCGAGACGGTGTGTCCGGTGCTGGCCACGGTGCACTCCAGCGAGGGCTTGAACCAGCAGGTCTACAACCGCTGCGTCGGCACCCGCTACTGCGCCAACAACTGCCCGTACAAGGTGCGGCGCTTCAACTGGTTCGACTATGCGCACGATCCACACCTGCGCCTGGCGCTGAACCCCGACGTGGTGGTGCGCAGCCGCGGCGTGATGGAGAAGTGCTCGCTGTGCGTGCAGCGCATCCAGAGCAAGAAGGCCGCCGCGCGCGCCGAGGGGCTGACCGTCGCCGACGGCGACATCCAGACCGCCTGTCAGCAGAGCTGCCCGGCGCAGGCCATCGTGTTCGGCGATCTCAATGATCCGAAATCGCGAGTGTCCCGCCTGACCCGCGGCGATCGCGGCTATCGCCTGCTCGAGGAGCTCAATGTCGGACCGGTGGTCAGCTATCTGGTGCGGCTCAAGAACACGGGAGGCACGCCATGAGTGAGCACGCGCTGTCCGACCTGCGCGAGCCGCTGGTCACCGAGCCGCGCACCATGGCCGGCATCACCGACGAGGTCTGCGCGCCGATGGAGCGCCGGCCCAGCATCCTGTGGACGCTTGCCTTCCTGGTCGCGGTGGTCGCGCTGGCCATCGGGGTGTGGGCGGTGCAACACACCATCCGCAAGGGCATCGGCGTCTGGGGCCTCAACAAGACCGTGGGCTGGGCCTTCGACATCACCAACTTCGTGTTCTGGGTCGGCATCGGCCACGCCGGCACGCTGATCAGCGCCATCCTGTTCCTGTTCCGGCAGAAGTGGCGCACCTCGGTCAACCGCGCCGCCGAGGCCATGACGCTGTTCGCGGTCATGTGCGCCGGCCTGTTCCCCATCATCCACATGGGGCGGCCGTGGCTGGGCTTCTGGATGCTGCCGTACCCGAACACGCGCGGCAGCCTGTGGGTCAACTTCCGATCGCCGCTCTTGTGGGACGTGTTCGCGATCTCGACCTACTTCATCGTGTCGGCGGTGTTCTGGTACGTCGGCCTGCTGCCCGATCTGGCCACCGTCCGTGACCGCGCCAAGGGGCTCAAGCGGCGCATCTTCGGCGTGCTGGCGCTGGGCTGGAATGGCTCGCAGAAGACCTGGCTGCGCTACGAGACGGTGTACCTGCTGCTGGCCGCGCTGGCCACGCCGCTGGTGCTGTCGGTGCACACCATCGTGTCGATGGACTTCGCGACCTCGGTGCTGCCGGGCTGGCACACCCCGATCTTCCCGCCCTACTTCGTGGCCGGCGCGGTGTTCTCCGGCTTCGCCATGGTGCTGACCCTGATGATCATCACGCGCAAGATCATGCGCTGGGAGCACCTCATCACGGTGCGCCACCTCGAGAACATGACCAAGGTCATCATCGTGACCGGCGGCATCGTCGGCCTCGCGTATGGCACCGAGTTCTTCATGGCCTGGTACTCGGGCAACATGTACGAGGCCTTCACCTTCAAGAACCGCGCGTTCGGTCCCTACGGCTGGGCCTACTGGATCATGGTCAGCTGTAACGTCGGCGTGCCGCAGCTGTTCTGGATCAAGAAGGTGCGCACCTCGCCCTGGATGATCCTGATCCTGGCGCTGCTCATCAACGTGGGCATGTGGTTCGAGCGCTTCGTCATCATCGTGACCTCGCTGCACCGTGACTTCCTGCCCTCGAGCTGGGCCATGTACGCGCCGACGTTGATCGAGCTGGCCATCCTGCTGGGCTCGTTCGGGCTGTTCTTCACGCTGTTCCTGCTGTTCACCCGGGTGCTGCCGATGATCTCGATCGCCGAGGTCAAGGGCGTGCTGGGCTTCGCGGCGCGCAAGCGCGAGGCGGCGGCGGCGGCCAAGGCCAAGGCGGGCGGCAGCAGCGCCCCCGGCGGCGTCGGCCTGCCCATCGCGGCCAGCAAGGAGCGGTCATGACGAGCGGCCTGCTGGTGGCGTACTTCGAGGACGAGAACGGCCTCCTGCGCGCGGCCCGCGAGGCGCGGGCGGCGGGGCTGAAGATCCACGACGCCTACACGCCGTACGCGGTGCACGGGCTCGACGCCGCGATGGGACAGCGTCCGTCGCGGCTGCCCTGGGTCACCCTGCTGTGCGGGCTGACCGGGACGCTGCTGGCGTTCTGGTTCCAGCGCTGGACCTCGGCGGTGAGCTGGCCCATCAACGTCGGCGGCAAGCCAGCGCACTCGTTCCCGGCCTTCATCCCGGTGGCCTTCGAGTTCACCGTGCTGCTGGCGGCGCTGGGCACGGTGGCGGCGCTGTTCATCCGGGTCGGGCTGCGGCCGCGCGTCGGCCTGCCGCGGGTGCTGCCGCGGGTGACCAACGATCGCTTCGCGCTGGCGCTGTGCACCGACGGCGAGGACTTCAACGGCGCGGCGGCCGCCGAGCTGTGCCGCAACGCCGGCGCCTGCGAGGTCAGCGCCGTGGAGGAGGCGCCATGAGCGGCGCGAGGACAGCAGTGACCAGGCTGGCGCTGGGGCTGGCAGCGCTGGGTGCGCTGGCGTCGGGCGCGGCGTGCTCGAGCGATCCATCGCAGCCGCGCTACGAGTACGTGCCCGAGATGATCGACTCGGTGGCCTACGAGTCGTTCACCGCGAACCCCTACCTGCCCGGCGGCCGCACCATGCAGCCGCCGCAGCCGGGCACGGTGGCGCGCGGGCAGCAGGTGCTGCACTACGGCCCGGGGCCCGAGGAGGCCGCCCGCGCCGGGCGCGAGCTCGTGCTGCCGCCGGCCATCGCCGCCGACAAGGGCGTGGCCGCGCGCGGCGAGCACCTGTTCCAGACCTTCTGCTTCCCCTGCCACGGGCGCGGCGGCGAGGGCGACGGCCCGGTCATTCCCAAGTTCCCGACCCCGCCGTCGCTGCTGGCGGCGCACGCGCGCGGGCTGCCCGACGGTCAGCTGTTCCACATCATCAGCCGTGGCCAGGGCTTGATGCCCTCGCACGCGGCGCAGGTCGGCTGGAACGACCGCTGGAAGATCATCATGTATGTGCGTTCGCTGCAGGGTGGCGGGGCGGCTGCGCCGGCGCCCGAGGTGGTCCCGGCGGCGCCGCCGGCAGGTGACGGCGGTCTCGGCGTGGGGCTGGACGAGCCTGGCGCAGCGGACGGCGGCGACGCGGGGGTGCAGCCATGAGCGTCGTCAACGTCGGTCACGACGCCGGCCACGGTCACGACGGCGGCCACGGTCACGACGCCGCTGACCTGCACGCGGCCCCGCCGCCCAAGGCCAGCCCGGTCGGGCTCGGCGCGCAGCCGGTGCTGCTGGTGCTGACGCTGCTGGGCCTCGGCGGCATGGGCGTCAGCCTGCTGCTGTGGCCGCAGCGCGCCTTCTCGGGGCTCCTGGCGGCCGCGGTCACCGTGCTGATGGTCGGGCTCGGCGGCCTGGTGTTCGCGCTGCTGATGGCGGTGTCCAACGCCGGCTGGGCCACCACGCTCAAGCGCGTGCCCGAGGCGCTGGCGGCGGCGCTGCCGGTGGGCGCGATCGCGCTGCTCGGCGTGCTGCCCGGCGCGGCGCTGCTGTTCGGCTGGGTCGAGCACCCGCACGGTCGCGGCGCCTGGCTCAACCTGCCCTTCTTCGCGGCGCGCATGGGCGGGATCTTGCTGCTGTGGATCGGCCTGGCCTTCATCCTGACGCGCAGCTCGCGGGCGCAGGATCGGGACGCCGCGCTGCGCCACACCCGGCGCACGGTGGCGCTGAGCGCGCTCGGCCTCTTGCTGATCGGCCTGTCGGGGTCGGTGGCGGCGTTCGACTGGCTGATGAGCCTGGAGACGCACTGGTACAGCACCATGTACGGCCTGTACAGCCTGTCAGGCGTGCTGGTGGCCGGCGTCTCCGCGATCACCATCGGCGTGGTGCTGCTGTCGCGCCGCGGCCGGCTGCCCGGGGTGGGCGACAACCACATCCACGACCTCGGCAAGCTGATGTTCGGCTTCTCCACCCTGTGGGCCTACCTGTGGCTGTCGCAGTGGCTGCTGATCTGGTACGCCAACCTGCCCGAGGAGACCACCTACTACCTGGCGCGCACCTCGGGTGGCTGGAGCTTCCTGTTCTGGCTCAACCTGGTGCTCAACTGGGGGCTGCCCTTCGTGCTGCTGATGCCGCGGGCCGCCAAGCGCTCGCCCGAGCACACCCTGCGCGTGGCCATCCTGCTGCTGGCGGCGCGCTGGCTCGACGTCTACCTGATGGTGGCGCCGTCGGGTGACGCCATCCACCCCGGCATCAGCCTGCCCGAGCTGTCGGCGCTGCTGGCGGTGGGCGCCTGCTTCGGCCTCGTCGTGCTGCGCGCCCTGGGGCGCGCCCCGCTGACCCCCGTGCACGATCCCTACCTCGGCGAGAGCCAGCACCACCCCGGCTGACCACCAGCGCCACGCTCCACCGGCTGGCACTTGATCGCAACCCAGTTGACCGCCGTCAAGTCGATGCATGGTCGCCCATGCAACCTGGAACGATGCGGCGAACCTCGGCTTGCTGGTGGTCCCTGGGACTGGGTGTCATGCTGGCGCAGCTCGGCTGCCAGAACCCGGAACCGCAGAACAACCTGTTCTTCGAGCGGCGCATCCAGCCCATCCTGACCGCCTCCTGCGTCGGCAACACCGCCGGGTGCCATCGCGACAACGGCAACGGCGAGGCGCTGGGCAACCTGGATCTGTCGTCGTTCAAGGCCGCCACCCAGCGCCGCGACGTGCTGACCCGGTCGGGCTCGTACCCCGAGGCGCTGCTGCTCATCAAGGCAGCCGGCTCGGTCGATCAGGCGGTGCAGATCGGCGATCGCACGCTGCCGCTGCAGATCGATCACGGCGGCGGCCCCATCCTCGATGTGCGCAGCGAGGCCTACTTCGAGCTCAAGCGCTGGCTCGACAACGGCGCCACCGAGGACGGCGCGCCGCCCAAGATCACCAGCGCGCGCGGCAGCGGCGCCTGCAACGCGGTGACCAGCGATCGGGTCGACATCACGACGGTGGCCAGCGACGCCCCCGGGCTCGCCGCCTTCCGCGACCTCCAGCCACGCCTGGTCGAGAGCTGCGGCGCTGGCTCGTGTCACGGCCATCCGCTGTCCGACTTCGCGCTGACCTGCGGCAGCGACGACGCCCAGACGCGCGCCAACTACCTGATGGCACGCGCCTTCGTGGCGGGCAACGTCGAGGACAGCGAGCTCCTGATCCGGCCGCTCGACCCGACCCGCGGCGGCGTCGCGCATGGTGGCGGCGCGCTGTGGGCCTCGCGCGATGACGCCGACTACCAGCGCTTGCACGCCTTCGCGGTCGCCGCCGGGCCGCTGGTCGCTGGCACGCAGACCCCGGCGCGGACCTTCTTCGACACCCGGGTGATGCCGGTGCTGGTGCAGAAGGGCTGCGCGCTGACCGGCTGTCACAGCCCGCTGGTGCCCAACAAGCTCAAGCTGCGCGGCGGCTCGCTGGGCTTCTTCTCGGTGCTGGCGCTGGACGAGAACTATCACGAGCTGCGCGACATCTTCCTGGCCCGCGGCGCCGCCGACGTGCGGCAGTCGCGCATCGGCGCCAAGAACCTGACCCCGGCGCACGGCGGGATCGCCCACCGCGCTGGCGCGCTGCTGGAGCCCGACGTCGGCTGCGGCGCCTATGATCCGGCCACCGCGAGCGCGCTGTGCACGCTGGCCGAGTGGCACCGGCTGGAGCGCGCCGAGCTGCCCGCCACCGAGCTGACCAACCTGGCCGCCGGCCAGCGCGTGCCGCTGGTGTACGTCGAGCGGCCCGCGGACGCGGTCGGCTACACCGACTTCGCGCGCTACCGGCCGGGCGCCGACCTGCTGCGCGTCGACGTCACCCTGGGCGCCGGTGGACCCAGCGCGCCCGGCGGTCGCCAGAGCCTGCTCGGCGGCTGCGGGGTCGGCGCGGCCGGCCCTGGCGGGGCGCTCGACGTGCGCGCCCCCGATGTCAGCCCCGACGCCACCCGCGTGCTGTTCGCGCTGCGCGGCGCCAGCGGCGGCCTCGACGTGTGGATGGTCGGCCTCGACGGCAGCGACTGTCACAAGGTCACCAGCGACGGTGGCGGCGGCATCGACAACTTCGATCCGCTGTGGGTGGTCGACGCCGGGGTCGAGTGGGTGGTCTACGCGTCCACCCGCGGCGGCGCCGGCGGCCCGGTGCGCACGCCGCGGCTGACCTCGGTCGACGCCGACCTGTGGCGCCAGCCGGTGGCCGGCGGCACCCCCGAGCGCATGACCTTCGTGCGCGGCGTCGAGTCCCAGCCGGCGCTGATGGCGGTCGGCCAGCTGACCATGACGGCCGAGAAGCAGACCGCCGACTTCTACCAGGTCGCGGGCCGGCGCCTGAACTGGGACCTCAGCGACTACCACCCACTGCTGGCGCAGCGCCGCGACAACTACACGGGCCGCGGCGGCTACCTGCCCGGCAGCGCGCCCGCGACCGCCAGCCTGAAGCCCTCGATGGGCTATGACCAGGCCACCGAGATCCGCGAGGCCATGGACGGCGACTTCCTGGTCGTGCTGGCCGACAGCGGGACCTTCGGGGAGGGCGGCGCGCTGGGCATCTTCAACCGCTCGATCGGGCCGTTCGAGCAGGGCCGCAGCGATCTGGCCTTCGTGCAGTCGCTGCGCGTGCTGCCTGGCCCGACCGGTCGCCGCGGTCAGGCCACCGGCGCGTATCGGTCACCGCAGTCGCTGCCCGACGGCACGATCCTGGCGTCGTACGCGGCCGGGGTCGACGTCGGCGCGGCCACGCCGGTCAGCTACGACCTGGTCGTGGTCGACCCGATCACGGGCGACCGCCGCGTGCTGCTGGCCGGCGCGCCGTCGGAGGTCGAGGCCGTGCTGGCCACCGCGCGCCCGGCGCCGAGGCCGCTGCGGGTGCGGCCCATCGCGCCGGGGGCGACGACGGCGACCGCGCTGGTGCACTTCCCGGATCTGCCGCTGCTGGCGACCTTGCTCGACTCCAACAGCCGCCACGGCCGCGACGTGATGCCGCTGCGTGCGGCCACGCGCGCCCGCTTCTTCACCCACGCCTCGCCGCCGCTGAGCTGTCTGACCCCGACCGACGCCCCGTGCGCTGGCGCCATGGCCGCCCCGATGGGCGTGTACGAAGCCCGCCGCGAGGTCGGCAGCGCGCCCCTGCAGGGTGACGGCTCGCTGTTCGTCAAGGTGCCCGCCGGCGTGCCGGTGCTGCTCGAGCTGCTCGACGCCCGCGGCCAGGTCCTGTTCCGCCAGCGCGAGGACAACACCTTCGGCCCCTCGGAGTCGATCGGCGTCGGCGTCCCCGCGGCGTCGTTCAACTCGATGTGCGCCGGCTGTCACGGGTCGATCAGCGGCCGCGAGCTCGAGGTCCACGTCGACATCGACGCGGTGACGCACGCGTCGGCGACGCTGGCGCGGGCCGCGGGGCCAAGAGAGCTCGACGCGCCGTAGCGGTCCCTACTCGAACACCTTCGCGAGGTCGGCGTGGTTGAGGCCGTCCTTGTCCTGGCGCAGCAGGGCGTAGCTGACGGCCTGGGTGATGCCCATGAAGAGCTGGAACACACCCATGCTGCCGACGAACAGCAGCGAGGGTCGCCGCAGCCCCGTCAGGTTCATGTCGACCTCCTTGAACATGGGGATGATCCAGCCGAACAGCATGGCGATCAGGGCCAGCCCGATCAGGAACGTGAGGCCGAAGATGCCCCAGCGCCGATCGCGCGTGAGGGCCGTGCTGCGCGAGAACGAGGCCGCCACCCCGAGCTGCTCGGCGACCGCGGCGGGCGCGGCGACGAACCAGACGCAGGTCAGGACGGCGCCGATGATGCCGCCGCCCGGGATGCGCTGCAGGATGTTGACCACGATGGCCAGGATCATGGCGGGGATGATGCCGCGCACGCCGAACTTCACGCTGGTCCACATCGGGACCTTGACCCCGTTGAGATCCTGGATCACGCGATAGGTCAGCATCGGCGACAGCAGCGTCGAGATCCCGCCCAGGAAGTAGATCGGCCACAGGAACATCTTGTTGAGGAGGTCCTCGGGGCTGCTGGCCCGGGTCGGATCGTAGAGGACGATCCAGAGCACCACCGGCGCGTACAGCAGCACCGCCAGCAGCGTGAAGGGCACGAAGTTGCGGAACCAGGACTTGAAGCTCAGCCCCAGCGCGTTGAACATCTTGAAGTCGTTCATCGGGCGCGACGCTAGCACCGCCCGCCCTCGGGCCATCACCTCTTGGTGCAGGAGTCGCGCTTTTGCCACCTGGCCGCCCGGAACGGCCGCCCGCGGGTTGACCACCGTCAAGTCCCGCGCTGGCCCCTGTGAGCACCCTTCAGCCATGCGCACCCGCATCGAGCCCTATCGCGTCAAGGTCGTCGAACCCATCCCCTTCACCAGCATCGCCGACCGCGAGCGCGCGCTCGCCGCGGCGCACTGGAACCTGTTCAAGATCCCCGCCAACCTGGTCACCATCGATCTGCTCACCGACAGCGGCATGACCGCGATGAGCGCGCACCAGTGGGCCGGCCTGCTCGACGGCGACGAGGCCTACGCCGGCGCGCGCAGCTTCCAGCGCTTCGAGGCGGTCGTGCGCACGCTGACCGGCTACACCCACGTCATCCCCACGCACCAGGGCCGCGCCGCCGAGCGCCTGCTGTTCGAGGCCATGCTGAAGCCCGGCGACGTGGTGCCCGGCAACACCCACTTCGACACCACGCACGCCAACCTGGAGCGCGCCGGCGCCCGCGCCGTCAACCTGCCGATCGCCGCCGCGCGCACGCCCGCCGCCGAGCACCCCTTCAAGGGCGACATCGATCTCGACGCCCTGGCCGAGACCCTGGCGCGTGAGCGCGTGCCGCTGGTCATCATCACGGTCACCTCCAACGGCGTCGGCGGCCACCCGGTCTCGCTGGCCAACATGCAGGCCGTGCGCGCGCTGTGCGACAAGCATGGCGCGCGCCTGTTCCTCGACGCCGCGCGCTTCGCCGAGAACGCCTGGCTGGTGCGCGAGCGCGAGGTCGGCCTCGGCGAGCGCACCCCGCGCGACCTGGCGCGCGCCTTCTTCGAGCTCGCCGACGGCTGCCTGATGTCGGCCAAGAAGGACGGCCTGGTCAACATCGGCGGCTTCCTCGCGCTGCGCGACGGCGCCCTGGCCGACACCCTGCGCCGCGACATGGTCCTCGGGGAGGGCTTCCCGACCTACGGCGGCCTGGCTGGCCGCGACCTCGAGGCCATGGCCAGCGGCCTCGAGGAGGTCACCGATCCGGCCTACCTGGCCGACCGCATCGCGCAGGTGCGCTCGCTGGGCGACCGCCTGCACGCCGCCGGCGTCCCGGTGATGCGACCCACCGGTGGCCACGCCGTCTACCTCGACTCACGCGCCTTCGCGCCTCACCTCGGGCCGCTCGACCTGCCCGGGCAGGCCATCGTGTGCGCGCTGTACCGCCTGGCCGGCATCCGCTCCTGCGAGATCGGCCAGCTCATGAAGGGCCACTCCGGCCCCGGCGGCACCCCCGAGGGAGCGGTCGATCTCGATCTCGTGCGCCTGGCCATCCCGCGCCGGGTCTACACCTGCTGCCACCTCGACTACGTCGCCGAGGCCGTCGAGCTGCTGTACGCCGCGCGCAGCGAGCTGACCCCTTTCGAGATCATCGAGCAGCCCCCCGCGCTGCGCCACTTCGGCGCCAAGCTGCGCCCGCGCGCGCCGCGCTGAGCCTCGCCGTCAGCCGGTCCGGTTCGCGTCTTCGGGGTCGGGCTCGAGCCAGAGCCGTCCGAGCTCGAGCCCGTAGGTCTCGAAGGGCTCGGCGTGGACGCGCTCGGGCGCCTGCTCGCCGAAGGTCTCGAGCAGGACGTAGCGTCCGGCCTCGAGGCGAAACACCTCGAGGGTGCGCGCCAGCGGATCGATCAGCCACACGTGCGCGACCTGCTCGCGCGCGTAGATGGGCAGCTTGCGACTCCGATCGAAGCGCGCCGTCGATGGCGAGATGACCTCGCAGGCCCAGTCGGGCGCGAGCTCGAAGGCGGGCCCTTTGGGCAGGCGTGGCATGCGCGCGCGGCGCCAGCCGGCGAGATCGGGCACCACGACATCGCCCTGCAGGTGCAGCTCGGGTTCGTCGAGGAGCCACCAGCCGCCGGGGCCGCCGGGCTCGCCGGGCTTGCGATCGAAGGGGCCGGTCAGCTCGGCGCCGAGGATCGAGGCGGCGCGCGCATGCGCCGGCGCTGGCCGGGGCGACACCACGAGCTCGCCGCCGAGGAGCTCGCCCACGAGGTGCTCGGGCAGTCGCTCCAGCTCGGCGTAGGTCGCGGGCCTGGCGTGGGGCTTCGGCGCCATGTCCTCAATGTAGCAGACCCGGGGCGCTGCCCGGTCCGGGCGCCCTGCGGCTGGCCCGGCGCTTGCTCCTGTCCGCGCGCATGACTGCCACCACCGCCAGCTACGAGCCCACCGTCACCGGCTATCTGTCCTGGGATCACGACCGTCTCGACGCCTTGCTGGAGGAGGCGACGACGCTGGTGCGTCACGGCGATCTGGTCGCTGCCCTGGCCAAGTACACGGACTTCGCCCACGGTCTGCGCCGCCACATCCGGCTCGAGGAGGAGGTCCTGTTCCCCGCCTTCGAGCAGGCCACCGGCATGACGCAAGGTCCGACCACGGTCATGCGCATGGAGCACCGCGAGATCCTGGAGACCCTGAGCGACATGCAGCTCAGCCTGGCCGGCAAGGACGCCGCGGGCTTCGAGGCCGCGCGCAACGATCTGCTGGCGGTGCTGCAGAACCACAACATCAAGGAGGAGCGCATCCTCTATCCCGGCACCGACCGGGCTCTGCGCACCGACCAGCGCAGCGACCTGGTCCACAAGCTCGAACAGGGCTGACCCGCGCCGCCGTCCCCGGGCCGCCTCGCCCCGCCAGTCCTCGCGCCGCCTCGCTCCGTCTCGCCCCGCGCAGCCCGTGCGGGGCTGCGACGCGTTTGCGCAAGACCTGCGCACTTGGGTGGGTTCCCATGTTTTCGAGCACGTGATAGAAAAAGTGCCAGCGGAGGGCTTTCCGATGAGCAAGCACGACGACGACAAGCCGAAAGCGCCTGCCGGACCGCCGTCTCCGGAGCGTCGCAGCTTCTTCACCACCGCCGCCAACCTGGCCATGGCGGGCGGTCTGGTCGCCAGCTACGGCACCCTGGCGGGCATGGCGGGGCGCTTTTTGTACCCGTCCAAGAACCGTGACCGGGCCTGGATGTACGTGGCCGACCTGGTCTCGCTGAAGGTCGGCGACTCGCTGCCCTTCAAGCTGCCCGACGGCTCCGCCATCGTGGTCGCCCGCCAGGGCGAGCGCGGCGACGTGTCCGACTTCGTCGCGCTGTCCTCGGTGTGCCCGCACCTGGGCTGCCACGTGCACTGGGAGGCCAACAACAACCGCTTCTTCTGCCCGTGCCACAACGGCGCCTTCGATCCCAGCGGGCGCGCCACCGAGGGGCCGCCGGCCGCCGCCGGGCAGTCGCTGGGGCGCTACCCGCTGCGCGTCGACCGCGGCCTGCTCTTCATCGAGGTCCCGCTCGACGACAGCCCCGACACGAGCGCGGGCTGATGAGCGTCCGCGCCTGGTTCCGCGAGCGCCTGCCGGTCGACGGCGACAAGCTCGCCGAGATGACCAACGAGCCGGTCCCGAACCACATGAAGAAGTGGTGGTTCGCGCTGGGGGGCACCCCGGCCTACCTGTTCGTGGTCCAGATCATCACCGGCATCCTGCTGGCCTTCTACTACGAGCCCTCGCCGCGCACCGCCTACCAGTCGGTGCACTACATCACCCACGACGCGACCTACGGCTGGTTCCTGCGCAGCATGCACAAGTGGGCCGCGACCCTGATGATCGCCGCCGTGATCCTGCACCAGATGCGGGTCTACTTCACCGCCGCCTACCGCCGCCCGCGCGAGCTCAACTGGATCGTCGGCATGGGCCTGCTGGTCACCGTGCTGATCACGGGCTTCACCGGCTACTCGCTGGTGTACGAGCAGCTGTCGTACTGGGGCGCCACCGTGGGCGCCAACATCGCCGAGGGCGTGCCGCTCATCGGCGGCGCCATCAAGCGCATGATGCTGGGCGGCGAGGTCTACGGCGAGCGCACGCTGTCGCGCTTCTTCGTGCTGCACGCCGCGGTGCTGCCGGCCGTCATCGGCCTGCTCGTGGTCGTCCACATCATCATCATCCGCATGCACGGCGTGACCGAGCTGCGCTTCAAGGACGACCCGGTCAAGCCGGGGCACTTCAGCTTCTTCCCCGACCACATGTACACCGAGCTGATCCTCGGCCTGTCGCTGATGATCCTGCTCTGTGTGCTGGCCACGGTCTTGCCCGCCGAGCTGGGGCCGCACGCCGATCCGCACTCGACCCCCGAGGTCATCAAGCCAGAGTGGTTCTTCTATGTCGCGTTCCGCTGGCTCAAGCTGTTCTCGCGCACGACGGCCATCCTGTCGATGGGCGCCATCGTGCTGCTGATGTTCCTGTGGCCCTTCATCGACTCGATGATCCACCGCAAGACCAAGGTCGAAGTTCACGTCTACATCGGCATCGCCGCGGTCGCGTGCCTGCTCGGGCTGACCGTGTGGGAGGCCGCAGTTGCGCACTGACGGACGCACGACGGAGACAGGTGAGACCCCATGAGCCTCAACACCAAGCGCATCATCATCGCCGTCCTCGCCGCTGGCTTCCTGATCTCGCTGCTGTTCGTGCAGCGCATGGAGGTCGAGCGCAAGAAGGTCGAGTCGGGTGAGAAGAAGCCGCGCCTCGTGGTGCCGGCCGCGTCCAAGGACTGCGTCAAGTGCCACACCGAGTCCTCGGCGGGCCTGGTCGCGCACTGGTCGGGCTCCAAGCACGCCAGCCGCGGCGTCGGCTGCGTCGAGTGTCATGAGGCCCAGGCCACCGACGCCGATGGCTTCCAGCACTATGGCAAGCGCATCGCCACCGTGGTCACGCCGCGCGACTGCTCGCGCTGCCACCCCATCCCGTACGAGGAGTTCGAGCGCAGCCACCACGCCAAGGCCGGCAACATCCTGGCCTCGCTCGACAACCTGCTGGCCGAGGTGGTCGAGGGCTCACGCGAGCCGTTCAACCCGCACTCGCCCACCATCGGCCGCGAAGGGCCCGCCATGGTCAACGGCCTGGCCAGCGTCAACAGCGGCTGCAAGCAGTGTCACGGCGCCAAGATCGCGCTCAAGACCACCGACGGCGGCTGGGTCACCGTGAGCGATCTCAAGCCCGACGCCAGCGGCAAGCCGACCGATCAGGCCGCGCTGGCGCGCATCGCGCACGACGACAAGGGGCGCCCGATCTACGACCACCAGACCTGGCCCAACACCGGCATCGGTCGCCTCAACCTGGACGGCTCGCTGGGCTCGTGCTCGGCGTGCCACAGCCGGCACGACTTCTCGCCGCGCCGCGCGCGCCAGCCCGAGAACTGCGGCAAGTGCCACCTCGGCCCCGACCACCCACAGAAGGAGATCTACGACGAGTCCAAGCACGGCGTCGCCTTCCGCGACCTGCGCGAGCAGATGCACCTCGACGGCGACACCTGGATCCTCGGCAAGGACTACACCCAGGCGCCGACCTGCGCGACCTGTCACATGTCGGGCCACTCGCGCAACGGCGGCAAGGTCACCCACGACGTCGGCGAGCGCATCTCGTGGACCAACCGGCCCCCGGTCAGCCAGGTCCTCGACACCGACAAGGATCGCAAGATCGTGACCGAGACCGATCCGACCAAGCGCGCCGCGCTGATCCAGGACAGCGCCGCCAGCAAGCGCACCAAGATGACCGAGGTCTGTCTGCACTGCCACTCGGACCAGTACGTGTCGGCGTTCTACGCGCAGTACGACGAGCTGGTCACGCTGTACAACGAGAAGTTCGGCAAGCCCGGGCAGCAGATCATGAACACGCTGCTGGCCGAGGGGCTGCTGACCCCGGCGCAGTTCGACGAAGAGATCGAGTGGACCTGGTACTTCCTGTGGCACCACGAGGGCCGGCGCGCGCGCCACGGCGCCTCGATGATGGCGCCCGACTACACGCACTGGCACGGCATGTTCGAGGTCGCCGACCGCTGGTACACCAAGATGATCCCGCAGGCCCGCGAGCTGGTGAAGCACGCCATCGAGCACGGCAAGGCCGACGCCGGCAAGCGCGCCAGCGCGGTCATCGAGGCCATCATGGCGCGCCCCGAGCATCGCTGGCAGATGGACGCCCTGGCCGGCAAGCCGCCCGCGGGCCCGGCCCCGAACTTCGCGCCCGGTGGCACCACGCCGACCGCGCCCGGCGCACCGGGGACCACGCCGCCCGCGCCGCCGGCGCCGAAGACGCCGTAGGGGCGGCGCTACTTCGGGGTCAACCAGACCTCGGCATTGATGATGAGCGGCAGGTCGGTCGGGTCGAGATCGATGAGCAGCGGCATGGCGTCGGGGTTGGAGCTGCGTGAGGCGAAGCTGCCCACGGCGCGCACGGTCGCGGTGCGCGGGGGCGCCTTGCCGCCGCGCAGCTCGACGGCGTCGCCGACCTTCACGGCGGGGCCGTCGCGCAGCACGCCGGGGTACAGGATCCAGGCGTTGGCCTTGACGTTGAAGGCGTCGAAGACGCGGAACAGCCAGGTCGCGGTGGGTGGGGCGGAGGCCATGCGCTGCACAGTATGCGAGGCGCCGGGCCAGTTGCCAGGGTAGGCTAGGGGCTTGCGCATCCCCGAGGGGCTCACTTCGCTGGTCGACGATGGCATCATCGAGGAGGTGGTGCGTCCGCTGATGAGCGGCAAGGAGGCGCAGGTCTTCCTGGTCATCGCCGGGGGCGAGGAGCGCGTCGCCAAGATCTACAAGGACGCCGAGCAGCGCTCGTTCAAGCACCGCGCCGCGTACACCGAGGGGCGCGGGACGCGCAACACGCGGGACCAGCGCGCCATCGCCAAGCGCACCGCGCACGGGCGCGCGCAGGACGAGGCGGCGTGGAAGTCGACCGAGGTCAACATGATCTCGCGGCTGCAGCGCGCCGGCGTGCGGGTGCCCGAGGCCTACAGCTTCACCGACGGCGTGCTGGTGATGGAGCTGGTGCGTGGCGCCGACGGCTACCCGGCGCCGCGGCTGGGTGACGTCGAGCTGAGCGTCGACGCCGCGCGCGCGATCTACGACATCTTGATCCGCGCCGTGGTCAAGATGCTGTGCGCGGGCGTCGTGCACGGGGATCTGTCGGACTTCAACGTGCTGCTGGCCGCCGATGGGCCGGTGCTGATCGACTTTCCGCAGGCGGTCGACTCGGCGCGCAACCCCAACGCGCGCAACCTGCTGCTGCGCGACGTCGATAACCTGCACGATTTCCTGGGGCGTCACGTCAAGGGCGCGCAGCGGCCGCACTATGCCGAGGAGATGTGGCAGCTGCACGAGGCCAACGCGCTGACGCCTGACACCCCGCTGACCGGGCGCTACGTGCAGTCGCATCGACGCGCCGACACGCGCTCGGTCGAGGCGCTGATCCACGACGCCAGCCGCGACGAGCGACGGCGCCGCGATGCGCTCGGGCTGCGCGGCGGTCCACAGCTGCCGGCGCGCGCGCCACGCCCGCAGCAGGCAGAGCAGCCGCAGCATGGGCGTCCGCAGCCGCAGCACGGGCGTCCGCAGCCGCAGCCGCAGCACGGGCGTCCGCAGCCGCAGCCGCAGCACGGGCGTCCGCAACACGGGCGCCCGCACCCGCAGCAGCCGCACCCGCAGCACGGGCGCTCGCAGCAGCCGCCGCTGCAGCACCCGCATCCGCAGCAGCCGCACCAGCAGCACGGGCGCCCGCAGCAGCCGCAACAGCCGCAGCACCCGCACGCGCGTCCGCCGCAACAGCCGCAGCACCCGCACGCGCGTCCGCCGCAGCAGCCGCAGCACCCGCACGCGCGCCCGCAGGAGCAGCAGCAGCACCCGCACGCGCGCCCGCAGCAGCACCCGCACGCGCGCCCGCAGCAGCAGCCGCAGCACCCGCACGCGCGCCCGCAACAGCAGCCGCAGCACCCGCACGCGCGCCCGCAGCAGCAGCCGCGTCCGCAGGGCCAGCCGCCGCACCCTCCGCATCCGGCCGGAGCGCCGCAGCAGCCCGGCCCGCCGAGCGGCCGTTCCCGGCGCCGCCGTCGTCGCAGACCGCCCGCCTGACGCAAGCGTTGCGCAGCTCGCGCCGCCCGCGCGCCTGATCTGGCGGGGTTCCGGCTGGCTCGCCCGATGCAATTCAAGCGGGTGAACCCAGCCGCGGAGGCTGTCATGGCCACCAGAACCCAGCAGTACAAGACCGAAGCAGCGCGCACCCACGTCACCCCGGCCAAGAAGCCCGCGCGTCGCAAGCCCACGCCCGCCCAGCTCAAGGTCTCGAGGCACGCCGCCGTCAAGTCGGCCTATGCACTCGAGGAAGGCGGTGCACGCAGATCCACGCGCGGTTCCAGCCCTCTGCACATCAAGCCCGACGCTGCGCTGCGTAATCGCGCAGTGATGCGTGCCCGCTCCGCGAGCGCACGGAAGGGACGCGGCAAGAGCCCGAAGTGACCTGGACCAGGCAGTCACGTTCGAAGGGTAGGGGTCAGGCTCGGACGCGGGTCGTCCGGGCGAGAAAGGGGGAACCGGATCAGCCTCGGGCGCGGTGCGCCTGGGGCTGACCACATTTTCGGAGCGGCCTATACTCGCGCTGGTGGGCCAGCTGACCGCGAGCGACGACGCCGCAGTGCGCGCGGTGCTGGAGACCCAGCGCGAGGCCTGGAATCGCGGCGACCTCGACGCCTTCATGGCCGGCTATGCGCGCGCCGACGAGCTGACCTTCACCTCGGGCGGGCACATCCAGCGCGGCTTCGCGGCCACCCAGGCGCGCTATCGCGAGCGCTACGGCGACGGCGCAGCCGGCATGGGCCAGCTCGACTTCGAGCTGCTGGCGGTGCAGGGCGTCGGCGCCGACGGCGCGGTCGTGCTGGGGCGCTGGCGACTGACCGGGACGGCCAGCGCGGGCGGCGGCGTGTTCTCCGTCGTGCTGGAGCGCCAGGCCGCCGGCTGGCGCGTCATCCACGATCACACCTCGGTCCAAGGCGAGGCGCCCCCATGAAGAAGAGCTTCCAGTCCACCATCGTGCGCGACGGCTCGATGTGCTTCATCCCGGTGCCGTTCGATCCGAAGCCGGTGTTCGGCAAGCTGCGTGCGCCGGTCAAGGTCACGCTGGCCGGCCACAGCTATCGCAGCACCATCGCCTCGATGGGCAAAGGCCCCTGCCTGCCCCTGCGCCGCAGCAACCGCGAGGCCGCCGGCCTCGAGGGCACCGAGACCCTGCGCGTCACGCTGGAGCTCGACACCGAGCCGCGCACGGTCGAGCCGCCGCGCGACCTGGTGCGCGCGCTGAAGGCTGCGCCCCCCGCGTGGCAGCGCTGGAGCGAGCTCAGCTACAGCCACCAGCGCGAGCATGTCGACGCCATCGAGCAGGCCAAACGGACCGAGACCCGGGTCCGGCGCGTCGCGGCCGCCGTCGCCATGGTCGCGGCCAGGCCCGCAAAGGGCGCCCGGCCGGTCCCGCGTCGCACCGCCAGGCCCGCGCGCCGCAACGGCTGAGTCGACAACCGGATGGGCAGAGTCCTCAGTTTTCTGAGGGGGGCCCACGCGATGACGTGGGGTTGCACCTGGTACCAGCGGGCATCGATGGTGCATGGTAAGCGCGCATGCACATCACCAGGCTCGGTCGTTCTCTGTTCGCCGCGCTGACCGCCGTCGCCACCGTCGTCGCCAGTGCGGGCTGCTCGCAGGAGACCGACCCGCCCATCCAGCCGGTGGCGCAGATCTCGCTCGCGTCGCTGGGCCAGGGCGACCTGGTCGCCACCGGCGTGGCGCGCCATCCCAAGACCGGCAACCTGTGGCTGCTGGCGCGCGGCGTCGGCCTGCTCGAGGTCTCGCCCGACGGCAAGCTGGTGTCGCAGATCAAGCTGGGCACCCACGGCCTCGACAACGTGCTCTACAACGACGTCGCCATCCGCGCCGACGGCAGCTTCGCGCTGACCGCCAACGGTGAAGGCTACAAGTACGATCCGCGCACCGAGCAGCTGGAGTTCTACTTCTGCCTGGTGCCGTCGTTCGAGCCCATCGTGATGGAGAACGACGCCATCGCCATCGACGAGGTCACCGGACGGATCTTCGTGGCGCCGGCCTACTACGACACCAGCGAGGGCACCCGCCGCCTGACCCGCGCGCTGCTGGCGCAGTACGCCATCACCGACGGCGCGCCGCTGGTCGAGAACGACGTCATGGACACCGGCGTGATCGCCAAGGGGCTGGTGTTCGACCTGGCTGGCGGCGGCGTGTGGGCGCTGCAGGGCTCGCAGCTGGTGCACTTCACCGGCGGCGGCAAGCTCGACGGCCGCACCCAGGAGCTGGCCGGCATCGAGGACGGCGCGGGGATCGCGTTCGACGGCGACACCATGTGGGTGCTCGACGCCCACGACGGCGAGCTGCGCTCGTTCCCGCGCCCGGGCACCAACTAGCCTCCACCCGTCCAAGCGCCGCTACCGCGACCGCAGCGCCTCGGTCGCGTCGTCGACCTCCCACAGGCAGCCGTCGGCAGGGACACGCGCCGCGGTGCTGGCCCAGGTGATCTCGACCCGCGGGTGCGGCGCCGCGGTGGCGCGGGTCCAGCAGCCCGCGGCCTCGCCGAGCTCGCGCAGCTGGTTGCTGGCGAGATCGAGCGCGGCCACGCGCACGGTGAAGGGCGGCTCGGCGGCCGACCCGTTCAGCACTGCGCTGCTGGGCCAGGCGTACAGCAGCAGGCGATCGCCGCGCAGGGCATCGCCACCGACCGGGCGCAGGCCGGCGAGGAAGGTGAACTCGGGCGTCGGCTCGGCCCCGGGTCGGACCGACCACAGCGTGGTGATGTCGACCGACTGCCACGACGCGGGCGGCTCGGCCACCACCAGCGCGCCCCGGCGCACGCCGATGACCTGGGCGCGCCCGGTGTCGTCGCGGTCATACAGCACGCGCAGCGCGGGCGCGTCGGGGGCCACGTCGGCGAGGACCAGCCGCTGCCCCGGGACGTCGAGCGGCGTGATGACCTGTGCCAGCCGCCCCAGCGGCCTGAGCAGCGCACGTCCCAGCGCGGTCAGGCGCGCGCGCGACGGCTCCCACAGCCAGATCTGGTAGGCACCATAGGTGTCGTACAGCAGGTAGCGCCCGGCCGAGACCGCGAACACCCGCGGCGGCAGCCCCGGCCAGCGCACGCTGGTGACGTGGCCATCGAGCACCAGCTGGCCGCCCTGCTGGCCGACCACCACCGCGTCGGTGGCATCCCCGGCCGGAAACTGGAAGCCGACCAGCGCGGCCGACGTCGGCAGCGACCCCGACGGCGCCGGCGCTGACGGCGCAGGCGCAGCCGCGGCGCCGGGCGACGGCCCCGCCTCACCGCCGCGCGGCGTGTACGAACAGCCCGTCAGCAGGGCGACCAGCAGCGCGGCGCGTGCGTTGTCGTTGTCCATGCACCGAGGGTCGCGCGCGCGCGGGCGCGGCGCAGTCAAGCCTCGGTAAAACCGCGCCTCAGGCCCCGACCAGCTCGCACCAGTGCGGCAGCCAGCTGTCGAACTCGAGCTGTCCGCCCGCCGCCCCAGGCTGGTACAGCGCCGCCGTCTCGGGCGCGTCGAAGTCGCCGATGCGCCAGAGCTTGCCGGCCTCGGGGCCGGTCAGCACCAGCACGCTGTAGTCACCGCAGCCGAAATCGGCCAGCGCGATGCACCCGGGCGGATCCCCCTCGTGCTGGCCGGCCTGCACCGCCGGGGCCGACATGACGTCGAGGAACCTGGTGGCCGGGACCGCGGCGAGGCGCGCCACCAGGTCGGCCGCGTAGGCCGCGTCGTAGGGGAAGACGCCGCCGGGGGCGCCGGTCAGGGTGGTCAGCGCGAGGTCGGGGCCGAGCAGGGGCACGCTGTCGGAGTCGACCCCGCCGGCCACCTCGGTGAGGAAGCGCCGATAGCTGGCCGGCAGCGTGACGCCGTGGCGACGCTCGAGGTCGGCCACGGTGGCCTCGGGCAGCGCCGGGTGCAAGGTCAGGCCGGGGGTGGCGGCGAGGCGGTCACGCAGCGCGACAGGAGCGAAGCTCATGGCCGTCTTCTAGCACTGATCTGATTGACGACAGTGACCGCTCCCGTGGCCGGCGCCGCGGTGTGGTCGCCTGCGGCAACTTGGTGGACTCCGTGGCGGCTGCGCGCGGCACGGGGGTTGCTGTGCCGGCCGCGAATGCGCGCGCTCATCGCTCTGCCTGTGCTGGCCAGTCTGCTTGCTTGCTCCACTGATCCTGGCGACGACCCCGCCGCCGAGCCCGACGCGTTGACGGTGCAGGGCGAGGTCGAGTCCGAGACCGCCGCGCTGGATGACAAGGCCGACCGCCCCGATCTGGCGCTGCGCGTCGTCAACTTCACGCCGCCGGCCAGCGTGGGCCGTAGCGAGACCCGCCGCGTCCTGACCACTGCCAGAGCCTTCCGCGCCTTCATGGGCGTGGCGCCGACCGGGATCGACTTCAGCCGCGAGTGGGTGGTGTACTACTCGGCGGGGCTGAAGCCGACCGGGGGCCATGCGGCCTCGGTCACCCGCGTGCGCAGCACTGACTCGGGGTTGACCCTGAAGGTGACGACGCGGCTCGACTCGCCCGGCCCAGCCTGCGTCGTGACCCAGGCGACCAGCAAGCCGCAGGTGCTGGTGGCCTTCGCGCGCCCGCGCCCGGCGCCCAGCTATGTCAGCTACTCGACCGCCAACACCACGCGCAGCTGCACCAGCTCGAGCTGCGGGCCGACTCCGGTGGCCAGCGATCTCGGCCGCCTCGATCTGACGGTGCGTGGTCGCGTACGCGCGGTGTACTTCACCCCCAGCGATCGCCCGCTGCGTGCCTGCCTGGGCGAGCGCCTGGAGACCTGGCTCGGCCTGGCGCGCGACTTCTACCGCGACGAGATGCGCGCCGCGGGCTTCGTGACCGCCGCAGGCGCGGGCAAGACCTTCAGCGCCGACGTCGACGCCGCCGGGCGCTGGCGCGTCGCCTACATGATCGGCGAGCACGACGCCGCCTGGTACCGCGCGCAGGTCGACGCGGCCGGCAACCCCGACGCGCCAGGCGCCGCCATGGCCGAGATGTTCCGGCGCCTGCCCGCGGCGTTTCACAACGACAACGTGACGGTCTACTTCTACGACACCACCACGGTGGCCGAGCAGCGCGTGCACAACTCGGGCAACGCCGGCTCGGGCGCGCCCTGGGAGGGCGCCGGCGCGGGCTATGTGCTGCAGGGTACCCACTTCATGGGCTTCGGCCTCGGCTTCGACACCGTGGCCACCAGCGCCGCCGGGCAGCGCGCGCTGTTCGAGGACCGCACCCCGTCGGGAGTCCAGGACTGGGACGTGAACGGGGTCTGGCGTGAGCTGACCCGCGGCGAGTACGCGTCATCGATGGTGGGCGCGTCGATCCACGAGCTCGGCCACGCCTTCTACCTCGATCACGTCTTCGACCTGACCGGCGGCCTCGACCTCAACATCATGGGCAACGGCTTCCGCCGCTTCGGCGGCCGCTTCACCCCGGCCGGCCCGCAGCCGGCCACCATCCTGGGCCCGACCTCGGCGGCCGCGCTCGACGCCGCGCTGCTCTTCAACTAGATCTCTGGGGTGGCCCCCGCGTCCGCCCCCGACACTCCACCCTGGCTCACCACTGGACGCGCCGTCGCCGCGGCACTGGTCGCCGAGTGTCTGCCCGGCGTCCACTTCGAGCCGCCCGACTTCCCGCGCGAGGAGCTGGGTGCGTCGCTGGTCGGCCTCGAGCTGCTCGTCGATCGCCACTTCGAGCCCGACGGCGGGATCCCTGTGCACTACGAGCTGCTCGCCACCGTGATGGTGCGCGGGCGCCGGTTGGCGTGGCTCGGTCTCGGCGGCACCGGTCACGTCGACCTCGACGCGGCGGCGGCCGGCGGACTGCTGGCTGCAGCGCGCGCCCTGCAGGCCAGCAGCGACAGCGGCCACAGCGGCATCGACACCGCCATCGGGCGCACCATCACGCGGGTGCGGCTGCTGGTGGAGGACGGCAAGGCGCTCGCGCGCGGCCACAGCGCGCAGGACGGCCACACCAGCCGCGAGTGGCTCCTGAACGACTGCGCACCTGGGCCGCTGCCCAAGGCGTGGGCGCACCTCCTGGATTGCATGCGCGATCTCGCCGCGGTGCCCGCGCTGGGCCCGCGCTTGCTGCCGCGCGGCCCCGTCGACCTGGGGCCGGCCTTCGCCGCGCGCGCGGCGGTGCCGCTGCCGCACGTGCAGACCCGGCTGCTCCTCGACCAGCGCCTGTGGCTGCGCGTCGGCCAGGACGCCACCTCGCGGCTGTACCGCGTCGACGTCGACCCCAGCCAGGTGCACGAGGTCGACGCCGCCGGGCGGACCGTGCAGACGCTCGAACTCGGCGACGGAAGCAGCGTCGATCTGCCTGGTATCTCATTGACGAGACGTCAAGTCGTGCTGGCCGACGACCACCTCGACGTCACCATCATCGACCGCGCCGCCTGGATCTACGTGCAGCGCGACTGAGGCGCGCCTCAGCGCAGGCCGGCCAGGCCGACGACCACGGTGGGGGCGCGGAAGCTCCACGGTGGCGGGCCGCCCAGGCGGGGGTCGCCGAGCTGGGCGTGGGTGTTGTTGCCCCAGCACATCACGGTGCCGGCGCGCAGCAGGGCGCAGGTGTGGTCCTCGCCGGCGTCGATGGCGATGGCGTCCTTCACACCCAGCACCGGGACCGACAGGCTGGTGGCGTCGTAGCTGCCGCTGCCGAGCTGACCCCTGGTGTTGTCGCCCCAGCAGGTCACGGTGCCGCCACGCCGCAGGGCGCAGGCGTGGGCGCCGCCGACCGCGATGGCGGTGGCGCCCGAGATGTCGGCGCGTGGCGTGGGCGCGGGCGTCACCTTGGCCCAGCTGTCGTTGCCGTCGCTCCAGCAGGCCACGCCGCCGGCGCGGGTGACCGCACAGGCGACGGCCTCCCACAGCGCCAGGTCGACGGCGTCGAGGCCGAGGTCGCTCACCGTCCACACCCGCTGCGCCGCGTGATCGGCCACCGCGGTGCCCCAGCACGACACCCGCCCGCCGTGCAGCGCGCAGCCGTAGCCCCAGCTGTTCACCGCCAGCCGCTGCACCGGGGCGGCGACCCGGACGAGCTCGCCGCCGGTCGCGCGCTGGTCACCGTGCCGGCCCCACGCCACCACGGCGCCGCTGTTTTGCGCCACCCCGAGGTGGCCCAGGGTGACGTCGATGGCCACCGCGTCGCTGACGCCGCTGACCGCGACCACGTCGGTGTGCTGCTGCTCGCTGGCGTCGCCCAGGGTGCCGAGCTGGTTGTCGCCCCAGCAGCGCGCCGCGCCGCTGGCCAGCACCGCGCAGGTCGCGGCCGCGCCGGCCGCCAGCACGCGCACCCCGGTCACCCCGGGCACGCGGCGCGGCTCGGCGCGCTCGGGTTCGCTGCCGGCGCCGAGCTGGCCGCCGGTGTTCCAGCCCCAGCACGACACTCCGCCGTCGGCGTGCACGACGCAGGAGGACCGCCGCCCGGCGCTGATGGCGCGGGCGTCGCCGAGGCCGGGCACCAGGCGCGCGCGGGTGCCGTCATGGTTGCCGCCGTCGCCGCTCTGCCCGAGGGAGTCGTCGCCCCAGCACACCACGTGGCCGTCGTCCGCGCGCACCGCGCAGATGTGCGCCGCGCCGATGGCGACCGTGCGCACCAGCAGCGGCTCGAAGTCGGGCTGGAAGGCGCGGGTGTGATCGCCGTCGCCGCCCCACGACCAGCACTCGAGGGCCCCGCTGGCGCCGTGACCGCAGCCGATCGCGCCGCCGACGGCCAGCGCGCTGATGCCATCGACACCGTATTGCTCGCCGGGCGCCTCCGGCCTGGTCGGGCGAGACAGGTGGGGATCGCCGATCCAGCGCTCGCCCCAGCAGGTGACCTTGCCGCTCTGCCGCGCCGCGCAGGTCAGCAGGCCGCCCGCCGCCACGCGCACGGCGTCGGTGACGGGCAGCTTCAGCGCCGCCGTCGAGCTGGCCGCGCCGCCGAGCTGGCCGCCGCTGCCGTCGCCCCAGCAGTAGATCTGCCCCCCGGCGTCGCGCGCACAGCTGTGCTGCGGGCCAGCGGTCAGCTCGACCACCGCGGGCAGGCGCGCCACCCTGGCCGGCGCGCCGCCGCCATCCGACCAGCACGACACCGCGCCGCTGCGCAGGCGCGCACAGGTGTGGTGCTCGCCGAGCGCGACCTCGACCGCGTCGCTGACGCCGGCCACGGTGCCGAGGTCGTGGCCCCAGCGCTGGTGCTCGGGCGCGCTCCAGCAGCGCGCGGCGCCGGTGCGCGTGACCACGCAGGTGCGCCCCGCCTCGGCGTCGATGGCGACGGCGTCAGTGACGCCGCTGACCAGCGCCGGCACGCTCCAGCGCACCCGGTCGCTGACGCGACCACGCAGCGCGCTGACGTCGCCCAGCCGCCCGGACGCGCCCCAGCAGCTGACCCGCCCGCTGGCCAGCAGCGCACAGGTGTGGCTGGCGCCGGCCGCCAGCGCGACCACGTCGGGGGGCTCGGGCAGCGCGACGGGGGCGACCACCGGGCCTGGTGACGACGCTGGTGACGGCGCTGGTGACGGTGACGACCCGGGTCGCGCCGCTGTCGTGGCGCCGGCACCGCCAGCACCGCCGGGCCGCGCCCGACCGCCACAGCCAGCGCCCGCCAGCGCCAGCGTCCCCGCGACCCCCATGACCAGCGCCCACCCGCTGCAGCCTCGCATAGGGATGGATGATAGCCCCTGCCAGTCGCTGAAGTGTCCGATGACTGCCGGAGATCGCACCTCGATGCCAGCGCGCCGGTGACCCTTTTCGAATATGGTCATGGCTCGACGGGGGCGATCGCCCCTGTGGGCGGCGCCGAGGTCGAGCGCAGCAACCCCATCGAGTGAGCCCCCGCATGTTGCAGCTCAGCACCCTCATACCCGCGCCCGTGACCGTCGAGGACGAGCTCTGTGCCCTGACCGAGCGCCTGCCGGTGGCCGCGCTGACCGAGCGCTTCCGCCAGGACGAGCTGCTGGTGCTGCGCGACTTCGTGCCCGCGCGCCTGCTGGCCGACATGGTCGCCGAGACCCGCCGTCTGATGCCGTCGGCGCGACGCTCCTACTTGCCGCTGGTGCGCAAGGGCGGCGCCATCAGCCACCCGACCATCCAGCGCGCGGCGCCCGCGCTGCACGCCTTCCAGGCCTCGACCGCGCTGCGCGAGACCTTCCAGCGTATCGCCGATGGCCCGGTGCTGGAGGCGCGCAAGCAGGACGACCCGCACGCCTCGGCCATCTACACCTATACCCGGCCCGGCGATCACATCGGCTGGCACTATGACGACTGTGGCTGCGAAGCGCAGGCGGCGTACTCGATCATCCTCGGCCTGGTCGATCGCTCGAGCAGCCTGCTCGAGCTGGTGACCTTCAAGAAGACGCCGGGCAAGACGCCGGTGCGCCGCCTGGTGCGCGTCGAGCCGGGCACGCTGCTGTTCTTCTGCGGCAGCAACGTGTGGCATCGCGTGACGCCGCTGGGACGTGACGAGGAGCGCGCGACGTTCTCCTTCGTCTATGTGAAGCAGAACAGCCATCCGCACGGCTGGGACAAGGTGCAGCTCGAGGCCATCAACACGCTGCTGTATTTCGGGCCGCGCGCGCTGTTCAAGCGGCAACCCGATCGCTAGTGCGCCCGCAGGGTGGGGCGGAGCCAGGGCACCAGCGCGCCGTCGCGGCGCTGGTGCTCGGCGGGCTGGCGCTGCACCTCGGCTGCGCAGGGCGCTACGGGCCGCATCGAGACGAGCTGTACCTGCGCGCGTGCGGGCGCGCGCTGGCCTGGGGCTCGCCCGATCATGCGCCGCTGGGGTCGGCGCTGGCGCGGCTGGCCGAGCTGGCCGGGGCAGGGCAGCTCGGGCTGCGCGTGCTGGCGGCGCTGGCGGGGGCGCTGACGGTGTGGTGGACGGCGCGGCTGACGCGGCGGCTGGGTGGCGATGGCGCGGCCGGGCTGTGCGCGGCGGGCGCTGCGCTGCTGGCGCCGGTGCTGATGCACCACGCCGGCGTCTACGGCACCGGCACGCTGGAGGTGCTGGCCGCGGTGGCGGGCTTCGACGCGCTGGTGTTCGCGCTGGCGGCGCCCGGGCGTGCGCGGCGCTGGCTGCTGGTCGGGCTGGCCTTCGGGCTGGGCCTGCTGGCCAAGTACACCCTGGGGCTGTGGCTGGTCGGGCTGGCGCTCGGCCTGCTGGCGAGCGACCGGCGCCGCGTGCTGGCGACGCCGGGGCCCTGGCTGGCGCTGGCGACCGCGCTGGCGCTGCTGGCGCCGAACCTGGTGTGGCAGGCGCGGCACGGGGCCCCCGCGCTGGACTTCATCGCGTCCAGCCATGACGCCGTGCGGGCGCGCTTCTCGCGGCTGGCGGTGCTGGCGGCGCAGCCGGTGCTGATGCACCCGGTGGGCTTCGGGCTGGCGCTGCCGGGGCTGGCGCGCGGGTGGCGCGAGGCCGGCGTGGCGCGGGTGTTCGCGGTGGCCTTCGTGGTCGCGGCTGCCGCGCTGGTGCTGGCGCCGGGCAAGCCGTACTACCTGGCGCCGGGCTACCTGCCGCTGTGGGCGCTGGGGGCGCCGGCGCTGGCGCGCTGGCTGGCGGCGCGCGGGCGGGGGCTGCGGGTTCTGCTGGTGGCGGGCACCGCGCTGGCGGGCGCGGTCGCCTTCGTGATCACGCTGCCGGTGCTGCCGCGGTCGCTGCTGCGTCGTCTCGAGGTCGCGCGCATCAGCAGCGAGCTTCCGCAGTTCGCCGACTGGCGCGCCGTGGTGGCCGACATCGCGCACGCGCACGCGGTCGCCGGCCGGGTCGCCGAGGTGGTGCTGACCGACAGCTATGGCACCGCCGCCGCGCTCGAGCTGCATGGCACCGGGCTTCCGCGCGTGCGCAGCGGCGCCAACGGCTACTTCCTGCGCGGCCCGGGGCGGCAGCCGGCGGCGCTGCTGGTGCTCGGCTACCCGCGCGCGCTGCTCGGCGAGCTGTGCCGCGAGCTGCGCGTGGTCGGCGCCGTGCGCGCCCAGGGCGGCGCCGGCAACCGCTACGACTTCCCGCGCACCATCTGGCTGTGTCGCCCACGCGCGCAGCTCGCCGCGCTGTGGCCGCGCCTGCGCCGCTATGACTGAGTCCCGCGCGCCCGGCGCGGGCGCTGGACGGCGCGGTCACGATTGATCACTTCTCGGCGTGCTCGCGGGCTCGCCAGGCCACGCTCCACGAGCAGCGGGGCGTGCACCCCAGGGCCGAGGACGGGCTACCCGGGGTCGCCGTCGCTTCTTCGTAACCTCCCCGGTGCTGCGATGGGGGCATGCACACCGTCTCGACGGCCAGCAACGAGCGGGGCGCTGTCACCGTCGGCGCCGACCGCGCGCGAGAAGCGGACCAGGGCAGCTCCAGGACGCGGTGAACGGCCGCGTGGCCAAGGTGCGACCGGCGCCTCGGGCGACGGGCTGCGCGGCGGCGGGCCCGACGAGGGCCGACGGGGGGCCCGCTGATCGCCGCTCCGCCTGGCGTGGCCACGCTCGACGGGCGCCGTCAGGCCGGCGCCGCCTCGGCCGCTGGCTGCGCTGGCGCTGACGCGTCACCATAGGGGCGCCCGTCGGCGTGTCGGAAGCCGAAGCCATGCCCACATGGGTCACGGGTGACGGTGACGCGGCCGTCATGCACGGCGTGATGGTGCGCCGAGCACAGGAGGAGCAGGTTGCCCGCGTCGTGGCCGCCCGACTGCGAGCGGTAGACCTGGTGGTGGAGGTCGACCCAGGCGGCGTTGCGACAGCCCGGGACCTTGCAGCGGCCGTGATCGCGGCGCACCACCGCGGCGCGGGTCGCCGCCGGAACCTCACGGGTGGCGGGCGCTCCGGGGCGCGTGGTGTCGATGATCGACGCGTCACAGAGGGCGACGTGCAGCTCGGCGGGGTCGATGTCGATGACCTGGCCGGCGCCGTCCTGGGTCACGCGCTCACAGCGGTCGCAGACGTTGATGGCGATCTGGTAGCTCGGCGTGCCCGGC
>JADYYK010000125.1 GCA_020853705.1 Deltaproteobacteria bacterium
GCCGTGGTGGCGTCGGCCGGGATGGTGGCGACCACGGCGGTGGCCGGGCAGCCCGAGACCGTCAGGTCGGTCGAGGTCCAGGCCGAGATCTGCGCCGCCGAGGCGAAGCGCCACATGGGGGCGCCGTTGACGGTGAAGTTGCAGCCCGCGGCCAGGCCGGTGCTGAGCAGCAGAGCGTCGGGCACGCGCAGCAAGAGGTCGGCGCTGGCGGTGGGGTTGCCGGTGGTGGTGATCTGCGCCGACTGGAAGCCGGTGCCGGCCGAGACGAAGGCGGCGGTGCCGGGCAGCGCGCCGGTGACGCGCACCAGCTCGTGCTCGTAGATCCAGGGCGCGTTGCCGATGGGCACCGTGATGGCGACCGCCGACAGGTCCTGCGCCATGGGCAGGGTCTGCGCGGTGGCGCTGCGCGTGCCGGTGGCGGCGGTGATGACGTGCATGCCGACGTTGCCGTTGCACATGGTCGCGCCCGAGCTGCCGCACGATAGCCAGCGCGCTTCGGTCACGGTCAGGCTGAGGCGGTCACCCAGGGCGACCGGGCCGCCCCCGATGAACGTGGTCGGGTCGACGGCCACGAAGATGGCCGGGCCGGTGTCGTCGTTCTGCAGGAAGAAGCCGGGGCCGTCGGCGCTGCCCAGCAGGGCGCCGCCCACGGCGGCCTTGATGTAGCTGACCACGGCGCCGTTGACGCGCACGCCGGGCAGGGCGATCGGGCTGGCGGTGGCGGCGGCGACCGCGGTGCGCAGCGCGGTGATCTGCTCGGCGGTGGTGCCGTCGATGGTGACGTTGACGACGTTCGACAGCGGCGAGGCGTTGGGGCGCTCGTCGCGGACGATCATGGCGAAGCAGTAGGTGGTCGCCGGGTTGAGGCCGGTGACCATGAAGCTCTCGCTGGCGCCCGCGGCCATCGGGGCGGGCAGGCCGGTCACCGCGGTGCCGCCGGCGAAGTTGCCCGCGGTCAGCGGGCAGCCGGCGCCGGTGCGGTAGCGCAGGTCGTAGCTGGCGGCGGTGCCGACGTTGCCGTCATCGCCGGTGGCGGTCCAGGTCAGGGTCACCGCGCTGGTGGTCGGAGTGCCGGCCGTCAGGATCACCGCGGCGGGCGCCGTGGTGTCACCCGCGGGGGCGTCGAGCATGGCGTCTGCCGTCGGGCCGCCGTCGCCCACGGTGCCGTCAGGCACCCGCGCGTCGCGGAACACGAACGCGGCGTCCACCGTGTCGTCGTCATCTCCATCGGGGCCACAGCCCGCCACCGCCACCATCGCCACCCCGGCCAGCGCACACGCAAACAAGCTACGATTCATTTGCACACCTCGTTGTTCAGAGGGCGCAATCTAGCTCAATCTGGGCCGAAAACCAGCGTCAGTTGCGGCTCGAACCCCGCGCAAGCATTGCGTGATCTCGGGCACTTGCTGCGATCACTGGCTGGCGCGGCCGACCTGCACCAGGGCGGCCTGGATGATGCGGTCATTCATGCGGAATCCCGGGCGCAATTCGCCCACCACGACGCCGTCCTGCTCCGGCGCCGAGGGCACCATGGTGATGGCCTCGTGCAACTTTGGATCGAAGCGCTGCCCGATCGACACCAGGCGCTCGACGCCCAGGCTGGCCAGCTTCTCGATGAACAGCTTCTCGACCATGGCCACGCCCTGCACCAGCGGCGAATCGCCCTGCTTGCGCGCGTGCTCGATGGCCAGCACCAGGTTGTCGAGCACCGGCAGCAGGGTCTCGACCAGGCGCGCGCGCTCCAGCTCCAGGGTGCGCTCGGCGTCGCGCTTCAGGCGCTGCTTGGTGTCCTCGACGGTCTGGGTCACGTCGCGCTTGTAGGTCGCCACCAGCTCGCGCAGCTCGCGGTCCTTGGCGGCCAGCTTCTGCTCCAGCTCCTCGACATAGCTCGGCTTGGAGAAGCTGGTGCTGACGCCACCCTCGTCACCGTTGGCGTCTGACGGGGCGCCCTCGGCGTCCTTCGTCCAGTGTCGTCGGTCCTGAACCTTGAATCCGGAATCGCTCATGGTGCCGCCAATTTGGGTCGGGCACCCTACAACGTCAAGGCTGATAGTCGACGAAGGCGAGGAATCCGCGCGAGGGATAGTAGAAGCCCCACAGGAAGCACATCTCCTGATCGGCGCTCTCGCCGAAGCGAATCGTGCGCGAGGTCGTGTTGCGGTACTTGCAGCTCCAGCGCAGGCCCTCGGTGGGGCCCAGCTTCAGCTCGGGGGTGAACTGCAGGAAGGGCGGGTTGTCCCAGTCCTGGGTGGCATAGATCTCGGTGCCCGGCATGTCCTTCTCGGCGCGCTCGACGCGGAAGTCGATGCCGTACTTGTGCGTGTGCGCGGTCAGCGCCAGCAGCGTGGTGCCCGGCGGTGGCGCATGCCAGGTCGGGCCCACGGTGGCCTCCTGCATCGGCGGTACGTTGATCTGGGTCGAACCCCAGAACATCAGCTCGGCGTACTCGTCGACCATGAGGTCGTCGATGGTGGTCAGCTCGACGCTGCCCGAGCCCATGATCGACTTCGTGGTGTCGTAGTTCACATAGTGCATCTCCAGGCGCACCATCTGCCCGGCCAGCAGCTTGAGCGCGACGCGCTTGGGTGTCTGTGGCAGCTCGATGGTGGTGCCCTCGGTCTGGGCGATGTAGATGGGCAGGGTGCCGTTGAGCGCGCCGGTGAACGGCGAGCAGGTGTACGGCGTGGGCTTCTCGGCCGACTCGGCGGAGCGATACAGGATGAGGTGGTGGCTGCCGGCCGCCAGCGTCGACTTGATCTTGACGATGTTGGAGGCCTTCTCGGTGGGCAGCCGGAAGTCGACACACTTGGTGATCTCCTGCCCGGCCTTGACCTCGAACTGGGGCGAGGCCACGGTCAAGAGGCGCGGCACCTCGGCGGGCCCGTCGTCACCTCCCTCGCTGGAGCAACCGAAGCCAACCAGACCGACCAGGGCGAGCGCATACAGCTTGTTCATGTGTGGCACCAGGCGGCAGGATACGGCGATCTTCCGTCCATGTCGACCAGGGCCGCCTTTACAGCCTGCCCGGCGCGGTGTATTTCACAACGATGGCGCAGGATGGGGCCCGGCCGTTCGACAGCACCAGCTACCCGATCCTGGTCGTCGACGACGAGCAGGACAACCTCGACGCGTTTCGCTTCAACTTCCGCAAGACCTTCAGGGTGATGACCGCCGCAGGTGGCGACGAAGCCCTGGAGATCCTGAAGGCCGAAGAGGTGGCGGTCATCGTCACCGACCAGCGCATGCCCAAGATGTCGGGCCTCGAGCTGCTCAAGCACGCCGAGGAGCTGCGCCCTGACGCGGTGCGCATCATCCTGACCGCCTTCACCGACGTCGATGTCCTCATCGAGGCCATCAACCTGGGCCGGATCTACCGCTACATCACCAAGCCCTGGGACGCCAAGGAGGTGCGCGGGATCCTGCAGCAGGGGCTCGAGCGCTACCACCTGATGAAGGAGAACCGGCGCCTGGCCGACCAGCTCAGCCAGTACGCCGGCTACCTCAACACCGAGCTGCACGGCGCCTTCGACTTCGGCGCCATCATCGGCGAGGCCGGCACGCTGCGCGAGGTCCTGGCCAAGGTCGAGCAGGTCGCGCCGACCAACTCCACCGTCATGCTGCGCGGCGAGACCGGCACCGGCAAGGAGCTGTTCGCCCACGCCATCCACCTGAACTCCCCGCGCGAGCGCGGGCCCTTCGTGCGCGTCAACTGCGCGGCGCTGGCCCAGGGCGTGCTGGAGAGCGAGCTGTTTGGCCACGAGAAGGGCGCCTTCACCGGGGCGCTGGCGCGGCGCGCCGGCCGCTTCGAGCTGGCCGACGGCGGCACCCTGTTCCTCGACGAGGTCGGCGACCTGCCGGCCGAGGTCCAGGTCAAGCTGCTGCGCGTGCTGCAGGAGCGCACCTTCGAGCGCGTCGGCGGCACCGAGACCCTGAAGACCGACGTGCGCGTCATCAGCGCCACCCACCGCGACCTCGAGAAGGCCATCTCGGAGAACGAGTTCCGCGAGGACCTGTACTACCGGCTGGCGGTGTTCCCCATCCACATGCCGCCGCTGCGCGAGCGCATCGAGGATGTGCCCCGGCTGGTCGAGCACTTCGTGGCCAAGTTCAACCGCACCACCGGCAAGCGCGTGCGCGGCTTCGACGCCGCCGCGCTGGCGTCGCTCGGCAGCTATCCCTGGCCGGGCAACGTGCGCGAGCTGGAGAACGTGGTCGAGCGCGCCATCATCATCGCGCGCGGCGACGTGGTCGGGGCCGGGGACCTGGACTTCGGACGGCGCATGGCGTCGCCGATGGCGGTGGTGCCCGCGGCAGCGCCCGGGTCGGGGCCGGTGGCCGCGGCGCCCGCTGGCGGCGCGGGCGGTGGGCGTGGCGGCGGGTCGCTGACGGCGCGCCTGCTCGACGAGGAGAAGCGCGAGATCGTGCAGGCGGTGGAGAAGAACGCCGGCAACATCGCGGGCGCCGCGCGGGCGCTGGGCATCAACCGGTCGACGCTGTACTACCGGCTGCGCAAGCACGGCCTCGAGCACCTGCTGCCGAACCGGATGGGTGACGAGCCGCTGCCGGCCGCGGCCGCGGCGCCGGTCACGCCCCCCAACGCCCCGGCGGAGTAGCCTTGGCGCGTCAGCTGCTGTTCGTGATGGATCCGCTGGCGCGCCTCGACATCGCGGGCGACACCACGCTGGCCTGGATCGTCGAGGCCCGGGCGCGCGGCCACGTCGCCTGGTGGTGCGGGCCCGAGCACCTGGGCGCCGAGGGCGACGACGCGGTGGCGCGGGCCTGGCGGGTGGACAGCGCCGACCTCGCGCGCGGGGCGAGCCAGGAGGCCGGGCCCGGGACCGTGCAGCCGCTGGGCTGCTGGGACGCGGTCTTCATGCGCAAGGACCCGCCCATCGGCCTCGAGTACCTGACCGCGACCATGCTGCTCGAGCGCGCGCGCGGCAAGACGCTGCTGGTCAACGACCCGCACGGCCTGCGCGAGATCAACGAGAAGCTGGCCATCCTGCAGTTCCCCGAGCTGACCCCGAAGACCATCGTGACCCGCGATCTCGGCCGGCTGCGCTCGTTCCTGGCCGAGCAAGAGAACGTCATCGTGGTCAAGCCGCTCGACGGCGCCGGCGGTTCGGGCGTCTTCGTGGCCTGCGAGGGCGACCCCAACCTGTCGTCGATCTTCGAGCAGGTCACCTGCTTCGGCAGCCGCTGGGCCATGGCGCAGCGCTACCTGCCCGAGGTGCGCGAGGGTGACAAGCGCATCCTCCTGCTCGAAGGCGAGCCGGTCGGCGCGGTGCTGCGGGTGCCAGCCGAGAACGAGGCCCGCGCCAACCTGCACGTGGGCGGCCGCGCCTGCGCCACCGAGCTGTCGGCGGACGACCAGGCCATCTGTGCGCGCATCGGGCCGTGGCTGCGCCAGCTCGGCCAGGTCTTCGTGGGCATCGACGTCATCGGCGGCCGCCTGACCGAGATCAACGTCACCAGCCCGACCGGGATCCGCCAGCTGGCCGCCCTCGGTGGCCCGCGCCTGGAGGTGGCCTTCCTGGACTGGGTCGAGTCCGCCATCAAGCGCCTCGGCCGCTGACCAGTCCCTGTGGCATGTCACCTGTGACCTGTCACCTGTGACCTGTTTCCGGCCGAAATGATCCGGTCCTGGCGTGCCCCTCGCGCCCGCGCGGCAACCGGGTATACTCGATCGTCAACATCATGACGTTGACACTCGAACTGATTGAGAAGCTGCCGAAGACCGACCTGCACTGTCATCTCGACGGGTCGCTCCGGCTCACGACCATCCTGGACCTGGCCGAGAAGCACAAGGTCAAGCTGCCCGCCCACGACAAGGACAAGCTGTGGCGGCTGATCTATGCGGGTGAGGTGTGCGAGAGCCTGGAGGACTACCTCAAGGCCTTCGACATCACGCTGGCGGTGCTGCAGACCGAGGAGGGGCTGTACCGCGCCGCCTACGAGCTGGTCGAGGACTGCGCCAAGGAGAACGTGCGCTACCTCGAGGTGCGCTACTCGCCCACGCTGCACACCCGGCGCGGGCTGTCGCTGACCGCCATCGTCGAGGCCGTGCTGGCCGGGCTGCGCGCGGGCAAGCGCGACTTCGGGGTCAAGACCGGCCTCATCCTGTGCGGCATCCGGTCGATCAGCGCCGACTCGTCGCTGCGCATGGCCGAGCTGTGCGTGGCCTACAAGAACCGCGGCGTGGTCGCCTTCGACCTCGCGGGCGCCGAGCACAACTACCCGGCCAAGGATCACAAGGAGGCCTTCCAGCTGATCCTCGACAACAACGTCAACTGCACCGCGCACGCCGGCGAGGCCTACGGGCCGGAGTCGATCGCGCAGGCCATCCACTACTGCGGCGCGCACCGCATCGGCCACGGCACCCGCCTGCGCGAGAACGGCGACCTTTTGAACTACGTCAACGACCACCGCATCCCGCTCGAGGTCTGCGTGTCGTCGAACATCCAGACCAAGGCGGCCAAGACCTTCGCGACGCACCCGCTGCCGTTCTACTTCCACTACGGCCTGCGCGTGACCATCAACACCGACAACCGGCTGATCACCGACACCACGGTGTCCAAGGAGCTCCTGCACTGTCACCAGCACTATGGCTTCACGCTGGCCGACATCAAGGAGCTCATCGTCAGCGGCTTCAAGAGCGCGTACCTGCCGTATCGCGAGAAGGCCGACGTGCTCAAGGCGGTCAACGCCGAGCTGGCGCTGTTCGAGGAGCCGGGGGCCAAGGACGGTCGCCCGGGCCCGGGTGTTGTGCCCGAGCTGACCTCGGCGGGCTGCGTGACCCCGAGCGGCGGCAGCGAGCCGGCGCCGGGACCCGGTGCGGGGGCGCGGCCGACACAGTCGATGTTCGACTGACGCCCGCCGGTGTAAGCTGAGGGGATGGGGCGCCTTGCCATCGCGTCGATGCTGGTGCTCTTGTGCTGCGCTGGTGTCGCGAGGGCGGACGACGCCGCCGCCAAGGCCACCGAGGCGCGGCGCCTCTATGACGAGGGGCAGAAGCTCTACAACCTGGGCGAGTTTCCCCGCGCCATCGAGCAGTTCAAGCAGGCCTACCAGCTGTCGGCGCGCCCCGGCCTGCTGTTCAACATCGCGCAGGCGCACCGCCTGAACGGAAACTTCAAGCAGGCGCTGTTCTTCTACGAGTCGTTCCTGCGCGGCCAGCCCGACGCCAAGAATCGCGCCGAGGTCGACCGCCGCATCCTCGAGATGCGCGAGGCGGTGGCGCGCGCCGACGCGCAGCAGCCGCCAGCGCCGTCGCCCACGCCGTCGCCCACGCCGTCACCGAGCGCGTCCCCCGAGCCGTCGCCGCTGCCGTCGCCGTCGCCCGTGACCAGCCCGGTGCCGCTGCCCGGTCCCGACGACGTCGCCGCGCACAGCCAGGATGGCCAGCTGGGCGCGCCGGCCGGGACGGTGCCGGCCCCGCGCGACTCCAGCAAGCCGATCTACAAGAGGTGGTGGTTCTGGGCCGGCCTCGGCGCCGTCGCGGTGGGCGCCGCCGCGACCATCATCCTGGTCGGCTCGGGCGACGGTGGCGGCGCGCCCGACACCGACTTCCGCATCGTCGAAGCCTACTAGCTGGCGAGGATCCCGATGCTGCGCGCACGCTGGCTGGTCGGACTGCTGATGGTGCTGGGGCTCGGCGTCGGCTGTGGCGATGACGGCGGCGGCACCTATGTCGTGGTCGAGGTCCAGCGCGGCATCATCCCCGCCACCACGGCGGTGCGCTCGCTGCACGTCGAGCTCGACCTCGGCGGACAGCCCTTCCAGCACACCTTCACGCCGCCGAGCGGCGACGTCACCTTGCCAGCCCGCGTCGGCTTCCTCATCCGCACCGGCGCGGGGGCGCTGGCGGTGCGGGTCACCGCGCGCGACGCCGCCGCGAGCGCCCTGGCCATCGGCACCAAGACCGCCATCGTCGAGCGCGGCGTGACCACGACCGTGACCGTCGCCCTCGACACCGCCGCCACGGC
The DNA here is from genome assembly GCA_020853705.1 of Deltaproteobacteria bacterium. Lineage (GTDB taxonomy): Bacteria > Myxococcota_A > Polyangia > Haliangiales > JADYYK01 > JADYYK01. The sequence goes on from JADYYK010000125.1 coordinate 7,986, forward strand.
GCCGGCGCACCTCGTCATCGATCGAACCAGCCACGACTTCGGCGACGCCTTGCTCAGCACTGCGTCGAGCCCGGTCAGCTTCAGCATCGAGAACGACGGCGGCCAGCCCAGCGGGGCGCTGGCCCTGACCCTGGGCGGGGCCGACGCCAGCAGCTTCAACCTGTCGGGCGCGGCCTGCCAGGGCCTGACGCTGGCGGCCGGGGCCAGCTGCGCGGTGACCATCAGCTTCGCCCCCGGCAGCGCCGGCATCCGCACCGCTTCGCTGACGGTGACCGCCGATCCCGGCGGAACCGTGGTGTCCAGCCTGACCGGGCGCGGGGCGCTGCCTGGCAGCCTCGGCGTACTGCCCGCCAGCCACGCCTTCGGCGGCGCCGCCACCGGCACCCAGAGCGCGCCGCAGACCTTCACCGTCAGCAACAACGGCGGCGTCAGCACCAGCAGCGTCATGGTCGCCCTGACCGGCAGCGACCTCGGTCAGTTCAGCCTGGGCACCGACACCTGCTCGGGAGCGCCGCTGGCCGCCGCCGCCACCTGCAC
>JADYYK010000126.1 GCA_020853705.1 Deltaproteobacteria bacterium
GGCGGGCGCGGGCGATCGGGGCTGCGGTGGGGGCTAGGGAGGTGCTGGGCAGGCTGACGGGGGGGAGCACGAGGACGGGCTCGGGCATGAGTCCGAGCACGAGTCCGCGCACGGGTCCGAGTCCGAGTCCGAGTCCGAGCACGAGCATGAGCACGAGTCCGAGTCCGAGTCCGAGCACGAGCACGAGCACGAGCACGAGCACGAGCACCAGCACCAGCACGGATGTGATCGCGCTGCTCGGGGAGGTGGCGCGGGGCGCCAGCGTCCCGGCGGCGGCCCTGGCGCGCGAGCTGCTCACCGAGCTGGCCGCCGGTGGTGACGCTGCGCTGGCCGCGGAGGCCCAGCACACGCTCGAGCTGCTCGTCGCGCCCTGACTGTCCGGGTCGACCTGGACCGCGACAGTGGGGGCCGATTCTGTCCGGTGCGCAGGGGGCGCCGGACAGCGCGCGCGAGTGATGTCGTGCGGCTGCGCGCTGGCGCGGCGGTTGCGATAGCTGCACGCGAGGAGGTTCACATGTGGAAGCGAATGGTGCTGTTCGTGGCCGCTGTGCTGGCGTGCCCGGGGTGCAGCGACGACACGATGACGATGCGCGAGGTCTGTGGCGAGGCGGCGCAGACCTACTGCGAGAGCTACCGCGAGTGCAGCGACGATCCGGCGACGCCGGCGCAGTGTCGGGCTGGCTTCGTCACGGCTTGCTGTGACGAGGCCAGCTGCGGTCTGCGGGTCGAGGTCGACGCCGCCGCGCTGGAGCAGTGCAAGTGGCAGCTCGAGCTGGTCGCGTGCAGCCCCGACGAGCAGCTGTCGGCCTGCGAGCAGGTCGTGGTCGGCGTGCGCGAGTGACCCATGCAGCTACTGCACATCGACGCTGAGCGCTGGCGAGCGCGTCTGCCGGCCGGCGCCGTCGAGGGCCTCGATCTGGAAGCTGCGCGCCCCTGGCGTGGCCGCGCTGGAGACCTGGATGTCGATGCCATACTCGCCGCCACCGAGATCGGCCATCGCGAACGGGGTGGTGCCAGCGGGCGCGGTCCACAGCAGACGCACCTGACCGACGCCGCCGCTGGCGGTCACGGTGGCGCGCACCTCCAGGGTGTCGCCGCGCTGGAAGGCGGAGCCGCCGGGCGGGCTCACGCTGGCGATGGTCGGGCCGGCCGGCGGCGTCGGCTGGCTGGGCGGGGGCGTCGTGGGCGGGGGCGTGACCGTCCCGGGCGGCGTGCCCCCGGGCGGCGGGGCCAGATGGATCAGGCGCTCGGGCGTGGCGCCCAGGTTGCCGGCGGCGTCGCGTGCGCGCACCAGGAAGCGGCGGTCGCCGCTGCCGACGCGGAAGGTCCAGGTCGCCTTGGCGTTGTTCGACGCCTTGATGCAGGTCACTCCGGGCACCGTGTTGGTGCAGGGCAGCACCGCGCCGGTGAAGGCCCAGTACAGCTCCAGGCTGCCTACGCCGACCGCGTCGGTGGCGCTTGCGGTGACGGAGATCAGCGAGTTCGGCGCGCCGTAGGCGCCCTCGGCGGGGCCGTCGATGGTGACCATCGGCGCCACGGTGTCGGGTCCGGTGGGCGGCGTCACGGTGCCCGGCGGGGTCACCGTCCCGGGCGGCGTGGCCGGCGGTGCCAGCTCGCGCGGCCCCAGCTTCTGCAGCAGGATCTGCACCGAGTTCTGCGACGCCCGGCCGCAGATGCAGGCCCTCGCCGAGTACTCGCCACACTGCGCGTTGACGTCCTGCAGCGTCTTCTGACCGCAGCCGGTCAGGTAGGTCATGGGGTCCTTGCACAGGTACTCGTGATCGAGGCTCATGGCGTGCGCGATCTCCTGGGTCGCGACCTCACAGATGACGCGCGCGTCGCCGCCCAGCACGCGGGTGAAGTTGTAGACCACTGCGCCGCGGATGACGCGACAGCCCTGGGGATCGATGGGGGCCACGCCGCCGGTGCCCTGGCCGAAGCCGAGCTCGGTGCCGTCGCCGCCGAACAGCGACTCGATGTAGGGGCCGGCGGTCGGCTCGACGTCGGTGATCTCGACGTTGAAGCGCGCGAACTGCTCGCGCACGCAGGCCACGATGGAGGTCCACTGCGCGGCGCTGCCCTCGAAGGGCGGGATGGTCGCGCTGGCGCGGTTCTGCCCGGCGACCACCGAGGACACGTTGCGCGACGAGTCGTCGCTGCCCGCGGTGTAGGTGCCGCCGTTCCTCTGCAGGAACACCACCAGCGGCGGCGTGCCCGCCGGGGTGATGGCGGCGGCGATGCTGCGCTCGGACTGCGACGAGTCGCCGCTGGGGGCGATGGGCAGGTAGATCCCGCGCGGGGTGGGGTGGCTCTCGTCCTCGACCGGGACGTCGATGCCTCCCGCGCAGGCCGACAGCAGGGTTGTGCCCAGGGCGAGGACGCACAGCTTCGAGGTCGCGGAGGTCATCACGCCCGGGGCAGAGCAAGCCCGGGGCCGGCCCCGCGCACGCCGGTTCGAATCGACCGAAACCGTGAGTTGCGGCCGGGTTTTGCGCGTCCCGCGCGGACGCGCGGAGGTATCGGCGAACCTCGGTGGCGCACCGTGAGCTTCGGTGCGGGGGCGATCGGGGCGCGCGCTCCCACGCTGGGGCCGGCGGCCCCGACGCGAACCTCGGTGCGGGGTCTCGCGAGGGTTGCGACGCCGTGGCGCGGCGGGGCTGTTTCGAGGCGGAACGCGGCGCACGCACCGAAGAGGCGTGCAAAACCAACGGGAGGATGCTGATGGAGCGAGCAGCGCTGGTGCGGCAAGTGGATGAGCGGGTCAGGGCAGCGGTGGGCCGGCGGCAAGGCCTCGAGGCTGAAGAGATCGCCGCACTGCTGGAGGCGAGGCGCCTGGGTGTGGACGAGGCGCTGGGATTCGGATCGTTCCACGAGTATGCCGAGGCGCGACTCGGGTTGTCGTCGCGGATGGCTTACGAGCGGGTGCGGGTGGTGGAGGCACTGGCCGATCTGCCGTTGACGCAGGCGACCCTGGCGGCCGGGGGCGTCACCTACTCGGCTGTGCGCGAACTATCGCGCGTGATGACGCCGGCCAACGAGGCTGCCTGGCTCGCCCACGCGGGCAAGATGAGTGTCCGGGAGATCGAGAGGCAGGTCGCGGGGCTCGAGCCCGGGGCCATGCCCGGCGACGAACCAGATCCTGCCCGGCTCGAGCGGCTGGTGCGGTTCGCGCTGACGCCAGCGACGTACGCCCTCCTGTGCCAGGTGCGCAAGACCATGCACAAGGAGGCCGGGGCGGCGCTGGATGACGACGCCTTCATGAACCAGCTGCTGCGAGTGGCCGCGGCGAGTGGTGACCGCAAGCCTGGGACCCCCAGCTACCAGATCTCCATCGGTGTCTGCGACCGCTGCGAGCGGGTGACCCAGGACGGGGGCGGCAAGGTCTTCGACATCGATCCGAAGCTGCTCGAGGTCGCACTGTGTGATGCCTCGGTGCACTCGCCGCATCATCCGGACGCTCCGGGGACGCGCAAGATCCCCTCGGCGCGTCGTGCTGCAGCGCTGCGGCGGGCACACGGATGCTGCGAGGTCCCAGGCTGTCGGGCCTCGGTGTGGGTCGACGTCCACCACTGGCGGTTCTGGTCGCGCGGCGGCGACCATGCGCTGCGCAACCTCATCGTGCTGTGCAGTGCGCACCACCGCGCGGTTCACGACGGACACCTGCTCATCCATCGTGACCCACGTGGGGACAGGTTCGCGTACCGGCATCGGGATGGCAGATCCTATGGCAGCGCAGCCCCTGCGGAGGTCGAGCGACAATCGGCCTGACGGTGGTCGGGCTTGTGGTGGTGCAGAGGGACCAGGGCTGGACTAGGGCAGGAGCGTGGAGTCGTTGGGCGCGTCGCTCTTGCGGCCGACCATCAGCAGGGGGTCGAAGGTGACGTCCTCGCGGTACAGCGTGAAGTGCAGGTGCGGGCCGGTGACCTTGCCGGTGGCGCCGACCAGGCCGAGGATCGAGCCCGCGCGCACACGCATGCCGGGGTGCACCAGGATCTCGGACAGGTGGCCATAGATGGAGATGAAGCCGTTGGGGTGCGCGACCGCGACATAGCGGCCCAGCTTGTTGCGGAAGCCGGCGCGGGTGACGCGGCCGGGGCCGGTGCTGAGGACGCGGGTACCCTCGGGGCCGCGCAGGTCTACGCCCTTGTGCATCTTCTTGATGCCCTCGACCGGGTGCAGCCGCATGCCGAAGTTGGACGAGATGTCGACCGAGTCGAGCGGCCAGCGGAAGGTGAAGGGCGCTGCGTTGACGGCGCTGTCGGCGGCCAGGCGGCTGCCGATGGGACGACCCCAGGCGGCGGTGTCGGGTGGCAGCGGCGAGCCGTCGTCGGGGTCGACCGCGGGTTCGGCCGGGCTGGCGGTGAAGATGGCCGGGGACGGTGGCGGGGCGGGCTTGGCGGAGGTCGACAGTGGCAGGAAGGGCAGGGTGAGGCCGAGTCCGAGGCTGAGGGGGAGGGCGGCGCGCTTCACAGTGCGCCCAGTGTACCCGTCTCCAGCCAGCGCTCCAGCTCGGCGCGCAGGCGCTTGGTGTCGTCGGCGCGGTCGCGGCTGAGGTCGGTCTTCTCCCGGGGGTCGGCGGCGAGATCGAACAACTGGGTCACACCGTCGGCGGGCCGCCAGATCAGCTTGAGGTTGCCCTGCATCAGGGCGCGCGCCTCGTGCGGCCAGTTCTTGGCCGGCAGCAGCTCGCCGAGCACCGGGCGCGGCGCCAGCGGCTCGCCCATCATGGCGCCGAGCAGGCTGCGGCCCTGGAACTCGGCCGGGATGGGCAGCTTGAGCAGATCGAGGATGGTGGGCGCCAGGTCGACCAGCATGGTGGGCTCGTCGATCCTGCGCGGCTCCAGGCCGGGGACCGCGATGATCAGCGGCACGTGCAGGAGCTCGTCGAACACGGTCTGGCCATGGAAGAACATGCGCTCGCCGGCGAAGACGTGGTCGCCGAAGGCCTCGCCGTGATCGGCGAACAGGACGATGGCGGTGGTCTTGTCGAGGCCGGTCTCGGCCAGCAGCGCGACCAGCTTGCCGACATAGTCGTCGACATAGCGGACCTCCATGTCGTAGCGCTCCTCGAGGCCGGCGACGCCCGACTTCTTGCTGGGGTACTCGGGGTGCGGCACGTAGGTCGAGTGCGGCTCGAACAGGTGCACGAAGCCTGCGAAGCGCTGCTTGCTCTGCGCCAGCTCGCGCAGCTTGGCCTCGGCCGCGGCGAACACCCGCGGCGCCGCGATGTCGGGGTTGGAGTCCTTGACCGTCTTGGCGCCATCGTTGTTCCAGGTCGCGCCCTGGGTGATGCCGCGCGCCTCGGTGAAGTAGAAGTGCGAGCTGATGCCGAAACTCTGCAGGCCGCCCGCGGTGGTGCTCTCGAACAGCAGCTGGTTGGCCGGCAGCACGACGCCATAGTTCGCGGTCGGGCTGTCGAACTTCACGTGCGAGGGCAGCTGCGACGAGAAGATGGACGGGAACGAGCGCGGCGTGTTGGGCGCCTGCGCGCGCACCCCGGTGAACCACGCCCCGCGCTGCGCCAGCGCATCCATGGCCGGCGTCAGCGAGCCGCCGGCGTACTTGCCGCCCGCCAGCCCGAGGCGATCCGCGCGCATGGTGTCGATGCCGATCATCAGCACGTTGCCGTCCCACTTGAAGCCGGCCGCCCCGGTCCCCGCGACCGGCGTGCCACCCGCGACCGGCGTGCCACCCGCGACCGGTGTGCCGGCCCCCGGCGTCCCGGCCCCCGGCGTCCCGCCTCCCGGCGTCCCGGCCCCCGGCGTCCCGGCCGCCGGCGTCCCGCCTCCACCGCCAGCCACCTCCGCGTGCGCGTCCCCGTTGCGGCAATTGTCGTCCAGGCCGTTGTCGGGCACCTCGGTGGCGCCGGGGTTCACCAGCGCGCGCGAGTCGTCACAGTCCACCGTGGCGCCGAAGATGACCGCCGTCGGATAGCCGTCCTTGTCGTGGTCCGACAGCCCCTGCACCACCTTGACCAGCGCCCGCGTCGCCGCGGTGTGGTCGGTGACCGCGCCGCGCACGCGCTCGTCACGCGCGGTGGCGCCGCGCGCCCACAGCAGCGAACCCAGCGACAGCACCCCGAGGCCGACGCCCAGCAGCAGCCCCGCCTTGCCCTCGACCAGCCGGTTCAAAGCCTTGATGTTGATGCTGATCACCGCCAGCACCAGGGCCAGCAGGAGGCCCGCGCCCAGCGCCAGGTACTGCCCGATGTGCAGCCCGCCGACGTCGAGGCCGCCCAGGATCTTGGCCGCCACCAGCCCGAGGCCGAGCAGCGGCAGCAGCAGCACCGTCAGCGTCGCCGGCATCTTGACCCGGGGCAGCCACGGCGAGATGCGCATCATCAACGCCGCGGCCGGGAACCACACCGCGACCCCCAGCGGCAGCGCCACGCCACCCGCGATGAGGCCGATGACCAGCACACCGACACCCTTGCGCTTGACGTCCATCAGGCCGAGCCCCGCGGTCAGCGCCGCGGTGGCCAGCACCATCACCAGCAGCGCGACCCCGGTGGCGACCACCAGCCCGGCGACTCTGCGGTCGCGCGCGGCGTCGTCGCGCAGCGTCTTCCAGGCCCGGCTGGCCCAGCGCTCACCGAGGACCGAGCTGACACCGCCGAAGACCACCCCGGCCGCCAGCGCCAGCAGGGTCGCCAGCGTCGCCAGCAGGGGCAGCGCCACCGCGAGCACGCCCATGAAGGTGCCCGGACTGGAGGCCGCCGCGCCGCGGGCCTCCCACAGCGCCAGCACCAGCGCGCTGAGCAGCCCACACAGCAAGCCACGCGTGATCGAACGACGATACCCCATGGGAATTTCCTAGCATGGGGCGCGATCCGGGCCGAAGTTTTCCGAGGCAAAATCGAGGCGCGCGGACCGCCTTCAGGCGCTGGTCAGCCAGGGCACCAGCTGGGCGGCGGCGCCCGCGCTGGGCAGGCCGGCGCGGGCGCTGCGGTTGCTGGCCGACAGCCCGGCCACCGCGCTGGCCAGCTCGAGCACACGCTCGAAGCTGAAGCCGCGCGCCAGGCCATAGCCGAGCGCGCCGTGGAAGACGCTGCCGACGCCGGTGGCCGAGGCTGCGGGTGGGCCCAGGGCGGGCTGCTTGAGGATGCGGCCACCGTCGAGGGCGATCGACCCCGCCGCGCCCAGCGTGATGACCACGCTGCGCGGCCCCTGGCCGGCCAGGGTCGCGAGGGCGTCCTCCAGCTCGCCACGCGGGGCGGCCTCGAGGGCGAAGCGCTCGGAGCAGATCAGGACGTCGGCCTGCCCGATCATGCTGTGGGCCGCATCGCTGTAGCGGCCGAGGTCGAGCAGCACCGGGACCTTGGCGGCGCGCGCGCGGGCGGCGGCGCGGCTCTCCAGGGCGGGCTCGTCGCCGTCGAGCAGCAGCAGCGAGGCCTCGTCGATGACCGCGAGATCGGGGCCGAAACTCTCCACGGCGGGCGGCTCGACGTCGCCCTGGGTGGTGAAGGTGGCGCGGCTGCCGGTGTCGGCGCCGACGGTGACGAAGGTGAAGGGTGACAGCTGGCCCTTGCCGACGCGGACGCGCGAGACGTCGACGCCGTCCCCGGCCAGGAGGTCGAGCGCGAGCTGGCCGAAGCGGTCGGGGCCGACATAGCCGATGCAGGCCGCCGGGCCGCCCAGGGCCGCGATCGTGGCCAGCGCGGTGGCGACCGAGCCGCTGCCCTGGATGGACAGCTCGGACAGCTCGACCCGGGTGTCGGGGTCGGGGAAGCGGGGCACGACACCCACGATATCGAAGGCGATCCTGCCCACCCCGACGATCGGTTTCGGTCGAACCATCGCATCGACCCTATCAGTGCCCTGGGTCTCACTCAAGATTGCCGCCCGCTGGCGTGGGTAACTATTCGATGTTGCTAGCGGTTTGGGCCCGGTTCACAATGTGGGCAACGGTTCGCCGCCGAGCTTGGTCGAAAATCCCTGAAGACTTCCCCTGGGTTTCCAGGCTCTAGACGAGGACACGACGAGCGTGGTGCTGACGGTGTTGAAGGGACGAGGACCCGATGGACCCCGGGCAGTGCTCGAGCAAGCCGAGCAGCTGGTCGCGGACGGCGCACGCGGAGCGCGCGGCCTGACGACTGACCTGCCTGCGGCAGCTCAGTCTGCGTCGGCCCCCCCGACGACCACGCGTGAAGAGGAGCGCGCGCTGGCGGCGCGCTGCCTGGCCGGCGACCGGCGCGCCATGGCCGAGGTCTACGAGCGCTACAAGCGGCGCGTGTTCGGGATCTGCCTGCGCATCGCCGGCGGCAACGACGCCGAGGAGCTGGCGCAGGAGGTCTTCATCCGCATCTTCCGCGGCCTGGCCTCGTTCCGCGGCGACGCCCAGCTGGGCACCTGGATCTACCGGCTGACGGTGAACGCCGCGCTGTCGCACTGCTCGCGGCGGCCGCGCGAGCAGCTGGATCCTGGCGACGGCGACGCCACCTCGCGGGCGTCGGACAGCCGGCCCTCGCGCGACGTGCCGCTGGCGGTGGCGCTGGAGCGCGCGCTGGCCGAGCTCTCGGCGGGCTACCGCGCGGTGATCGTCCTGCACGACATCGAGGGGCTGTCACACGAGGAGATCGCCGACGTGCTGGGGTGCGAGATCGGGACCTCGAAGTCACAGCTGCACAAGGCGCGCGCCCGCATGCGTGCGCTGCTGGCCGCGCCGCTGGCGCGGCGGGAGCCGTGGGCGTGAGCGACGTCTTCGGCGAGCATGTCGACGAGGAGGTGCTGTCGGGGCTGCTCGACGGCGAGGCGGCGCCGTCACGGGCCGCCGAGCTGCGCGCGCACCTCGAGCGCTGTGCGCCGTGCGCGCGGATCTATGACGAGCTGGCCGAGGTGCGTGGCGCGGCGCGCGACATGGCGTCGGTGGCGCCGCCGGCGGGGCTGTTCGAGCGGGTGATGGCGGATGTGCTGCCGGCGGAGGCCGCGCCGGTGCCCACGAGCACGAGCACGAGCACGAGCACGAGCACGAGGCCGAGCACGAGCACGAGCACGAGGCCGAGCACGAGCACGAGCACGATCACGAGCACGAGCACGAGGCCGAGCACGAGGCCGAGCACGAGGCCGAGCACGAGCACAGGCACGAGCACAGGCACGAGCACAGGCACGAGCACGAATCCGGGTCCGGGTCCGGGAGCAGAGGGCATCGCGGCCGCAGGGTCGCTGGTCGGGATGCGGCGGGGCAGGGGGCGGCGCTGGATGGTGGCGGGGGGCAGTGTGCTGGCGATGGCCGCGGCGGTGACGTTGTGGGTGATGAGGCGGGGCGACCGCGGCACTGGCGGCGAGGCGCCCGTGGTGGCCGCGCCCGAGCTTGGCGCGCCGGCGCCCGCGGTGGCGCCCGCGCTGAGCCCCGACGAGGAGCTGATGGCGTCCGCGAGCGCCGAGCTGGCACGCGGGCAGGAGCACTACACGCGCGCCATCGCCGAGCTGAAGACGCTGGCGGCGCGCGAGCGGGTGCGCTGGAGCCCCGAGGTCGCGCGCTCGTTCGACGACAGCCTGGCCGAGATCGATCGCGCCGTGGAGCGCACCCGGCAGCTGGCCAGCAGCGCGCCGGCCGATCCCGACAGCCAGGATGCCCTGGTCGCGGCCTATCGCCGCCAGGTCGACTTCCTGGAGGAGATGCTGGTGCGCGGCGCCGTGCGAGGCCGGCCATGACGGCGAAGTCCACGCTGACGCGACTCCGGCCACGCAGGCCACGCGGGCCGCTGACCGCCCTGCTGGGGCTGCTCGGCGGCGCGCTGGCGCTGGCGCCTGCCACGGCGCACGCCGACGGCCTGGAGTCGCCGGCCACCGAGTCGGGTGCGGTGCAGAGCCGCACGCGCTGGAACGAGCGCGACGAGGTCCACGTCACGCCGTCCCCCGGCGTCACCGTGGGCGAGGTCGTGATCGACAACCGCCTCGGCGACGTGCGCGTGCGCGGCTGGGATCGCCCCGAGATCCGCATCAGCGTGCGCAAGCAGGCGCCCGACGAGCACACCCTGGATCGCCTCAAGGTGCGCCTGCTGACCATGCCCGACGGCACCATCCGCATCCGCACCACCACCCTGGTCGGCGTCGAGGAGCGCCAGATCCCGCTGGCCAGCGCGCGCATCGACCTCACCATCGAGCTGCCGCGTGACGCCCGCCTGGCCGCGCGCACCTGGAGCGGGGACGTCGACGTCAGCGGCGTGCGCAAGGGCGCCAGCCTGGAGACCGGCGAGGGCACCATCTCGGTGCGCGACGTCACCGGCAAGGTCATCACCCACACCGCCAAGGGGCGCCAGAGCTTCGACGGCGTGCGCGGTGACGTCGCCGCCGCCGGCGTGGCCTCCGACGTCGAGCTCGACGACGTGGTCGGCAACGAGCTGTCGGCCAAGGTCTTCGAGGGCAGCGTCACGGCGCACGGCGTGCGCGCTCACAGCGTGGTGCTGCAGACCACGCTGGGCCAGATCATCTTCCGCGGCGTGGTGCTGCCCGGCGGCAGCCTCGACCTGCGCAGCTACTCGGGCGACGTCAGCGCGGTGCTGAGCGCCCCGCGCGAGGTCGAGGTGGTCGCGCGCGGCCGCGGCCTCGACCCGCTGGCCCTCGGCCTGCGCGACGTCACCAGCAGCGCTGGCACCATCATCGGCCGCCACGGCCCCGCCGGCCCGCGCGCCCGCCGCGGCCACGTCGAGCTCGGCTCCAGCTCCGGCGTGCTGTCCCTGACCTGGGCCAACTAGTGCCGCTGTCAGAAGGTCCGCCCGGATAGGGCGGAACTTTCGCCGGGGAACGCCAGGCTCGCCTCGAGGCTTCCCAGCCCGGTCCCGTCCGTGCGAGGCTGCCGGCCATGAAGCGCCTGCATCGCAAGGACCTGTGGTCGTGGTCCACCTTCTCGACCAAGATCAACGCCGACTTTCACGGCATCGCCTGGGTGCGCGAGGGCGGCAACGTGGTCATCGATCCGGTCGAGATGACCGCGCACGATCGCGACCACCTGGCCAGCCTGGGCGGTGTGCGCACTATCATCATCACCAACAAGGATCACCTGCGCGCGGGGCCGGCGCTGGCGGCCCACTTCGGCGCCGAGCTTTGGGGCCCCGCCGCCGAGCGCGAGGGCTTTCCGGCCGCGTGCACACGCTGGCTGGCCGACGGCGATGAGCCGCTGCCCGGGCTGCGGGTGCTGGCGCTCGACGGCTCCAAGACGCCTGGCGAGCTGGCGCTGGTGCTCGACGAGACCACGCTGATCACCGGCGACCTGGTGCGCGCGCACCGCGCGGGCGCGCTCATGTTGCTGATGCCCGAGCAGGGGCTGCGCGATCCCGCGGCTGCGGCGGCCTCGGTGCGCCGCCTGGCCGCGCTGCCGAACATCGAGGCCGTCCTGGTCGGCGACGGCTGGCAGATCTTCGACCACGGCCAGGCCCACCTGCAGCGCCTCGCCGACTCGCTCTAGTTACTCCGCCTTGTCTCCTGCTCCGTCACCCTCGTCGCCCTCGTCGCCCTCGTTGCCCTCGTTGCCCTCGTCGCCCTCGTCGCCCTCGTCGTCGTCCTCGGCCGCTTCCCCGCCCTTGTCCGCGGCCTCGTCCTCGGCATCCTGGCGCTTCAGATCGGCCAGGAAGTCCACCACCACCACCAGCGCCTCCAGGCGGCCGGTCAGCGAGTAGAACTCCTCCTCGGTGACCTCGGGCAGCTCGCCCAGGCGGGTCGCGACCACGGCCTCGTGGCCAGCCGCCGCCAGGGTCGCGTCATAGCCCTCGGCGTCCCCGCGCGCGACCGCCTCCGCCGCCATGCCCACCGGCGAGAACGACAGCCCGAACTCCTTGACCTCGACGCGCCAGCTGCCCGGCTCGAGGCCGCGCAGGACCCAGGCGCCGCCCAGGCGCCGGCGCGCCAGCTCGCCGAAGTAGGCCCCCGCCATCGGGGCCACCAGATCGATCATCTCGGGCTTGTCGGGCGGCGCCTGCCCGATCCAGTGATCGAGCAGCGCCAGCGACTCCTCCGAGTAGTCCATCTCCAGGCCGCCCAGGGCGCGGCGGCAGGCCTCGATACAGCGCTCGGCCAGCTCGCGCACGGCCGCGGGGAACAATGCCTCGTCACTCACGCCCCGTTCATGCCCGCTCGGCGCCCTGCCGTCAATGTCGTTTGAGCCTGGCTCACGCCGCGTGATAAAACAGGGGTTCACCGAAGGAGACCCGTGTCTGCCTATCGTGGGAGCTGGGGCCAGACCCGCACCGAGTCGGTCCACGTGCCGCTGCAAAGCGGCGACATCGCCAGCGTCACCGTGTGGCGCGCAGTCAACGTCGACCGTGACCCTGCGCTGGCGGCCCGCCTGGAGGCCGGCACGCTGAACCGCGTCACGCTGCCCGACGGCACCCAGACCAGCGTCGAGGTCCCGGTCCTCATCCACCACGAGGGCCGCGCGCTCACGCTGCTGCTGTCCCCCGCGCTGCGCCACCGCGAGCTGGCCGAACGCGCCGCGGTGCTGACCGTCCTGGCCGAGGAGCCCCAGGTCGGCGTGCCCGCGTATGCCCTGAGCCCGCGCGTGGCCTACTCGTGGGCCGAGGTGCAGGCCATCCTGGTGCGCCCGCCCGCGGCGGTCACCGACGCCGCACTGGGCGCCCGCGAGCACGAGCTGACCCGCCGCGAGGCCGAGCACGGCGCTCGCCAGGCCGACCTGGCCGCGGTGCGCGCCGAGCTGTCCGCGCGCGAGAAGAAGGTCGTGGCCCGCGAGCTCGAGCTGACCGGGCGCGAGCAGGCGCTGCACAGCAAGGGCTCCGACCTGGCGGGTCGCGAGGCCGAGCTGGCGGCCAAGGATCGCGCGGTGGCCACCCGCGAGGGCCGCATCGCGGTGCACGAGAAGGAGCTGGCGCGCCGCGACGTCGAGCTGGCGCGCCGCGAGGCCGACCTGGCCCGTCGCGAGGCCGACCTGGCCCGTCGCGAGGCCGACCTGAAGCGTCGCGCCGCCGAGCTCGACGCCGCGGACGCCGAGCTCGACGCCAACGCCGCCGCCCTGGAGCCGGCAGGCGACGACGATGAGGACGCTGCCGACGACGAGGCCGCCAACGCCCCGGTGCTCGAGGCCGAGCCCGATGAGGACGACGACGACGACGACGCCGCCGACGCCGACGACGACGACGACGACGCCGCCGCCGACGACGAGGATCGTGGCCAGCCCACCATCGCCATCGCGGTCCCCGGCGTCAGCCCCGGCGCCGTCGCCAACGGACGCGGCAGCTCCGCGAAGGCCGCCGTCGCCGCGGCCCCGGAGGCCCACCATGATCACGGCGACGACGACGAACCCGAGGTCATCGCCACCGAGGAGGCCCCCGCCTTCGCGACCAGCAGCCAGCCGGCCACCGTGGCTCCCACCGGCGACGAGACCGGCCCCTTCCAGCGCGAGGACTTCAGCGAGAGCACCGACCCCGGCGACCGGCCCAGCGCCGGCGGCGTGGTCGAGGTCCAGATCGTCGCCGAGCCCACCGATCGCAACCAGGCCGGCGCCCGCCGCCCGGCCTCCGCCGGCGCGCCACCCCCCGCCGAGGCGCCCTGGCTGGAGAGCTGGCTGCTCTCGGGCGAGCCCAGCTTCCGCGTGTGCGAGTCCAGCGGGGTCCGCCTGGTGGTGCGCCTCGGCGCCGCCGAGCTGGAGCCCTTCGTGACCGGTCAGGTCACGCTGACCCCGCGCCTGCATCTGTACCGGCTGCCGACCTACGCCCTCATCGCCATCTCGGTCGCGCAGGCGCACCACGCCACCGAGGCCGCCACCCTGGCCATCCCGTTCGACGTCTCGCGCGCCGACGACCACCGCGCCCTGCGCGAGCTGACCAAGGGCTTCCGCTTCACGCTGTCGCTGTACGACAAGGACTACCTGCCGGTGTCGAGCCACCTGTGCGAGGCACCGCTGGCCGACAACGTCACCCAGGCCCTGGCGGTCGCCGAGGAGCACCTGCGCGCGCTGCCCGCCGAGACCTGGTCGTTCCCCAAGGCGCTGCTGGCCTGGCAGGGCGCGGGCTTCGATCGCTATGGCAAGCGCGCCCACACCCTGACCGAGGAGTCGTTCCAGAACCTGCCGACGCCGGGCACCACGCGCTCGGCGCTGGGCATCGTGGCCTACTGGTCGCAGCCCGAGATGCAGGATCAGCTGGTGCTGCAGAAGTCCTTCCCGCTGCTGTGGTGGCGCAAGATCCAGCAGCGCGTGGTCACCCGCGCGGTCGAGTACGGCCTGGCGCTGTCGCCCGAGCTGGCCGACGTCGCGCTGGCCGCCGGCCTGTCGCGCACCCGACGCGAGCTGGCGCAGCGCCAGCTCGACGCCTTCAGCAAGCTGTGCAGCGGCAGCCACGATCTCAGCGCCGCCGCCGAGCAGGACAACTGGCGCGACCTTCTGGCCACCGCCCAGGCCGCCGGCGTCAGCCCAGACAAGCGCACCCAGGAGCTGGCCGACGCCGCCGAGCGCCGCGCCGCCGAGGCCTCCGAGCGCGAGGCCAGCCGTGGCGCCGCCGTGGCCGGCGAGATCGCCCGCCCGGCGCCACGTCAGAACAGCCAGGCCCCGCTGCCGCGTCCCAGCATGCGCGCTCCGGTCACCGCCGAGCTGCTGCTGCCCACGCTGCCCGAGCGCGCCGACGTGCGCGGCCTGTCAGCCAGCGACCTGCTCGCGCTGCTCGAGGACAAGGAGCAGCGCAAGGACGCCGCCCTCGAGCTGTCGCGGCGCGGCGACGCGTCCTCCAGCGGCCCGGTGTTCGCCGCGGTGCGCCGCATGACGCGCGGTGAGGCCGTGCGCGTGCTGCCCGCGGTGGTGTCGTTCGGCGAGTCGGCGACCCCGCACCTGCTCGACGGGCTGCGCAGCCGCAAGGGCTACCTGCGCCACGGCTGCGCGCTGGCGCTGGGCGTCCTGCGCAGCGCCGACGGCATCGAGCCGCTGTGCGACCTCTTGCTGACCGAGCCGACCGACGTGTGGCGCGAGATCGCGCGCGCTCTGGGCGAGGTCGGCTCCGGCGTGGTGATGTCGCTGGCGGCGCGGGTGCGCACCGCCAGCGACGAGGGCCGCGAGCGGATCGCCTGGGCGCTGGCCTGCCTGGCCGCGCGCGGCGGTCGGGGCCACGTCGAGACCCTGGCCCACGGCCGCGACGCCCTGGTCGCCACCGCGGCGCGCAAGGCGCTCGACCAGGCGCCCAGCGCGGCCGCCGGCGACCGCGAGGTCCGCGGCGGTCCCGCCCCGCGCGATCAGACCGTCAACCGCGCCTTCTCGCGCCGCTTCTTCGAGGTCCTGGCCGGCGACGTTGCTCCGGGGGACGACGATGGCGCCGATCTGGTGGAAGAGCCCGACGAGATCCTGCTCGACGACGAGGACATGATGGTGGGCGACGACAGCGCTCGCTCGCGCCGTCCCCAGCGCGAGCCACACGCCTGAGCGCCTGAGCGGCGCAATGGCCGTAACAATCACCGCAGGCTGCGCGCGACCTGTGCCCGACCACACATGTCTTGGCGACGCTGACCGCGGCGTGTTAGCGTGAATCTCCGCGCATGCGCATTGGCATCTTCTCAGACACCCACGCCAACATCGAGGCGTTGACGGCTGTCATCAAGGCGTTCGAGAGCGAGCGCATCGATCGCCTGGTCTGTCTGGGAGACACCGTCGGCTACGGCGCCAGCCCCAACGAGTGCGCCGACATCGTGCGCAAGGTCGCCGCCTTCACCATCCTCGGCAACCATGACGCCGCCGTGGCCGGGCGCATGGACTACTCGTACTACTATGACGCCGCTCGCAACGCGCTCGATCACCACGCCAATGTCCTCAGCAAGGACAACATGGAGTGGCTCAAGGCGCTGCCCTACCAGGTGCGCGAGGGCAACCTGCTCTTCTGTCATGGCTCGCCCATGAACCTGGAGGAGTTCGAGTACATCTTCGCGCCCGAGCAGGCCGCGCGCTGCATCGACATCTGGGATCAGCTCGGCGACCTGACCTTCATCGGCCACTCCCACCTGTGCAAGGCGTTCGCGCTGACCCAGGAAGATGTCTTCGAGGTGGTGGCCGACAAGTTCCAGGTCCGCAAGGGCCACAAGTACATCATCAGCGTGGGCTCGGTCGGCCAGCCGCGTGACTACGACAACCGCGCCAGCTACACCATCTACGACACCGCCGAGACCACGTTCGAGTTCAAGCGTGTGGCCTACGACATCGAGGCGGCGGCGCAGAAGATCTTCGAGAACGCCAAGCTCGAACGCAACTTCGGCAACCGCCTGTTCATCGGCGTCTGACGCCACGATCACCCAGGGGGATGGGCATGAAACGGAAGCTCGCGTTCGCGCTGGTGCTGTCGATGCTCGTGCCGGCGCTGGCGCACGGCGCCGAGGTCATCATCAAGCTGGGCACGCTGGCGCCCAAGTCGAGCCCCTGGGGCAAGGTGCTCGAGACCTGGGTCAAGGCGGTCAACGAGAAGAGCGGCGGCCGCCTCGAGCTGCAGGTGTTCTACAACGGCGCCCAGGGCGATGATGACGCCATGGTCGGCAAGCTCAAGTCGGGTCAGCTCGACGGCGCGCTGATCACGACGGCCGGCCTGAGCAAGGTCTACAAGCCCATCACCGCGCTGTCGATGTGGGGTTTGTTCTCGTCCTGGGCCAAGCTCGACAAGGCGCGCGACGCCATGAAGGCGGAGTTCGAGAAGGGCGCCAAGGACGCCGGCTTCCATGTCGCCGGCTGGTGCGATGTTGGCATCGCGCGCGTCTTCTCCAAGGGCTTTGCGGTCCAGGTGCCCGACGACCTCAAGGGCAAGAAGCCGGTCTACATCCGCGCAGACGCGCTGGGGCCCGCGGTGTACAGCGTCATCGGCGGCGTCAGCGGCGTGCCCCTCAACGTGCCCGAGGTGCTGCCCAACCTGAACACCGGCGCGGTCAACGTCGTGGTCGCGCCCTCGCTGACGGCCGAGCAGCTGCAGTGGGCCAGCAAGCTCGATCACGTCCAGGACCAGGTCACGGCCACCGCGATCGGCGCGCTGGTCCTCTCGTCCAAGCGCCTCGATGCGCTGCCCGCAGATCTGAAGACCATCCTGACTGACACCGGCAAGGTGGCGAGCGCCGCGCTGACGACCAGGATCCGCGCCGAGGATGACGCGGCCTTCGCGCGCCTCAAGAAGAAGATGACGGTGGTCACGCTGTCGGACGACGCCAGGTCCAGGTGGACGGCCATCTTCAAGCAAGCGCGCCAGAAGCTGGCCCAGGGCACCTTCTCGTCGGACCTGGTGACCAAGCTCGAGGGCTACGCCAAGTAGGCTACAGGTAGAGCACCGGCTCGGCCTCGCTGAGCGCGCGCACGCGCCAGCGCACCAGATCGTGCGAGCCGGCGTGCAGCCGCGCGGTCTCGGTCAGGACCTCCTCGATGGGCCACAGCGTGACGTGGGGATCCCACCTGCTGCTGGCGCGGGTCTGGCCGGGGATGGCCCAGCCGGCCATCAGCTGGCTGTCACCGGCGTGCAGCGCGCGCACCGCGACGTTGGCCAGGCGGCTGCCCAGCAGGCGATCCAGCGCGGTCGGCGAGCCGCCGCGCACCACGTGGCCGAGCACGGTGACGCGGGTGTCGACCTCGGGGTACTTGTCCGAGATGCGCGCGTCGATGGCGGTCTTGAGGGCGCCCGACTCGAAGCGCACGCCCTCGCTCTTGATGACCAGCACATGGCGGCGGCCCGAGGGGCGCGCATAGGCGGCCTCGACCGCGCGCATGACCTGGTCGATGATCTGCTCGTCGGTCTTGTCGCCCTCGCGGGTCAGGACCACGTCGGCGCCGCACGAGATCCCGGCCGTCATGGCCAGGTAGCCGCAGTCGCGCCCCATGACCTCGACGATGAAGATGCGCTGGTGCGCCAGCGCGGTGTCGGCGATGCGGTCGCACGCCTCCATGATGGTGTTCATCGCGGTGTCGACGCCGATCGACAGCGAGGTGCAGCCGATGTCGTTGTCGATCGAGGCCGGGATGCCGACCACGCCGAAGGGCGCGCCGCTGGCGGTGACGGCCTCCGACAGCACGCGCGCGCCGGTCAGCGAGCCGTTGCCGCCCATCACGACCAGACCGCTCAGGTTGGCCTTGATGATCTGCTCGCGCGCGCGGGTCTGGCCCTCGGCGGTGGGGAAGACCTTGGAGCGCGCGGTGCCCAGCACGGTGCCGCCGCGGCGCGCGTTGTCGTCGAGCTCGCGCAGGTCGATGGGCCGGAAGCGCCCGTCGATGAGGCCGCGATAGCCGTCCTCGACGCCGAGCACCTCGAGGCCCAGCGACAGCCCGACCTTGGCCGCGGCGCGCAGGGCCGCGTTCATGCCGGGCGCGTCGCCACCCGAGGTCAGCAGCGCGATGCGATCACCTTTGTGGAGTCCCGCCATGGGCCGAATGTACCTCACGAGCGCGCGGGGCGGAGTTGGGTATCATCAGGCGTGCTCGAGGGACTGGACGCGGTCGACTGGAGGGCGGTGCGCCAGGCCTTCGGCGACGGCGCGCACCTGCCCGGGGCGCTGCGCCGGCTGACGTCCGCGGACGCACAGGAGCGCTCGGCGGGGTACTGGAAGCTCGATAACTACGTGGTGGTGCAGGGCAACCTGGCGCCGGCGGCGGTGGTCGTGGTGCCGTTCCTGCTGGAGATCGCCGCAGGGAGCGCGAGCCCGGACACCAGCCACGGCGCCGAGGAGGCGCTGGATCTGCTGTACGAGATCGGGACGGGGTACTCCGATGACCCGGCGCTGGTCGAGGCGGCACGGGCGGCGGTGGCGCAGGGCGCCGAGGTCTACTGGCGGGCCCTCGAGCAGGGCGCGACGCCCGGGAGCCGCAGCACCGCGGCCTTCCTGCTGGCCTCGCTGGGGCAGCCCGAACTGGCGCCGCGCTTGCTGGTGGCCGC
Organism: Deltaproteobacteria bacterium; assembly: GCA_020853705.1. Taxonomy (GTDB): domain Bacteria; phylum Myxococcota_A; class Polyangia; order Haliangiales; family JADYYK01; genus JADYYK01. Next base: position 18,824 of record JADYYK010000126.1, read on the forward strand.
GCGTGCGCAGACCGACGAGGAGCTCGTCGCGACCGCGGTGCTGCGCGCCGCCGAGGCCGCCGAGTGCGGGCTGCCCGCGCCGCCCGCCTTCGTGGCCGAGCTGGAGCGCTTCGCGCGTGAGGCGTCGGGCGACGACTTCCTTGCCGCCGCCGGCGCCGCCGCGCTGGCGATGGTGGCGCGCGCAGCCACGCCGGAGTGGGCGGTCGAGCGCCTGCTCGAGTCGATGACCACGGCCTGGCCGCCGGCCCAGCCCGGGGCCGGCCACTCCGCGCGTGGCGAGGCCGGTCGTCCGGTGTATGCCCTGCGCGCGGTCGGCCTGTCCGCGCTGCTGCGCGCCCTGGTGCTGGTCGAGGGCGAGCGCGAGGCGCGCCACCTGCTGGAGGTCGCGCTGGAGGTCGCCTGTCCTGGCCTGCGCGTGCGCCACTGCTGGGATCGATACGACAAGGACAGCCCCCGGCTGCTGGTGCGGCACTACGAGAAGCTCGATGCGGCGGCCTCGGCGTGGGTGCCGCACGACCTCGTGCGCGCCGCCCTGGCGGCGGCGCCGCTGTGGACGGTGCAGTCGGACCTGCTGGACTGTTACGGGCTGCCGACCACGCGCGAGGCCCTGGCAGCCTGGCTCGCGGTCCAATCGTAAAGCAACAACATACTCTTCTGACAACACAATAAACGCGACGAAAGGGTCGCTCTCGCCCCCGCCCGCAACGTAACAGGCCACAGAGACGGTCGCTGGTTCGGGGGGGCCCGGCCGTGACAGCTCTCGCGGCCGGCTCTTCGCTGCTCCGTCCGCGCTTGGCTTGGCTTGCCTTGGCTTGCCTTGGCTTGGAGGTTGCGCGATGGGTCACGCAGTCGATCAGGGGGCCCGTGAGGGCCACTACACGAACCAGCATTCTGGTGAGCAATCGGGAGCTGCCTCGGGCGAGCGCGCGGCTCCCGGCAGGCGAACGCCGACCAGCGGGATGGTGATGCGCAAGGGCGAGGGCGGCGCGCCCGACGCCGCAGCCACCGAACACGCCGCCACGCTGCGCGGCGACGGTGGTGTCGAGCTCCCGGAGGGGCTGCGCACGCGGCTCGAGGCCAGCACCGGCGCCGACCTCGGCGGTGTGCGCTTGCACACGGGCGCGGAGTCCGCGGCGGCGGCCGCGGGCGTGTCGGCGCGGGCCTACACCGTGGGCCAGGACATCCACTTTGGTGCTGGCGAGTACGCCCCGGGCACCTCGGCCGGCGACGAGCTCATCGCGCACGAGGTCGCGCACACCGTGCAGCAGCGCTCGGGGCCGACGGTGCCGCAGGCCAAGGCCGAGGTCAGCTCGCCAGGCGACGCCTGCGAGGCCGACGCCGACGCCTTCGCCAGCGCGGCGCTGGCAGGGGAGAGCTACAGCATCGCGGTCAGCGCCGGCCCTGCGGTGCAGCGCGCCCCCACCCAGCAGGACACCGGCCCGCGCATGCTCAAGAAGGGCAAGGACACCATGCAGTATGTCGCCAGGATGCTGCCGCAGGCCCAGCCGCTGCCCATCACCAGCGGGTTCTATCGCGGGATGTCGATCGTCCCCGGCAGCGTCTGGGGCGGCGACCGCTGCATGGTCATCTTCCCGTCCTACGAGGCGATCTACTACACCATCGACGACGTCCTCTACAGCTGTCCCTCCGAGACCTTCACGTTCGGGCAGGGCAGCATGGGTGCCTTCCAGACCGCGGGCAAGAACGGCGAAGGCATGGTGCGCCTGATCCAGTGCGAGTATGCGCTGCTCGCGGGGCTGTTCGTGCCCTGGTGGGGCATGCTGGGGCTGGGCGCCGCCCAGATCGCGGTCGAGTACGAGGTCCACAAGGAGGCCCTCGAGCCGGCGCTGAAGCGGCTGCCCGAGGTGTACAACAAGCTCAACGAGCTCCGGACCAGGTATCCGAAGCTGTTCTGGCACGTGGTCGCCGAGATCCTCGCGGAGGTGCCCTCCAGCGTCAGCGCCGAGGACGCCGCCTTCCTGGCCGGCCGGGTGGTGGCCAGCTTCGCGGGCACCTCGGGCGCGGCGCTCGGGATCACTGCGGAGGCCACCAAGCTGAGCTTCAAGAGCCTGGCATGGGTGCTGCTCAAGTGCTCCACCATCCTGACGGCGACGCACCTGCCGGCCTGGGGCGGCAAGGCCGCCCAGAAGGCCGCCAAGGGCACCGCCAAGAAGCTCGCCGCGGGGGAGGCGGTCAAGGTGCCCGACGAGGTCGTCAAGGAGCTGATGACGGGCCTGTCCGCCGAGGCGGTCAACCTCGATGAGGCCACGGCCCGCGAGATCCTCGCCGAGATCGGGGCCGACCGGATCGGCGCCGCCGCGACGCTGGAGAGCGCGGCCCGGGAGGTGGAGGCCGTGTTGCCCTTGCTCGACGCGCTCAAGGGGCACTGACGGGCCGGGCGCGCCCCCGGGCGCCTGCGATCCCGGTGGCGTCCCGCGCCGAAAGCGGGATCATGCACCCATGTCCAGGTGCCACCCCATGTCCAGCCGGGTCGTCGCCGCGGCGCTGGCGGCCATGTGTTCCAGCTGCGGCGGCGACGACGATGGTCCAGGCCCTGACGCCGCGAGCAGCAGCGACGCCGGCCTGACCGTCGACGCCGGCGCCCCCGGCCCCGGCTGGAGCGCGCTGCCCGCGCTGCCCCGCGGCCCCCGCCAGGAGACCGCGGTGGTCGCCCTGGGGCGCTCGATCTATGTCATCGGCGGCTTCGACCGGGCCTCCGCGGTGGTGCCGACCGTGGAGGCCTTCGACGTCGA
>JADYYK010000127.1 GCA_020853705.1 Deltaproteobacteria bacterium
GTGGGCGAGGCGGCGGACGAGCGGGTGGACTGCGACGGCAGACGCGGTGACGGAGACGAGGCCGCAGGCCGCGAGGGCGCGGACGGAGGCGGAGGCGGAGGCGGGGGCGGAGGCGGGGGCGGAGGCGGAGGGAACAGGCGACAGGCGACAGGAAACAGGCGACAGGCGACAGGCGATGGGTGATGGGGGCGGCGGGGCGATGGGTGGTGGGGGCAGGGCGATGGGTGGGGGCGGCAGGGTGGGTGGTGGGGACAGGGCGATGGGTGGTGGGGGCGGCAGGGCGGACACGAGCGTGGAACCGGGGGCGGGGGCGAGACGACCTGCGGGACGGCTGTGACGGGGTCGCATGCGGGTGGCTTGCTTGTATGTGGAGGATCTGGCGCTCGTCGCGTTGCTGCGAGCGGATGTGACGGAGGAGCTGGCGGGGCGGGCGCTGGTGGTCACGGATGGTGATGGCGGGCGGGCGCTGGTGCTGGGGGCGAGCGCAGCGGCGCAGCATGCGGGGGTGAGGGCCGGGCAGACGGTGGCGCAGGCGGGGGCGCGCTGTCCCGAGGTGCTGACACGGGTGATGTCGGCGCAGTCGATGCGCGCGACGCTGGAGGCGCTGGGCGAGGTCGGGGAGTCGGTGTCGCCGCGGGTCGAGCTGGTGGCGCCGGAGGATGTGCGCGCGCCCGGGGCGGTGGGGATGGCGTTCGTGGATGTCGGGGGCCTGGGACAGCTGTATGCCAGTGAGCGGCAGCTGGGCACCGAGCTGTGGGCGCGCGCGACCAAGCTGGGGCTGGAGCCGCGGGTGGCCATCGCGGGGTCGAAGGCGACGGCGGAGATCCTGTGTCGCGCGCATGTCGGGGTGACGGTGGCGCCGGCGGATGCGGCGGCCGAGCGGGCGCTGCTGGCGCCGCTGCCGGTGAGCGCGCTGTCGCCGTCGCCGCGGGTGGCCGAGACGCTGCAGCGCTGGGGGGTGCGCAGCGTGGGGGCGCTGGCGGCGCTGCCGGCGGAGCGGGTCGCGCTGCGGCTGGGTGAGGAGGCGGTGCGGCTGGGGGCGCTGGCGCGGGCCGAGCCGGCGGGCAGACATGAAGCGCCGCTGGCGCCGACGCCGCGGCCGCTGCTGCTGGAGGAGCGCGCCGAGTGGGAGTACGCCATCGAGAGCCTGGAGCCGCTGTCGTTCGTGCTGCGCGGGGTGCTGGATCGGGTGGTCGCGCGGGCGGTGCTGCGCGGGATGGCGTGCGCCAGCTTCATGCTGGAGCTCGAGCTGGAGCCGCGCGGGCGCGAGCAGCGCACCGTGGTGGTCGCGGCGCCCACGCGCGAGGCCGCGAGCTTGCTGATGCTGGCGCGCGCGATGCTGGAGTCGCAGCCGCCGGTGGCCGGGGTGCGCGCGGTGACGGTGCGGGCGGAGGCGCGCGCGGTGCGCGGGCAGCAGCTGCAGTTCTTCGCGCCGCCGCGGCCGGCGCCGGAGCGCCTGGCGACCACGCTGGCGCGGCTGCAGGCGATGGTGGGCAGCGGGCGGGTGGGCGCGCCCGCGCTGGCGGCGACGCACCGGGTGGGGGCGTTCGAGGTGGCGGAGTTCAGGGCGGATGTCGAGGTCGGCCCGGCCGCAGGTGGCCGACGGCTGGCGTTGCATGCGCTCAGGCCGGCGCGGGTGGCGGAGGTGTTCTTCGAGCGTGGGGTGATGACCTATCTGCGCGCCGAGGGCGTGGCGGGGCGCGTGGTCGGGTATGGCGGGCCGTGGCGGGTCACGGCGGACTGGTGGACGGGGCAGCCGTACGGGCGCGACTACTACGACATCGAGCTCGAGGGCGGCGGGCTGTATCGAGCGTTTCGCGAGCATGCCCAGGGCACCTGGCACGTGGATGCTCGCTATGACTGAGCGGCGCGGGGCCGAGGGGGGGCGCGGCGCCGAGGGGGGGCGCGGCGCCGAGCTGGCGAGCCGCTATGTCGAGCTGCGCATGAAGAGCGCGTTCTCGTTCTTGCGGGGGGCGTCGTTGCCGGAGGATCTGGTGGCGCGGGGGGCGGCGCTGGGCTATCGCGCGCTGGCGCTGGCGGACGTCGATGGGCTGTACGGGGCGCCGCGCTTTCACAAGGCGGCGCGGGCGGCGGGGCTGCGCGCCCTGGTGGGCGCAGACGTCGCGGTGCTGGAGACGCCGATGGCGCGACCGTACCGGGTGCTGCTGCTGGCGCGGGATCGGGCGGGCTATCGCAACCTGTCGCGGCTGCTCACGGTGGCGCGGCTGGGCAGCAGCAAGCTGGATGCGCGCGATCATGGCGCGCCGGTGAGCTGGGACGAGCTGGCGGCGCATGCCGGCGGCCTGGTGTGCCTGACCGGAGGCGCGGGCGGGGCGCTGGAGGAGGTGGTGATGGCGCCGCGGGTGTGGCGCGCGCGGGCGGGGGCCCTGCGCGAGCTATATGGCGAGCACCTGTATGCCGAGGTGCAGTGTCATCACGACGCCGCCGAGGCGCGGCGGGCCGCGGCCACGGTGGGGCTGGCGCGGGCGCTGCGGCTGCCGCTGCTGGCCTCGAACGACGTGCGCTACCACGAGCCGGCGCGCGCGGCCCTGTTCGACGTGCTGACCTGCCTGCAGGAGCGCACCACGCTGGATGCCGCGGGCACGCTGCTGGAGCGCAATCGCGAGCGTCACCTCAAGTCGCCGGCCGAGATGGCGGCGCTGTTCGCGGCGCTGCCCGAGGCCATCGACAACACTGCGCGGGTGGCGGCGGCGTGTGGCTTCACGCTGGCCGATCTCGGCTATCGCTTCCCGCACTATCCGACGCCGTTCGACTGCTCGCAGCAGGACGTGCTGGCGCGGCTGACCGAGCAGGGCGCGCGAGCGCGCTATGGCGAGCGACCATCGCCGCGGGTGCACGCGCAGCTTCAGCGCGAGCTGGCGCTGATCGGCAAGCTGGAGCTGGCGGGCTACTTCCTCATCGTGTGGGACCTGACGCGCTACTGCCGCGAGCAGGGCATCCTGGTGCAGGGGCGCGGCTCGGCGGCCAACAGCGCGGTGTGCTACGCGCTGGGCATCACCGCGGTCGACCCCATCGGGCTCGACCTGCTGTTCGAGCGCTTCCTGTCGGAGGAGCGCGGCGAGTGGCCCGACATCGATCTCGACCTGCCCTCGGGCGACGACCGCGAGCGCGTCATCCAGTATGTCTATGCGCGCTACGGCGCGCGCGGGGCGGCCATGACCGCCAACGTCATCACCTACCGCGGGCGCAGCGCGGCGCGTGACGTCGGCAAGGCGCTGGGCTTCAGCAGCGAGCAGACCGGGCAGCTGGCGGGGCTGATGTCGCACTTCGAGTTTCGCAGCAAGACCGACGACGACGTGCCGCGCCTGCTGGCCAGCGCGGGGTTCGACTGTGGTGATCGGCGGGTGCAGCTGTTCGGGCGGCTGGTGGGCGAGATCCAGGGGCTGCCGCGCCACCTGGGGCAGCACTCGGGCGGCATGGTGCTGGCGGCGGGGCGGCTGGATGACGTGGTGCCGCTGGAGCCGGCGTCGATGCCGGGGCGCGTGGTGGTGCAGTGGGACAAGGACGACTGCAGCGACATGGGCATCATCAAGGTCGACCTGCTGGGCCTGGGCATGATGGCGCTGCTGGCCGAGGCGGTGCCGCTGGTGCGCGCGCATGACGGCAAGGCGATCGATCTGGCGCACCTGTGTCAGCCGGGGTCGCCGGAGGACGGCGCGGTCTACGACATGCTGTGCGCGGCCGACACCGTGGGCGTGTTCCAGGTCGAGTCGCGTGCCCAGATGGCCACGCTGCCGCGCATGAAGCCGCGCAACTTCTACGACATCGCGATGGAGGTCGCCATCATCCGACCCGGGCCCATCGTCGGGCAGATGGTGAACCCGTTCCTGGAGCGCCGCGCGGGGCGCCAGCCGGTGACCTACCTGCACCCGGACCTGGAGCCCATCCTGAAGCGCACCCTGGGGGTGCCGCTGTTCCAGGAGCAGCTCATGCGCATGGCCATGGTCATCGCGGGCTTCACCGGGGGGCAGGCCGAGGAGCTGCGGCGCGCCATGGGCTTCAAGCGCTCGCACGAGCGCATGCAGGGGCTGGAGGCGGCGCTGCGCAGCGGCATGGCCGAGCGTGGCATCACCGGGGCGCCGGCGGACGCCATCGTCAAGAGCATCCACTCGTTCGCGCTGTATGGCTTCCCCGAGTCGCACTCGCTGTCGTTCGCGCTGCTGGTGTACGCCAGCGCGTATCTCAAGCGGCACCACCCGGTGGTGTTCAACTGTGCGCTGCTGAACAACTACCCGATGGGGTTTTATCACCCGGCCACCATCGTCAAGGACGCGCAGCGGCACGGCGTGCGCGTGCGCGCGGTCGATGTCACGCGGTCGGACTGGCGCTGCACCATCGAGGATGGCGAGGGCACCCGCGGGGTGCCCGAGGGCGATCCGCGCCGGAACGCGCTGCGGCTGGGGCTGCGCTATGTGAACGGGATGCGCGAGGCGGTGGCGACGCGCCTCATGGCGGCGCGGCGCGAGCGGCCGTTCGCGAGCCTGGGCGACGTGGCGCGGCGCAGCGGGGCCAGCGCGGCGGAGCTGGAGACGCTGGCGGAGATCGGGGCCTTCGCCGAGCTGGGGGCGCGGCGGCGCGAGGCGCTGTGGCAGCTGCAGGCGCTGTGGCCGCTGCGCGACGGGCTGTTCGCGGCGGCGGGGGCGGAGGCCGAGCGTGAGGCGGCGCCGGCGCCGCTGCCCGAGATGGACGCGCTGGAGCGCACGCTGGCGGACTACCGGGGCACCTCGATGACGGTGGGGCCGCATCCGATGCGCTTGCGCCGGGACGAACTGGCGCGGCTGGGGGTGCTGCCGGCGGCGGGGCTTTCGCAGCGGCGCAACGGCGAGCTGGTGCGCATCGGCGGGGTGGTCATCGTGCGGCAGCGGCCGGGCACGGCGAAGGGCGTGGTGTTCGTGACCCTGGAGGACGAGACCGGGATCTCGAACGCCATCGTGATGCCCGAGGTGTTCGAGCGTGATCGCCGGGTCATCGTGACGTCAGCGGTGCTGATCGTGGAGGGTGTGCTGCAGGTGCGCGACGGCACGCACCTGGTGCGGGCGCAGCGCTTCCAGGCGGTGCCAGCGCTGGGAGCCGAGGCGGGCTCGCGCGATTTTCACTGATCGAGTAGGGTGCCGGCATGGCCGGCAAGCCGTGGTCACCGTTGAAGGCGGCGCTGATGGCGTTCGTGATCACCATCGTGGTCGGGGCCGGCGTCATGCTGGCGGCGACCATCGCGCGTGGCGACCTGGATGATCGGTCGGAGCAGCGTGGCCAGCAGGCTGGCAAGGCGCTGGCGCCGGCAGCGCTGATCATCGCGGGGATCACGTACGTGGTGGTGCGCGCGCGGCGGCGAAGCGGACAGTGAGCGACGACACCGGGCGGTATGTCGGGCGCGGTGGCCTCAAGCTGGAGGCCGCGCTGAAGCAGTGGGGGCTGGAGGCAGCGGTGCGCGCGGCGACCTGCATCGATGTGGGGGCGTCGACGGGCGGCTTCACCGACTGTCTGCTGCAGCATGGCGCGACGCGGGTGACGGCGATCGATGTCGGGCACGGGCAGCTGCACACCAGGCTGCGCGGAGATCCGCGCATCGAGGAGATCGAGGGCGTGCACTTCAAGACGCTGGCGCTGTCGGTGGCGCCGGGGCCGTACGACTTCTTCGTGGTCGACGTCAGCTTCATCTCGGCGCGCAACATGCTGCGCGGGCTGGCGTTCAGGCTGCGCGAGGGGGCCCAGGGCGTGATCCTGGTCAAGCCGCAGTTCGAGCTGCCGACCGGGTATGTCAAGGGCGGGCAGGTCAAGGCCGAGGGCCTGCGCGGGTGGGCGGTGGAGCGGGTCAAGAAGAAGGGCGAGGGGCTGGGCTTCGAGCTGCTGGGGGTGGTGGATTCGCCGGTGCCGGGAGGCGAGGGCACGGTGGAGCTGCTGACGTGGTGGAGGTGGGTGGGGCGCGGGGAGCGGATGCCGGAGTGGAAGACGGGAGATGGGGATGGGGATGGGGCGGGAGTGGGGGCGGGGGCGGGGGCCGGGGCGGAGGAAACAGGCCACAGGCCACAGGCCACAGGCCACAGGCAACAGGCGACGGGCGGCGGTGCACAGGCGAACACGAGCGCGAAGCCGAGCACGGGTGCGAAGCCGAGTGCGAAGGCGAGCGCGAGTGCGAAGGCGAGCGCGAGTGCGGGCACGAAGCCGAGCACGGGTGCGAAGGCGAGCGCGAGTGCGGTGGCGAGTGAGGTTTCGTGGTTTGCGGTGGTGGGGCCGGGGCTGGAGGAGGTCGTGCGGGGGGAGCTCGCTGGGCTGGCCGGGGTGAAGGATGTGCGGGGGGTCGAGGGCGGGGTCGAGTTCAAGGGCGGCATGGAGGTCGGCCTCAGGGCAAACCTGGCGTCGGCGTGCGCGACGCGGGTGGTGATGCGGGTGGGGGCCTTCAGGGCCAAGGATTTTCCGGCGCTGTACAAGAAGGCGCGGGCGCTGCCGTGGGAGAGCTGGCTGGCCAGCGCGGAGGAGCTGGAGGTCAAGGCGACGGCGCACCGATCACGTCTGAGGCACACCGGGCGGATCGAGGAGACCTTGAAGGCGGCGGCGCGGGATCGGCTGGCGGAGGGGCGCGCGGGGGTGCGGGCACAGGCGGGCGGCATGCTGGTGATGGCGCGGGTGGTGGAGGACGAGTTCACCATCAGCGTCGATGCCTCGGGCGAGCTGCTGCACAAGCGCGGCTGGCGCGAGGACGGCGCGCTGGCGCCGATGCGGGAGACGCTGGCGGCGGCGGTGCTGGCGCTGTCGGGCTGGCAGGCCGGGACGCCGCTGGTAGATCCGATGTGCGGCTCGGGCAGCTTCGTGATCGAGGCCGCGCTGCGGGCGCGCGGAGTGGCGCCGGGGGCGGGGCGGAGGTTCGCGATGCAGCGCTGGAGCGGCGTCGACGCGGCGATGGTGGAGCGGGTGCGCGCGGAGCTGCGCGCGCGGGAGCAGGCGCCGGGGGCGGTGGTCATCGGCGGGTCGGATCGCGAGCCGACGGCGATCGCGGCGGCGCGGCGCAACGCCGAGCGGGCCGGTGTGCTGGACAGCGTGAGCCTCGAGGTGCGCGAGCTCGGGCAGGCGGCGCCGCCGGCCGCGGCGACCGGGCCGGGCCTGTTCATCGCCAACCCGCCGTACGGGGTGCGCATCGGCGAGGGCGAGGATCTGGGCGCGCTGTATGCGCAGTTCGGGCGCGTTGCGCGCGAGCAGTTCGCCGGCTGGCGGGTCGCGCTGGTGACCTCGGACGAGTCGCTGGCGCGGCGCACCGGGCTGAAGTTCGACCAGGAGCTCGGGCTGTTCTCGGGCGGCCTGCGCGTGAAGCTCTACCTCGCGCGCGGGGCCGGGGGCGGCGGCGCGGGGTAGGACGGCGGCGCGGCCAGCACGACCTCGCGCCACGAGGGGTGGCTGCCGAGCAGCTTCAGCGCCTCGCCGAGCAGGGTGGCGCCGGGCTCCATCTTCCACCAGGTCGAGGCACCCGAGGGGTGCGGCAGCGGGATGAGGTCGAACACGCGGCCGGCGCGCGAGCCGCGGTGGCGGCGCCCGATGACGTCGGCCAGCGGCGCCTTGCCCAGGAAGGTCTCGATGGCCAGCCGCCCGACCGGGATGACCAGGCGCGGACCGACCACGGCGAGCTCGCGATCCAGCCACTCCGAGCAGGCCGCGACCTCGTCGGGCGAAGGCACGCGGTCGCCGCCCTGCTTGGTCTTGCCGGGGAAGCAGCGGCACACCGCGGCGATGTAGACGCGGGCGCGCATGGCGGGCTCGTCGAGGCCGATCGAGGCGGTCCACTTGAACAGCTGCTTGCCGGCGGTCCAGGCGAAGGGGCGGCCGAACTCGCCCTCGCGCGGGCCCGGGGCCTGGCCGACCAGCAGCACCGGCGAGGCCACCGGGTGGCCGGTGACCACGGGACCGATCATGTCGGGGCAGCGCGTGCAGGCGTGCACCTCGTCGAGGTGCTGGGCCAGCAGGGGCAGCGTGCGCTTGGCGCTCATGGTCAGGCGTCGGGCTCGGGGTCGTGGTCTGTGCCGGAGTCGGGGTCGGCGCCGGGCTCGGGTTCGCCCAGCACCGGCGGCTTGCGCAGCGGCGAGCCGGCGAGCAGGCGCTCGCGCTCGTCGCGCACGTGGGCGCGCTCGCGGGCCAGGTGGTCGGCGATGATGCGGTGAAAGCGCGGCTCGCGCAGCCAGTGCGCCGAGCTGGTCAGGGTGGGCTCGAAGCCGCGCGGGGTCTTGTGGCCGAGGCCGCCCGAGCCAGGCTCGAAGGTGGTGATGCCGGTGGCGATGGCGCGCTCGATGGTGTGGTAGTAGCAGACGTTGAAGTGCAGGAACGGCAGGGGCTCGAGCTCGCCCCAGTAGCGGCCGTAGATCCGGTTGCCCTTGCGGGCGTTGATGGCGCCCGCGATGGGGCGGCCGGCGCGGCGCGCGATGACGAAGTCGAGGCGGTCGCCGAAGTCGGCGAAGGCGCGCGCGAACAGCTCCCGGGTCAGGTACTGCTGGCCCCAGTGGAACTTGTCGACCTGCGACTTGTAGAGCGTGAAGGCCAGGTCGGCGAGGCCGGGGGCGGCGAGGTCGGCGCCGGTGACGGTCTCGATGCTGACGCCGTCCTTGGCGAGCTGCGCGCGCTCGCGCTTGATGGCGTTGCGGCGCTTGGACGACATCCGGGCCAGGAAGTCATCGAAGCTGGCGTAGCCGGGGTTTTGCCAGTGGTACTGCAGATCGTGGCGGCCCACGAAGCCGAGCGGGGCCAGGAGCTCGAGGTCGCCGGGGTCGCAGAACAGCGCGTGCACGGACGACATGCCGTACTTCTCCGCCACGGCGCGCGCGGCGCGGGCGAGGGCGACCACGGCGGGGCCGCGCGGCTCGCCGGGGGCGACCGCGAAGCGGGACCCGGTGGCGGGCGTGAAGGGCACCGTGATGACCAGCTTGGGGTAGTAGTCGACGCCGAGCCGGCCGGCGACCTCGGCCCAGTTCCAGTCGAACACGAACTCGCCCTGCGAGTGGCCCTTCACGTAGGCGGGGGCCAGCGCGATGAGCCGGTCGCCGCGCCACAGGGTCAGGTGCTGCGGCAGCCAGCCCTCCTCGGCGGTGGCGCAGCCGGTGCTCTCGAGGGCGTTCAGCCAGGCCCACTCCAGGAACGGCAGCGCGTCGCCCACCACCGCGTTCCAGGTCGCGGGCGGGAGGTCGGCGACGCCCGACAGGACGCGCACGCTGAGCGAAGACGAGGAGGAGGACGAGGGCGCGGTCACATGTCGTAGTCGAGCTTGGTGGTCTCGTTGGGCTGGATGTCGACGTTGATGGTCTCGGTCTGGTCGTCGTTGGCGACGCGGATGGCGTGCTTGCCGGCGGACAGCTTGAGGGTCGCGGGGGCGCGCTTCACGAGCTGGCCGTCGACGAAGATCTCGGCCCAGGTGCGCACCGAGACCTTGAGGTAGCCGTCGGGCTGCGGCTCGGGGGTCGGCGTCGGCGTCGGGGTCGGGGTCGGGGTCGGGGTCGGGGTCGGGGTCGGGGTCGGCGTCGCGCTCGGCGTGGGCGTCGGCGAGTGCCGGCCCTTGTCACCCTTGCCAGGCTTCGGTGGGGTGGTCGGGGTCGGGGTCGGGGTCGGCGTGGCCGTGGGCGCCACTGTCGGGTCCACGGTCGGCGTCGGGTCGGGCGTCGGGTCGGGCGTCGGCGTCGGCGCGACCGCCAGCAGCGGACCGGCGTCGACCGCCGCGACCGCGGGCCCGGTTGCCTTGGCGCGCGGGTACCAGATCCACAGCGCCACCGCCCCCAGCACACTGGCAATCGCCAGCGGCACCAGCACGCGCCCTGCCCCGCCGCTGCGCTTGCGCGGGCGGCGCCCCGAGACCCCCGACGCCGAGACCTCACCGTTCATGGTCCCGGTGCGCTCCGCCCACGGCGAGGCTCCGGCCAGCACGCGGCCCGACTGCGACGGGCGCCGACCGCGCGTGCGCGTGGCGGCCTGGCCGTCGGCGTAGTCCCCCCCTGCCCCGCCGCCGTCGTCCTCGTCGTGGCGGACATCGGGCGGCGGCAGGCTCTGCACCGGGCCGACCTTGAGGGTCTCCTCCAGCGCGGGCGCGTCGGCCGGGAACAGCTTGACCATGTACTCGGCCAGCGCGTACTGGCCGGCGGGCGGAAAGTACGGCAGCGTCGCGATGGCCCGGTGCGCCGCGGCGGCGTCGCGGAAGCGGTCCCCCGGCTGGCGCGCCAGCATGGTCATGCACAGGTGATCGAGCTCGGGCGGGATGCTCGGGTTCCAGCGCGACGGCGGCGCCACCTGGGCGTGCATCGCGGCCACCAGGGTCTCCTGCTCGGTGTCGCGGCTGTAGAGGCGCGTCCCGGTGAGCAGCTCCCACAGCACGATCCCCAGCGCATAGAGGTCGCTGCGCTGATCGAGCGGCTGCATGCCGGCCTGCTCGGGCGACATGTACGCCACCTTGCCGCGCAGCACCTTGCTCGACTCGCCGCTGGCGGCGCGCACCTTGGCGATGCCGAAGTCGGCGACCTTGACCTCGCCGAACCAGGACAAGAGCAGGTTGTGCGGGGAGATGTCGCGATGAATGATGCCCATGGCCTGGCCGCGCTGGTTGCGGAACTCGTGCGCGTAGTGCAGCCCCTGCAGGGCCTCGGCGATGACGTACAGCGCCAGCGGCACCGGCAGCGGGCGCTGGCGGCGGTGCGCCTCGCGGATGACGGCGGCCAGGTCCTTGCCCTCGACCAGCTCCATGATGAGGAAGCTGGAGCCGTCCTCGGCGTGGCCATAGTCGTGCACCGAGACCACGTTGGCGTTGTGCAACCGCGCCGCCAGCTTGGCCTCGTTGACGAACAGCGCGCGAAACTCCTCGTCGCGCGCGCGGTCGCCCACGATCCGCTTGGCGGCGTACTGCCGTTCGAAGCCATCGGGCCCGACCAGCCGGGCCCGATGCACGGTCGCCATCCCGCCGCCGCCGAGCGGCTCGTCCTCGACGTAGTACCGACCGAGCTTCATTCCTCGGCGAGATATAGCACGGCGAGGCCCCGGCGGTGCTTCAGCCCACCGCGGCGGTGCGAGTGATCTCGCCCATGCGGCCGCTCTGGAAGTCGCGCGCGGCCTGGATGATCTCCTGCTCGCTGTTCATCACGAAGGGGCCATAGCGCGCCACCGGCTCGCGCAGCGGCACCCCGGCCAGCAGCAGGGCGCGCGCCGGGGTCTCGCCCCCGGGCACGCCGCGCAGCCGCACGGTGTCCCCTGCCCCCAGCAGCGCCAGCTGCCCGTCGCCGACCGGCTTGCCCTGGTCGCCGACGCGCAGCGCGCCGCCGAAGACATAGACCAGGGCCTGGTGATCACCAGGGATGGCCACCGTCACGTCGGCGCCCGCGTCCAGGGTCCAGTCCTGGTACACGATGGGCGTCAGGGTGTCGATGACGGCGCGGACGCCCAGCGCCTCACCCGCGATGACCTTGACGCGGGCGCCAGGGGCCTCGCCGATGGGGATGCCGGCGGCGGCGACCTCCTGGTAGCGCGGGCGCGTCATCTTCAGGCGCGCCGGCAGGTTGACCCAGATCTGGAAGCCGTGGACACGGCCCCCGTCGGCCTGGATCTTCCGCGACGGCATCTCGGAGTGCACGATCCCCGCGGCCGCGGTCATCCACTGCACGTCACCCGGGCGCAGGGTGCCGCGGTGACCGGCCGAGTCCTCGTGCTCGCACTCGCCATCGAGGATGTCGGTCACGGTCTCGCAGCCGCGGTGCGGATGGTCGGGGGCGCCGACCGCCTCGCCGGGGCCGTAGTCGATCGGCCCCATCTCGTCGAGCAGCAGGAAGGGGTCGACCAGCGGCAGCCCCTGGGTCGGCACCGGGCGCCGCACGATGAAGCCGGCGCCCTCGTGCTGGCGATGCGCGGTGACGATGCGATCCGTCTCTCGGATACTCATGTGGGCCTCTCTCTTGCTCGTGTGGCGTACGGTTGTGGTGGTCGTGCTGCCTTCCGAGTGATGCCGACTAGGCCACCTTGGATTCTGCCTTGGCGACGGCCTGCAGCTCGATCTCGATGTCGATCTTCTCGCCGACCAGCACGCCGCCGGCCTCGAGGACCTGGTTCCACTTGAGGCCGAAGTCCTTGCGGTCGATGCGGGCGCTGGCGCTGAAGCCGAGGCGCTGGTTGCCCCAGGGGTCCTTGCCGGTGCCGCCGAACTCGACGTCGAGCACGACCTCGCGGGTGATGTCGCGGATGGTCAGGTCGCCGGTGACCTTGTACTCGGTGTCGCCCTTGCGCGTGACCTGCTTCGACTTGAAGGTCAGCTGCGGGTACCTGGCGACGTCGAAGAAGTCGGGCGACCGCAGGTGGTTGTCGCGGTCCGGGGTGCCGGTGTCGATGCTGGCGGCGTCGATCTGGATGTCGACCGACGACTTCGCGAGATCGGCCGGGTCGAGGTCCAGGCTGCCGCCGAACTTGCCGAAGCGACCGCGCACCTTGGCGAAGACCATGTGCCGGACCGAGAAGTTCACGCCGCTGTGGGTGCCATCGATGTTCCAGTTGTTTGCGCTCATTGTCTGATTCCTCCGTGGTTGAGAGCCAATCTAGCTCGTTCCACCAGGATGATTAGACCGGTCATCGTGGAATCACTGTTCCACTGGCAGTACAATCACGGCGACCATGGATCTCAACGAAATCCTCGTATTTTCCCGCGTGGTACAGGCCGGCAGCTTCACCGCGGCGGCGCGCGAGCTGGGCATGCCCAAGTCGACCGTGAGCCGCAAGGTCAGCGCCCTGGAGGAGCGCCTGGGCGCGCGCCTGCTGCAACGCACCACGCGCAAGCTCAGCGTCACCGACGCCGGGCGGGCCTTCGCCGAGCAGGCCGCGCGCGCGCTGGCCGAGCTGGAGGAGGCCGAGCATGGGGTGCAGGAGCTGCAGGCGCGCCCGCGTGGCCTTCTGCGCGTGACCGCGCCGCTGAACTTCGCCTTCATGGCACCGATCATCGATGACTTCCTGGCTCGCTACCCCGACATCCAGCTGGCGCTGACGTGCAGCGATCGCGTGGTCAACCTGGTCGAGGAGAACTTCGACGTCGCCATCCGCGCCGGCGCGCTGAGCGACTCCTCGCTGGTGGTGCGCACGCTGGCGCGCATGAAGAGCTACCTGTGCGCCAGCCCGGGCTATCTCGACGAGCACGGGCGCCCGAAGCGGCCCGCCGACCTGGCCGCGCACGCGTGCCTGTTGTTCGGCACCGGGCGCACCCGGGCCTGGCACCTGGTCAAGGGACGGCGCACGCTGGACGCGCCCACCACCGCGCACTACGTGGTCAACGACTACGACATGCTGCACTCCAGCACGCTGGCCGGGGTCGGCGTCGCGATGCTGCCGGTGCACCTGTGCATCGCCGACCTGCGCGCGCACCGGCTGGAGCGGGTGCTGCCCGAGTGGTGCTCCGAGGAGGTGCCCATCAGCGCGGTGTACCCGAGCACGCGGCACCTGCTCCCCAAGATGCGCGCCTTCCTCGATCACCTGCAGGCGCGCATGAACCCGCCGCCGTGGGAGCTGGGACCACGGCCGTAGCAGGCGGTCGGGCACGCCGCGCGAGGCCGGCCGGGCCCGGCCAGGCCGCCCGCCGAGGTCCTCGCTAGGTCGCCAGCCCCTGGGCGTCGAACAGGCCCTCGAACAGCGCGGTGCTGAGGTAGCGCTCGCCGCTGTCGGGCAGCACCACCACGATGGTCTTGCCGGCGTGCTCGGGACGCTGGGCCACGCGCACCGCCACCGCGGCGGCGGCGCCGCACGAGATCCCCGACAAGATCCCCTCCTCGCGTGCCAGCCGGCGCGCGAAGGCGATGGCCTCGTCGTTGGTGACCTGCTCGATGGCGTCGACCAGCGCCAGGTCGAGCACGCCGGGCACGAAGCCGGCGCCGATACCCTGGATCTTGTGCGGCGCGGGCGCCAGTGGCTGGCCGGCCCGCGTCTGCGTCAGCACCGGGCTGGCGCTGGGCTCGACCGCGATGGTGTGGATGGCCTTGCCGCGGGTGTGCTTCAGGTAGCGCGAGACGCCGGTGATGGTGCCGCCGGTGCCCACGCCGGAGATCAGGATGTCGATGGCGCCCGCGGTGTCGTCCCAGATCTCGGGGCCGGTGGTGGCCTCGTGGATGGCCGGATTGGCGGGGTTTTCGAACTGCCGCATCAGCACGTAGCGCTGCGGGTCGGACGCCGCCAGCTCGGCGGCGCGCGCGATGGCGCCGTTCATGCCCTTGGGCCCCTCGGTCAGCACCAGCCTGGCGCCATACGCGGTGAGCAGCTTGCGGCGCTCGATGCTCATGGTCTCGGGCATCGTCAGCGTGATCGGATAGCCGCGCGCCGCGGCCACGAAGGCCAGCGCGATCCCGGTGTTGCCGCTGGTGGCCTCGAGGATCTCCTTGCCGGGGCCGAGCAGGCCGCGCTTCTCGGCGTCCCACACCAGGGCGGCGCCGATGCGACACTTGACCGAGTAGGCCGGGTTGCGGCCCTCGATCTTGGCCAGCACGGTGGCGGGCGCGCCATCGGTGATGCGGTTGAGGCGCACCATGGGGGTGCGACCGATGGCGGCGGCGTTGTCGTCGAACCAGCGCGGAGTGGCGGTGGGCATGGCTCCACGCTGCACTGCCCGGCGGCGCTCGGCAATGGTCTTCCGCGTGGCTGGCCAGACGCCGGGCGCGGGGTTCACTTGCGGCGTGTGATGCGGGGCGGCGGTGGGGTCACCGGGGAGTGCGCGCCGAGGTAGCTGGCGAAGGCCTCGGCGTCACCGACGCCGACCTCGGCGTGACGGCCGGCCATGAAGGCGGAGTAGCCATCCCCGAAGCGCAGCAGGTAGTCGTTGACCGTGACCCGGTAGACCCGGCTGAGGACCAGGGGCACGCCGCCGATGAGGACGCTCTCGAGCTCGATGCGCGCGCCGACGGGCAGCGCGCCGTCCCAGGTGTACTCCAGCCCGGCGACCGAGAAGCCCTGCTGCTCGAGCGTCGCGACCAGCTCGTCTCCGCTGAGATCGAGGGTGACGAGGGAGTCGCCGGAGGGCAGCACGTCCATGGTCTCGAGCAGGGTGATCTGGCCGTCCTCGGTCTCGGAGCCGTCGCGCAGGTAGCTCAGCTCGCTGCGCAGGCTGGCCTGGTGGATGAGGGCGACCTCGGCGCGGGCGCCGCGCGTGGCCTCCAGCATGCCGTCGGCGACCACGCTGCCGAGGCTGCTGTCGCCGCCGGGGAGGGGCTCGCGCGTGAGTGAGGCGGTGATGCGCCCCACCACGCCGCGCAGGATCGGGGTGGCCAGGTCGCGGTAGCGCGCCAGCAGCGCGTCGACGGCGGCGTCCGGCGCCACGTCGCGAGTCACCAGCCGGTTGGCGACGGTCACCTGGACCACGTCACCGGAGGCGCGATCCACGGTGAGGCCGAGGTCGCTGAAGAGCTGGCCGCGCGAGCCAGCCGAGGTCGCCACCAGGGCACCCATGCGACAGCTGTAGGCCTCGTGGCTGTGGCCGCCGAGGACGACGTCGACCGCGGGATCCGGCCCGGTGACGAAGGTCGCCAGCTCGGTCGAGGGCGCCGGGCACCCGTCGGGGCCACCGCCACCCGAGCCACCCATGTGCGCGAGCACGACGAAGGCCTCGATGCCCTGCGCCCTGAGCTCGGTGACGGTGGCGTTGATGGCGGTGACATCGTCGCGGAACTCGAGGCCGCCGAGGTCGGCGGCGCCGACGATGGTCGGGGTCCCGGGTGGCGCGGTGGCCAGGAAGGCGACGCGGACGCCGTCGAAGCTGCGCACCTGGTAGGGCGCAAACAGGGTCTGCCCGCGCGCGGGGTCCCACACGTTGGTCGACACCACGCTGAAGGGCGCGCCCTGGTACGCGGCGCCATCCTGACAGCCGTCGGGGTGACAGCCGCCGGAGACCATGCGCCGGAGCTCGCTGAGGCCGCGGTCGAACTCGTGGTTGCCCAGCCCGGCGAGGTCGAGCCCGACCAGCGCCATGGCCTCGACGGTCGGCTCGTCGTGGAACATCCGGCTCAGCGAGGCCGAGGCGCCGAACAGATCGCCGACCGAGACGACGATGGTGTTGGGGTTCGCCTGCCGCGCCGCGGCGATGTGTGTGGCCAGATAGCTGACGCCACCCGTGGGCGGGCCATACAGGGTGGCATGGCTGCCGGAGGGCGGGTCGAGCGCGCCGTGGAGGTCGTTGAAGGCCAGGATGCGCACGCTGACCCGCGGCGCGGCGGCGTCGGGCTGGCCGGCGTCGACCTGGGGCTGGCTTTCGCCGCCGCCACCACACCCGAGCAGCGCCAAGGCCAAGGCGGCGAGCCCGGCCAGCCTGCCGCCCCAGGCTCCGCGTGCCGATGACCGCATCCTGCCCATGGAGCAGGGTCGTGCATGCGACGTGCCCGATCCCTGCGGCGGACTGGCCCGAAACCACAGGGTGGCCTGGCGACCACTGTGCAGCGCTTGCGTCGCCGGGGCGGCGCGCCACGCAGGCGCTTCCGGCCGTCCAGCCCGGCCAGCTATTGCGGATCGGGCTCGTCGCCCCAGACGATCTTGGACACGCAGCGCTCGGCGCCCAGGGCGCGACACGACATGGTCAGGCCGCGCACGTTCTTCTCGCCCGACAGCTCGACGGCGCCCATCGAGAAGCCGAGCACGGCGTTGCAGTGCGCCACGTGCGGGCGCGGCCAGCCGCGCAGCTCGCCGAAGGCGCGCTTCTGGCCCAGCTCGCGGTGAACCTCGATGGTGCCGACGTTGAAGTGCTCCGACCACAGCTTGCTGGCGCGACCCAGCACCCAGTCGACCGAGCCCATGCGGATGAACATCTGGTACAGCGCGGGCACGTTCTTGTGGCTGCCCCAGCGCCCGATCTCGATCAGCAGCGCGCAGTCGCCCTTGCCGAAGTGGCGATCGATGGCCAGCGACAGCTCCAGGAACAGCGGGTAGCTGTACCAGGCGCCGCGATCCAGCGGCGCGTGGATGAGGTTGCGTCCGGCTGCGGGCAGCTCGGGCAGCAGCGCCTGCAGGCCTGCCTCACCGTGATGCGTCCGCACCCACTCCAGGCGGGTCCAGAGCGCGCTGCCGCGCACCTTCGCCGCCGCTATCGCCGCCACCTGCACCGGGTCCACGCCCCGTATGTTATCCGGAAATCAGGAAAGTTGAGCGAGCGCTACGGATCTTCCCAGCCCGGGCTGCCCACGCAGATCAGGGCGTCGAAGGTGTAGCTGAGGCCGTAGCCGCCACACTGGAACGACGAGGCGTTGGTGCCGTCGACCCAGACATAGGCGTTGTAGGAGTCGGAGCCGCCGAAAGGATCGCAGCCGCCGTCGAACGAGTACGCCAGCGTGTTGCTGCTGCCGGCGGGCACGTTGACGCAGCGGTTGGAGGCGGGCAGCCCGCAGCTGTTGTTGAGGCAGAAGCGGTAGATCCCGGCGCCCGCGGGCGTCGACAGCGTGACATAGAGGCGATAGTCCTCGTCGACCGAGACGCCCAGGAACGGGTTACAGCCGCGGCAGCTGTTGTCGGTCTCGCGCATGGGGATGCGGAAGACGTCGACGTCACCCGAGGGGTAGATGTTGACGAAGCCGGCGTTCAGCGTGATGTCGCTGCCGACCTCGGGCAGCGACCAGATGGCGCTGCAGCTGTTGTTGGGCTCCTTGGGGTCGGCCAGCGCGGGGTCGTCGTCGATGCCGCCGGCGCAGTCGTTGTTGACGCCGTCGCAGACCTCGGGGCTGGCGGCGCCGCTGTTGGGCACACACTGCAGGGGCGCGCCACCCGAGCAGATGTTGGGCATGACCTGGCACACGCCGATGCCGCAGGTCTGGGTGCCCGGGTTGACGTTGTTGCAGGCGCCCTGGGTGGTGCCCACGCAGGTGCCGGCGCGCGGATCCTGGCAGGTCGCGTTGCAGGTGATCTGCGTGGTGCCCGCGGTCGACGACAGCGCGCACTCCTCGGCGGTGGTGCGGCAGCGCGAGCCGGTGCCGGCGCAGCGCGCGGCCGAGGCGCTGACGTTGGCGCGACGGCGGCAGGAGTCGACGCTCCAGCCCAGGTAGTAGCCGCTGCAGTCGACCGCGCCGCACTCGGCGTCGGGATCCTGGTTGGCCGGCACGTCGGTGCAGGTGCCGACCGAACCGGTCACGTCACAGCGCCGGCAGGTGCCGCCGCAGCTCGAGGTGCAACACACGCCGTCGACACAGGTCAGGCCGCTGCCGCACTCGTTCTGCACCGTGCAGAAGCCGCCGGGGCCCTGGTCGGCGACGCACCGGTTGAGGGTGGCGCTGCCAGCGACCAGATCGCAGTGCGCCGAGACGTCACACATCGAGTCGCTGGTGCACATGCTGTTACACAGCGGCTGCATGGCCTGGTTCATCGCGGCGCTGCAGAAGAAGGCCGGGTACGGGCCGCAGTCGCTCGACAGCAGGCCCGCGCAGGCGGAGTCGTCCTGCACCGTGGTGGTGGTGCACTGGAACGCCGCCGAGCAGGTGCCGTCGACGCGGGTGCCCTGGCAGGTCGCCTGGGTCATGCACTGGGCCGCGGTGGAGTAGCTGGTGCAGTTGGCCGCGGTGGCGCAGCAGTCGCCGCTGGCGCAGCAGAAGCCGTTCTGGCAGTGGCCGACCTGGCAGTCACCGTCGACGCGGCAGGCGCCGCCGTTGGGCTCGTCGGGCACGCAGGAGCCGGCCGGGTTGCAGTAGGCGTTGGCGTCGCACTGCGAGCTGCCGGTGCAGCTGTCGGGGCACACCGGGCTGGTCTGGGTGCCGCCCCCGGCGCAGTTGATGGGCAGCCAGGCGCCGCACTCGCTGGCGCGGATGCTCATGTCGCAGGCCGAGTCGTCGGGCACCGCGACCGAGGTGGTGCAGCGCGAGGCGACGCACTGCGCGATGTCGCGGGTGCCCTGGCAGGCCGACGGGACATCGCAGCTGGGCGCTCGGCGGTATGAAGCCGGGCAGTCGTTCTCGTTGGCGCAGCAGTCGCCGCCGGTGCAGCAGAAGCCGTTGCCGCAGTAGTTCGACTTGCAGCGCAGCGCCTCGGTGCCGCAGGCCTGGCCGTCGTCGAGGTCCTCGCGGCAGGTGCGCGTGATGGGATCGCAGAAGCCGTTGTCGTCGCAGTCGGCGTGCGAGTTGCACATCGACGGGCACGACGGGGCGGTCTGGGCCATGGCACCACTGCAGTAGATCGATTTGTAGAAGCCGCACGTGAGCGCTTCGGTGGTGGCGTTGCAGGCCGAGTCGTCGGCGACGCCGTTGACGGTGCCGCACTCGTTGTTGGCGCACAGCGCGGCGCCGCGGGTGCCCTGGCAGGTCCCGGGGCCTTCACAGATCGGGTTGAAGCTGCCGAAGGTGGGGCAGTTGCTGGCGACCTGGCAGCAGTCGCCGTTGCCGCAGCAGAAGCCGTTCTGACAGTGCGCCGAGATGCAGTCGGAGTTCTCGTTGCAGGCCATCCCGTTGGCGAGGTCCATGATGCAGACCGAGGCGTCACAGTGCGCCGGCGGGACACACTTGGTGTCGGCCTCGACGTCGCACGAGGTCGCGCACAGGTCGCCGACCTCGCCGCCGCCGTCGCAGGTGTAGACGCCGCAGTCGCGCGCGTTCTGGGGCACGCACGAGCCGGTGGTGCACGGCTCGGTCAGGCGCTCGAAGTAGCCGAAGGCGCCCAGGCTGCACTCGCCGCGCTTGCACGACATCTGGCCGACGTCGACCCCGCCCATGCAGTCGTTGTCGACGCCGTCGCAGATCTCGGCGGCGCCGTCGTAGATCCGCATGTCGGTGTCGTCGCAGTCGGTGCCGGCGCAGCCGCCGCCGCGGCCGTGCAGGTCGCGGTCACCGTCGATGCAGCAGATGCCGTTGATGGGCAGGCACTGCCACACGTTGGTGACGTCGCCGACGGCGGCCAGCATCTGGCAGGTGAAGCCGTTCGGGCACAGCGTGGGATCGTCCTTGCAGTCGATGGAGCAGAAGCGGCCCGCGGTGAGCGGGATGCACAGGTCGGAGCTGTCACCGCAGTCGCGGTTGATCGAGCACGGATTGCAGAAGGTCTGCTCGGCGGGGACGCAGAGGTCGAGCTCGATGGTGGGCGTGTAGGGGACCGTCTTGCACTCGAAGTCGTCGGGGCAGGTGCGCGTGCACGGCTGGGTGCAGCGGCCCACCGGGTCGGAGGTGTTGCGGCGCCAGCAGATCCCCGAGGCGCACTCTTCACCGCGATCGCACTCGGCCCAGAACGGCTTGCCGGGAGGCGCGTCGGGCGCGGCGTCGGGTGCGATGACCTCGGCGTCGATGGTGGGATCGACCCCGCTGTCCGGGTTACCGTTCTGCGTCTTGGACGCTTCGGCACAGCCGAGCACGAGGACGGCAAGCGAGGCCAGGACGACGACACGCTTCATATGTGGGCTCCCTACAGCATGAAGAGCGAAAGCGCCTCATACTAGCGGAGATGACCGGATGGAACCAATGAAACCGCTGTTTGTCGGAGTGGATCTCGGGACCACGAACTCGGCGGCGGCGGTGTTCGATGGCGACGCCGTGGCCATGGTGCGCAGCCAGCAGGGCGGGGCGCTGACCCCGTCGGTGGTGCGCATCGACTCGCGCGGGTCGGTGATGGTAGGTGGACGTGCGCGAAGGTTCCTGGACAGTGACGCCGACAACACCCGGGGTGAGTTCAAGCGACTGATGGGGACCGCGGAGCGGCTGAGGTTCCCGGCCGCGGGGGTCGAACGGCGGCCCGAGGAGCTGGCGGCCGAGGTCCTCAAGGCGCTGCGGTCAGATGTGCAGGAGCAGCTGGGGGTGGCGGCGGCGCGCGCGGTCATCTCGGTGCCGGCGCTGTTCGAGCTGCCGCAGAGCGCGGCGACCTCGGAGGCGGCGCGGCTGGCCGGGTTCGAGCGCGTCGAGCTGATCCAGGAGCCGGTGGCGTCGGCGCTGGCGGCGGGCTGGTCGGCGTCGGCGGCGGCCGGGTCGTGGCTGGTGTATGACCTCGGGGGCGGGACGTTCGATGCGTCGCTGCTGGAGACCCGCGAGGGCCTGCTGCGGGTGGTCGGGCACGATGGCGACAACTTCCTGGGTGGGCGTGACTTCGATCTGGCGCTGGTGGACTGGGTGCTCGGCGAGGTGTCGCGCGAGCGCAAGGTCGAGATCGGGCGCGGCGAGGCGCGCTGGGCGGCCGGGGTGCGCAAGCTCAAGCTGGCGGTCGAGGAGGTCAAGATCGAGCTGACCCGCAGCGAGCGTGCGGCGCTGACGGTGCCGGGGGCGTTCGAGGTCGGCGGCGAGCGCGTGGATGTGGATCTGGATGTGACGCGGGCGCAGCTGGAGGCGCTGTGTGCGCCGCTGATCGAGCGCTCGGTGGAGGTGTGCCTCCGGCTGCTGGCGCGGCACGGGCTGGCGGCGGGGGCGCTGGAGCGCGTGGTGCTGGTGGGCGGGCCGACGGTGATGCCGGCGCTGCGCGCGCGGGTGGCCGAGGCGCTGGGGGCGCGCTTCGGTGAGGGGCTGGATCCGATGACGCTGGTGGCGCAGGGGGCGGCGCTGTACGCGGCCAGCGTGGGGCTGGACGCGCGCGGGGAGGCCGGGGCGGCGGCGGGCGGTGCGGCGGGGGCGGCGGCGGGGAGGAAGGTGTGGTTGCAGTATCCCGCGATGTCGGCGGATCTGACGCCGCACGTGGTCGGGCGGGTGATGGAGGGGGGGCCGGGGTCAGGTGCGGCGCCCGCCAAGGTGCGCCTGCGCCGGGCCGATGGCGGCTTTTCGGTGGAGGCGGCGGTGGACG
This sequence comes from Deltaproteobacteria bacterium, assembly GCA_020853705.1. Taxonomy (GTDB): domain Bacteria; phylum Myxococcota_A; class Polyangia; order Haliangiales; family JADYYK01; genus JADYYK01. Next base: position 21,712 of record JADYYK010000127.1, read on the forward strand.
CGGCGGACGGCGGCTTCGTGACGCTGATCGAGCTCTTGCCACGGCGCTCGAATCGGTTCGCGCTGGTCGGGCTGGACGAGCGCGGCGGCGAGCTGCCGGTGACCCCGGCCAGCTTCAACGTGGTGCACGGGGTCAGCATCGGGGATCCGCCGCTGTCGCGCTCGATCGGGGTCGCGCTGGCCAGCGACGCGGTGCAGGTCTACTTCGAACGTGGCATGCCGCTGCCGGCGCGGCGCACCTTCGTGCATCGCACGGTGGCGACGGTGGCCAAGGGCGCCAGCGAGAGCGTGCTCAAGATCCCGATCGTGCAGGGCGAGCTGGAGCGCGCGCACCTGTGCCGGCTGGTCGGCACCCTGGACATCGGCGGCGCCGAGCTGAAGGCGACCTTGCCGGTGGGGTCGTCGGTCGAGGTCACTCTGGAGATCGATCGGGGTGGCCACCTGACGGCGCGCGCGCTGGTGCCGGCGCTGGGGCAGGTGTTCGACCGGGTCGCGCACCTGCTGTCACCGGACGCCTCGCCCGAGACGCTGCGCGCGAGCGCGACCGCGCTGGCGGGGCGGCTGGCCGAGCTGCGCACGGACGCCTTCAGGCGCGGCGTCAAGGACACCATCGCGCGCCTCGGCGAGGTCGAGAACGCGCTGGCCGAGGTCGAGCGTGACCTGGAGGCGGCGCGCGGTGGCGACGCCGATGCGGCGCAGAAGGCGCGGCGCACGCTGCTCGAGCTGGATGCGCGCATGGAGGAGGTCGAGGCCGAGCGGCGCTGGCCCGAGCTGGAGCAGGACGCGCGCGACTGGCTGGCGTGGGCGGCGTCGAACCTGGCCGCCTATGGCAGCCCGGTGGAGCAGAAGCTGTTCGACGAGGTCGCGGCGGCGACGCAGCGGGCCCGCGAGGCGCGCCAGGTCGGTGAGCTGGCGCGGCAGCTGCGGGTGGTCAGGCAGCTGAACGCGGCGGCGTTCAACAAGAACCCGCGGGCGTGGGAGATGCGCTTCGACAGCGTGGCGTCGCGGGTCGATGCGGCGACCGATCTGCCGCGAGCGCAGACGCTGGTGAAGGAGGGCCGGCGCGCGGTGGAGCGCGGGGACGCTGCGGCGCTGCGCCGGGTGGTCGAGGAGCTTTGGGGGCTGATGCCGCCTGACGCGGAGGACCGCAAGCTGGGGTTCGATTCGGGGGTGCAGTGATGGCGGGGCAGCGCGCGGCTGGTGTCGCCCGGGTGATGGAGAACCCGTTCTATGTGCTGGGGCTGCGGCCGCAGGCGACGCGGGGGGAGATCGAGCGTGAGGGGCAGAAGTGGCTGGGCATGCTGGAGCTCGGGCTGGCGGCGGCGCGGCGGTATGTGACGCCGCTGGGCGTCGGCGAGCGCACGGCGGACAAGGTGCGGGCGGCGCTGGCGGAGCTCAGGGATCCCGAGCGGCGGGTGCTGGCGGAGGTCTGGGCGCGGTTGCAGCCGGTGGAGGGGGAGACCGCGGCGGAGGGCGAGGGCGAGGCGGCGGCGGGCACGGATCTTTCGGACGCGAGCACGAGCACGAGCACGAGCACGAGCACGAGCACGAGCACGAGCACCAGCACGAGCACGAGCACGAGCGCGAGCACGAGCACGAGGGCCAACGTCGGAGGCCTCGAGGGCGCGCTGAAGGAGCTCGGATTTTGAGCACGCTGGTCTTCATCGCGCTGGCGCTGGTGCTCGCGGCGGGCGTGCTGCACGGCTGGATCGTGAGGCGCGGCTGGGTGCGCCTGGCGATGGCCAGCGCGACGCTGCGCGTGGTGCGCGGTGGGCAGGATGGGGATGGCGTGATCGCGCTGGCGGGGGCGCGGGCGCTGCTGCGGCAGCGGGTGCCGTCAGAGGCCGATGCCGGGCTGGTCGAGGCGCGCCTGGCCCGGCAGCGCTCGCCGCGCGGGGCCGGGCTGGCGGCGCACGGCCTCTTGCTGGCGGCGCGCGGGGATCGCGAGGGCGCCCGGGTGCTGCTGGCGAGCGTGGCGACGCTGGCGCCGGCGGTGTGTCCCGCGGCGGCGCTGCGGCTGTCGCGCGAGTGGCTGATCGGGGACGCGGCGGAGCGCGGCGACTGGGCCGCGCTGGCGGCGATGGCGACTTCGATGGCGACGTCGATGTCGAGTGAGGACGTCAGCGCGCGCGCGGCCCTGCTGCTGCTGCTGGGGCAGCGGCTGACCGGCGCGGAGGGCGCGCCCGATGACGCCACGCTGGCGCGGGCGCAGCGGCGCGCCTATGGCCTCAGGCGCACCCCGGCGGCGCTGGTGGTGCTGCTGACGCGGGCGCGGCTGGTCGAGCCGGGCAGCGCACCGGCCAGCGTCAGCGGCGATCTGCCCGAGCCGGCGGCGGCGCCGGTGCCAGCCGATGACCTGGTCGGCGAGGCCACTCATCGCCATGTCACGCTGCTGGCGTGCAAGGGCGCTGCCCCACGGCTGGTCGGTGACGCCGTGCGCCGCGCCGGGCGGGCCTGGGATGTCGCGCGTGAGGACGGGCGCCTGGAGGCGACGCTGGAGTCGCGCGGCGCCCAGCTGGGGGCGCTGCCGGGGGCAGGCAGCAGCGCGGCGCGCACGCTGGTCGAGCAGATCGCGGCCGACATCGCCGAGATCGCCGCCAGCGGCCTCGACATCGAGGTGCCCGGCGAGCTGGGGCCGACCGCGCGCCGCGGCCTGCACCTCCTGCGCGAGCGCACGCTGTCGGAGGTCGAGCAGGCGGCGCGCGCGCTGCACCGGCGGGCCGAGGCCAGGCGGCCGCTGGCGCCGCTCGACGAGTGGCGCGAGTGGCTGGCCCTGGAGCGCGCCTACCTGGGCGCCATGGCGCGCGTCGGCGGCGGCGCGGCAGGTGACGAGGTGCGTCGGGTGCTGTGGCCCGAGGTCGCCAGCGCAGGCTCGTCGCTGGCGTGCTGGCTGTGGAACGATCGGTCGTTGCGCGCCTTTGCGCAGGCTATCTTCGCCAGCCTGGCGCGTCAGGCGACCTTGGTTCACGACGAGCGGCTGGCCGCCATCCACGCCAAGAACGCGGCGCTGAGCCCGATGTAGTACCCTCAAGACGTGCGCTTCACCCTCGGCGCCTGTCTCGCGGTCGTGCTGGCGGTGTCCGCTGCGTGCACGGTCGAGGTCGACTATGGCGCCACGCGATTTCGCTGTCCCGACGGCACCTGCCCGAGCGGACAGGTCTGCATCGCCAACCTGTGCCAGCCGACCCTGAGCCCGCTCGATGCCGCCGTCGCCAGCGATGGCGCTGGCGCTGGCGACGGCGCGACCAGCGACGCCAGCCCGGCGGACGCCAGCCTCGACGCGGCGCTGCCCAACCTGCTGCCCAACCCGGGGATCGAGGGCAACATCAACCCCTGGACCGCCTTCGCGGGCAGCCCGCGCTTCACCACGACGTCGCCCCACAGCGGGGCCGGCGCGCTGGTCGGTTGCAAGGACGCCACCGGGATGCCCGACCTGTTCACCGTCTATGTGGATCCCATCGCGACCGCGCCGACCCTGATGGGCACGCGCTATCAGGGCAGCGTCTGGGTGCGCAAGTCGTTCGCCGCCGCCGAGGAGGCGCCGCCGACCCTGCAGCTGGTGCTGCGCGAGCGTGGCGGCACCCAGCCGCTGCGCGACCACCTGGGCCCGGCCGTCGGTCCCATCACCACCACCTGGGTCCAGCTCACCGTCGACGCCACCATCACGGACGCCGGACGCACCGGGCTCAACTTCATCATCTGGCCCGGCGACGTCGCCGATGGCGTGTGCTTCGCGGTCGACGACGGCAACCTGTGGAGGCTCGAGTAGCCCGCGCGGTGGTACCCTGCTGAGGTGGGGGTCGGGGCAGCAATAGCCACAGCGGCGGAGGAGCTGTCACCAGGGAGCCGGGTGGGCGGGCGCTACCGGGTCGAGGCCATCCTCGGCAAGGGCGGCATGGGTACCGTGTACCGCGCCCATGACGAGCAGCAGCGCCGCGAGGTCGCGCTCAAGGTGCTGCACCAGCGCGTGTTCGCCGAGCAGCAGGCGCTGCGCACCAAGCACGAGTTCCGCGCCATGGTGCAGCTGCGCCACCCGCGCATGGTCGAGGTCCAGGACTATGGCGTGCTCAGCGCGGGCACGCCGTTCTTCGTCATGCAGCTGCTGGAGGGGCGCGATCTGCAGGGCGCCGGGCAGCTGGCGATGCCGGTGGTGTACCAGGTGGTGGCCGCGGTGGCCGACGCGCTGGGCTTCATGCACGCGCGCGGCTACGTGCACCGCGACGTCAAGCCGGCCAACGTGCACCTGTCGTCGGCGGCGCCGCCCGAGGTCAAGCTGCTCGACTTCGGCACCGCCGAGCTGACCGGCCTCGGCGCCGGCACCATCGCCGGCACGCTGCGCTACCTGGCGCCGGAGTCGCACTACGCGGGGGCCGCGGATCCACGCGTGGATCTGTACGCTCTCGGCGTGCTGGCCTACGAGATCACGACGGGCACCTGCCCCTTCACCGGCCACGGCGCCGCCGAGCTGCTGCGCGCCAAGCTGGCCCGGCTGCCGCCGCTGGACGTGGTGCGCCCCGAGGTGCCGGCGGCGTTCGCGCGCCTGGTCGCCGACCTGCTGGCGCCGGAGCCCAGCGCGCGGCCGCGCAACTGTCAGGAGGTCAGCGCGCGCCTGGCCGCCATCGCCGGCCCGGTCGAGGCCACGCTGGAGCTGTCGGCCGAGCTGCGCACCCCCGCGGTGGCCGGGCGCAAGGACGAGCTCGGTCGCCTGCGCAGCGAGTTCCAGGCCGCCGCCGAGGGCAAGGCGCGCGCGCTGTTCCTGGTCGCGCCCGCGGGCGCCGGCAAGACGCGCGTGTTCGAGGAGGCGCTGCTCGAGGTCCGGGTCACCGGGGCGCAGGTCGCCATCGCGCACCCGCGCGGTTTCGGCCGGCAGCCCTACGAGACGTTGCGCGCGCTGCTGTCGACCATGCTGCACCAGCCCGGCGCGGCGGCGGCGCTGGCCAGCGCGGGCGGCGCCGAGGCGCGGGGGGCGCTGCATCCATCGGCCCAGGCGCACGCACCGGCGCGCGGCGAGCCGGCGCGCGATCCGGTCGCCGAGCGCGAGATCATGCACGCCGGCCTGGCCCGCTTCGTGGCGGCGCTGGCGGCGCAGCACCCGGTGGTGCTGGGCATCGACGACATCCACGTCGCGGACAGCGCCAGCCTGGAGGCGCTGGGCTCGCTGCTGGGCGCCTGCCGGGGCGCGCGCCTGGCGCTGTGTGGCACCATCCGCGAGGGCGAGACCATCTCGGCGCCGCTGCGCCGGCTGCTCGACACCGAGCTGTCGACCCGGGTGCCGCTGCAGCCGCTGGGGCCGCCGCAGCTGGCGGAGCTCCTGGCCACCACGCTGGGGCCGTGCGAGCCCAGCGCCGAGCTGCTGGCCGACATCGCGCGCGCCAGCGCCGGCAACGTCTACTTCGTGCTCGAGATCCTGCGCTCGATGATCCGGCGCGGCGTGCTGTCGCGGGCGCGCACCGGGGTCGTGCTGCCGGCGCAGCTCGACCCGGCCGACGTGCCGGGCAGCCTGGCCGAGGCGCTGCTGGCGCGCATGGAGCAGATCGGCGCGCTGGCGCGGCGCACGCTGACCGCGCTGGCGGTGCTCGGGCGCGAGGCCGAGATGGACACCCTGGCGGCGATCCTGGGCGCCCCCGAGGAGGACTTCCTCGATGCCCTGGTCGAGCTGCGCCGCGGCGAGTTCATCGAGACCGACGTCGGGCGCGTGCGCGTGCACCACCCGCGCGTGCGCGAGGTGCTGGCGGGGGCGCTGCCCGAGGCCGAGCGCGCGGCGCTGCACCGGCGCGTGGCCGAGGTGCTGGAGCGGACCGGCGGCGGCGCGGCTGCGGGCGCCAGCGACGCCGGGCCGTCGGCCGCCGAGCTGGCGGTGCACTGGGCCGGCGCGGGCGTCAGGCGGCGCGCGCTGGAGCTGTGGGTGCTCGCGGGCGATGGCCGCTATGACGCGCTGGCGCACCACGACGCCGGCGAGGCCTACAAGCGCGCCGAGCAGCTGCTCGACGCCGCGCCGCGCGGCGAGCGGCTGCAGCTGGAGCGCAAGCTGTGCGATCGGCTGGGGCGCATCGGCTTCCTGACCGAGCACGGCGCCGCCATCCCGTACCTGGAGCGGGCCTGGAAGCTGCACCTGTCGGAAGGCATCCTGTCGTGGATCCCGAAGCTCGGCCGCGTCATGCCGCGCGCGCTGGCGGTGGCGCTGGCGCTGGGCGTCACCGGGCTGGGCAACGCGCTGCGCCTGCGCAAGCAGCCCTTCGCGCGCGCGCTGCAGTCGCTGCTCGACGCCTTCGCGGCGGGCAGCTACCTGGCGACCTGCTACTCGTACACCGGGCGCTTCCAGCGCGCGGTGGTGGCGGCCGAGGCCCTGCGGCCCTACGTCTACTCGGAGACCAAGCTGCCCCAGGCGGCGGTCGAGATCGGCCTCGGGACCGCGCTGTTTCACATGGGGCGCTTCGACGACGGCGCGCGCGCGTGCGAGGCCGCGGTGCGCATCCTCGACACCGACCTGTCACCAGGGATCGCGCAGCACGATCGCGAGCGCGCCGTGGCCGGCATGGTGGCGACCCGCAGCTGGTGCGACCTGGCGCGCGGCCACCTCGGCGAGACCGAGTGGACGCGGCGCCTCGACCGCTGCGTCAAGGAGACGCCCTCGGTCATCCTGGACGCCTGGATGGCGCAGGTGAACCTGCAGCGCGCCATCCTCAAGGGGCGCACCGACGAGATGCTGGCGCTGTGGGAGCAGGCGTCGCGGCTGCCGCCGGTGGCGCAGGTGGTGTTCGTGCACGACAGCGCGCGCTACCTGGCGGGGCTCGGGCTGTTCGAGGCCGGCCGCGTGGCCGAGGCCATCGATCTGGCCGACGCCATCCTGGAGCGCTCGCGGCGCCACGACAACCTGCAGGTGATGGCGCGCGCGCTGTACCTGCGCGGGATCTGCCTGCGCGAGTGGGGCCACCTGGCCGAGGGCGAGGCCTGCTTCCGCGAGGGCGTGCCGCTGTCGCGCCACCCCGACTCGGACGCGATGGACAGCGCCGACGTGCTGGAGCTGGCGCTGGCCGAGTGTGCCCTCGACGGCGGTCGGCTCGACGAGGCCGAGGCGCAGGCGCGCGCGGTGTATGCGCGCACCGAGGGCTACCAGAAGCAGAACGACCTGATGCGGCTGCGCGCGCGGCGGGTGCTGGGGCGGCTCGCGCTGCGCCGTGGGCAGCCTGCCCGGGCGCTGGAGGACCTCACCTTCAGCCTGCGCTGGGCCGAGGAGCTGGCGCTGCCGCTGGAGATCGCGCACGCCGCGCGCGGGCTGGCCGACGTGCACGAGGCCATGGGCAACCCCGACGACAAGGCCCGGGCGCTGCAGCGCTGCGAGCGGGCGCTGCGCGCCATCGACAACAGGTACCAGCTCAGCCGGCTCGGGCTGCTGGAGGTGCCGCCGCCGGCGCGTGGGGTGGTGCCGCGCCTGGGCGCCAGCTCGGGGGTGACCACGCCCGCGGCGCTCGACGACACCGCGATGAGCGGGCCAGCGCCGACCGCGCCGACCATCCATGACGCGCTGGCGGCGACCATCGACGGCCCCGCGACCGGGCCGACGCCCGCGTCAGCCGCGGCCCAGGTGCTCTCCCAGCCGCGCCGAAACTAGCCCTCCTCGCCTCCGCCCATTCCCTGTCGCCTGTCGCCTGTCGCCTGTCGCCTGTCGCCTGTCGCCTGTCGCCTGTCGCCTGTCGCCTGTTTCAGACTCGGAGTGAGGTCCTCGCTGCGCGAGTCCTCACTCCTCGATCTCGCGAGAGTCGAGCTCCGGCCCGCGCGCCAGCCACGCGCGCGCGGCGTCCTGCCCGGCCTGGTACATCTCCATCAGCGCGCGCGGCTCGAAGTACAGGTAGGAGCCGGCGTCGAACAGCGAGCCCGACTGCGGGCGGATGGCGCGGAACAGGTCGACCTCGCGCAGGTGTGGATCGCCGGTCTCCCGCGCCAGGGCGTTGCGATCGAGCAAGAGCTTGCGGTCGATGTTGTAGGCGTTCTCCAGGAAGGCGTCGACCAGGCGCTCGACGGCGCCGCCGAAGGTGCGCGGCACCTCGCCGGCCGGGATGGCGGTGCCGCTGGTGGTGACCAGCACGGGCACGATGCGCGTCGCGCCCAGCGCCACCGCCGGCGCCATCGGCGAGTTGACCAGCAGGCCGCCGTCCCACAGCGCGTGCTCGCCGACCTGGACCGGGTTGAACAGCAGCGGGATCGACGCGCTGGCCAGGATCATGTCGAGCGACAGCTCGGGCTCGTAGCGGTAGTGGCGGGCGGACGCGCGCGGTGACTTCTCGGGCTTGTGGTTGACGATGCGGACCACGCCGCCGGTGCGGATGTCGACGGTGTTGATGGCCAGGCGCACACGCGGCGAGCGCAGGGTGTCGCCGCCGATGGCCCGGGCCAGGCGCTCGCGCACCTCGGAGGTGTCGAACAGGTACGACGTGGTGATGCCCTCGAGCAGGTGCGACAGCGTGTCGAAGCGCGCCGTCATGAAGAACTCGAGCCCCATCGCCAGCAGGCCGCTGGGCTTGTACCAGGCGTGCTTCTTCAGCATCGACAGCAGGATGCGCGCCTCGCGCCAGCGCGGTGACGGACCGCGCAGCGGCTCGCGCAGCAGCAGCCGGCCCAGCGCGCTCTCCAGCGACTTGAAGAAGCGCTCGTTGGCGATGACCGGCGGGCGCTCGGCGATGTCGAGCCAGAACTCGAGGATGTCGTCGGGCTGCAGGCCGGCCGCGATCAGCGCGCCGTTGAGCGCCCCCGCCGAGGTCCCGCTGATGACCAGCGGCGCGCGCCCGATCCCGCGCGGGTGATCGAGCAGCACCTTCCAGACCCCGACCTGGAACACGCCGCGAGCGCCACCGCCCGAGAGCACGAGGCCAATCGGATGGGCGGCGTCCTGAGCCAGGGACCCGGCGGTCGGCGAGGCCATCGACCTCCTTTATACAGGCTCTGGCGCGCAAGTGTCGAAGCCGACGCGCGCACGGCCTGACGGAGTGGTGAAGATCTGACGGTGGCCGCGCCTGATTGCGGCGACTTGGCGCTGTCACGCCGCATGCAATGGCCGAGGTCGATGGGTCTTCCGCGATGGCTGCCGGCGCTGGCCGGGCTGGTGACGATGACGATGGCAGGGTGTGGTGGGGCCCAGGGGCCGTGGCGCACCCAGGGCGTGCGCACGGTGGAGACCTCGGCGTGCGCGCTGGAGGCGCCCGAGCTGCGGGCGCAGGTGACGGTGAGCCAGCGCGGCGAGGTCACGGCGCGCCTGCAGCGGCGCTGCGTGCGCCAGGTGCTCCGCCGGCGGGTCGAGACCGCCCAGCGTCGCGGGGGCGACCGGCGCGCGGCCGGCATCATCCTGGCGCTGAGCGGCACCGGCGCGCTGCTGGCGGGCGGCATCATGGAGCTCGGGGATCAGGTGCCCGACCTGCTGAGCGACAAGCCCCAGGACGACTCGTCGGGCGGCACCGTCGCGGCGGTGGGCGCGGGCGCGCTGGTCACCGGCCTGGTCATGCTGGCGACCAACGACACCAGCGCGCACGAGGTGCGCCGCGAGCTGCCGGCCCAGGCCGAGAGCGAGACCGTGTGGCTGCCGGTCGCGCTGTCGCCCGACCTGGTGCCGCCCTGGGGTGGCACCGTGAAGGGCGTGCGCATGGGCGCGGCGGTGCGCTACCAGCTCGACTGGTCCGAGGTGCCCAGCCTGGAGCCCAGCAGCGTGCAGCGGGTCTGGCGCCTGCAGCTCCCCGGCGGCATCGAGCTCGGCTGGGTGCCCAGCGAGGTCGAGGCCTTCCGGTTGCTGTCCGCGGCGACCGCGGCCGCGACCGCCCCCGCGGGCGCCCCCAGCGCCGCCACCTATCAGCCCTGACGGCGGCGCGACTTCGCCTGTAAGATGTCCGCCCAACTCGAGGGAGGCGGACATGGCGGACGTGCAGCGGATTCCGGAGGGTCACGGCGGGGTGTCGCCCTATCTCAACCTGGTGCGCGCGGCCGACGCGGTCGAGTTCTACAAGGCAGCGTTCGGCGGCGAGGTGGTGCGGCGTGAGCTGTTCCCCGACGGCGCGGTGATGCACGCCGAGCTGCGCATCGGCACCTCGATCGTGATGGTGTCGGAGGCGCGGCGCGAGCCCGCCGCCGTGGGCGTGCTGCTCAACATGTACGTGCGCGACGTCGACGCAGTGTTCAGCAAGGCGGTGTCGCTGGGCGGCAGCGAGGTCATGCCGCTGACCGACATGCCGTGGGGCGATCGCATGGGTCGCATGAAAGATCCCTTCGGCGTGACCTGGTCGCTGGCCAGCCACGTCGAGGATGTCAGCTCCGACGAGATGCAGCGCCGCATGGCGGCGATGACGCCCCCGGCGTAGCCCGCTGCCCGCGCTACGGCGCGTGGATCCCCGTGATCTCCCACTCGGCCTCGCGGCCAGCCTGCACCACCGTCACCACATCTCCGACCTTGTTGCCCAGCAGCGCGGCCGCGATCGGCGACAGCCAGCTGATGCGGCCGGCGCGCGGGTCGGTCTCGTCGAGGCCGACGATGTGATAGACGCGCGGACCGGTGGGCGTGCTGACGCTGACCGCGTGGCCGAAGCGGACCACATCGGTGGGCTGGGAGCGCGGGTCGATGACCTCGGCCAGCTCGAGGCGCTGCGCCAGGGCGGCCTTGCGGCGGGCGGCGCGGGCGCGCGCGACGGGGTCGGCGGGCGCGGCGGGCGCGGCGGGGTCGGCGGGCGCGGCGGGTGCGGCGGGTGCGGCGAGTGCGGCGGGTGCGACGGGTGCGACGGGTGCGGAGGTCGCGGCGGCGACCGCGGCGTCGGCTGGCGCCACGTCGAGCGCGGCCAGCTCGGTCTGGTATGCAGCCATCCCGGCTGGCGTCACATAGTTGCGTGTCCCCGTGGGCAGCACCAGCGCGGCAGGCGCGACCTCCTCGGGCGCGCCGTCGCCATCGGACTCCCTGGTGAAGGCCTTGCTCATGCTGAACCCTGACCCGACAGCGCGACGCCGGCCACCGGCCGCAGCGGGGCGCCGTCGCGCGCGGCGTCGAACACCACCAGGTCGAGGCGCGCCGGGGCCACGCGCAGCGGCGGCAGATCACGCAGCGGCGCCAGCGCCGCCGCCACCGGCGCGGCGGGCCCGTCGTGGTCATAGATCGCGGCCGTCACATGGGGCTGATACGGAGCGAAGCGCACCTCGGGCGCCTCGGCGGTCAGCGCCGCGCGCAGCCGCGCCAGAGCGTCACCGACCGGCGTGACCTCCAGCATGGCGCAGGTCTGGAACGACGACGCGCCACCGACCTCGAGCGCCAGCGGCCCGGCCGCCGCGCGCGCCCGCCCGAGCTGCCGCGCCAGCCGCACCGTGGCCACGTCGTCGGGCCGCGTCGCCACCAGCGCGGGGAAGCCGGCCACGAACACCGTCACGTGCAGCTGGCGCACCGGGCGCACCCCCAGCGGGGCCACCGCCGCGGCCACGGCGTCGGCGCGCGCCCGCAGCTGGCCGCCCGCGACCTCGTCGTCCAGCAGCAGCGCCCACACCGCATAGCTGCCGCGGCCCTGGTGCCAGGCCTCGCGCACCCCGGGCGATGGCCCCAGCGTGCGGCCGGCGTCCAGGAAGCGCTGCCAGGTCGACATGCGAAAACATACCGCGCCCGGGGTCCGGTAGGATGGCCCCATGTGGGAGCGCTTCCGCGGCCTGCTCGCCGATGAGCGCCTGCCCTGCGCGCTGGTCGATCTGCCGGCGTTCGACGGCAACGCCCGTCACCTCATCGGCGGCCTCGGCGGCAAGCGCCTGCGCGTCGCCACCAAGTCGCTGCGCTGCCCGGCCCTGCTCGAGCGCCTGCGAGACGCCTTCCCGGGCGCGCTGTCGGGCCTGATGACCTACAGCGCGGCCGAGTCGGCCATGCTGGCGGCCGCGGGCTGGCGCGATCTGCTGCTGGCCTATCCGACCGCGCGCGACGGCGACGCCGACCTCATCGCCACCGCCAACCGGGACGCCAGCTGCGCCGTCGTCATCGACGATCCCGCCCACGCCGCCGTGCTGGCGCGCGCCGCGCTGCGCGCCGGCGTGGTCATCCCGGTCGTGATCGAGGTCGACCTCGGCTATCGCCCGGTGCGTGGCGTGCACCTCGGGGTGCGGCGCAGCCCGCTGGCCGCGGTCTCCGCGGTGGTCGACCTGGCGCGCACCGTGGCCGACACCCGTGGCCTCGGCTTCGCCGGCGTGATGGGCTACGAGGCGCACATCGCGGGGCTGACCGATCACAACCCGTTCCAGCCCCTGATGGACTGGCCGGCGCGCGTGCTCAAGCGGCTGTCGCGCCCGGTGGTCGAGCGCACCCGCGCCGACGTGGTCGCCGCGCTGACCGCCGCTGGCCTGCCCCCGCGCATCGTCAATGGCGGCGGCACCGGCAGCCTGGCCTGGTGCGCCGGCGAGGCTGCGCTGACCGAGGTCACCGCGGGCTCGGGCTTCCTGGCCGGCCACCTGTTCGACTACTACCAGGGGCTGGCGCTGGCGCCCGCGCTGTACTTCGCCCTGCAGGTGACGCGGCGGCCCACGCCCGAGATCGTGACCTGTCACGGCGGCGGCTATCCCGCCTCGGGCGCGGCCGGGGCCGACCGGCTGCCCATCCCTGCCCTGCCCCCCGGCCTGGCGCTGCTAGCGCGCGAGGGCGCTGGCGAGGTCCAGACCCCGCTGCGCGTGCCGCCTGGCGTCAGCTTGCAGCTCGGCGATCCGGTGCTGTTTCGCCCGGCCAAGTCGGGCGAGCTGGCCGAGCGCTTCAACGAGTACCTGCTGCTGTCCGACCGCGTGGAGGCGCGCGCCCCGACCTATCGCGGCCTCGGACACTGTTTCTGATGTGGTATGGCTCGGGCATGGCGAGGATGCTGGGTGCTGCGGTGGCGGTCGCGTTGCTGGCGGCCGGGTGCGGGGGCGACGACGATCCGGGCACCAGCGTGCGCATGGACTTCGCGCGCGCCGGTGACTTCTGGGCCGCGCCGCTGCCATCCGACGATCTGCGGCGCCCCGACGGCACCATCGCCATCGAGGACTTCCCCAACCCCGAGACCACCGAGCTGACCAGCACCGTGATTGGCCTGGTCGCGCGCAGCGTGCACGGCTTCGCGACCACCGGGGGCGCCTTCTTCGCGCTGACCGGGCCGATCGATCCCGCCACGCTGCCCGATCTGGCGGCCAGCGTGACCCCGGCGGCGCAGGTCTTCCTGATCGGCGTCGACGCCTCGGCGCCCGACGCCGGCAAGCGCTACCCCGTCGAGGTCGCCTTCCGCGCCGACGGCGGCGAGTATGGCGCCGACAACTTCCTGTCGCTGGTGCCGCTGCAGGGCGTGCCGCTGCGTCCCGGCACGCGCTACGCCGCGGTGGTCCTGCGCGGCGTGCACGACGCCGCCGGTCACGAGCTGGGCCGCTCTCCGGCGATGGCCGCGCTGGCCGCGGGCAAGCGCCCGGCCGGGATGTCCGCCGAGGCCTTCGCCAGCTACCAGGCGGGCCTGGCCGGGCTGCGCACCGCGGGCGTCGACCTCGCGCGGGTGGCCGGCCTGGCGGTGTTCACCACCGACGATCCGACCGCCCAGCTGCGCGCCTTCCTGGCCCACGCGCTGACGCTGCCGCGCCCGACCCCGGGCAGCTGGCAAGCCAACGAGGTCTTCACCGACTACTGCGTGTACTCGACCACCATCTCGATGCCCGACTTCCAGTCCGGCACCCCGCCGTTCGAGGCCAGCGGCGGCGAGTGGAAGACCGACGCCACCGGCAAGCCGCTGCTGGCGCGCATGAACGAGGCCAACCTGGTGGTCACCATCCCGCGCGTGCCGGCGCCCAGCGGCGGCTATCCGACCACGGTCTTCGTGCGCACCGGCGGCGGTGGCAACCGTCCCCTGGTCGACCGCGGCGTGCACGGCGTGGCCGGCGGCCCCGAGCTGGTCCCCGGCAGCGGCCCCGCGCAGGAGCTGGCGCGCGTCGGCTATGCCGGCGTCAGTGTCGACGGTCCGCTGGGCGGGCGCCGCAACATCACCATGGGCGACGAGCAGTTCCTGGTCTTCAACGTGTTCAACCCGCCGGCGCTGCGCGACACCATCCGGCAGTCGGCGCTGGAGCTCGCGCTGATGGCGCACCTGGTGGGCGACTTCTCGGTCGACACCAGCGCCTGCCCAGGGGCCGGCGCCACGGCGCGCTTCGACGCCGGCAAGCTGACCCTGATGGGGCACTCGACCGGGGCCTGGATCAGCGGCCTGGTGCTGGCCATCGAGCCGCTGTACCGGGCCGCGGTGCTGTCGGGTTTCGGCGGCAGCTTCCTGGAGAACGCGCTGTGGAAGAAGAAGCCCATCGACGTGCTGCCGGCGATCCGGCTGCTCTTGAACGAGACCGATCTGTTCGAGGGCAGCCCGGTGCTGACGCTGCTGCAGTGGGGCGCCGAGTCGGCCGATCCGCAGGTCTATGCGCGCAGCGTGGTGCGCGAGCCGCTGCCCGGGGCGGCGCCGCGCCACATCCTGATGGAGCAGGGCATCGTCGATCACTACATCCTGCCGCGCATCGCCAACGCCACCAGCCTGGCGCTGGGGCTGGACCTCGCGGGCACGCCGCTCGATGGCGACGTCGGCGTCGAGATGCAGCCGCCGCTGATGACGCTGCTCGGCTACTCGGGTGGCAAGCAGCTCGGGCTGCCGGCCAGCGCCAACGTGGGCAGCGGCGCGACCGCAGTCACCGCGGTGGTGGTGCAGCACCCCAGCGATGGCCTCGAGGACGGCCACGAGGTGCTGTTCCAGACCGAGGCGCCCAAGCGCGAATACCGCTGCTTCCTGCACAGCCTGCTGACGGGCGCGCCGCGGGTGCCGGCGCCGGGCACCGGCGCGTGTGAGTGACGGACCCGAGTAGGTCGCGCCGGGCCTAGCCGCGCTGCGGGGGCGCGTCGGCCAGCACGCGCAGCGCGTTCTCGCCCAGGATCTTGCGGATGGCGACCTCGGGCACGCCGCGGCGCAGCAGCGCCTCGGTGAGGTTGGGTAGCGCGGCGACGTCGCCGAGGCCCTCGGGCGGCTTGACGAAGCCGTCGAAGTCGCTGCCCAGCGCGGCCACGTCGTCACCGGCGACGTTGCGGATGTGCAGCAGGTGATCGACCACCGACTCGATGCCGGGGCCGCCCAGGAAGCGTGGCGCGAAGATGACGCCGACGGCGCCGCCGCGCTGGGCCACGGCGCGGATCTGCTCGTCGTCGATGTTGCGCCAGTGCTCCTTCACGCCGAGCACGCCGGTGTGTGACACGTACAGCGGCCTGGTCGCGACCTCGAGCACCTCGAAGAAGCCGCGTCGGTTGATGTGGGCCAGGTCGACGATGATGCCGGTGCGATCGCACTCGCGCACCACGTCACGCCCGAAGCCGCTGAGGCCGCGCGCCTCGTCGCGCCCGACGCCCTTGGCCGGCGCGCCGATCTCGTTGGCGCTGAAGTGCAAGAGGCCCAGGTAGCGCACGCCGCGGCGCGCGAAGAGCTCGACGTTCTCCAGGCGACCGTCGAGGGCGTGGCCGCCCTCGATGCCCAGCAGCGACGCCAGCTGGCCGGCGGCGCGGGCGGCGCGCAGCTCGTCGGCGCTGCGCACGCTGGCCATGCGCCCGGGGTGCTTCTTGACCGCCGCCTCCAGCGCGTCGATCTGGGTGTGAATCGCCCGGGATGACCCGGGCAGCGGCGCCGACCACATGCCGAAGAACTGCGCCCCCAGGTTGCCCTCCTCGGCGCGCGGCAGATCGAGGTGGCTGCAGTAGCGCAGGAAGCGCGGCGGCGTGCGGTGGCGGGTGCCGACGTCGTAGCCGACCTCCATCAGCTTGGGGGTATCGGCGTGCAGATCGAAGACGAGCGACGCCCGGTGCAGTGCGGCAGCTTCCGTGGACACGGTCGGCATCGCGAGAGAATCGCCGATTGCACGCACGAGGGCAATCCGGCGCGCACGGGCTGCATGGGGAGGGGGGGATCGCGCGCGGTTTGCGCGTTGGCGCCCACTTGTGGCCCCGAAAGCATGGGGATCCGCTGGTATGCGGCTTGCGTTGACAGTGGATCAGAGGTGTCCCATGGACCTCACCGGCAAAACAGTTGGAAATTACCTCATCAAATCGAAGCTCGGCGCGGGCGGGATGGGGACGGTGTATCTGTGCGAGCACCCGCTGATCGGGAAGAAGGTCGCGCTCAAGGTGCTGCACGACGAGATGGCGGCCAACCCTTCGGTCGTCGAGCGCTTCTTCCAGGAGGCCAAGGCGGCGGCCGACATCGGCCACGACAACATCATCGACGTCATCGATTTCGGACGGCTGCAGATCGACGGCAAAGAGGTCGTCTACCTGATGATGGAGGCCCTCACCGGCGAGAGCCTGTCACACCGGCTGCACACCAAGGGGGTCAGCATCGGTGAGACCCTGCAGATCGTGTCGACCTGCTGCTCGGCGCTGGCGGCCAGCCACGCCGCCGGGATCGTGCACCGCGACATCAAGCCCGAGAACATCCACCTGTGCGTGCGCGGGTCGAACCACAACTTCGTCAAGGTGCTCGACTTCGGCATCGCCAAGCTGACCCACCTCGCGGGTTCGTCGTCGCGCACCCGCATCGGCGCCATGCTGGGCACCCCGGCGTACATGAGCCCGGAGCAGTGCGAGGGCAAGGGCCAGGTCGATTCCCGGGCCGACATCTATGCCCTCGGCGTCGTGATGTACGAGCTCTTGACCGGGCGGGTGCCGTTCCTGGGCGAGGGCTATGGCGAGGTGCTGGTGCAGCACATGACGCGCGCGCCCGAGCCGCCGTCGAAGCTGAACCCGGCGGTGACGCCCGAGCTCGACGCCATCGTGCTGCACGCGATGGAGAAGGATCGCGCGACCCGCTTCCAGACCATGGACGAGATGGCCGCGGCGATCGCCGATCCGGTGCGGCACTACGCGATTTGGAGCGCGCAGCCGCACCAGACCCCGTTCGTGCGCAGCGGGGGTACGCTGGTGATCGACGCGCCAGCGGCGCCGGGTGCGGTGGCCGCGACGCCGATGCCCCAGATGACGCCGACCCCGGGCACGCCGATGCCGGGGCTGCCGGGTACGCCGATGCCGGGGCTGCCGGGCATGACACCGATGCCGGGGACGCCGGGTACACCGATGCCGGGGATGCCGGGCATGACACCGATGCCGGGGCTGCCGGGCACACCGATGCCGGGGCTGCCGGGCATGACACCGATGCCTGCGATGGCCGGGATGACACCGACGCCGGGCATGACGCCGATGCCGGGCATGGGCATGACGCCGCTGCCCGGGATGCCGGGCCTGACGCCGGTGCCGGTCGTCGGCTACGGCGCACCCGTGGCCGGCCGGCCGACGACGCTGTCGGGCGCCAATGCCGAGGTCGTCGCCCCCACCGGGGTGACGGCGCCCGCGCAGCGCAGCCGGCGCACCTTCATCATCGCGGCGTCTGCGGTCGCCGGGCTCGTGGTGGTCGGCGTCGGCCTCGGCGTACTGCTGGGCAGGGGCAGCAGCACCACGCGCAGCGCGACGCCGCCGATGGCCAGTCCCGCCGCGCCGACCCCGAGCCTGCCCGCGCCCACGGTGGCGCCGTCGCCGGTGCAGCCCGCGCCATCGCCGACGATGCCCGCGGTGTCGCCGCCGGCCTCCCCTGCCCCGGTGGCGGACGCCGATGCCATGGTGGCGACGCCCAGCGCGCCCGATGCCGGCGCCCCCATGGTGCAGCCGTCGCCCACGCCATCGGCGAAGCCGGCGGTGTCGCCGAAGCCGACCCCGAAGCCCAGGAAGCGCCGTCCGCCCAACCCTGACGATCTCCTCAAGCCCAAGTTCTGAACCCTTCGCCGCCCGCCCCATGTGGTATCGAGGAGACACATGGGCGCTGGCGACGACGCAGGGGGCCAGGCTGACGACGACAGCGTCGAGCTGACCGGGACCGCGCTGGGGCGGCCCGGAGCGCCGGTCGCCGGCTGGGCGCGCCTGGGTGCCAAGGGTGAGCGCCGCTTCGTCGCGGGCGCCCTCGTGCTGCGCACCGACGACGGCCGCGAGGTCGAGATCACCGAGGTCGGGCGCGCCAACATCGAGCCGGTCGCGCGGCACGAGCAGCCCTGGCACACCCTGGAGCAGCTGCCCGGCGCCAGCCTGTGTGTCGCCGATGCCCCGGCGCCCGATCGCGAGGTCGAGCTGGCCACCGCGCTGGTCCTCGGCGGTCAGCGTGTCGCGGTCTTCGGGCTGGTGCAGCGGCGCGACTTCGTGGCCGCGGCGACCGGCGCGCCCACCGCGGCGGGCGCCTTCCGCCAGCCGGCCGCGCAGCAGGTCAGCGCGGTCGCGGCGCGGCTGCTGGCCGTCGGCGACGACTGCGAGGACCGCCTGGGCCGCATGCGCGCGGCCGAGCAGCGCGCCGCCGCCAAGGCCGCGGCGCGGCGGGCGACGCCGGCAGCCGCACCGTCGTCGTCGGCGGCGCGGTCGCCGGCCGGTGCCGCCAGCGCCAGCCCCGCGCGCCCCGACGGGCCGCTGCGCGATCGTCTGCAACACAACCTCGGGCTGCTCATCATGCTGGGCTGCGTGGCGGTCGCGGGCGTCCTGGTGGTGTTGCTGCCGAGGGGGCGCGACGCGCTGCTGGCGATGGCCGCGCTGGCGCTGACGCTGCCCGCGGTGCTCGATGCCCTGATGCTGCCCCGCTTTCGCAGCCTCGGTGGCAAGCCGCTCAGCCTGGAGGCGCCCGGCGTGGCCTACTTCATCGGCGTCGGGCTGGCGCTGGCCATGCTGCTCGGCGTGGCCCAGGCGGGCGCGCGACCCCAGGACCTCGATCGCGCCCGCACCATGCAGCTGATGGGACTGTTCGCGGGGCTGGTGGGCGTCGGTGTCAGCCTCTACTGTGTGGCCACGGGCCGGCAGCGGCGCCGCCTGATCAAGCTGCTCGCCGACGCCCCGGCGCACGCCTCGCCACCCGCCGACGGCGCCTGGGGTCACCTCGAGGGCCGCATGGTGCAGATGAAGGGCACCGCGGTCGCCGGCGTGCAGGCCGGCTTCGCCAGCGGGGTGCGCCGCACCTGGTGGGGCACCGCGACCAAGGACTCGACCGGGGCCCGCCACCGCAACGTCAGCGACAGCGCCTTCGAGCACGCCACGCCGAGCTTTCAGCTCGAGCAGGGTGAGCAGCGCGTCACGGTACAGGCCGCGGGCGCGCTGTGGTGGTCCTCGGCCCACATCGACCAGAGCACCGGCACCGACAAGGCCGACATCGCCGACGTCATCGCGGCCGACTGTCCGCTGCGCGTGGTGGCGCGCGCCCAGGGCGGCGTCCTGATCAAGACCGGTGAGGACTCGCTGCTGCTGTTCGCGGTCGCGCCGGGCCGCGAGGTGGCGGCCACGCTGCGGCAGCTGCGCCGGCGCGAGCAGCTCGGCGTCGCGCTGGCCGGTCTCGGCGCGGCGGGGCTGCTGGTCCAGCTGGTGCGCGCGCTGGTGCGCGCGGCTCAGGGCTAGCGGTCGGCTCGACGGGGCTCAGCCCGCCGAGGCGGCGCGCGGCGCGGTGGCGCTGCGCCAGGCGCCGAGGATGTGCTCGATGATGGCGCCGAGGCCCTGGCCGTGGGTGGCCTGGGCGAACACCACGGGGCCGTCGCCGCGCATGTGGGCGGCGTCGCGCGCCATGACCTCGAGCGAGGCGCCGACGTGGGGGGCCAGGTCGGTCTTGTTGATGACCAGCAGGTCGGACTGGGTGATGCCGGGGCCGCCCTTGCGCGGGACCTTGTCGCCGCCGGCGACGTCGATGACGTAGATGGTGTAGTCGACCAGCTCGCGGCTGTACTGCGCGGCCAGGTTGTCGCCGCCGCTCTCGACCAGCAGCAGCTCGGGGCGGACCTCGTGCATCAGCTCCTCGAGCGCGAGCAGGTTGTGCGAGATGTCCTCGCGGATGGCGGCGTGCGGGCAGCCGCCGGTCTCGACGGCGCGGATCTGCGGCGCCGGCAGCGCCTGGTGACGATGCAGGAACTCGGCGTCCTCACGGGTGAAGATGTCGTTGGTGACCACACCCAGCTTGTGGCGGTCGCGCAGCGAGCGACACAGCGCCAGCAGCAGCGCGGTCTTGCCCGAGCCGACCGGACCGCCGATGCCGATGGTGAACGAGCGAGTGGTGTAGTCGCGCGGCACCGCCGGGTCACGCTCGGAGAAGCGGCCGGGGTGCGACCACTCCTCGTGGACGTGACCGTGACCGTGGCCGTGGCCGTGGCCGTGCTCGTGCTCGTGCTCGTGCTCGTGCTCGTGCTCGTGCTCGTGCTCGTGCTCGTGCTCGTGCTCGTGCTCGTGCTCGCCCTCGTGCTCGTGCTCGCCCTGGTGACCCATGCTCGCCTCCCTAGCTCTGAAACAGCCGCGAATACAGCCGATCATGCAGCGCACCCAGCAGCTCTTCCACCGGCGCCACGCTGGCCAGCTCCTCCACACTCCGCCCGGCACTGGCGCGCAGCACCGCCTCGGCGTCACCCGCCAGCTCGAACTGCAGCCGCTGCGCCTGCATCGGCCCCAGCTGCCCGAGCCGCACCGCCGCCGACAGCACCCCGCGCAGCACCTGGTGCAGATACAGCTGCTCCGCCTGCGTCGCCGCCACACCCAGCGCCGCCGCGCTGACCCCGAACACCACGCACAGGTGGCCCGGCGTCTCGCGCGCCCGCACCGCCGCGTGCAGCTCGCCCCAGCCCGCCCCCAGCGCGGCCCCGAAGGCGCCCTCGGCCGCCATCACCCAGGCCCGCCCCTGCAGCTGGCTGGCCCGCCGCGCCACCGCGCTGACCAGCGCCGCCTCGCAGCGCGCGTCCCACAGCCATGCCCGCCCCGGCTCGGCCCCCGCGGCACGCAGCAGCGGCAGCGCGCCCGCCCCGGCCTGCCACAGCGCCGCGCGCGCGAACGCCTGCACCGCCGCCGCGCCGGCCACCTCGCCGCGCTGCACCGCCGCCTCCAGCCCCGCCGAGTGCGCAAAGCCGCCCGCAGGAAACGCCGAGTCGGCCAGCTGCAACAGGCGCCACATCAGGAACGCCACATCAGGAACGCCACATCAGGAAC
>JADYYK010000128.1 GCA_020853705.1 Deltaproteobacteria bacterium
CCGTCGCAGCGCGCGGCGTCGTGGCGCCATCGCGCCGGCGCCGAAGCCGCGCCGATGCCGGCCTCGGCTGCCATCGCGCGGCTCGAGCAGTGTGAAGAGCGCGACGAGATCTTCGAGGTCATCGCGCGTGGCGCGCGCTCGCGCCTCGACTATGTCGCGGTGCTGACCGCGCAGGGCGGCACCGCCTCGGGGCGCCTGGCGCTGGAGGGCGACAGCTTCGACGTCTCGCGCGTGGCCCAGGTCGGGGTGCCGCTGGAGGCCCTGTCGGCGCTGCGCACCGCGCACGAGACCGCGTCGCCCTACCTCGGGCCCCTGGTGGCAGACGAGCGCGCACAGGGCGCGCTGTATGCGCTCGGCGACGAGCTCCCGATGGCCGCGCTGGTGCTGCCCATCGTGCTCAAGAACCGGGTCATCGCCCTGCTGTATGGCTATGCGCGCGGGCGCGCGGTGCTGGCCAGCGAGGTCGCCGACATCCTGCCGCTGGGGCCGGCGGCAGGTGCGGCGCTGGGCCGCCTCATCCTCAAGGTCAAGTCGGGAGGCTTCGCGCGCCCGAGCACGCAGCCGCCGGGCGCCGCGCTGGAGGCGCCCTCGCTCGAGCTGGCTGCGCCGCCCCCCAGCGCCAAGGACGCGGGCGTCGGGCAGTGGCGCGCGCCCACCAAGCGACCGGTGCCCGGGCTGACGCCGGCCTCGCTGGGGCTCGATGCCCAGGGCCGCCCGCAGACGGTGCCGCCCGAGGCGACCCAGCCCACCGCCCTGCGTCAGCCATCGCGCCCCATCATGGGCCCCGGCGACCTCGGCGGCGCCGGCGCCGGGCCGGCCGGCGATCGCATCGCGCGCGCCGAGTGGCCGCCGATGCAGGCGCTGTCGCCCGACTCGCCAGGGTCGTACAGCTCGGCGCGGACCACCGAGTCGGGTCCCCACGTGACCTCCGACATCGGGCCGCGGGGCGCGCCCGGCTGGGGCGCCCCGCCACTGCAGAAGATGGACGCCGCCGGGGTCGACCGGCTGCTCGACAAGCTCGAGGATCTGGCCGATCCGCGCGGTTCGCAGGCGGCGGCGCGCCAGCTCATGACCATCGTCGACGAGGTGCTGCTGCCGCGCTCGATGAAGCGCTTCCCGGGGCGCCTGATGATCGATCGCTACTCGGTGCACGGCCGCGTGCTGCGCGCCAGCCAGCACGGCCCGCTGCTGGCCATGCTGGTGCAGCTCGGCGAGCGCGCCACGCCGTGGATCGTCGGCCGCCTGGTCGATCCCGATCGCGAGGTGCGCTACTACGCCACCGTGGCGTGCGCCGAGCTGGCCGCCCCCAGCGCCGCCAGCGCGCTGGCCGCGCGCCTGTTCGATCCCGACTATGCCATCCGCACCGCAGCGGTCGAGGCCCTCGGCGTGCTGCCGTCCGACTCCCGCGACGCCGCGCTCGAGCCGGTGCGCAAGGCCGCCGCCGACACCCGCGACCCGGTGCGCGCGCGCTCCGCGGTGCAGTCCCTGGGCGAGCTGCGCGACGTGCTGGCGCTGCCCGCGCTGCTGGTCGCGGTCGGCGCGCGCGACAACACCCTGGCCGAGGCGTCACGGCGCTCGCTGGTCGAGCTGACCAAGCAGGATTTCGGCACCAGCCAGCGCAAGTGGCAGGCCTGGTGGGACAAGAACCGCGGCCGCCACCGCATCGAGTGGATGCTCGACGGCCTGGCGCATCGCTCCGACGAGGTGCGCATGAGCGCCAGCGAGGAGCTCAAGCGCGTCACCGGCGAATACTTCGGCTACCACTACGACCTGCCGCGCCGCGAGCGCGACGAGGCCCACGAGAAGTGGCTGTCGTGGTGGGAGTCGGTGGGCCGGCGCCGCTTCGTCCGACACACGACCGAAGGCTGACCCGCCCGGCGGGTCAGCCTTCGTCCGTTCCGTATTCCGCTCCGATCCGGCTGTGGAGCTATTCTGATTCGACCGGGCCGCGCGCCGCGCGGGCCTCGCTGTCGAGCTTCTGCTGCGCGGCGCCCTCGGCGGCCAGGCGGGCGCGCTTCTTGGCGATGCCGCGCTTGGCGTAGCCCATGCCGACCAGGATGGTGGCGAAGAAGGGCATCGACGCCGCCAGCGCCATCAGGACCTCGTGACGCTCGAAGAAGCGCAGCGTGGCGCCGAAGGCGGCCGACAGGAAATCGGCGTACAGGATGGCGTAGAACAGGCCGATGGCGCCGCCGACCCCGGCCAGGTTGGCCCAGATCAGGTAGCCCACGCGCATCTTCGGCTTGTCGCTGGCCGAGTGCTGCTTCAGCGGGCGGACGATGTTGTCGGGCTTGGCGGGGGCGGTGGCGGTGGTCGACATGGTCAGTCCTGTGATGCCGGTTCCAGTGAATCCAGCGCGATCCATACCCGATCCCGCGCGCCGCGTCTATCGGTGCGTGATCTTGGGCTCCACGTACATGGGGCGGTGGCGCTCCAGCAGGAAGAAGTTGCTGGCCGGGCGCATCGGGCCCAGCGCCAGGTAGGCCTTGCCCAGCAGGAGGTCGTCCGACCCCGGCTCGACCCGCACCAGGTAGTCGCGGATGACCTTGCTGACGTCATAGATCGGGTTGCCGCCGCGGCCATAGTCCAGCAGTAGCGAGTGCAGGTACTCGTTGTCCTTCGACTCGGGGTCGACCGGGGCCACGCGGAAGAAGCCGAAGCGCTTGGGCCGCGCGTCGTCACCCTTGCACACCCACTCGCCGTCGAGGTCGTTCTGCACCACCGGCGTGTTGCAGCCGAAGGTCTCGCCGAGCTCGCTCTTGAAGAAGCCCTTGATGAACTTGCGGATGCCCAGCAGCGACATCATGCGCGGGTGGTTGTAGCCGCGATACTCGTAGCCCAGGATGCCCTCGACCGACGGCGTCTCGCCGGCGCGGAAGATGCGCTCCAGCTCGTCCTTGGAGCGGCCAGCCAGGGACTTGTACTCGTGCGATGCGGTGCTCATGGTCGTTCTCCCTCACACGTTGTAGCGGCGGCGGTTCTCGATCATCCACTCGGCGTTGCGCGTCACCAGGCCGAGGATCGACTCCATCGGATTGACCCCGACCGGGCCGGGGAACAGGCTGGCGTCGGCCACGAACAGCCCGGCGGCGTCGTGGAACTCGCCGTAGCTGGAGGTCACGCCGCGGTTCCTGTCATCGCTCATGCGGCAGGTGCCCATGATGTGGACCGTGAGCAGCTCCATCTTCGAGCGCGGGATGTCGCGCCGGAACAGCTGCTTGACGTCGTCGGGCCCCATCAGGTCGGGCACGCCCTCGAAGGGCAGGATGATGCGCTTGGCGCCGGCCGCGAACATGGCCTCGGCCGTCAGCGCCACACCACGCACCGCGCGATCGACGTCCTTCTGCGTGACCTCGTAGAACGCCAGCGGGCCGACGCCGGGCACCATCTTGATGTGGCCCGAGGTCGAGTCCTCGATGAGGCAGCCCGCGACCACCATGCGGTTGTAGTCCTGCATCAGCTCGCCGAGCTCACTGCCATGGTGCGGGATGCCCATGGTGACCAGCGATGGCGGGATGTTGACCGCGGTGAACAGGATGCCGTCGTCCATGAACTCGCGCACCTGGAAGGCCTGGTGCACGCCCTGCCAGCCCAGCACGTCCTCGTCGAACACCGCGACCAGCTTGGCGTTCGGGTGCAGCGTCAGGTTGCGGCCCAGCTGCCCCGAGGGCGACTGGAAGCCCGAGCGCCACAGCAGTGCCGGCGTCTGCACCGAGCCGCACGCCGCGACCACCAGCGTGGAGCGCACCACCATCCTGGGCCCGCGCCGCCCGTCGGGGCGGATGAACCAGCCCTCGACTCCGGTGGCGCGCTTGCCGACGCGCGTGATCTTGTCAACCCGACAATCTGCATACAGCCTGGCGCCGCGGTGAAGCGCGCGCGGGACGTTGGTGACCAGCATCGAGCGCTTGGCCCCCGTGGGGCAGCCGAAGGCGCAGTTGTTGGTGCCCGCGCAGTGCAGCTGGTTGCGCAGGTTGGGGATGGTCTTCCAGCCGAACGCCGCCGCGCCGGCCTTCAGCAGCTCGGCGTCGCGCCCGATGGTCTCGGGATCCTGGTAGGCCACCGAGATGCGCTTCTCGACCTTCTCGAAGTGGCGCTCCATGTCCTTGGGCGTGATCTTCTGCAGCGACTCCTCGCGCGCCCAGCGGTCGAGGATGTGCGCCGGCGTGCGCCACGACATGCCGCCGTTGATCACGGTCGAGCCGCCGACGCAGCGGCCCTCCGAGAAGATGATGGGCGGCGAGCCGATGGTGGTCTGTGCGCCGGCGTCGCGGTAGAGCTCGCGCAGCGCGCGGCCGGAGTCGGCGGTGAACGACTCGGTGGGGTGGTAGCTGCCCTCCTCGAGCACGACCACATCCATGCCGGCGTCGGTCAGCTCGGCCGCCATGGTGGCGCCACCGGCGCCCGAGCCCACGATGACGACGTCGCACGAGATGTACAGGTCGCGCGTGACCTCGCCCTGCTCGGTCAGGCCAGGCAGCCGCTTCTTCTTCGGCGGCGCGGCGCCTGGCGTGGCGGCGGCGGCCGAGGCCGGCGCGGCGCCCATCATCAGCGAACGCTTGGCGGCGTTCATCGCGCACCCCGGTGCAGGCGCACGATCTGGCCCGGCTCGTCGGCGAACACGGCCTCCTCGCCCTTGCGGATGGCCTCGGCGTAGCTGTCGAGGCGGCGCTTGGCGACCTTGGCGATGTAGGCCTCGGGGTGGTACTCGAGCTCGGCGCGCACGGCCGGGATCTCGTAGTAGTTGAAGGTGACCAGGCCCTTCATCAGCTTGCAGATGTTGCGCTGCGGGCCCAGCGGTCCGTGCGCCATGGCGCGGAAGTAGCGGTCGGCGCGCTCGTCGTCGAGCTTGGTGAAGCGGCTGCCGCGCGCCGGCGGCCACAGCCGCGCGGCCTGGTCGAACGTCGTGAACGCCGCCATCAGCCCCAGGCGCAGGTGCAGCGGCATGGCGCCGAGGTAGGGCTCCAGCTGGTCGAACAGCTGCTGCTCGAGCTGGTTCTTGACCAGCCCAGGTGGGCAGACCACGCGGGCGAAGCGCGCGATGATGCGCCGCTGGGGCGCGGGGATGTCGAAGCGAGCGGGCATCAGTTGCCTCCCGTGCGGGTGTCGGGTTCGAATTCCAGGCCGAGGGCGTGGCACATCTTGCGGTCGTGCTCGCCCAGGTAGTCGTCGATGTGGCGCGCGGCGGTGAGTGAGTCGCCCGCCTCCAGCGCGTCGAACGCGGCGTGGTAGGCGCCGCGGTAGCTCTCGGGCGGGGCGTTGTGGGTGGCGTGCGAGAACGTGGTCGCCAGCTCGACGTACACCGTGCGCAGCGAGTTCAGCATCCACACGCCGGGCAGGAAGCGCGCACCCGCGACCACGCCCAGCATCAGCGTGAAGTCCTCGCGCACGAACTGGTCGCGATCGTGGCGCACCGCCCAGGCGCGTTCGAGCGCCGTGCGCGCACCGGCCAGCGACCCCGGCGGACAGCGGTTGCCGACCAGGCGCACGATCTCGACCACCAGCGCGCGACGCAGGCTGAGCAGATCGACGATCAGCCGCGCGGTGGCCGGCCCGCCGCCGGCGCCAGCCTTCACATAGGCGGGCAGCACATCGACGGTGGCGTCGGTGGCGACGTCGCGCACCACGATGCCCGAGCCGCGACGCGGCGCGATCAGGCTCCACTGCTCCAGGCGACGCAGCGCCTCGCGCAGGGTGGCGCGGCTGGCGCCGAGCTGGGCGCTGAGCTCGCGCTCCGCGGGCAGGCGCGTGCCTGCGGGGTAGCGGCCGCTGACGATGCCCGACAGCAGCTCGTCGAACACGGCGTTCGTGCTGCTGGGTGGGGTCGTCGTCTTGCGCTTGCGGATGGGCATGATGTGGTCAGACCAATTGGTCTGACCACTTATAGCGATGCCACCGGGTCAGCGCAAGGGGAAACTTCTCAGTCGCAGGGGTTGCTCTCGAGCCAGACCACGATGTCGTCCAGCCGGATCTCGGAAGGCGTGTTGTTCTCGATGGTTGCGCTTGCGCTGTGGCCACCGGCCCAGAAGTGCTGGGGACCTGGGCCAGTGCATGGCGGGGGGAACTTCTCGGCCCCGCGCTCGGTCATCTCGATCTCGATGTCGCCGGTGGTGGCGGCCCAGAACTCGTACTCGTCGGCGTCGTTGGGGCGGGTGTCGAAGCGACCATCGGGCATCGTGATGTGCAGCGTGACGTTGTCGGTGCCCTCGTGGCTCGCCTTGCCGGTGACGTGGACCAGGCGGGGCAGGGTCTGGCCGGGGGTGCGGCTGGGCATGCCGGCGTCGGCCACGCCAGGGTCGGGGCCGCCAGTGATGGGGCCGCTCTTCTTGACGCGCACCTTGGGGATCTGGGGCCGCAGCTCGTCGGCGCGTGCGATCGCGGAGGCCTCGTCGTCGAAGCGGCCGACCACCACGATGAAGAAGCCCGGGCGCAGGTTTCCGAAGAGCCGGCTCTGCACCACGGTGGCCGGGATGCCCTGCGCCGCCAGGTCGGCGACGCGCGCGATGCCGCGCTGGTGACGATCGAAGTCGTCGCTGATGACCAGGACCCCGGGGCGGCCGTCGAAGCTCCCGGCCAGGCCGGCGTCGCCGGTCACCGTCGGCGGGGTGGCGTCGATGCTCGGCCCGGCGTCGATGACGGGCGCCGGCGCAGCGGCGTCCACCACGACGGCTGCGCCAGCGTCGAGGCCGCGCGCGGTGGCTCCTGCCCCGCCGTCAGTGAGACCGACCCCTGGCGTACCGGGCCCAGCGCCCGGGCCGCCGCCCTTGCTCTTCTTCTTGCAGCTCGCCGCTGCGAGCACCGCCAGCAGCAGCAGTAGGCCAACCCGTCGCATGGGCGCATCCTACCCGACGTTCGCGCCAGCGCGATCCGCGACCCGCGTCCTGTCGTATCGTGGCTCATGGTGCGACGCCCGGGGATCGTGATCGTGATCGTGCTCGTGGCCGGCTGCCTGCTGGGGCTGACCGGCTGCGGCTCTGGAGATGACACCGTGAGCGCCGACGCGGCGCCGCCCGACGGCAGCGCGCGCGCCGACGCCGCCACCATCGCGGACTGCGATCCGGTGACGCAGAACTGCCCCGACGCGACGCACAAGTGCACCATCACCGAGCCCGGCGGCGTGCGCCAGCGCAGCTGCATCACCGCCACAGGTGACGTCTCCGAGGGGCTGCCCTGCGTGCGCTCCGCGGCCGGCTTCGGCAACGACACCTGCGCGGCGGGGCTGTTCTGCTCCTTCATCGGGGGCGCGCCGCCGCCCACCGGGACGCGGCTCTGTCGCCGCTTCTGCCACGCCGACACCGGGTGCCCGGTGGGGCAGCGCTGCGCCCACCTGCTCGACAGCACGCCCGCGGATGGCTTCTGCGGCCCGACCTGCACGCCGTTCCAGCCCTGCGCCAATGGCCTCGACTGCTCCGACCTGTGGCAGGGCATGAACGGCCAGACCGACGTCTTCCTGGCCTGTCGCCCGCCCGGCACCACCGCCGCGGGCGGCGCCTGCACCATGGACGAGGACTGCGTCGCCGGCAGCATCTGCTTCGAGGCCCTGGGCAACCCGCGCTGCCTGCCCATCTGCGACAGCAGCCACCCGTGCGCGACCGGCACCTGCACCTTCACCCTGTTCCCGAACGGCGGCGGCGTCTGCATGTGAGCGGCCTCGTGCTACGATCAGGCCGTGTTTCCAGCACGCAAACCGGCGACCTACGCTGACCTGCTGGCGCTGCCCGAGGGCGTGACGGGCCAGCTCATCGCAGGTGAGCTGATCGCGTCGCCCCGGCCGGCTGGCGATCATGCCATCACTGCGTCCTCGCTCGGCGTCGACCTCGGCAGCCCCTTCATGCGCGGCAAGGGTGGCCCTGGTGGGTGGTGGATCGTGGTCGAGCCCGAGCTGCACCTCGCCGCCGACGTCCTGGTGCCAGATCTGGCAGGATGGCGCCGCGAACGGCTGCCCGAGTACCCCGCGGCGACCGGTGTGACGCTGTCGCCTGACTGGATCTGCGAGATCCTGTCGCCGTCGACCTCCGCGATCGATCGTGTGCGCAAGCTCCCCATCTACGCCCGCGAGGGTGTTCCTCATGCCTGGATCATCGATCCGATCGCGCACACGCTCGAGGTCTTTGCGCTGACCGGCGGACGCTGGGTCGTCGTCGCGACGCACGAGGGCGATGGCCCGGTGCGCGCCGTGCCGTTCGACGTCGTCGAGCTGACGCTGCGCGACCTGTGGCGCACCCCGACGACCCCGGCCGTGCCATGAACTCTTCGGTCTGAACAACTCGCGGCACTTGGGGCTATCATCCGCGCCATGGGCCATCGGGGGATGTCGAGGGTGGCAGCGCATGCGCTGCTGGGGCTGTTCACGGTCGGGCTGCTGGCGGCGCCAGGCTGCGGCGGCCCCAAGCCGCGCGGCGCCATGGTGCCGTCGGGGCGCGTCGACGTCATCATCGTCGGCGCCGGCGTCGCCGGGCTGACCGCCGCGCACGAGCTGGCCAGGGCGGGCAAGTCGTTCGTGGTGCTGGAGGCGACCAACCGCATCGGCGGGCGCGTCAACGTCGACATGAGCTTCAAGGTGCCCATCGATCTCGGGGCCGCCTGGCTGCACGGCGTCGATGGCAACCCGCTGGTGGCGTTCGCCGACAAGCTGGGCTTCCACCGCGTCGACACCAACCTCGACGGCCCCATCTTCGTGGGCAACCGCCTGGCCACCGAGGCGGAGGCCGCGGGCTGCACCGAGACCTGGGAGGCGCTCGAGAAGGCGCTCGAGGAGGCCTCCTCGGCCGGGCGGGATCCGTCGCCCGACGAGCTCCTGCCCGCCGACGTGCCGTGCCGGGAGCTGATGCTCGACAACGTGGGCCGCTTCGAGGCCGCGGTCGACATCAAGGACACCTCGACCATCGACGCCGCCGAGTTCGACTCCGGCAACGACGACTTCGTGCGCGAGGGCATGGGCAACTTCATCGCCGCCTTCGGCAAGGGCGTGCCAGTGCGCTTCAAGTCCGTGGTCGACCGCATCGAGCACGGCAAGGACGGCGTCACCGTGCACATCACGTCGGGCGAGCGCTTCTACGGCCGCAAGGTCCTTGTCACGGTGTCAACAGGTGTGCTCGCCTCGGGCAAGATCGCCTTCGCGCCCGCGCTGCCGCAGTGGAAGCTCGACGCCATCGCGGGCGTGCCCATGGGCCTGCTCAACAAGGTGGTCCTGCAGTTCAAGAGCGACATCTTCGGCGACGCCCCGGCCAACGCCTGGACGCTCTGGGACGGCCCCGGCAGCGACAACATCGCCTTCGTCATCAAGCCGCTCGACGCTCCCATCGCGGTCGCCTTCTACGGCGCCAGCCAGGCCGCCGCCTTCGAGAAGGACGACGCCGGCGCGCTGGAGCACGCCAAGGAGGCGCTGCGCCAGATGTACGGCCCCAAGGTCGACAGCGAGTTCGAGAAGTCCGCCATCACGCACTGGAGCCAGGACCCGTGGTCGCTGGGCTCGTACTCGGCGGCGCGGCCCAACGCGTCGAAGATGCACGCCGAGCTGGCGCGCCCCATCGATGACCGCGTCTACTTCGCCGGCGAGGCCTGCTCGGCCGCGGTCTTCAATGGCAGCATGGCCGGCGCCTACCAGTCCGCGGTCGACGCCAGCAAGGCCATGGTCGCCAGCCTGGGCAAGTAGCGACCGGCTACCCCGCCAGGGACTGCAGCCAGGCGTCGACCTCGCGGTGCACCAGCTCGGGCCGCTCCAGCTGCAGGAGGTGGCTGTGGCCGGGCACCACGCGCAGCGTCGCGCGCGGCATGCGCGCCGCCATCACCTCGGCCAGCGCCGGCGGGGTCAGCTGATCCATGCCGCCCGCGAAGATGATGGCGGGCGCGGCGATCTCGGGCAGCGCCTCCTCGGCGCTGTGGTGGACCCAGCTCGCGAAGATGGTGCCGATGACCCGCGGGTGCATCCGGCGCACGTGCGCGAACAGCTCGTCGAGGATGCCGCGCGGCAGCGAGTCGCGCCGCGCCCCACCGGTCAGGAAGGCCATCTCGCGCGCGATCCCGGTGGCCATCAGGGGCGTCATCAGCCCGCGCGCCAGCGGGGCCACCGCGAACAGCATGCGCGCCGCCGTGGCCGCCGCGCGCCGCCCCCCAGGGCCCGCGCCCAGCCGATCCAGCGGGTGGCCATAGGTCCCGCACAGCAGCGCCAGCGCGCGCACGTCGCCGGGGCGCTGCCGGGCGTGCTCCAGCGCGGCCTGCACCCCCATCGAGATGCCGGCCAGCAGCGCCGGCCCGCCGCCCGCCGCCGCCAGCACCGCGGCGCCGTCGCGTGCGAAGCCCTCGATGCTGACGGCGTCGAGCTCGCGCGGGACGTCGTACGGCCCGTGGCCGCGGTAGTCCCAGCTGATGACCGCGAAGCGCCGCGCATAGTGCTCGATCCAGAAGCGCCAGTGCAGCGCGTCCGAGACCAGCCCGTTGTACAGCAGCATGCGCGGCGCGCCTGGATCACCGTCGATCCGCCAGCGCACGGTGTCCTGCCCCACGCGCAGGAAGCGATCACCCTCGCGCATCGGGGCCTCCCTGGCCCACCGCGCTGAGCACCGCGCGCTGCACGGCGTCGTAGTCGGCCGGCAGATCGACCGGGCGGTTGGCGTGCTCCGGCGTGACCCCGGGCAGCGTGCCGCCGTGGTAGCCGACCTTGAAGTCGGTGAACTTGAGGCCGTTCGCCGTCGAGATGACCACGGTGCGGTCCTTCTTCTGGATGACCCCGCTGCGCACCAGCTTGATCAGCACCGCCAGCGCCACCCCGGTGTGCGGGCAGTTGAACATGCCGGTGCGGTCGGCCCACGCCGAGGCCTCGGCCAGCTCCTGTTCGCTGGCCTGCTCGACCACGCCGTCGAACTTCTTCAGCGCGCGGATGGCCTTGTTGATGCTGACCGGGTTGCCGATCTGGATCGCCGACGCCAGCGTGGTCTGCGCCGCCACGGCCTGGAACTCCTCGAAGCCGCGCTGGTAGGCCAGGTACAGCGGATTGGCCCGCGCCGCCTGCGCCACCACGATGCGCGGCCGGCGTGCGATGAGGCCCAGCTCGAACATCAGATCGAAGCCGGCGCCCAGCGCGCTGACGTTGCCGAGGTTGCCGCCGGGGATGATGACGAAGTCGGGCACCGACCAGTCGAACTGCTGCACGATCTCGACCGCGACCGTCTTCTGCCCCTCCAGCCGCAGCGAGTTCATCGAGTTGGCCAGGTACACGCCGGGCTCCTCCGACAGGCGCTGCACGATCTTCATGCAGCCGTCGAAGTCGGTGTCCAGCGCCAGCACCTGGGCGCCGTTGGCCAGCGGCTGCACCAGCTGCGCCACCGTGACCTTGTTGCGCGGGAGCAGCACGCAGGCCTTGATGCCGGCCGACGCGCAGTAGGCCGCCAGCGACGCCGAGGTGTCGCCGGTCGACGCGCACGCCACCACGCGGATGACCTTGCCGTCGGCGATCATCTGCTTGACCACCGAGACCAGCACCGTCATCCCGAGGTCATTGAACGACCCAGAGTGCGAGTTGCCGCACTGCTTGACCCACAGGTCGTCGAGGCCCAGCTCGCGCCCGAAGCGATCGGCCCACAGGAGGTTGGTCACGCCCTCGAACATCGAGACCACGTTGTGGTCGGCGATGTGCGGCGCCACCCACTCCTTCTTGCCCCACACGCCCGAGCCGTAGGGCCACTGGGTGCGCGCGTAGCGCTCCTCGAACAGCTTCATCCAGGCTGCGGCGCTGCGATCCTTCAGCGCGGCCACGTCGTGCGTGACCTCCAGCAGGGCGCTGCACTTTGGACAGCGGTACATCACCGTGTCCAGCGCGAACTCCCCCGCACATCCATCGATACAGCGGAACCAGGCTCGGTAGGCCATCGCTTTCGTATAGCACGCGCGCCGGGCCGCCTGTACGCTCAGCAGCCGTGGCGCGCGCACAGCTGGTGAAGATCGACGAGGCGGCCTCACGCATCGCCGACGGCGCACGGGTGATGATCACGCAGGCCTGTGGCGAGCCGCGCGCCCTCATCGCCGAGGTGCTGCGCCGCGCCCGCGAGGGTCGCTTCACCCGCGGCCTGACCCTGGTCGGCGGCGGGCTGCTCACCGGCTACGAGTTTCTGGCCGAGCCCTCGCTGTCGTTCGAGTCGTGGCAGATCATGCCGGCGATGTTCCCGCACCTGGGGAGCGGGCGCTGCGCCCTGGTGCCGCTGCGCTACTCCGACCTGGTTGCCACCTTCGCGCCGGGCGGCCGGCGCGCGGTCGACGTCGTCGTGCTGACCGGGTCGCGCCCTGACGAGCGCGGCGTCATATCGATCAGCGCCTCGCCCAGCTACGCCTGGGCCATCGCGCGCCGTCGCCCGAAGCTGATCATCGTCGAGGCCAACGCCCGTCTGCCGCGCGCCCCGGGCAGCGCACGCCTGCACGTCGACGACATCGATCTGCTGGTCGAGGTCGATCACGAGCCGGTGCCCTACACGCCGCCGCCGCCAGGTCCCGCTGACCGCGCGATCGCCGGGCTCCTCGGCAAGGTGCTGCCCGAGGCGCCCACCCTGCAGGTCGGCCTGACCGCGCTGCCGCTGCTCGACGCCCTGGGCGACCTCGGCGTGCGCAACCTGCGCCCGTTCGGCCTGCTGGTCGACGCCCACGCCCGCCTCAGCGACAAGGGCGCCCTCGACCCCACCGGGCGGCTGCACGCCGGTGAGCTGATGGGCACGCGCCGGCTGTGGGACTTCGTGGCCCGCGATCCGCGCATCTGGCTGGACTCCTGCGAGGTCACCCACGGGCCCGGCAAGATCGCGCAAGAACCGCGCTTCTGCGCGGTCAACAGCGCGCTCGAGGTCGACCTCACCGGGCAGGTCAACGCCGAGTCGCTGGGCGACAGCCAGGTCTCCGGCATCAGCGGCCTGTTCGATCTGACCCTGGGTGCCACCCAGTCGCCAGGCGGTCGCGCCATCATCGCCATGCCGGCCACCGCCGGAGATGGCGCGCGCTCGCGTATCGTTGCGCGATTATCGACTGGCGCGCGGGTCACCGTACCGCGCCACCTGGCCGACGTCGTGGTCACCGAACATGGCGTCGCCGAGCTGCGTGGACGCTCCACCGAGGAGCGCGCGCGCGCCCTGATCGCCATCGCCGATCCGGCCTTCCGCGAGGCCCTGGAGCGAACCTGGGTCGATCAAATTCGCGTGTGATCTTGGTCGCTTGTCTAAAGGACTTTCGTTCGCCATCAACTTGGACTACATCGTCTTACTGTTCGTCGGTTGATGGAGATTCGGATGTCGCTTGGTTGGCTTTCGCGGGCGCTGGCAGTGGTCTCGCTGGCGGTGGTGGTTTCGGGTTGCGGGCCTGCCGAGTCTGACGGCGAGGACGGCGGCGGCAGCACCGACGCTGGTCCGCCCGCGTGCAAGCCCGCGGAAGACTCCGATCAGGACGGCATCCCCAACTCGATCGAGACCTGCACCCGTGACACCGATCAGGACGGCCGCCCCGACTACTTCGACACCGACGCCGACGGCGACACCATCCCCGACGCGCAGGAGGTCGGCGCAAATCCTGCGCAGCCGCGCGACACCGACGGTGACGGCGCGCCCGACTACATCGACAAGGACTCCGACAACGACGGCGCCTCCGACGGCAACGAGGACCGCAACCACGACGGCGTCCTGGGTAGCTGCACCACCACCTGCTCGGCCGGCGGCGGCTGCATGGCCGGTGAGTACTGCTCGCTGCGTCCCGGCGCCGCCATGGGCGTGTGCACCAACCTGACCTGCCTCGAGGGCGAGTCGGATCCCTACAACAACGACACCGACGGCGACGGCACCCTCGACGGCAGCGAGGGCACCGCGATCTGCAACCCGCGCGGCGAGATGGGCAGCTCGGGCCTCAAGGAGGTCCAGTTCCGCACCAGCGCCGTGGGCAACTGGAAGGTCGCGCTGGAGCTGGCCTCGTCGTACCAGGACCTGCTGCTGTCGGGCACCGCGCCGACCGCCGCCGCCGCGGTGTTCGACCTCGGCGCCGACGAGGTCGCCGGCTTCATCGTCGCGCTGCCGGCCAGCTCGGCCGGCCCGCTGACCGAGGTCACCGCGCTGAACGGCCGCATCATCGGCGCCGCCGGCGTCGGCCCCGGCGGCGTGCTGTCGTCGGGCTCCATCGGCAAGTCGCTCGACAACTACGACACCGCGCGCGGCGTCACGCTGGAGATCAACGTCAGCGGCAGCTCCGACGTGTCGACCATCCGCAACGCCACCGTGGCCCGCGTCCTCAACGTGACGGTGCCCAGCCTGGGCAGCGTGCCGGGGCCGTTCGGCGCCACCACCAACCGCTTCGTCATCAGCTACCAGGTGCTGTTCAGGAGCACCACCGACATGATCGTGATGGGCGCGGTGACCTCGCGCGCGGGCTATGACGATCCCATGCGCACCACCGGCTGGCACGCCGAGGATCTATCGAACGGCACCGGCCTGGCCACCGCCTCCAACACCGACGCCATCGAGTGCGAGCAGTTCGTGGTCAAGTCGATCCCCAAGGCCGACATCTTCTGGGTCATCGACCAGTCGGCCTCGACCGATGAGGACCGCACCCTGATCGTCGACAACGCGGTGCGCTTCTTCAACCAGGCCACCGCGCAGGGTCTCGACTTCCGCATGGGCGTGACCGACATGGACAACACCAGCCTGGGCAAGCTGTCGCGCGGCCCCTCGGCGGCGATGGCCTACGGCGCCTTCATCTCGCCGTCGGAGCGCACCGTGTTCGAGGCCGCCATCCGCGATCCCTCGGGCAGCGGCTCGGGCGACTGCTGTGACGAGCACGGCTTCGGCCAGGCCGTCGACGCCGTGCGCCGCCACCTGCCGCGCTCCAGCGCCGACGCCACCAAGATCCGCGATGACGCCAAGGTCGTCATCATCATCGAGTCCGACGAGTCGACGCAGGAGCTGTACTCCGGCGGCACCTACCCGGACGGCACCACCTTCACCGGGATCACCGGCATCCTCAGCACCACGCTGACCCCGACCGCGATGACGGAGCTGGCCACCCGGGTGGCGCCCTTCGCGACCTTCTTCAAGAACAACATGGCCACCGTGCACACCATCAGCGCGCCGGCGCCCCCGGCCGGAAGCAGCATCTGCACCTCGGGCGGCGGCACCGTAGGCTGGGGCTACCCCGAGCTGGCCGCGGCCACCGGCGGCCAGTCGGCGTCGATCTGCCAGATGGATCTGTCTCTGACCATCAGCCGCATCCTCGACGACATCTCGGGCGCGGCGTCGCCGGTCGTGCTCAAGAAGTTCCCCATCTCGCTGTCGATCGCGGTCGCCCGTGACGGCATGGTGCTGGCGCGGTCGCGCATGCGCGGCTTCGACTACCGCTTCGCCGGCAACTCGATCGTGTTTTTCGGGCTGCCCTTCGACGCGGCGCGCCCGAGCGAGGTCACTGTCAGCTATCGCCGCTATCAGATGCAGCGCCCCATCGATTGAGATTGAGGATGAACATGAGATCAACCTTGCTGTGCCTCGGCCTTGCCGTCTTCCTCATGGGCTGTGGCCCCAACGCCGCGGATGACGAGCTCACCGACGGCGGAGAGACCATCCCCAAGTGCAAGCCGGCCGAGGACTCCGACCTCGACGGCATCCCGAACTCGGTCGAGGGCTGCACGCGCGACACCGATCAGGATGGCCGGCCCGACTACTTCGACACCGACGCCGACGGCGACACCATCCCCGACGCCCAGGAGGCCGGCGCCAACCCGGCCATGCCGCGCGACAGCGACGCCGACGGCGCGCCCGACTACATCGACAAGGACTCCGACAACGACGGCGCCTCCGACGGCAACGAGGACCGCAACCATGACGGCATGCTGGGCACCTGCGCGACCTCGTGCAGCGCCGGCGGCGGCTGCGCCCAGGGCGAGTACTGCTCGATCCGGCCCGGCGGCGCGGCCGGCGTGTGCATCAACCTGATGTGCCTGGGCGGCGAGACCGATCCCTACAACAACGACACCGACGGGGACGGCACCCAGGACGGCAGCGAGGGCACCGCGATCTGCAACCCGCGCGGCGAGATGGGCAGCACTGGCCTCAAGGAGGTCCAGTTCCGCACCAGCACCGTGGGCAACTGGAAGGTCGCCCTCGAGCTGCAGTCGTCCTACCAGGACCTCCTGCTGTCGGGCGCGGCGCCGACCGCGGCGTCGGCGGTGTTCGACCTCGGCAGCGACGAGGTCGCTGGCTTCATCGTGGCCATGCCCGCCAGCCAGGCCACCCCCACCATGGAGGTCGGCGCGCTCAACGGCCGCATCATCGGCGCCACCGGCGTCGGCCCCGGCGGCGTGCTGTCGTCGGGCTCGACCGGCAAGTCGCTCGACAACTACGACACCGTGCGTGGCGTGACGGTCGAGATCAACCTGACCGGGACCTCGGACGTGTCGAGCATCCGCAACGCCACCATCGCCCGCATCCTCAACGTCTCGGCGACCAACCTGGGCAGCGTGCCGGGCCCGTTCGGGGCCACGGGTCAGAAGTTCGTCATCGCCTACCAGGTGCTGTTCCGTGACGCCACCACCATGATCGTGATGGGCGCGGTGACCTCGCGCACCGGCTTCGACGATCCGATGCGCACCTCGGGCTGGCACGTCGAGGACCTGTCGAACGGTACCTCGCTGGCGACCGCCGCCAACACCGACACCGTGGAGTGCGAGCAGTACGTGGTCACCAAGGTGCCCAAGGCCGACATCATCTGGGTGCTCGACGAGTCGGGCTCGACCAGCGACGACCGCATGCGCATCGAGGCCAACGCCACCGGCCTGTTCACGCGCGCCGTGGCCCAGGGCCTCGACTTCCGCATGGGCGTGACCGACTGTGACGACGCCTCGCTCGGCAAGCTGTCACGCGGCGCCGGCGTGCCCCAGGGCTATGGCCTGTGGATCCTGCCCAGCGAGCAGTCCGTCTTCGTCAACGCCACCCGCGATCCGTCGGGCAGCAAGTCGGCCGACGGCGGCTCCGAGCACGGCCTGACCCAGATCGCCAACACCATCAAGTTCCACACCCCGCGCAACGGGGCCGACCCGCTGATGGTGCGCCCCGACGCCGCGCTGGTCATCATCATCCAGAGCGACGAGTGGCCCGAGGAGTTCGGCATCGGCGGCACCTTCCCGCTGGGTGGCACCTTCACCGGCGTCAGCTTCTCCGACCTGGCCCAGTCGCTGACCCCGGCCGAGCAGGCCGAGCTCGACAGCCGCATCAACCCCTTCATCGCCTATGCGATGGCCAACGACGTCACCGTGCACGCCATCATCACGCCGACCATGAACCCGGCGTGCTCGACCGGCGGCTCGACCATCGGCTGGGGCTACATCCAGCTGGCGGCGGGCACCGGCGGTCAGTCGGCCTCGATCTGCCAGACCGACCTGTCCACGACCATCACCCGCATCCTCGACTCGATCACCGGCGCGGCGTCGCCCGTCGTCCTGCAGAAGTTCCCGATCTCGCTGTCGATCGCGGTCGCGCGTGACGGCATCGAGCTGCCGCGCAACCGCATGATGGGCTTCGACTACCGCTTCGCGTCGAACTCCATTGTTTTCTTTGGGCTTCCGTTCGACCCCGCCCGTCCCAGCGAGGTCGTCGTCAGCTACCGCCGGTACCAGATGCAGCGCCCGATCGACTAGCCCCCTCGAAGCGAAGCTTCGAGGAGGCTATTCCGCTCCGCCTCCGTCTCCGTCTCCGCCTCCGTCTCCGGCCCTTCCGATCCTCTCCAGAACGGCGTATCCTCACGGATCTAAGCCGCACTGGAGACAACCATGGCCTCGACTCGAACCCGCTTCACTCTCCTCACCTTGGTCCTGGCGGCGGCGGCGGTGGCGGGTTGCGGACCTTCCGACAGCGACGTCCCGCCGGGCAACGATGGCGGCGTCGAGCCGCCCAAGTGCAAGTCGGGCGAGGACGCCGACGGCGACGGCATCCCCAACCAGGTCGAGGGCTGCACCGCCGATCCCGACAACGACGGTCGGCCGAGCTACTTCGACACCGACAGCGACAACGACGGCATCCCCGACTCCATCGAGGCCGGCCCCAACCCGGGCATGCCGCGTGACAGCGACGCCGACGGCACGCCCGACTACATCGATCAGGACAGCGACAACGACGGCGTGCCCGACAAGTTCGAGGACCGCGACGGCAACGGCGTCATCGGCAGCTGCACCACCTCGTGCACCCAGGGCAGCTGCGGCGCCGGCGAGTACTGCTCGCTGCGCATGGGCGCCACCGCCGGCGTATGCGTGTCGTACATGTGCCTGTCGGGCGAGACCGATCCATACAGCGGCGACACCGACGGGGACGGCACCAGCGACGGCAGCGAGGGCACCGCGATCTGCAACCCGCGCGGCGAGATGGGCAGCACCGGCCTGAAGAACGTGCAGTTCCGCTCCAACGCGACCGGCAACTGGAAGGTCGCCCTGGAGGAGGGCTCGAGCTACTTCGACATCACGGCGCCCGCGGGCGTGGCCGCGGTGTTCGACCTCGGCGCCGACGAGGTCGCCGGCTTCATCGTGTCGACCCCGGTGACCTCGAGCTCGGTGGCCATGGAGGCCAGCGCGCTGGGCGCCAAGCTGATCACCGGCGGCGGCGTGGCCAGCGGGCAGCTGCTGTCGTCGGGCTCGGTCGGCAAGTCGCTCGACAACTACGACACCGTGCGCGGCGCCACCGTCGAGCTCACCACCAGCGGCAACAGCGATGTGTCGACGGTGCGCAACAACGTCATGGCCAAGCTGCTCAACACCCAGGTCGCCATGCTGGGCAACCTGCCCGGCATGTTCGGCAGCGCCTCGAACAAGTTCGTCGTGGTCTACCAGGTGCTGTACCGCGACGCGACCACGATGATCGTGATGGGCGCCGTCGGCCTGCGCGCGTCGTACGACGACGCCACCAAGGCGTCGGCCTGGCACATGGAGGATCTGTCGAACGGCACCGGCCTGGCCACCGCGTCGAACACCGACGTGGTCGAGTGCGAGCAGTTCATCGTCACCAAGATCCCCAAGGCCGACATCATCTGGCTGGTCGACGAGTCGGGCTCGACCGACCCGGATCGCGCGCTGATCGTGGCCAACGCGACCACGCTGTTCACGCGTGCGGTGGCGCAGGGGCTGGACTTCCGCATGGGCGTCACCGATCTCGACGACGGCTCGCAGGGCAAGCTGTCGCGCGGCAGCGGCGTGGCCCAGAACTACGGCCTGTGGATCCTGCCCACCGAGGCCACCGTGTTCCGCAACGCCATCACTGATCCGTCGGGCAGCAAGGCGGCCGACGGCGGCCTCGAGCACGGCTTCACCCAGCTGACCAACGTGATCGAGCGTCACCTGCCGCGCTCGACCACCGACGCGACCAAGATCCGCACCGACGCCAAGCTGGTCATCATCATGGAGAGCGACGAGAGCGCCCAGGAGCTGGAGTCGGGCGGCACCTTCCCGCCCCCGGCGGGCGGCACCTTCGCGCGCGTGACCGGCATCCCCAACAACTCGGCGACGCTGAACGCCAACCAGCAGAGCGCGGTGGCCGCGATCGTCACGCCGTTCGCCAACTACATCAAGCTGCAGGACTCGGTGTTCCACGCCATCGTGCTGCCGCCGTCGGTGCAGCGCTGCAACGCCAGCGACATCGGCACGGTGGGCTGGGGCTACATCGAGCTGGCGGCGGCCACCGGCGGCCAGTCGGCGTCGATCTGTCAGGCCGACATCACCACCACGCTGACCCGCATCCTCGACGACATCTCGGGCGCGGCGTCGCCGGTGGTGCTCAAGAAGTTCCCCATCTCGCTGTCGATCGCGGTGGCCAAGGACAACGTGCAACTGGTGCGCTCGCGCTCGATGGGCTTCGACTACCGCTTCTCGTCGAACTCCATCGTGTTCTTCGGGGTGCCGTTCATGCCCAACGTGGCCAGCGAGGTCGTGGTCAGCTACCGCCGCTACGAGCAGCAGCGTCCGATTGACTGATTCACAGTCTGGTTCAGGTCCTGGCGACGGAGGGGTCGGCGTGGCCGAAGAGCTATCGAGGCTGGCAGTCCTGGCCGGCCGCTGGCAGGGTGACGAGACGCTGTATCCCAGCGGCGACGACCCGGGGGGCTCGGCGCGCTCGCTGGTGACCGCGCGCATGGTGCTCGACGGGACCTTCCTGATGACCGAGTACGAGGCCGAACGCGACGGCCACCTGCCCTACTCGGGCATCGGCGTCACCGGCTGGGACGACGCCATGAAGTGCTACACCATCCACTGGTTCGACTCCCTGGGCCGCAGCAGCGCGCTGCCGGCGACGGGCAGCTGGGACAAGAACGTGCTGCGCCTCGAGCAAGCCGACCCAGGCGGGCGGATCCGCTACCTCTACGTGCTCGAGTCCCCGCAGCGGTACCTGTTCAGGATCGAGCGCACGGTGGCCGGCGAATGGCGCGCCGTGGTGCAGGGCAGCTACACGCGGCTGGACTGAGGTTGTTTCGAGCGGCCACAGTAGCCGCTGGCTACCCAAGCCTTGGGCTCGCCGCGGCGACGGCGTTCCACACCACGATGATCTCGACCTCTGCGGCGACTTCGTCCAGGCGGTAGTAGACGTGGTTTCGGGTCTTCGGCATCAGGATCCGCCAGATGACGCGTCCCGAGCGCGCGGCGTACTTCTGGCGTTCGTGGTCGGCGCCCTCGCGGAGCTTGGTCACGATTGCGGAGAGCTCGTCGACGAAGAGATGGGGAGCTTTCTCGCGTTGCCTCTCCCACCAAGCTCGCTTTTCCCTGACGGCGGCCAGCGCCTCGGGGGTGAAGCGAACCCTCACGGGCGGCGGAGTTCGTCGAGGACGGTGTCGGCCTCGATGAGGTCACCTGCGTCGGCCTGGGTGAGACCTCGCTCGAGGGCGCGCTCCAGCGCGGCGCGTTCTGCGGCGGGCATCGTCTCGGCGGAGGCGTCGTACAGGAAGACCTGAACCTCGGCACCGTCAGGGAGATCGACGGGTTCGTCGACCACGATCCTGCCATTGACGACGTGGGCCTTGAGCGCGGTCACCCGTGAAGCATACACGATTGATCCGGCTGTCCAGGGGTGGGACGGCCTGGGCAGGGGTGCGGGACCGGGGGAGCGGAGCGGACGGCCGGCTACTTGGCGGGCATCGGGATGGGCTTGAGGATGCTGAAGGCGGCGCCCTGGGGGTCGGCGAGGACGGCGAAGCGGCCGGTGTTGGGGATGTCGGCGGGGGGCTGGAAGATCTTGCCGCCGAGGGCGACCGTCTTGGCGGCGGTGGCGTCGGCGTCGGCGACCGCGAAGTAGACGTTCCACATGCTGGGCGCGCCGGCCATGTCCTTGGGCTGCGCCATCATGCCGCCGATGCCCTGGTCGCCGTTCTTGATGATGATGTAGGTCATGTCGGGGCCCATCTGCACCGGCTCGAACTTCCAGCCGAACAGGCCGCCGTAGAACTTGCCGGCGGCGTCGACGTTGGTCGAGATGAGCTCGTTCCAGCACAGCGCGTTGGTCTCGCCGTAGAGGAAGGTCCCCATCGACTGCAGCGGCTGCCACAGCGCGAAGGTGCCGCCGGCCGGATCCTGCACCACGGCCATCTTGCCGGGGCCCATGGCGACGGGGCCGAACACCACGGTGCCACCCACCGAGGTCGCCTTCTTGGCGGCGACGTCACAGTCCTCGACCGCGACGTAGGACAGCCAGTGCGGCGGGGCGCCCATGGCCTTGGCCTGCTCGGGCAGCTTCATGATGCCGGCGACGTGCTTGCCCCCGATGTCAGCGATGGCGTAGGGCTCCGGCATCGGCATGTCAGTGGTGTTCCAGCCCAGCAGCTCCTTGTAGAAGGCCTTGCCGGCGACGGGATCACTGCTGGCCAGCTCGACCCAGCAGAAGGTTCCGGTGATGGGCTTCACGATCTCGGGCATCGTCGACCTCCTCTGTGCACGTTGGTTGGGGCGCAGAGAGTAGATCCGATGGCGGCACGGTGAAAGGGTCGACCGTGTGAAAACTACCTGGTCATGACCCAGCGCAGCATCTGGCGCATCGAGGCCGGCTTGCCCTGCATGAGGACACCGGCGCGGAAGATCCGCCCGGCCGCGAACACGCAGCCCAGCGTGGTCAGCGCGCACAGCACGACCGACAGCGCGACCTGCCACAGCGGCGGCCCCGGGTGCAGCGCCAGGCGCAGCATCATCAGGAACGGGGTGGCCGGCGGCAGCAGCGAGAAGATCACCGACAGGTTGCTCGACGGCGCCTGCAGCACCACGGTCCACAGCATGATCGGCATCACGGTGACGACCACCACCGGCATCATCAGGGACTGCGCGTCCTTGAGCTCGCTGCACGCGGCGCCGACCGCGATGTACAGCGAGCCGAAGAAGAAGATGGCCAGCAGCAGGAACAGCACCAGCCAGGGCAGGAGCTCGAGCGGGATGGCGTCGAGGTAGCCCAGCGAGGCCGCCGCGATGGCGCCGCCGGTCAGGTAGATCGCCGCCAGGATCAGCGTGATCCCGGCCGAACCGCACAGCTTGCCCAGCATCAGCTCGAACGGCGTCACCGAGCCGAGCAGGACCTCGCTGATGCGGTTCATCTTCTCCTCCAGCACGCTGTTCAGGAGCTGCGGCGCGCTGGTCATCACGATCATGAAGAGCAGGAACATGAAGATGATGGGGATGAGCAGGTTGCGGATCTGATCGACGCGCTTGCCCTGGCCGACCTTGCCGTCGGCGCCGCGCGCCAGCAGCCCCAGGTGATCGGTGGGCACCGGCTTCTCCAGGCGAGCCACCAGGGCGGCGTCGAGGCCGGCCTCGTCGAAGCGCTGGGCCCGGATGATCTGGTTGGTGACGAGGTCGATCCACATGCGCAGCTGCTCGTCGGTCGGGTGATCGCTGTGGTAGCGGATGCGGGCGCCACCGCCGCCCAGGGTGTCAGCCGGGATGTCGACGAAGGCCCACAGCGCGCCCGACTTGACGCGGCTCGACAGCTCGAGGCGCTGGGCGTCGGCGGCCTCGCCGGGCGCCGCCGGGGCGATCTCCAGCGGGGTGAAGCGGGCGCCCGCGACCACGCCCTGCTTGATGAGGTCGTTGCGCGCCGCGGTGGCCGCGGCCAGCGGGGCGTACAGCTTGCCGGTGCGATCGACCA
Source organism: Deltaproteobacteria bacterium (assembly GCA_020853705.1). Taxonomy (GTDB): domain Bacteria; phylum Myxococcota_A; class Polyangia; order Haliangiales; family JADYYK01; genus JADYYK01. Next base: position 23,109 of record JADYYK010000128.1, read on the forward strand.
CGGCGAAGCGACGCTCGGTGGTGTCGCGGTGGCCGGCGGTCAGACGCTGGATGAGGATCGACCCGCCGGTCAGGATCGGCATCAGGATGACGCTGATGATGAAGGCCTTGCTGCGCAGCGAGGCGCCCAGCTCGGAGGCGGCGACGATGAGGATCTTGCGACTCATGCGGTGGCGGCAGTGTAGCCCCGCGCGCGGATCAGCGCGACCGCCTCACGGCAGGTGGCCTCGAGGTCGGCCTGGATGGCGACCGCCGGGCAGTCCTGCGCGAAGCGGCGGCGGATGTAGCGCGCGCCGGTGAAGCCGTGCTCGATGCCCAGCACCAGGGGGGCGCCGCTGGTGCGGTGGCGCTCCTTCCACTCGGCCAGCTCGAAGCGGGTGGTCTGGGCGTAGGCGCGGTGGCAGTGGTGCTCGCGCTCGCGGGCGAGCCAGAACAGGACCACTCCGTCGCGTGCGGCGCGCTGCAGGTGCTCGGACTCCCAGTCGACCTGCTCGGCGTACATGGCGTGGTCGAAGTCGCGCTCCGGGTTGATCGGGCGCCGCGGGCTGGCGACGTGGATGTCGGGGGCGATCCGCCCCAGGTACTCGATGGCCTGCAGCTGCCACTCCACGGTCCAGGTCGGGCCGGCCAGGAAGATCAGCGGGCCTGGGCGGGTGCCCCGTTCGGGGGCGATGAGGACTTCACGGCGAGGGTCGCTTGTCATGATGTTAGTGTGAGTTCAACACTAACTCGTGTCAAGGGCTCTCGGTGTGGGTCTGGGTCTCGCTCTCGGGGCGGGCGATGGCGACGAAGATGTCGTGCAGCGACGGGCGCACCAGCTCGAACTGGGTCACCGCGGTCTTCGCGCTCAAGGCGTGCAGGAAGGCCTGCGGGTCGCCGCCCAGCTCGACGTCCTGGACCTGGCCGTGGTCGGTCACCTTGGCCACGCCGGGCAGGCCGTCGAGGCTGGCGGCGCCGCCGGCGCAGCGCACCCGGGCGCGCTGGCCGCCGTGGGTGGCCTGGATCTCGTCGAGGGTGCCGTCGAGCACCTTCTTGCCGCGGTAGATCATGAAGATGCGGTCGCACATCTTCTCGGCCATCGACATGTCGTGGGTCGAGAACACGATGGTGACGCCGCGCGCGCGCTGCTCCAGGATGGCCTCGCGCAGCGCGACCGCGTTGACCGGGTCGAGGCCGCTGAAGGGCTCGTCGAGGATGAGCAGCTCGGGCGCGGCGACGACGGCGGCGATGAACTGCACCTTCTGCGACATGCCCTTTGACAGGGCGTCAACCTTCTTGTCGGCCCAGCGCGCCAGATCCAGCCGCTCCAGCCAGCGGTCGATCTCGGGGCCGAGCTCGCGCGCGGGGCGGCCCTTGAGGCGGCCGTAGTACATCAGCAGGCGGCGCACCTTCATCTTCTTGTACAGGCCGCGCTCCTCGGGCAGGTACGCCACGCGGTCGCGCGCCGCGCGGGTGCCGACCTGGCCCAGGACCTCGATCTCGCCGCGGTCGGGCAGGAGGATGTTCATGATCATGCGCAGCGTGGTGGTCTTGCCCGAGCCGTTGGGGCCGATGAAGCCGTAGATGGTCCCGCGTGGGATGGTCAGCGACAGCTCCGACACCGCGTTGACCGGGCCGAAACTCTTGCTGACGTCGCGGATGACGATGGCGGCGTCGGACGGGGCCACGGCTACGGCTCGGCGCCCAGGGTCGCGATGCGCACCGAGTGAGTGGCGCCCGGCGCGGTGTCGCCGCCGAGCACGCTGACCACGGTGTCGCCGGGCCCGGCCAGGCCAGCCGCGGGCAGCGCGGCGGCGGCCCAGGCCAGCAGGCGCGGCAGGTCGGGCAGCTGGTCGGTCAGGTGCGGGACCACGCCCCAGTACAGCGCCAGCCAGCGCTGCACGCTGGGGTCGGCGGTCAGCGCCACGATGGGCGCGCGCGGGCGCTCGTCGGACAGCAGCATCGCGGTGCGCCCGGTGCGGGTCAGGCACACGATGGCGGCGACGTCGATCTCGTGGGTGGCCGAGGCCGCCAGGTGCGCGGCGACGCAGGCGAAGTCGTCCCGGCTGGTCGAGCCGGGCGCGCCAGGTTCGACGGCGTCGCGCACGCGCTCGCCGAACGGATACAGGGTCTCCTCGGTGGTGCGCGCGATGGCGGCCATGCGGCGCACGGTCTCGACCGGGTACTTGCCGACCGCGGTCTCGCCCGACAGCATCACGGCGTCGGAGCCGTCCAGGATGGCGTTGGCCACGTCGGTGACCTCGGCCCGGGTGGGGATGGGGTTGTCGGTCATCGACTCCAGCATCTGGGTCGCGGTGATGACCAGCTTTCCGGCACGATTTGCGCGCGCGATGATGTGCTTCTGGTGCGCCGGGATCATCTCCAGCGAGACCTCGACGCCGAGGTCGCCGCGCGCCACCATGACGCCGTCGGCGACCGCGACGATCTCGTCGAGGTTCTCGATGGCCTGCGGCTTCTCGATCTTGGCGATGATGGGGACGACGCGGCCCAGGCTGGTCATGAGCTGGCGCAGGTCGGTGACGTCGCTGGCGCGGCGCACGAAGGACAGCGCCACCAGGTCGACGCCGAGCCCGAGGCCGAAACGCGCGTCGTCGCGATCTCGATCGGTCATCGCCGCCGCGGTCAGCGTGGCGCCGGGCACGCTGAGCCCCTTGTTGGAGCTGAGCCGGCCACCGTCGATGACGTCGCAGACCACGTCCTCACCGTGGATCTCCCGCACCTCGACGCACAGGCGGCCCTCGTCGAGCAGGATGCGCAGCCCGGGGCGGACATCGCGCGGCAAGGCTGCATAGGTGGTCGACACCCGGCCGGCGTCACCCTCGAGCTCGTGCGTGGTGATGGTGAGGGTCGATCCGGTGGGCACGTCGATGCCGCCGTCCTTGACCTTGCCGATGCGGATCTTGGGGCCCTGCAGGTCCTGCAGGATGGCGATGGGGCGGCCGGCGCGGGCGGCGGCGGCGCGCACCATCGCGAAGTTGGCGGCGTGGGCCTCGTGAGTGCCGTGCGAGAAGTTGAGGCGCACCGCGTCCAGGCCCGCCGCGATCATGGCGTCGAGGACCTCGGGGCGCGCCGAGGCTGGCCCCAGGGTGGCCAGGAGCTTGGTCCGTTTATGGCCGGTCACGGCGCCATCATACGCCGGATGCCGGGAGCGATAGATCGTTCGCCCGGGGTCGCGCGTAGCAGGGCCCGATCCGCCCACCGGAGGACCCATGCGCATGACCTCGAGGCGACCCAGCTGGATGACGATTGCAGCCCTGGCGGGGCTGTCCACCCTGGCGCTGGCAAACAAGCCGCGTCCGAACGAGCGCAAGCGCAAGATCGGCGCGCCGTCGCCGGCCAGGGTCTACGACTTCTCGGCCGATGCCGTCATGGGCGAGATGTCGGCCACCGCCGGGGGCGCCAAGGACATCACCTTCTTCCGCGACCGCGTGGGCAGCGGCGAGATCCCGCACCCGAACGTGTTCACCCCCGAGGGGCTGCTGTCGGAGCACGACCTGCCGCTCAAGGCCGGCAAGGGCTGCACCAAGCTGTTCTGCGCCATCGGCGAGGCCGGCGAGGCGGGGCTGATCGCCCAGCCCGAGGTGCGCTGGCTGGCCCAGCTGGGTTTCGAGTCCAGCCTGACCGACGCCACGTTCAAGCGCGCGCCGCTCAACTTGATCGCGGTCATCGACAAGTCGGGGTCGATGTCGGGGCAGCCGCTGGAGCTGGTCAAGGACAGCCTGCGCCAGGTGGTGGCCGCGCACCTGAAGCCGGGCGACCGGCTGGGGATCGTGCTGTATGGCGATCGCTCGCACGTGCACCTTGCGCCGACGCCGATCGAGAAGCGCGCCGACATCGACGCGTCGATCAACGCCATCGAGAGCGCCGGGTCGACCGCGATGGAGGAGGGGCTGAAGGTCGGCTTCGACCTGGCGCGCAGCAGCAGCAAGGACTTCAAGGGCGTGACGCGCGTGATGCTGTTCACCGACGAGCGCCCCAACGTGGGCGCGACCGACGCGGGGTCCTTCATGGGCATGGCCGAGGCGGCGTCGAAGGCCGGTATCGGCATGACCACGATCGGCGTCGGGGTCCAGTTCGGCGCCGAGCTGGCCACCAAGATCGCCGGTGTGCGCGGCGGAAATCTCTACTTCTTCGGCGACCTGGGGAAGATGAAGCAGACCTTCAAGGACGACTTCGACACCTTCGTGACCGAGCTGGCCTATGACCTCGAGCTGGTGGTGACGCCGACACCGGGCCTGAAGATCGCGGGTGTCTATGGCATCCCGAACAACCTGCTGGAGTGGATGCCGGGCACGACTGGCGCCATCAAGCTGACGGTCAAGACCATCTTCCTGTCGCGCCGCGCCGGCGGCATCTTCGTCGGCCTGACCCCCGCCGGCCCGAGCAACCTGCCAGTGTCGAAGCCCACAATCGGCAAGTCGATGGCCACAGTCGGCCTGTCGTTCACCCCGCGCGGCAAGCCGCGCACGACGGGCGCTGCCGACCTGGTGCTGGTGGCGCAGGACAAGCGCTCGCTCGGCCTGGTCCGCGGCAGCCTGCTGGTCGACGAGGCCACCTCGCTGAAGGCCGCCACCACGCTGCACCACGAGAAGAACGACCAGGAGGGCGCCTACCGCATCATCCACGCGCTTGCGGGGTTGTTGCGGAGCAACAACGACGCTGACCTGGCGAGCGAGCGCAAGCTCATCTTCGACCTCGAGCGCACGCTGGCCAAGCTGAGCGGCCACCAGGGCGAACCGGCGCCGGTGAAGGGCCCGGTGGTCGACCCGGTGAGCAGCCTGCCACCACGGCCGTAGGCTTTTCAGGGGGTTGCGGGGGCGCCCGACGGGCGCACGCGAAGACACGCAACATCGCGCGCGGACTGTCGAGGACAGGGCTGGAGGTCATCATGGACTCAGCCCCCGTCCGCCACATCCTGCTCGTCGACGACGACTCACTCCTGCTCGGTTCCTACTGCAAGCGCCTCCGCAGCGCCGGCTGGCTGGTCGCCGCGGCGCGGTCGCTCTCCGAGGCCGCCGCCAGGCTGCGCGGTGAGCTCCCGGACCTCGCCGTCGTGGACCTTTATCTCGGAGAGGAGTCCGGGCTGGACCTCGTGAGGGCCCTGCGCTCGCGCGCGCCCGGCCTGCCCATCGTAGTGGTGTCGGGCATGCTCAGCACGCAGTGCGTCGTCGCCGCCGTACGTGCAGGCGCGACCAACGTGGTGTCCAAGCTCGATGGCCTCGATGCCATCCTCGCGGCCGGACTGGCGCCGCCCGCTGTCGCGCCGGTGCCTGCACCAGTGCCGGCCCGTCTCGACAGCCTCGCCAACGTCACCAACCAGCACGTCGTCAGCGTGTTCGAGCGCTGCCACGGCAGCCAGCGCGCAACCGCTCGCGTCCTCGGCGTCAGCCTGAGCACGGTGCGCCGCTGGCTCATCGACCTCGGGTTGATCGAAGGGCCGGACGACACCAAGGATGGGGACAGGGACGACGCTGACTGAGCCAACCCGCTGAATCCTGGTGACAGTGACTCAATATCGGTCATAGGTACTCTCTCCGGACAGCGCTATCACCGTCTCTGGGCCTCGAGACCCGGAGAGACATGATGAGAGTTGCCACTCGGAGCATCTTCCTGCTGTCGGTCTGTCTGCTGGGGGTCTCATGCTCGGCACCCGACCCCGGCGGCCCGGTGCACTCGCGCAGCGCGGCGCTCAACAACGCCCCCCAGATTGGCGACTTCGCGGTCTATGCGAAGAACAGCCTGGTGCTGCGCCCCGGCGCGGCGGTCAGCGCGGGCGACCTCGGCGTCAAGGACGTCGCGACCACGATGCTGCACTCCGGCAAGGAGCTCGCGCTCGAGGGCGCGTCGAGCGTCGAGGTCGCGCACAACACGCTGGGCAACCGCGTCTTCCTCGACACCGGCGCCGTCGTCGGCGATGTGCACACGACCGCGCTGACCGACTTCGGCGCCAGCCACGGCGCCGTCGCCGGCATGCCGACAATGCCAGCGCTACCGACGCCCGCCAGCGTCACCGCGGGTACGACCAACCTCACCGTCGCCGCCGGTACGACGACGACCCTGGCCAGCAGCACCAGCCGAGCCGCGGTGACGCTGAACGACTCGGCCACCCTGCGCCTGGGCGCCGGCACCTACCAGTTCGCCAGCCTGAAGCTGCTGGCCAACGCCCGCGTCGAGGCCGAAGGCGCAGTCGAGATCCGCATGACCGGCCGCCTCACGGCAGGGACGAATGTCTACTTCGGCCCCGCGCCAGGAGTGAGCCTGACCGCGGCCGGCCTGCGCATCGAGGTCAACGGCGCGAACGGCGGCAGCGGCGGCGTCAACGCCACGCCGCGCGCCGCGCTGATCGACGACGACGGCGTCTTGCGCGCCCTGCTCCTGGTCCCGAATGGCACCAGCTTCATTGGCCAGCGCACTGCCATCACCGGCGCCATCGCCGGCAAGGACATCGACCTGCGCGAGGACGCGACCGTCACCCGCGAGGACGGCTTCGGCTCCGCGACCTGCGTCCCCGCCGACTGCAACGACAGCAACGCCTGCACGACCGACGTCTGCGGCGCATCAGGCTGCACCCACACGCCGGTCGCCACGGGCACCTCGTGCGCCGATGGCACCGTGTGCAACGGCGCCGAGACCTGCAATGCAGGTGGGGCCTGCGTGTCAGGCACGCCGTTGACGGTCGACGACGGCAACGTCTGCACTGCGGACAGCTGCGACCCCGTGACGGGCGTCTCCCACGCCCCGGTCGCTGCCGGAACCTCGTGCGCCGATGGCACCGTGTGCAACGGCGCCGAGACCTGCGATGCCGGCGGCGCCTGCGTGTCAGGCACGCCGTTGGCGGTCGACGACGGCAACGTCTGCACCGCGGACAGCTGCGACCCCGTGACGGGCGTCGCCCACACCCCGGTCGCTGCAGGAGCCAGCTGCGCGGACGGCACCGTGTGCAACGGCGCCGAGACCTGCGATGCCGGCGGCACCTGCTTGCCAGGCCCGCCAGCGGTGGTCGACGACGGCAACGTCTGCACTGCGGACAGCTGCGACCCAACCAGCGGCGTTGCTCACGCGCCTGTCGCCGCCGGCACTTCGTGCGCCGACGGCAGCGTGTGCAACGGTGCCGAGACCTGCAATGCCGGTGGTGCCTGCACCGCGGGCATACCTCCGAGCGTCGACGACGGCAACGTCTGCACTGCCGACAGCTGCGACCCGATCAGCGGCGTCGCCCACACGCCTGTCGCAGCCGGCACGTCGTGCGCCGACAGCACTGTGTGCAACGGCGCCGAGACCTGCAATGCCAGCGGCACCTGTATCGCGGGTGTCCCCCCGAGCACCGACGACGCAAACCCCTGCACCGCCGACAGCTGCGACCCCATCGCGGGCGTCGCCCACACGCCTGTCGTCGCGGGCACCTCGTGCGCCGATGGCACTGTATGCAACGGTGCCGAGACCTGCGACGCGGGCGGATCCTGCGTGGCCGGCGCCCCGCCGGCGGTCGATGACGGCAACGCCTGCACTGCCGACAGCTGCGACGCCGTGACGGGCGTTGCTCACACCCCCGTTGCGACCGGCACTTCATGCGCCGACGCAGATCTCTGCAACGGCGCGGAGGTCTGTGACACTTCTGGCACCTGTGAACCCGGTGCGCCCGTCGCGGCCGATGACGGAAATGCCTGCACCACCGATGCATGCGACCCAGTCAGCGGAAGTGTCGCGCACTCACCACTCGCCACCGGGTCCGCCTGCTCCGACGGCGATCCGCTGAACGGCCCTGAGGCCTGCAGCGCTGCATCCGTCTGCTCACCCTATGACCCCGTCCTCGTCGCACCCCCCATCGATCAGACGGTCGCAATGGACCTGTACGATGCGGCCGCGTTCCTCTGGTCCGGCGCGAATCCGATCCAGACCGGTGTGACACCAGGTGCAATCGACCGGAACCGGGTCTCGGTCGTGCGCGGCAGCGTCACCGATCGGTCCGGCATACCGATTCGTGGCGTCCGAATCTCGATCCTCGGTGAGCCATCCCTTGGCACCACGCTCACGAGGGCTGACGGGGCGTTCGACATGGTGGTCAATGGAGGGCGACCTCTGATTGTCGACTACCAGAAGGCGGGGCTCATCCCGGTTCAGCGGACGGTGGATGCGCTCTGGCACGACTATTTCGTGGCCGGCGACGTCGTCATGATCCCCTTCGATCCTGAGGTCACGACCATCTCCCTGGCTGGTGCCACGACAGTCCAGACCGCGCGAGGCGGTCAGGTGTCGGATACCGCCGGAACGCGAACCGCCACGCTGTTGTTCAAACCTGGCACCTCGGCCTCCATGCGGCTCGCAGACGGCACGACTACTGCTCTGGAGACCCTGCATGTGCGGGCCACCGAGTACACGGTGGGGAACACGGGCCGGGCGGCAATGCCAGCGGAACTGCCACCTCAGAGCGCCTTCACGTACGCCGTCGAGCTCAGCGTAGACGAGGCTGTGAGCGCCAACGCGGTGTCAGTGGACTTCAGCCAGCCCGTCTATGGGTACCTCGAGGAGCTGGTGGGTGCGCCTGTCGGAACGGGTGTGCCGAGTGGGTTCTACGATCGTGTCCGGGGTGAGTGGGTCGCATCGCAGACCGGCAAGGTCATCAGGGTGGTCGGGATCAGCGGCGGCATCGCTGACCTGGACGTGACGGGTGACGGCACTGCCGATACTGGCGCAGCCCTCTCCATCCTCTCGATCACCGATGCGGAACGCCAGATCCTCGCCACCCTCTACCCGGCCGGACAGAAGCTCTGGCGGGTGCCGATCCCTCACTTCAGCCCATGGGACTGGAACTGGCCTTGGGCTGCCCCGCGCGACATGGCGGAGTTCGTCGCGAAGGCTGTCTCAGAAGGGAATGACCCCTGCAAGGCGGGTCCCAGCGTCAACTGCGAGGACGGCACCGCCACGGTCGACGCTCCCATTGAGGGCGGTGGCATCACTCTGAGCCTGCAGACTGGAAACCAGCCGGGATACGCGGCGCGACGAGAGATCAAGTCGGAACTCGTCGGGAGCCACCTGCCCCCGTCTCTATTGTCGGTGAAGGTTCGAACGACAGTCGCGGGCCAGTCACACTCCGCGACCTTCGCTCCCAGCGCGAATCTCGGATACTCATTCGTCTGGGATGGCAAGGACGCCTATGGCCGCGACGTGCAGGGAAGTGCGGTGGCGGAGATGGAGGCGGACTACGAGTACACGCCTCAGTACTATGCAGACCCAGCCGAGTTCGCACAGACATTCGCCCGCTATACCGGGGAGCTGAACGGTACCGCATCCTTCACGCCTCCGACGGTCAGCGGACGATCCGGAGCCACGGTCACCGTGACGCAGCGGCGGCGTCTGCGCGTAGGCGGCTGGAACGCTGATGGTGAGGCCATGGGCGGCTGGAGCCCGAGCGTCCACCACAAGTTCGACCCCGCGGCCCTCACGCTCTACATGGGTGACGGCACGACGGTCCGCCAGGCCAGCAAGCGACCGAATCCCACCCTTATCGCAGGCACAGGCGCCCTCGGCCTACCTCCCATTGGTCCGGTGGAGGCGCCTGCTACCGCCGTGCCCCTGGGGAAGCCAGGACGTATGGCGGCAGATGAGACAGGCAACATCTACTTTGTAGACGAGCTGGCAAATCGGGTCTACAAGAAGACCACCGGTGGTGTCTTGATCTCGATTGCCGGGAGTGGACTGAGCGGCGGCAGCGGTGATGGCGGACCCGCGAACCAAGCACAGCTGAGAGCGCCACAGGGCGTCGCCGTTGATCGGTTTGGCTCCGTGTTCATCGCGGACACCAGCAACCATCGCGTTCGGCGCGTTGGCCCCGATGGAATCATCACGACCGTCGCCGGGACGGGGTCATGCTTTGGCGACCCCACCATGGGCGGCATCGCCACGAGCGTGCCCATCTGCAGCCCGCAGGACGTCGTCTTCGCGGAGAACAGCCTCATCATCACGAGTCCCGCCCCGAGTGGGGCCGACGTCAGCGTCTACCGCGTTGGCACCGACCTTCACCTCACGCGGATCAAGCGTGAACTATCAGGCGTCGCGGGCCTTGCGGGCGGCGTGTCGGCTCCGCTGGCCTACGCTTCTGGGGGAGACCACTTCATTCGGTTCCCAGGCATCCTCTCGCCCTTCAACGCCGTTGGCCAGAATCGCTGCGGGAATCACCTCGACCTGTTCGCCAACATCCAGTTGTCGCCTGTGGACATCGCCTACGACGACCGTGAGTCCGACTGGATCCTCGCGGCCCTGCACGGCGGGCCGGCGCCTGGGATCTATCGAATCAAGGTGCCGTCGAGCACGGGGATCAACTTCGTTGCACCGGGATTCCTGACCTGCCCCATCGAGGGCCTCTTCGTCCTCCCGGTCGGTGGCGCCCCCGAGGGACTCGTCGTCACTCCTTCGCACCAGCTCTGCTACACCGATGCCAACCGTCACGTCGTCGAGTGCGTTCAACTGTCCTACCCTGGCGGTGGCGTCCTCGGACTTGGCGGCCTCGGCGACACCACCATCGTGCCGTCGCCGGATGGCAACGAGGTGTACGAGTTCACGAAGAAGGGGCGCCACCTCCGCACCCTCGACGCTCTGACAGGCGTGCCGCTGTTGCGCTTCTTCTACGACTCCTCGGGGCGACTCGACCACATCACTGATCTGGATGGCCGAGTGACGCGGTTCGAGCGTGACGCGGCGGGTGGGCCGGCGGCCATCGAGGGACCCTTCGGCCAGCGCACGATCTTCACGACCGATGCGCATCGGCGAATCGCGACAGTCACGAACCCGGCGGGCGAGATCACACGTTACGCGCACAGGCCTGACGGACTCCTCGACTCCCAGACCGATGCAGAAGGCCATGTGACCTCGTACGAGTACTCGGCGAAGGGGGAGGTTCAGCGTATCGCTGACCCAGCAGGAGGATTCTCGATCCTGACGCGGGCCGTGATCTCGGGTGGGACCCAGTCCACCGTGACGAGCGCGCTGGGCCGCAGTGCGACCCACCGTCGGGAGAGCATCGGGGTCAACGAGCACCGCACCACGACGGCAGCTGATGGGCTCGTCACCTCGAGTATCGAGCGAGCCTTCGGACCAAGCGAGAGTCACACGCCAGACGGAATGACGACGGTCGTCACGCCGGGCGCGGACCCACGCTGGGGTGTCTCAGCGGTGCGCCCCGCGGTCGTCACCGTCACCACACCCGGCGGACGCACCAGCACCGCCTCGCATGCGCGCATCGTCACGCTTGCCAACCCGAGCGATCCGCTCAGCTTGATCGGCCAAGTCGACACATACACGGAGAACGGGAAGACGAACACCGAGACCTTCAACGCCGGTCTGGGGACGCTGACCTTGATGTCCCCGGCTGGACGCACGAGCACCAGCCACCTGGATGTGCGCGGGCGCATCTGGAAGTCCGAAGTGCCCGGCCTTCTCCCGGTAACGACGGTCTACGACAACCTCGGGCGCGTCGAGAGCGTGACACAGGGAACCCGGACCACGGCCTGGAGCTACGACCTGCTCGGTCGCGTCGCGACGATCACTGACGCACTCGGCCGCGTGACCACGATGTCGCCCAACGCCGCCAACAGGCTCGACTTCGAGACGCTCCCGGGTGGCCGACAGATCGGCTACACGTACAACCAGCTCGGAGCCGTACGGTCGATCACCCCACCGGGAAGGCCAGCGCACTCGATCGACTACGACCCGGTTGGCCGGGTCACTGAGCAGCGTGCGCCAAGCACGGGCGGCGGCGATGCCGTCTCCACCCAGACCTACGACCTGGACCACGACCCGGATCTGAGCACCGATCCGGATGGTCGCCAGACACGGACCGTCTTCCTGGCGAACGGCCGCTTTGATCGCACCGAGCAGGCGGAGGGCAACACCCGCACGGGCTACGACGCTGCCGGCCGCGCGTCCCTGCTGACCGCCCCGGACGGCGGCCAGATCACGAGAGCGTTCGACGGCAGCCTGCTCCTCAGTGAGTCCTGGGCCGGGGCTGTCAGCGGGCAGGTCGCATGGGACTACGGTCCAGGCTTCCGACTCGCCAGCCAGCGCGTGAACTCGTTGCCGGCCGTGGCCTTCGGGTACGACGACGATGGGCTACTGACCAGTGCTGGCGACTTGACAGTCGCGCGCGACCTCCATAACGGACTCGTGCGGGGCAGCGTCATCGGCGGTGTCGTAGACGACGTGCAGTACAACGGGCACGGCGAGCCCGTCGTCTACAGCACGACGTTCGGCGGGGCGCCCGTCTACCAGGCCACCGTCTCCCGGGACGACCTTGGGCGGGCGGCGAGCATCACCGAGGTCCTCGGCGGAGTGACGACCGTCAGGCTCTACGGCTATGACGTCGCGGGCCGCCTGGAGACCGTCACCCAGAACGGCGTCGAGGCCGAACGCTACGCCTACGACAGCAACGGGAACCGCACCACGCGCACCCTCGCCGGAGCAACTCAGACGGCAGTTCCAGACGCTCAGGACCGCCTCACCAGCGCGGGCCCCGAGACCTTCATCTGGAGCCAGAGCGGCGAGCTCCGCACGCGCACGAACACCACGACGGGCGCGGTCACGCAGTACGGCTACGACAGCAACGGCAGCCTCACGAGCGCCGAGCTGCCCGACAGCCGGAACGTCGAGTACATCATCGACGCCACCGGGCGGCGCATCGGCAAGCGCGTCGATGGGGTCCTGGTCGAGGGCTTCATCTACCAGGACGCGCTTCGCCCGGCTGCCTGGTTGGACGGCACTGGAGCGGTCAGGGCGACGTTCGTCTACGCGCACGCCGCGGGCGCTCCCGACCTCATGCTGGTTGGCCCATCGAGCTACCGACTGGTGAAGGACAACACGGGCAGCGTGCGCATGGTGCTAGACGTCGCCTCTGGCGTCGTCGCTCAACGCATCGAGTACGACGCATGGGGCCAAGTAGTCCTCGACACCAGCCCGGGCTTTCAGCCCTTCGGCTACACGGGGGCGCTGGTCGACCGTGACACCGGGCTGGTTCACCTGGGCGCACGCGAGTACGACCCGGGCCTGGGCAGGTTCACGACGAAGGACCCGCTCTCCTTCGGCGGCGGCGACACCAACCTGTTAGCGTACGTCGCCAACGACCCTATCAACCACGTCGATCCGACAGGCCTATTCTCATTCCAGACCTTCGCCAACTGGTCGGCCGGCTTCGGCGACGCCCTGACGTTCGGGTTGACGAGGAAGATGCGCGGATGGTTCGGCATCGCCGACGCGGTGGACACTTGCTCGAGTGCCTATCGGTGGGGCGAGTTGTCGGGAATCGCGGGATCCTTTGTGATACCTTGGGGTCTTGGTGCGTCCTGACGAGATCCGCGCTGCGCAAGCGACGTGGGGCTCATGCTGGACCGATCTAGCGGGTGAAAGTCCCGTCCGGGTAAGCGCCGGAGCGCCCGGTAGCAGGCTCCAGCCGTCGTGCGA
>JADYYK010000129.1 GCA_020853705.1 Deltaproteobacteria bacterium
GCGTCTTCGGCATTTGGGCCAGAGGCTAGCCGAAGTCGCCCGGGCAGGCGAGGGTGGTCGTGCGCGCTGGCGGCGCTGCCCTGGCGCTTTGACCTGCTCAGCGCAGCGTGAGGCTGGCGCCGCGGGCCAGGCGCGTGCGCTGGCCGGTCAGGCGGGTGCGCAGGCAGCTCTCCAGTGCGGGCGCCTTCGGCTTCAGCGTCAGCTTGGCCAGCTGACCCGAGAGGGCGAAGCTGGCGGGCAGCACGAGGGCGCGGCGGGCGTGCAGCGCGAGGCCGCAGCGGCGCGCCGCCTCCAGCACGAGCTCGCGCGGGCCGGCGGGCGGCGGGCTGTCCCTGCGCTGGCGCTGCGCCTCGGCGGCGACGGCGTCGGCGCCGGCGGGATCCAGCGCGGCCAGGCGCGCGGGGTCGAGGCCGCTGCCGGGATCGAGCAGGCAGTCGGCCTCGAACCAGGCCACGTCGGGGAGGTAGGGCGCCGCGTCGGGCGCGCCGCGCAGCTCGGCGCTGGCGCGCGCCACCAGGGTGCACTCGCCCATGCGTGAAGCGATGGGGATGCGCAGGGCCAGCGCGGCGGCGCGCAGCGGCCCGGCGGTCACGGCGTCGAGGCGGGCCGCGGCGCCGACGTGGTCGTCGCCCTCCAGCGCCAGCATCCCGAGGCGCAGGTTCAGCTCGGCGGCGAGCGGCCCGGCGCCGCCGTCGTCGGCCAGCGCGGCGGCCAGCATGGCGCTGGCCTCGGCGCGGTCGCCCTGGTCGCTCAGCGTGACCCCGAGCAGGTAGTGCAGGGCGGCGAGCCACGGCGTGCCGGGGGCCTGGGCCAGGCCGCGGCGCAGCGCCGCCATGGTCGGGCCGAGGTCGGCGGGCTGGTAGCAGTCGCCCGCGGGGTCCTTGCAGGCGGCCGCGGCGCGGTTGGCGTCATCCTCGGCCTGGTCGCGTAGCAGCTCGGCGTAGCGCAGCTCGCCGGCGGCGTTGCGCGCGGCGCCGCCCAGGGTGCCCAGCGCGGCCTGGCGAGCCGTCCGGGTGCGGACGCTGGCCGCGGTCAGCTGCTTCAGCGCGGCCGCGCGTTCGGCGTCGCTGCTGGCGTCGCGCACGGCGTCGCCGAGGCTGCGCTCGGCGGCGCGAGCCTCGTCGAAGCGCGCGAGCAGGGTCGCCGCGGCCGCGGGCAGGGCCAGCGCTGCGGCGTCAGGACGGTCGACCTGGCTGCGCGCCAGCGCGATGACGATGGCTGGCCGTGGCGTGGTCGCCAGCACGTCGACCACGGCCTGTTTCAGGGGCAGCGGCGGGGCGGCCAGGGCGAGCCGCGGGGCGGTGAGCGCGAGCAGGGTGACAGCGGACAGCGAGCGCCACATGGCCGCAGTGTACCCGCTCAGCGCTGGCTCGGTCTGGCCTCGCCGTCGCGGCCGCCCTTGAGCACGAAGCTGCCGGCGTGGGCGCTGCGCACCTCGCCGGTGGCGGGGTCGAGCAGCCAGGGCATGCCGAGCTTGCGCGGCACCTGGATGGTGCCCGGGGCCTGGTAGGTGCCGAACACCAGGTCCCACAGCGGCGAGGTCACGCCGTGATTCTTGCGCGCGTCGGTGAAGTGGTGCGTGAAGTGGTGGCGGCGCGCCCAGCGTGCGTAGGGGCCGAAACCGGGTCTGACGTGCTCGAGCCGATGCAGGAGCTCGTAGGTGGCGTAGAAGGCGATCAGGCCGCCGACATAGCCGAGGCCGAGGGCGGTGCCCAGCACCAGGACCGCGGGCAGCGCGAGCACGCCCGTGAAGACCAGGCCGACCACGCACTTCTTCCAGGTCGGGCTGAAGTAGCCGCCCTCGACGTGGTGCCGGATGTGATCGACGCCGAAGGGGTTCTTTGGCGCCACCTTGCTGTGGCCCAGCCAGCGGTGGATGGCGTACTCGAGGAAGGACCAGGTCAGGGCGCCCAGCAGGGCGGCGATGAGGATGCTGGCGGTGCCGTTCATGAGGCTGCTCCGGTGCGAGGGGGCTTTTCGGCGTCGGCGTCGGCGTCGGCGTCGGTGACGCTGGCGAGCTGGCGGGTGGCGGTGTCGACGGCGCGCGCGCTGGCGCCCCAGCCCATCAGCAGGGCGCGCAGGCCGCGCGCCAGCAGGTGATCGACGTCGAGCAGGCGCGGCGCATAGCGGGTCTGCTTGTGCAGCGGCAGCACGCCCTGCAGCAGCGCGAACACCAGGATGGTGCGCTCGGCGGAGTCGCCGGGGCCGAGCAGCCTGGCCTGGGCGGCCGCGGTCAGCGCCGCGCCGAGCGGCTGCATCACCGCCAGCATCAGGGTGACCACCGGCTCGGCCGCGGGCTGATCGATGAGGACGCGCGGCTCGGCCATGGTCATGGCCAGCAGGCCGAAGCGCTGTGGCTCGCGGCGCGCGAAGCTGCGGTAGCCCAGCGCCAGCGCCAGCACGCGCGCCAGCGGCGTGGCCCGTGGCGGCAGCGCGGCCAGGGCGGCGGCCAGGGTCACGCGCACGTCCTCGAGGATGCGCACCACCAGCTGGGCCAGCAGGGCGTCCTTGGACGCGAAGTAGCGATACAGCGCGCCCGGGGTGTAGTGCACCGCCTCGGCCAGGCGGTTCATCGACAGCGCCTCCAGGCCGCCCTGCTCGACCATGCGCATGGCCTCGTCGAGGATGCGGCGCGCGCTCTCGTCATGACGACGCTCGCGCGGGGTCCGGGGCTCTGCGTGAGTCACATGTAGTTAGTAAATGGTATTTACGGTTCTGTCAAGGGCGTGCGGGCGCTCGAGGTGGCGCTGGATGCGCGCGTCGAGCTCGAAGCAGACCGGCAGGGGCTGCTCGCGGTCAGGCGAGGCCGGGTTGCGCCAGTGGCCGAGCGCGCTGGGGATGCGCGGCTGTGGCCGGCGCGGACCGGCGAGCAGCGTGGTCGAGACGACCGCGCCGGCGGGGTCGATGCAGACGCGCGCGCGGAAGGGGCCCGGGGAGGGCCGGCTGCGCGGCGGCGCGCCGACCCGCGGGGTCAACGCGGAGGTGTCGGCGACCAGCGGGCGGCCGGCGGATGCAGGCGGCGCGGCGGGCGGCTGCGCGGCTGGCGCTCCGGGCTCGGCAGGCGGTGCGCTGGCCAGGGCCGGGGTGCTGGCGTCGATGGCTGTGCCGGTGTCAGCGGGTGTCGTGGCGTCAGCCGGTGCGCCGGTGTCGGGTGGCGCGTCGGCGTCGTGGGCCGGGCTGGCGTCCGCGTCCCCGGCCGTGGCCGCGGCCGCCTGCGCGAGGGCGGTCGGCGCGGCGCCGCCGTGGGGTGAGGTGCTGCGCAGCGCGTGGATGGCCAGCAGCAGGATGAGGTAGGTCCCGGTCGCGCCGGCGGCGGTGCCCAGGGCCAGCCAGCGCGGACAGCGCGAGCACGGCCGCGGGGCGGCGAGCCGGGCCAGCCAGGCCGGCGGCAGGGGGCGCTCGGACGGCTCGGGCGGCGCGGGCGGCGCGGTCCCCGCGGCCAGGTCCGCCCCGGCGCTGGAGGCGGGCCCGGCATGGCCAGCGGGCTCGGCGTGGCCGGCGGGCTCGGCGGGGCCGGCGGGCTCGGGCCCGGCGGGCTCGGGCCCGGCGGGCTCGACGGCGGCGGGCGGCTCGGACGTGAGCAGTACCGCGCGGGGCAGCTCTGCCGGGGTGCCGCGGGCCAGGGCCGCGTGCGCCCGGGGCACCGGCTGGGCCTGCAGCCTGACCGTGGTCGCGCCCGGCACCACCTCGGCCAGCTCGGCCATCGCGCCATCGAGCAGCCGCGCGCCCAGGCGCATGGCCACGGTCTGCAGCGCCTCCGCCAGCGCCGCCGCGCTGGCCCAGCGCTCGGCGGGATTCCGGTCGAGCGCGCGCAGCACGATGAAGTCGAGCTCGGCCGGGCAGGCCGGGTTGCGGCTCGACGGCGGCGGCACGGCGCGGGCGCGGATGCGCTCCAGGTCGACCGGCGGGTTGCGCAGCGGGAACAGCTTGCTCGCGGTCAGGAGCTCCCAGGCCATCACGCCGAGCGAGAAGATGTCGGCCCGGCGATCGAACGGCGCGCTGCGCATGACCTCGGGCGCCATGTAGCCCAGCTTGCCCTTGACCACCCCCGAGTTCGACTGGTGATCGACCGACTGCGAGCGGGCCACGCCGAGATCGATGAGCTTGAGGCGCCCGCTGCTGGTCACGATGAGGTTCGACGGCGAGATGTCGCGGTGCACCAGCCCCGCCGGCGCGCCGCGCTCGTCGACCAGCTCGTGGGCGTAGTGCAGCGCGTCGCACAGGCGGTGCAGCACGGTGAGCACGCCGCGCAGCGGCAGCAGCAGGCGCGCGCGCCGGGCCCGCTCGAGCACGGTGCTCAGGGCCACGCCCTCGATGTGCTCCATGATCATGAAGAGCTCGCCGGGCTCGCGACACAGCGCCAGCACGCGGCGGATCACCGGGTGGTCGAGCAGATAGGCGATGCGCGCCTCACGGCCGAACGACTGCACCGCCGACTCGTCCTCGATGAGGTGCGGGTGCAGCCGCTTGAGCGCCACGTCGCAGGCGTCGGGGTCGCCGATGCGGCGCGCGCGGTACACACAGGCCTGGCCGCCGGTGCCCAGGCGCTCGTAGATCCGGTAGCCGCCCAGCCGGTCGGGCGGCGGCTCGGGCGGCGGTGGCCCGGGAGGGCGGGGCGTTTGCGCGGTCTCGGGCACTCGCTGAGCAGCAACCTAGCAGCCCGCCGAGGAGGCACTTCTTACATCATCTGTTTCGGGGCCGGGTCACGACGCCTTGCGCACCGCCAGCAGCACGCAGGCGTCGACGCCGTCGGCCAGGCGCCAGCCCGCGCCGGCGCGCTCGATGACCTCACGCGAGGGGAAGGCCTCGCGCAGGCAGCTGCGCAGCCGGTTGATGGCGACGTACAGGGTGTTGCGGTGCTGCAGCGGGTGGTACTCCGCCACGCCCCAGACCTGGCGGTACAGGGCGTCGGGGGGCACCGCCGCGCCGCGGGCCTGGATCAGGGCCGACAGCAGCGTGCACAGCATGGGGCGCCCGGTGATCTCGAGCTGACCGCGTCGCGCCACGATGACGGCGCGCAGCTCGTCGACCACGAGATCGCGCAGCTCGCGCTCGCGCGCGACGTCCCCGGCGGTGGCGGCGCGGCGGCCGTGCTGATCGATGAGGTAGCAGTCCACCGCCTCGCTGAAGCCGAGGTGGGCCAGCAGCGCCATCGCGCCGGGCACCACGCGGGCGGCGAGGCCGCCGCCACCGCCGCTGTCGAGCGCCGCCAGCAGGGTGCCGGCATAGACGCTGCCGCGCTCGGGGTCGAGCTCGCGCAGGGCATCGCTGAGCAGCTCATGGGCGGCGCGGTCGCGGTGCTCGCGCCGGGCCAGCGCGGCCGACAGGATGGCGCAGCCGACCTGGAGCGAGCGCAGCTTGCCGGCGTCGGCCAGGGCGCGCGCCTGGGCCAGCGTGCGCTGCGCGACCAGCAGGTCGGAGCGCCGCCCGCGCGCCACGTGCGCCGCGGTCAGCACCAGCAGCGCCTTGGCCACGTCGTGGTCGCGCGCGCCGTGGCGCAGGTCGGCGACCACCCGCTCGGCGCGCGCCACCGCGTGCTCGAGGTTGCCGCCGACCAGGTCGATGGCGGCGTGCTCGATGTCGATGGCCGGGTGCGCCGCCGCCAGCTCGGGCTCGGCGATGGCGGCGCGGGCGTGCGCCACGTGCTCCAGCGCGCGGGCGATGTCGCCCTCGATGGTGAAGGCGTGGGCGTGGGCGCAGTGCGCCTTGGCACGCGAGCGCGGCCCCAGGTGCGGGCTGGCCAGGGCGCGGTCGGCCAGCGCGTGGGCGGCGCCGCACTGCACCGCCTCGGCGGCGAACAGCGCCTGCTGGGCCAGCGAGCGCGCCGCCGGGGCGAGCAGGCCGGCGCGCTCGGCCAGCTCCGCGCTGCGCTGCGCCAGCGCCTGGGCCTCGCCCAGCATGCCGAGCTCGGCCAGGGCGGCGCTGCCGTGGTAGCCCGCGATGTAGGCGTTGATGCTGTCGCCGTGCCCGCGCAGGTAGTCGTGGGCCTCCAGCAGCGCTACGCTGGCGCCGGCGGCGTCTCCATCGGCGTGGCGCACGATGGCGCGGTACAGCGCGGCCACGCGCGCGCGCAGGCCGGCCTCGTCGATCAGGCCGGCGGCGCGGCGGGCCCGCGGCATGTCGTTGCACTCGATGCTGGCCAGGGTCTCCGCCATGGTCAGCTGGTTGGCCAGGTCGTCGTGGCCGCTCGCGGGCAGCGCGGCGCGGGCGCGGTGGGCCGCCTCGGCGGCGCGCTCGTAGCGCTCGTCGAACATCCAGCTCACGGTCAGGGCCCAGGCGGCGCGGGCTTGCTGGCGCGGGGTCGGGGCCTCGAGCTCGGCCAGCGCGGCGGTCAGCAGGGCGCGGGCGCGGTCGCCCTCGCCGGCGAAGATGGCGGTGCTGGCGCCCTGCAGCTGGGCCTGGAAGCGGGCGTCGGGATCGTGGGCGCAGGCCACCGCGCGCGCGAACAGCCGCTCGGCGCCAGGCAGATCGCCGGTGCGCTGGGCGATCTCGCCCGCCAGCACGGCGAAGCGGGCCTCCTCGGCGTCGCTGCGCTCGGCGCCGAGCCGCGCCAGCACGCGGCTGGCCTGCTCGACCAGCGAGGCCCGCACCAGGCCCCGGGCCACCAGCAGATCGATGGCGACCTCGTGCGCGGGCAGGGCGGCGCGCAGGCGCTGCAGCGGCTCCTGCAGCAGGTGCTCGCTGCCGGCGGCGGCCAGCGCCGAGTGCCAGCGCTCGATGAGGCGCCAGGCCTCGGCGGGGCGCCCGGCGGCGAGGTGGTGATGGATGGCGTCGACCGCGAGCAGCAGGGGCGGCGGCTGGTCGGTCAGCAGCGCGCCCTGACACAGCGCCGCGGCGTCGTCGTGGGCGGTCGCCAGGGCCGCGGCGTCGGTGCGCGCCAGCAGCGCCTCGCGCACCAGGTCGTGCACCACCAGGTCGCCGCGGCCGAGGTCGACCAGGAAGGCCTGCTCGAGCTCGCGCACGGCGTCGTCGAGGCCACCCAGCTCGGGCAGCGCGCGCCCGAGCGTGGCCAGCGCCGGGCGGTGCTGCGCCACCGAGGCCGCCAGCAGCAGACGCCGCGCGCTGGCCGGCAACTCGGCCAGGGTGTCGTCCAGCGAGCCGGTCGCGGGCGCGTGGCGCACCAGCAGGCGGTGGATGTGGAACGGGCTGCCGTGGCTGCTGCGCAGCAGCTGCTCGGGCGCCAGCGGCGGCACCTGCAGGCGGCTGGCCAGCGCGGTCATCATCGCCTCGGCGGCGCCGGCGTCCAGCGGCCCCCGGTTGGTGATCACGGGCGGCGGCGCCCCCGGCGGCAGGCGCAGCTCGCGGCGCGACGCCACCAGCAGGCGACTCTGCTGCACGTGGCGCGCCAGGTAGCCCAGCGCCTCGGCGACCTCGGCTGCGGGCAGGTGGTGGACATCGTCGAGGAACAGCAGGTGGCGCCGCTCGTCGAGGCGCCGGGCCACCAGCTCGAGCTGCTCCGACAGGTGGGCCTGCTCGGTGGGCTGACCGCGGCGCGGCGCGCGCCCCGAGCCGAGCGTGGCCAGGAGCTCGGCCAGCACGCGCGGCGCGGTGGTGCCGGGTCGCACGTCGATGAGGACCGGGATGGCGTCGGCCCAGCGCGGCGCGGCGCCGAGCTCGCGCATCAGCTGGTAGATGAGCTCGCTCTTGCCGATGCCGCCGACGCCATAGACGAAGAACAGGTTGTCCTGGTCGATGTGCGCCAGGATGCGGTCGAGCTCGGCGCGCCGGCCCGCGAAGCTGCCCACCGGCTGGGGGAACACCGGAGCGATCCGCGCCGCTGGGCGGGCTGGGGGCGAACGCCGCGTCATGTCGTCTGGCAGCTGCATCCTACGCCCGATGGTCACGCCTCCGCCGAGGAGATGCGCAGCCTAGCCTGGGCGCGACAGATCGGTCTTACTTCGTCTTACTGCCCTGACCGCGGTCGTCGGGTGAAGGCGACTCAGCGCGCGCGATATCGCCTACTGCCGTGACGGAGTACCATGAGCCATGGAGCTGTCAGAGCTGAACGAGCAGGAGCGCATCGCGCTGGTGGCGGTGATGCGGCTGTGTGGACCCGCCGACCCCGAGGCGGCCGAGGCGGTGGCCGAGCACGGCCAGCGGCTGATCGAGGCCTTCGACGCCGTCGAGGTCGAGTTCGCCAACCAGCGCGCCGACGCCATCGAGGACGAGGCCGGGCTACGCGCCGCCCTGGCCGAGGTGCGCCCCGAGGCACGCGACATGTTCTTCGCCTTCGTGCGCGAGATGGTGCTGGAGGGCGGCGTGGTCGGCCGCGAGATCCAGATCCTGGAGCTGATCGAGAAGGAGTGGGGGCTGACCGAGGCGCCGGCGCGCTAGGGCTGACGTGGGCTAACGCGCCAGGCCCGAGCGCAGGGCGTAGCGGACCAGGCCGGCAGTGGTGCGGATCTGCAGCTTGTCCATGATGTTGGCGCGGTGGTTCTCGATGGTCTTCGGCTTGAGGCCGAGCTGGCGAGCGATGGCGGCGGAGGTGTGGCCGTCGGAGATGAGGCGCAGGATCTCGCGCTCGCGGTCGCTCAGCGGGTCGCTGTCGCCGGCGCGCAGGTAGCCGGTCAGGACGTGGTCGGAGATGTCGGGACTGAGGTAGACCTCGCCGCGGCGCACCGAGCGGATGGCGTCGCACAGGCGCGCGAAGCCGGCGCCCTTGAGCACGTAGCCGCGGGCGCCGGCGCGCAGAGCGCGGTCCACGGTGGTGGCGTCGTCGTGCATCGACAGGATGACGACGGGCAGTTCGGGGGCCTGCTGGCGCAGGCGGCGCGTGGCCTCGATGCCGTCACACCGGGGCAGGCCGATGTCCATGACCACGACGTCGGAGGCGCTGTCCAGCGCGGCGCGGACGGCCTGCTCGCCGTCGCTGGCGTCGGCCACGACCTCGAGGTCGGGCTCGCCGTCGAGCAGGGCGCGCAGCCCCTCGCGCACCATCTGGTGGTCCTCGCACAGCACGATGCGGGTGCGGGCGGCGGCGCTCATGAGGTGGTTGCGGTGGCGCTGCTGGCGGGCAGGTCGACCACGATCCGGGTGCCCTGTCCCAGCGCGCTCACGATCTCCACTCTACCGCCGAGCATGGCGGCGCGCTCGCGCATTCCGGGCAGGCCGCTGCCGCGCGCGCCGGCAGGGTCGAAGCCGCCGCCCTCGTCGCTGATCTCCAGGGTGACGCGCCCGGCGGCGCCGCCCAGGACCACGCCGGCCTCGCGGGCGTCGGCGTGGCGGGCGACGTTGGCCAGCGCCTCCTGCAGGACGCGCAGCAGGCAGGCTGCCGCGGCGGGGGCGGCCTGCGCGACACCGGCGCCGGCGCCCGCACCTGCGGCCTCGGCGACGCGGAACGACACCGCGATCCCGGTGCGGCGCTCGAAGCGCTCGGTGCACTCGCGCAGGGTGTCGGCCAGATCGGCGCCGGCCAGCTCGGGCGGCAGTAGATCGTGCACCACGCGGCGCACCTCGCGCAGGGTCTCCTCGCAGGCGCGCACGCAGTCGGCCAGCCGGCGCGGTGCCTCGTCGGGGCGCGCGGCGGCCAGCTCCAGCGCCAGCCCGAGCGCGGTCAGGGCCTGGCCCACGCTGTCGTGCAGGTCGCGCGCGATGCGCCGGCGCTCCTCCTCCTGGACCAGGCCGACGCGCGTCGACAGCGCCCGCACCTCGGTGACCGCGGCGGCCACGCGCGCCTCGAGCTCGCGGTTGGCGCCCTGCAGGCGCGCCTCGGCGGCCTCCAGGCTGCCGATGCTGGTGCGCAGCCGGGCCGCCTGGCGCTGCGTGACCCGGCGCGGCAGCCAGTACAGCAGCAGCCCCAGCAGGGCGCCGACCAGCAGCGCCGCCGCGCCCACCGGCAGCGCCAGCGCCAGCACGCCGCGCGAATCCATGTCGACGCGCACCCAGGCCACGGTGCGGCCCTCGACCACGACGGCGGCCTCGCGCGCCGGGCCGCCGCCGCGCCCGCTACCCAGGCCGCCGAGGCCGGCCACGCCGAGCAGCGCGTGACCGTCGCAGCCCAGCACGCGGACCCGGCCGAGGTCATGGGTCTGCCGCCCCAGCGCCAGCGTGACGACCTTGTCGGCGCCATACGGCCACAGCACCGGCTGGCGCGCCGCGGTGATGGCCAGCCGGCGCGCCAGGTGCTCGGCGTGCACGGCGGCGGCGCCGGCCAGCCGGTGCCGGGTCACCAGCACCGCGGTCAGCGGCGGCAGCACCGCGACGACCACCGCGGCCAGCGCCGCCAGCGGCAACATGCGCCGCGCCAGCCGCCGCTCCAGATCATCGGCCATCTGCGCCCACCGGCAGCGGGCGCAGCACCGGGCCCACGAAGAGGTCGTCCGCCGCCGCGCTGGCCACGAAGTCGAGGAAGCCGCGCGCCGCGGGCGTCAGCGCATCGCCGCGTGCCACCAGCGCCAGCGGCGTCACCAGCGGATAGCGCCCGGCCAGCGCGGCCTCACGCTCGGGGGCCACGCCGTCCAGCGCCAGCGCGTGCAGCGCCGGGCCATCCAGGCGCAGGGTCGCCAGGTCGATGAGGCCGATGGCGCCGTCGACGTTGAGCAGCGCGGCCTCCAGCTCCTGATCGGTGTAGGCCACGGGCAGGCGCTCGCTGGCCAGCGCGGCCTCGATGGCGCGGCCGACCTCGGGCAGGTGGCTGGCGATCAGCGTGTTGGCGCTGTCACCGGCCTGGCGCACGAAGGGCACCACCCGGGTGCCGTCGGGCCAGCGCGCGCGCTGGCCGGCGGAGATCTCGGCCAGCGCCGCGGCGTCGAGGCCTTCGACCCGGACCCGGGTCGCGAACGCCGCCAGCACGCGCGCCAGCGGCGTCACGGTGACCCCCGCGCGCTCGGCCTCGGTCAGCGGGCGCGACACCAGGGCGAGGTCGATGGCGCCGTCACGCAGGGCGCGCAGACCGCCGCTGGTGCCGATGCTCTCGGGGACCTCGATGCGGGCCGCCGGGTGGCTGTCCTGGTAGCGGCGCACCAGGCCGCGCAGCAGCGCCAGCCCCGAGCCCGAGCCGGCGATGACCAGCGTGCCCGGGTCGCGCGCCTCGAGCACACAGGCGGGCGCCGCCGGTCGTCGGGCGTCGTCACACCCAGCGCTCGACAGCGCCGCCGCCAGCACCATGACGACCCGGCCCACGCGCGCGCGCCCGCTGCGGCACATCTGCGCCACTCTACATGTTATGAAAGGGCGTGCGCACGGACCTCTGGGGGGTGCTGGGGGCGTTGCTCGGGGTCGTCCTGGCGCCGTTCGTCTTCCTGGGCGGCCTGTTGCGCCGGGCGCGCGTGTTTCATCCCGATGGCCAGTTCTTCCGCGGCCGCGTCATCGCCACCCCGGCGCCCGACCCGCGGGTGCAGCGCATCGCGGCGCGCCTGGCGGGCTTCGTGCTGGCCCGGCTGTCGGCGTCGGTGCACGCCGGCCCCGAGGAGGTGCCCGACTGGCTGGGCGGCGGCTTCCGCTTCCGCGCCGACGCCGAGCCGACCGCGGTCGCCGGCCCGGGCGACCAGGATGTGCTGCTGGCCTCGCTGGAGTCGTTCCTGTCGACACAGAAGGCCAAGCGCGAGACCGATCAGCACGACTACCTCAACAACACCTACTACACCGTGGCGCCCTACCTGGTCGACGGCGTCGGCAAGGCGCGCGTGCGCCTGGTCGGCTCACGGCTGGGGCCCCGGACCGGCCCGCGCACCGCCCGGCTCGCGCAGGCCGCCGCCGCCGGCGAGGCCTGGTTCCGCCTCGAGGTGCAGCCGCGCGGCGAGCCGGACTGGCTGGCGGTGGCGCGCATCGAGCTCGACGGGCCGACCGAGATCGACATGCCGAGCTGGTACATGACGCCGTTCCGCGCCGGGCGCGGCCTGACCCCGTGCGGCGTCATCCATGGCATCCGCCTCATCGTGTATCCGGTCGGGCGGCTGGCGCGCCGGCTGCGCGGCGTGTGAGCATGAATGTTACGATGCCCCCCGTGGGGGCTGCGGCAGGGGAGTTCCAGGGGACCTCTCGGTTCCGCCTGGTGCGACGCATCGGCGCCGGCGGCATGGGTGTGGTCTACGAGGCCGAGGATCTCGAGCGTGGCCAGCGCGTCGCGCTCAAGACCATCCGCCACCCGGGGTCGGACACCGTGTACCGCCTCAAGCGCGAGTTCCGCGCCCTGGCCGACCTCAGCCACCCCAACCTGGCCGCGCTGTACGACCTGGTGGTCGACGACGCGCGCTGCTTCTTCACCATGGAGCTGGTCTACGGGCAGGACTTCCTGTCGTTCGTCGGCCACTCGCCGCGCCAGGACGACGGCGGGCTGGCCTTCGCCGAGACCATCTCGACCGGCGACCTCGAGCGCGAGGTCGACACCGTGGCCCCGGCGCCGGCGCCGGTGGCGGCGACCGGGACGCCGGCGCAGCCGACCCGGGCGGCGCGCTCGGGGCCGCACCTGCTGGCGCCTGGCAGCGGGCTGGCCTGTGACGAGGCCCGCCTGCGCGCAGTGCTGCCGCAGCTCGGGCAGGGGCTGAATGCGCTGCACACGGCGGGCAAGGTGCACCGCGACATCAAGCCGTCGAACATCATGATCACGCGCAAGGGCCGCGTGGTGCTGCTGGATTTCGGGCTGGTCGCCGAGATCGAGCCCATCGAGGCGCGGCCCACCGGATCCTCATCGGGCAACGTGGTCGGCACCGTGGGCTACATGGCGCCCGAGCAGGCCGGCGGTGAGAGCCGCCTGACCGGCGCGGCCGACTGGTACTCGGTGGGCGCGCTGGTGTACCAGGCGCTGACCGGGCGGCTGCCCTTCACCGGGCCCTCGCTGCGCGTGCTGATGGACAAGCAGACGCACTCGCCGCGGCCGCCGCGCGCGCTGGTGCCGCAGGTGCCGCGCGATCTCGACGAGCTGTGCGTGGAGCTGCTGGCGCGCGACCCGCGCGAGCGGCCCACCGGCCTGGCGGCGCTGCGCCGGGTCGGGGCCCCGGTCGAGGAGCGCGGGGCGTCGCGCCCGACCACGCTGCCCGACAACCAGTTCGCCGGCCGCGGCGCCGAGCTGGCCAGGCTGGAGCAGGCCTTCACCAGCATCACCCGCGGGCAGGCCGCCGCGGTGCTGGTGTCGGGCGCCTCGGGCATCGGCAAGAGCGCGCTGGTCGCGCACTGGCTGGGCGAGGTGCGCCGGCGTCGCCCCGAGACCGTGGTGCTGGCGGGGCGCTGCTACGAGCGCGAGTCGGTGCCCTACAAGGCGATGGACAGCCTGATCGATCACCTGTCCAGCCACTGGATGCAGCTCGCGCCGATCGACGCCCAGGCGCTGCTGCCGCGCGACGCCGCGCTGCTGCCCACGCTGTTCCCGGTGCTGGGGCGGGTGCCCGCGGTGGCGGACGCGCCGCGCGGCAAGGCGGTGGCCGATCCGCAGGAGACCCGGACCCGGGCCTGGAGCGCGCTGCGCCAGGTGCTGCAGCGCATGGCGGATCGCCACCCGCTGGTGCTGTTCATCGACGATCTGCAGTGGGTCGACGGGGACACCGTGAACCTGCTGGCCGATCTGATGCGCGCGCCCGATCCGCCCGGCCTGCTGCTGCTCCTGTCGGCGCGGCGCGAGGGCGCCGAGACCGCCGAGGCGCTGGTGCGGCGCATGGACGTCGATCGCCAGGTCATCGAGGTCGGGCCGCTGGGCGCCGAGGAGGCCGCCGCGCTGGCCGCCGCGCACCTGGGCGGGGGCCCGTCCGAGGAGGGCAGCGGACCGGAGCAGCGCGCCAGCGCCCAGGCCGTTCGCGCGCTGGCCGCGCGGATCGCGCGCGAGGCCGCGGGCAGCCCGTTCTTCCTGCTGGAGCTGACGCGCTACCTGCAGGGGCGCGACAGCGACGAGGCGCTCGGCAAGGGGCTCGACGAGGTGCTGGCGGAGCGCTTCGGCGAGCTGCCCGAGGACGCGCGCACCGCGCTGGAGGTCATCGCGGTGGCCGGCGAGCCGGTGACCTTGCGCGTCGCCGGCGCCGCCGCCGGGCTGCCCGGCGACGAGGTGCCGCGTCAGATCCGCCACCTGCGCACGCAGCGCTTCGTGCGCGCGGTCGGCGGTCGCGCCGACGATCTGGTCGAGCCCTACCACGACCGCATCCGCGAGTCGCTGCTGGGCCGGCTGGCGCCCGACCGCTTGCGCCGCCACCACCGCGCCATCGCGGTCGCGCTGACCGGGCAGGCCAGCGCCGAGCGGCTGGCCCGGCACTGGCGCGGCGCAGGCGAGGGCGACCGCGCCGCCGAGTACGCCCGGCGCGCCGCCGAGGAGGCCACCGCGACGCTGGACTTCGACCGCGCCGCCGAGCTGTACCGGCTGGCGCTGGAGCTCGGCACCTACACCCCCGAGGCGCGCCAGAAGCTGCGCACCGCGCTGGGCCACGCGCTGGGCCGCGCCGGCCGCCCGGTCGAGGCCTCGTCGGAGTTCGCGCTGGCCGCGCAGGAGTCCGACGCCACCACCGCGCTGGAGCTGCGCCGCCGCGCCGCCGACGCCCTGCTGCGCGGGGGCTACATGGCCGAGGGGCTGGAGGCCACGCGCCTGGTGCTGTCACAGCTCGGCATGCGCCTGGCGCGCACGCCGGGACGCGCGCTGGCCAGCATGCTGCTGCGGCGGGCCTGGCTGTGGCTGCGCGGCCTGGGCTGGCGGCGCCGCGACCTCGGCCAGATCCCGCAGCTGGAGCTCACCCGGGTGGACGTCTGCGAGGGCGTCGCGCTGGGGCTGGCCAACGTCGACGTGTTCCGCTCGGCCGACTTCTGCACCCGCTTCATCCTGGCCGCGCTGCGCCTGGGCGAGCCGTCGCGCGTGGTGCGCGCCATCGCGCTGGAGGCGGATCTGCTGGCGGTGCAGGCGCGCACGCGCCGCGCCACCAGGCTGCTGGCCAACCTGGAGGCGCTGGTCGCCGAGCACCCCACGCCGCAGGCCACCTCGGTGCTGTACACCACCCAGGGCCTGATCGACTTCGGCTGTCACAACCGCTGGCGCAGCGCCCACGAGCGCCTCAGCGAGGCCATGTCGCTGTACCTGGCGCACGAGAGCGCCATCGACTTCGAGCTCAACACCGTCGACATGTTCCGCTGCATGGCGCTCAACCAGCTCGGCGACTGGCCCGAGCTGTCGCGCCGGCTGCCCGCGCTGGTCGAGGCCGCCATCCGTCGCGGTGATCGCTACGCCTCGGTGATCTTCCGCGTGGTCTTCGCGACGCCGTGGCTGATGCGCGACCAGGCCGCCGAGGGCGAGGCCGAGGTCGCCGCCGCCATCGAGGAGTGGGGCGCCGCGCGCGATCACTACCAGCTGCAGCACATGTTCGCGCTGGTGTCGCGCTGCGATCTGGCGCTGTACCAGGGCGACGCCGCGCGCGCGCAGGCGCTGCTGGCCGCGGAGGAGCCGCAGCTGCGCCGCTCGCTGCTGCACCTGGCGCCGTCGAACCGCCTGCTGCTGGAGCAGCTGCGCGGGCGCATCCAGGCCGCGGTGGCGTCATCCCCCGCGGCGTCGGCGCCGGAGCGCAAGCGCGCGGCGGCCGGGGCGCGGGCCACGGCGCGCTGGCTGCGGCGCACGCCGCACCCGGCGGGGCGCGTGATCGCCCGTGTGGTCGCGGGCGCGGCGGCGCGGGCGCTGGGCGACGACGCGCGCTGCGCCAGCGAGTGGGCCACGGCCGAGCGCGAGCTCGACGGGCTGGAGATGGCCATCTGGGCCGCCAGCGTGCGCTGGCAGCGCGGCAAGCTGCTGGGCGGCGGCGACGGCGCCGAGCTGTGTGCGCGCGCCGAGGCCGAGATGGCGGCGCGCGACGTGGCGCGCCCCGACCGGCTGGCGGTTGCGATGGTGCCCGGCGTGGCCCCGGGGGGAGCCGGCTGATGGCGCGCGCGCTGACCGTGGTCACGCCGGTGCGGGACGATCGCCTGGAGATGCTGCAGGGCGTGCTGCACACGGTGTCGGACGAGGTCGACGCCGGGCGGGCGCCGTTCCCACGCGCGACCACGCACTTCGCGCGCTGGGTGCTGCTGCCCCGGGCGACCCCGGCGGCAACGGCGCCGGTGCTGCTGGTGCTGGAGGCCAACCATGACGGCAGCCAGGGCGGCTGGCTGACCGAGCTCGGGCTCAGCGCGGGGTCGCGGCTGGATGCGATCTATGGCTGCTGCGCCGGCTGGCCCGCCGAGGCCGCCGCACAGCGCGCCTGGCTGGCGGCGCACACCCTGCCGGCGGCGGCCTTCTACCAGGGCTATCCCGACCACACCGTGCAGGCGGTGGCCAACGATCGCCGGCTGCACCAGCTGGCTGGCCAGTACCTCGATCAGCTGGGGCCGGCGGCGCGCAAGCGCAGCGCGACCGAGCTCCGCCGCGGCCTGCGCGAGTGGCTCCAGCGCGCCCAGGAGCGCGAGCCCGGCCTGGCGCTGGCGCCGTCCGAGCATGGGCCGCCCACCGCGGGCTCGGCGGGGCGCATCGGGCGGATCGTGGGCGCGCTGCTGCTGGCGCTGCCGCTGGCGCTGCTGGCGCTGCCCGCGCTGCTGGTGGCGGCGCCGCTGTTCCTGCTGCGCCTGCGTCGCCTGGAGCGCAGCGAGCCGCCCGACGTCTATCACCAGCCGGTGCGCTTCGATCCGCAGCTGACCCACGAGGAGGACTGGCAGACCCAGAACCAGCTGACCCACCTGGTCACCATCAAGCCGGGGCGGCTGCGCATGTTCGTGATCACCAACGTGCTGCGCGTGGTCGGCCTGATCGCGCGGCTGCGCGACAACGTCGGCGACCTGGGCGGCATCCCCAGCATCCACTTCGCGCGCTGGGTCATCCTGCCCGATCGGCGCGTGCTGTTCCTGTCCAACTTCGACGGCAGCTGGGAGAGCTACCTCGGCGATTTCATCGATCGCGCCGCCAAGGGGCTGACCGGGATCTGGAGCAACACCGAGGGCTTCCCGCGCACCGACTTCCTGCTCTGGAAGGGCGCCGAGGACGAGGAGGCCTTCAAGAACTGGACGCGCAAGCACCAGCTGCACACCCAGGTCTGGTACTCGAGCTGCCCCGACGCGTCGATCCCCAACGTGCACGGCGACGCGGCGGTGCGCCGGGGCCTTGGCGGCGAGCTCGGCGAGGTCGAGTCGCAGCGCTGGCTCGAGGAGGTCTGACACCATGGGCACGAGCACGAGCACGGGGGCAGGGGGGCTGGAGCTCGACGAGATCCAGGGCCTCCTGCTGCGCGGCTTCGGCGACTGTCCGCACGCGCGCTTCCTGTTCCTGCGCATCCGCGACCTCGGCGCCGCGCGCGTCGCGCTGGCCGCGCTGGCCGACGAGCTGGCGCTGACGTCGACCGCGGCGCGCCTGCTGGGGCCGCGCGCCGAGTCGCGCGTGCAGCTGGCCTTCACCGCGCGCGGCCTGCGCAGCCTGGGCCTGGGCGACGACGCCCTGGCCAGCTTCCCGCTGGAGTTCCAGGAGGGCATCGCGACGCCCGATCGGGCGCGCATCCTGGGCGACACCGGCGACAGCGCGCCCGAGGCCTGGGAGTTCGGTGGCCGCGGCGATGGCGGCGACGGGGGCATCGACGTCTGGCTCGGGCTGTATGCGCGCGGCGCCGAGCCGCTGCGCCTGCTGCGCGCCGACTGGGCCGACGCCCTGGCCGGCTTCGACGTCGTCGCCGAGCAGCACACCATCCCGCGCGAGGGCGACCGCGAACATTTCGGCTTCCGCGACGGCATCTCGCAGCCCGCCCTCGAGGGCGACCCGGCGCCGCTCTTGCCCGGGCAGGACCTGGTGCGCGCCGGCGAGTTCGTGCTCGGCTATCCCAACCAGTACGGCAAGCTGCCGCTCAGCCCCAGCGTCGCGGCCAGCCCGGCCTCGGCTGGCCTGCCGGCGGCGGCGGCGCCCGGGCGCCACGACCTCGGGCGCAACGGCAGCTTTCTGGTCTATCGCAAGCTCGAGCAGCACGTCGACGCTTTCAAGACCTTCTTCGCCGAGGCCGCCGAGCGCGAGAGCGGCCGCCCCGACCCGGCGCTGGCCGACTACCTGGCCGCCAAGTGCATGGGGCGCTGGCCCAGCGGCGCGCCGCTGATGCTGGCGCCCGAGCGTGACGACCCCGCGCTGGGCGCCGACCCGCTGCGCAACAACGACTTCCGCTTCGCCGAGACCGATCCGCGCGGCCTGCGCTGCCCCATCGCGTCGCACATCCGGCGCGCCAACCCGCGCGACGCCAAGGGCCCCGATCCGGTGGAGTCGCTGCAGGTGGTGCAGCGCCACCGTCTGCTGCGTCGCGGTCGCATGTATCACGAGGCGAGCGGCCGCCGCGGGGTGCACTTCCTGGCCCTGAACGCCAGCCTGCGGCGCCAGTTCGAGTTCATCCAGCAGACCTGGATCATCAACCCCAAGTTCGAGGGGCTGCACGCCGATCGCGACCCCATCACCGGCGACTCCGATCCGCACGCGCGCCCCGAACCGGGCCGCGAGCCCCCGGTGACCCAGGTCACCATCCCGGAGCACCCCTACCGGCGCCGCCTCGGCGGCATGCCGCGCTTCGTCTCGGTGCGTGCGGGGGCCTACCTGTTCCTGCCCGGCCTCAGCACGCTGCGCTGGCTGGCGATGCCCGGGGCGAGGTAAGATCGGGCTGGCCGTAGGAGTGCGAGCGCGATGTCAAGTGCAGCTGGGGGAATCATGCGACAGGTGGGCAGCCGGGTGGTGCTGCTGGCGACGCTGACGCTGGGCGTGGCCGGCTGCGGCGACGACGACTTCGAAGTGCCCGTGCGCGACGGCTCCGTCACCATCGTCGACGCCGGTCCCGACGCCGCGCCCAAGAACATGGCAGGCAACTACATGCTGGCGGTGACCAACGGCGCCAACGGCTGCGGCTACGCCAACTGGATGGAGAACGCCATGAGCTCCGGCGTGCCGCTGACGGTGGTGCAGGCCGGCTCGGCCGTCACCGCCGAGATCACCGGCATCACCGGCGGGCTGGTCATGCTGGCCACCGGCAGCCGCACCTTCACCGGCACGGTGGACGCGGCGGGCGCCTTCTCGCTGGTGCTGATCGGCACCCGCGCCGAGATGCAGAACGCCTGCACCTACACCCGCAAGGTGTTCGCCACCGGCACCGTGGTCGGCGACGCCATCCAGGGCACGCTCGACTACACCACCGCGACCAACGGCAGCCCCGACTGCGGCACGCTGGAGAACTGCCACACCATCCAGCGCTTCAGCGGGTCGCGCCCGCCGATGTAGTCTCGGGCGTGCTCCGCGCCATCATCTTCGACCTCGACGGCACCCTGGTCGATTCGCTCGACGACATCGGCGCGGCGATGAACCGCGCCCTGGCCGCGCACGGCGCCCCGGTGCACCCGCTGGCCGCCTACCGCCACTTCATCGGCGACGGCGTGCGCCTGCTGGCCGAGCGCGCCGTCGGGCCAACGGCCGCCGCGCGCCCGCCCGCCTTCTGGGACGCCCTGCTGGGCAGCTATCGCCACGAGTACGCCGCCGGCATCATGGAGCGCACCCGCCCATACCCCGGCGTCCCCGCGCTGCTGGCGACCCTGGCGGCGCGCGGCGTCCCCACCGCCGTGCTGTCCAACAAGCCCGACGAACCCACGCGCACCCTGGTCGCCGCGCTGCTCGGCGCGCACCCCTTCGTCGCCGTGCGCGGCGAACGCCCCGGCACCCCGCGCAAGCCCGACCCGACCTCCGCCCGCGAGCTCATCGCCGCTCTCGGCGTCCCCGCGGACGCCTGCGCCCTGCTGGGCGACAGCCACATCGACATCGCGACCGCCAAGGCCGCCGGGATCCGCGCCCTCGGCGCCGCCTGGGGCTTCCGCGGCCGCGCCGAGCTCGAGGCCGCCGGCGCCGACCGCGTGCTGGCGGCGCCCGAGGAGCTGCTCGACCTGCTGGTCTAGGGATCGGACTCGTCAGCCGCAGTGGTTCGGCACTCCACCGCCGCCGCAGGACGTGGGTAGCCCACAGCTTCCGCAATTGATCACGTTCCCGCATCCGTCGGGGACTTCGCCGCAATCCGCGCCGATGGATTGGCACATGATCGGCACACAAGCGCCGTCGCCATTGAGGGTCGTCGACGGTGAGCCGCCGGGGCTGGCGCTCACGTTCAACGTGGCCGTCCGGCTTCCACCGGGAGCGACAGGGTTGAACGTCAGGATGATGGTGCAGTTGCC
>JADYYK010000130.1 GCA_020853705.1 Deltaproteobacteria bacterium
AGGTCGGCGTTCTTGTAGAGGTAGGTCAGCTCCTCGTCGACATAGCGGTAGTTGATGTTGATGGGCACCGCGCGCAGCTTGAAGGCGCCCAGCATGGCGATGAGGAACTCGGGGCCGTTGTAGACCTGCAGGCCGATGTTGTCGCCGGGGCCGACGCCGCGCGCCGCCAGCGCGTGCGCGAACTGGTTGATGCGCGCGTCGAACTCGCGAAACGTCAGCCGGGTCTCCCCGCTGACCAGGGCGGTCTTGTCAGGGACGGTGTCGACCACGCTCTCGAACAGGTCTGCGATGTTGTAGCCCATTTGCGACTCCCCTACTCCCGCTCGCTGGAGACGATCCACATGGAGAAGAACTGCGACGCGCCACCATAGGCGTGACCGAGCGCCATCCTGGCGCCGTCGACCTGGTGCGCGCCGGCCTGGCCGCGCACCTGCATGGCCGCCTCGGCGAAGCGCAACATGCCCGAGGCGCCGATCGGGTTCGACGACAGGACGCCGCCCGAAGGATTGATGGGCAGCGCGCCGCCCAGCGCGGTGCTGCCGTCCATGGTCTTCTGCCAGCCCTGGTTGACCTCGGCGAAGCCCAGGTTCTCGAGCCACATCGGCTCGAACCAGGAGAACGGCACGTAGATCTCGGCGACGTCGATTTGCTTGCTGGGGTTGCTCACGCCGGCTTGCCGGTAGACGTCGGCGGCGCACTCGCGCCCGGCGCGCGGCGACACCTGGTCGCGGCCGGCGAACACCGCGGGCTCGGTGCGCATCGAGGTCCCGCGCACCCAGGCCGGCTTGCCGGGGGCGCGGCGCGCCGCCTGCGCCGAGGTCAGCACCAGCGCGCAGGCGCCGTCCGACGACGGGCAGGTCTCCAGGTAGCGGATGGGATCCCACAGCATGGGCGACGCCTTGACCATGTCGTTCGAGATCTCGGGCAGGGTCAGGTGCGCATACGGGTTCTTCAGCGCGTGCAGGCGATCCTTCACCGCCACTGCGATCCCGGTGTCGAGGGGGGCGCCCGAGCGCTTGATGTAGCTGCGCACGATGGGCGCGAAGAAGCCGCCCGCGCCCGCCATCAGCGGCGGCTGGAACGGGTACTTGTGCGACAGCGCCCACATGGCGTCGCTCTCGGACTGCTTCTCGAAGCTGACCGTGAGCACGCGCTCGTGCACGCCGCTGCTGATGAGGTGCGCGGCGACGATCGCGGTCGAGCCGCCCACGCTGCCGGCGGTGTGCACCCGCATCATGGGCTTGCCTACCGCGCCCAGCGCGTCGGCCAGGTACAGCTCGGGCATCATGACGCCCTCGAACATGTCGGGCGCCTTGCCGATGACCACGGCGTCGATGTCGGCGAAGCTCAGGCCGGCGTCCTCCAGTGCACGCAGGGCGGCCTCGCGGCACAGCCCGGCGATGGAGACGTCGTCACGCTTGCTGGCGTGCTTGGTTTGGCCGATTCCCGTGATGGCACAGGCACGCCCGCTCATGGCGCGGCCTCCAGGACGGCGACCAGGTTCTGCTGCAGGCAGGGGCCCGAGGTGGCGTGGGCGACGGCGCGATTGGCGCTGCCGTCGATGATGCGCTCGGCGGCCTCGCCGAAGCGCGACAGCCCGGCCACCATCAGCGGGTGTGCGGCCAGCGCGCCGCCCGAGGGATTCACCTCGACACCTTCACCGAGTCCCAGCGCTTCACGGAGAATCAGCTCCTGATGTGTGTACGGTGCGTAAAGCTCCGCGACGTCCACGGGGCCCTTGCCGACGCCGGCGCGCTCGCCGGCCAGCGCGGTCGATACCGAGCGGGTCAGGTCGCGCTGCCCGAGCTGGTGCTGCTCGATGCGGTGATCGATGCCGCGGATCCAGGCCGGGCGCTTGCACACCTTGCGCGCCAGGTCGCCGGCCGCCAGGACCACGGCCGCCGCGCCGTCGGCCACGGTGCCGCGGTCGTGCGCGCGCAGCGGCGCCACCGTGTAGGGCCGCTGCACGAGCTCGTCGGCGTCGCCGCCACGGGTGCGCGCCGCCACCGCCGCGAAGTCGCGCTCGCTGACGCGGCCCCGGTCGAGCAGCGCGCGCGCCTGCAGCGCCGCCAGCGCGGTGTCGTCGGGCCACAGCGGCGACAGCGTGTAAGGATCCAGCTGCTGCGCCAGCACGCGCCCGAGGTCACCCTGGGTCGAGCGCCCGAAGGCGTACACCAGCGCCGAGTCGACGTCGCCGCACTGCAGGCGCACCCAGGCCTCGTACAGGGCGAAGGCGCCGTCCATCTCGACGTGCGACTCCGCGATGGGCGGCCAGGCCCCGATGGCGTCGAGCGCCATCACGAACGAGAACGGCCGTCCGCCCAGGTAGTCACAGCTGCCCGACACCGTGAAGCCGAGCTCGCGCTTGGGAATTCCCGAGCGCGCGACGGCCTCGGTGACGACGGGGAGCAAGAGCTCGACCTCGTCGCGCTGTGGCTCGCCAGGGACGGCCAGCAGCGAGGCGTACGAGACGATGGCGATCTCGCGCGGGCTCACAGGTGCTCCTTGTAGCTGTCCCAGGGCGCGTCGGGTTCGCCGGTGGGGACGAACCAGCGGATGGCCTCCATCGAGGCCGGGCGCGACTCGGGTGGTACCCACTCGGCGCGCAGGCGCATGCCCATGCGGACCTCCTCGGGGGGCGCCAGGATGAGGTGGTGCAGCGCGTTGTCCGCCCCGTCCAGCGCGATGAGGCCGTAGACGTAGGGCAGCTTCATGGTCTGGCCCTCGAAGGGCACGTTGACGATGCAGAACGTGGTCAGGGTCCCGGTGTCCTTGACCTCGACCTGCTCGCCCATGCCGACGCCGCAGGTCGGGCAGCCGCCGCGCGGCGGCACATAGACCTTGCTGCACACGCCGCAGCGCTGGCCGAGCAGCTTGCCGGCGGTGACGCCCTTCAGGAAGCGCGACAGCGCCAGCCCGGCCGTCACGGTGTAGTCGAGCTTGACGGGGGCCTTGATGCGGCGGACCTCGCCATCCGCATCCTTCTTCGCCGGCTTGCTGGCGTCGCTCATGGGGCCTCCGGCTCGAAGCAGGCGATGTCGGTGATGGCGCCGGTGCGCTCGGCCTGCCAGCGCACCTTGACGCGCATGCCGGTCTTCATCTTCTCGGGGGCGCCGGCGTCGACCGCGTGCAGCAGGGCGCTGTCGGCGCCATCGAGCTTGATCAGGGCCCACGCGAAGGGCTGCGCCAGCGGCTGACCCGGGCGCGGCGCGGTCGCCCACGACCACGTCGTCACCACACCGGCGAGCCCGACCTCGACGAACTCGGTGGTCGGGGCGCCGGTGTCGGGATCATGCTCGCTGGGCGGCACCTGGACCTTGCCCGCGGCGCTGCGGCTGCCCTCGATGCGCCCGGCGCGCAGCCCGGTCAGGAAGCGGCCCAGCACCGGGCCGACGCTGCGCCGGTAGGTGTACTCGAGGACGTAGGGTGCGGTGAGCGCGTCCGTGGCCGCCATCTCAGCCCCGCGCCGACAGCTTCTGGTCGCGGCCGGTCTTGAACCAGGTCACGGCCTCCTGGATGGCCTCCTGGAACGGGCCCGGCTGGTAGCCCAGCTCGCGGCGCGCCTTGCCGATGTCGCAGTACAGGTAGCGCTCGGTCGAGTAGCGCAGGCTCTTGTCGACCATCATGGGCGGCTTCTTGGTGATGTGATCGGACACCCACTCCATCAGGGCGCCGACCTTGGCGAACGGCGCGGTGGGCACCTCCCAGCGCGGCGCGCGCACGGCCGCCAGCTCGCTGACGGTGTTGGCGAAGGCGCGGTACGACACGTTGTGGCCGCCGAGGATGTACTTCTCGCCCGGGCGCCCGCGCAGCG
>JADYYK010000131.1 GCA_020853705.1 Deltaproteobacteria bacterium
ACGAGTGACACGCCACCTCGGACTGGATTACACCCCCTCACGCATGCGCCGCATCGTCCTCGCAGGGCTCGCCGCCCTGGTCCTCCTGCCCCGGCTTGGCCGCGCGCAGGCTCCTGCCCCGACGCCTGCACCCGGTCCCACACCCGCGCCGGCACCACCACCCGACCCGAACGCCATCGTGCCGCCCCAGCTGCTGGAGCAGGTCGAGGCGGTGTACCCACCCGAGGCCGCCGCGCAGGGCCTCGAGGCCACGGTGCGGCTGGAGCTGACGCTGTCGGCGACCGGCGAGATCACCGACGTCAAGGTGCCGACCCCGGTCGGCAACGGCTTCGACGAGGCCGCGGTCGCCGCGGTGCGCCAGTTCAAGTTCGCGCCCGCGACCAAGGCCGGCAAGGCCATCCCGATCCGCATCGTCTACGAATACTCCTTCAAGCTGGAGCAGAAGGTCGTCGAGGTGAAGTCGACCCGCGGCGCCCTCAAGGGCCGCATCCTCGACGAGGTCGGCGCCCCGGTCGCCGGCGTCACCATCGACGTCGTCAGCCCGGAGGGCACGCCCATCGGCGCCGCCGTCACCGGCGATGACGGCGCCTTCGAGGTGCCTGACTTGCCGCCCGGCGTGGTCACCGTCGAGCTGACCCCACCCGAGGGCTTCGTGGCCAGCCAGATCGACGAGAAGATCACCGAGGGTGAAGAGATCACCGTCGAGTACCGCCTGGCCAAGCAGACCTCGATCGGCGCCACCGAGGACGATGACTACACCACCACGGTGCGCACCCGGCCGCGTCGCGAGGAGGTCGCGCGCAAGACCATCACGCTGCAGGAGATCGTGCGCATCCCCGGCGTGCAGGGTGACGCCGTGCGCGCGGTCGAGAACTTCCCCGGCGTGGCGCGGCCGCCCTTCAACAACGGTCAGATCATCATCCGCGGCTCGGCCCCCGAGGACTCGGCCGTGTACCTGCACGGCTTCTGGGTCCCGCTGGTCTATCACTTCGGCGGCCTGACCTCGATCATCAACAGCGACATCCTCAGCAAGGTCGACTTCCTGGCCGGCAACTACTCGGGCCGCTATGGCCGCGCCACGGGCGGCATCATCGACATCGCGACCCGCGCGCCCAAGCGCAAGTGGACCGGCTATGTCGAGGCCGACTTCATCGACGCCAACTTCCTGGTCGAGGGGCCGGTCGGCAAGGGCTCGCTGGCGCTGGCGGCGCGGCGCAGCTATGTCGACGCCTACCTCGGGCTCATCCTGCCCGAGGACGCCGGCTTCGACTTCACCAGCGCGCCGGTCTATTACGACTACCAGGCGCTGTACAACCACCCCAAGGTCGCGGGCGGCGATCTGACCGTGCTGTTCTTCGGCAGCGACGATCGGCTGCGCCTGCTGTTCGACGATCCCGCCGAGGTCGATCCGGCCGTCAAGGGCGCCATCTCGAACCACATCGGCTTCATCCGCACGCACGCGATCTGGAATCGCAAGCTGTCCCGGCGCACCGATCTGTCGCTGGCGGCCGGCCTGGGCGTCACGCAGTTCGACTTCTCGCTCGGCGGCGCGTTCGAGTTCAACCTCGACGCCGTCTTCACCGGCCTGCGCGCCGAGGTCACGCACCGCTTCGATGCCATCGCCAAGGGAACCTTCGGCTACGAGCACCAGCTCGTGCCCTACGACCTCTTCGTCAAGTCGCCACGCCCGCCGCAGGAGGGCGAGTTCCCGGCCCAGCCGCTGACCGGCCAGGACATCCTGGTCACCGAGCAGAGCACCTTCGACTTCACCCCCGCCATCTACGGCGAGCTCGAGCTCAAGGTCGGCAAGACGCTGACGCTGTTCCCGTCATCCCGCCTCGAGTACGTGCACTTCGGCGACCAGGTCACCATGAGCCCGCGCCTCAACGGGCGCTGGGAGGCCTCGAAGCAGACCCTGCTCAAGGGCGGCGTCGGCGTGTTCACCCAGCCCACGCAGCCGTGGGAGATCGACGAGGCCTTCGGCAACCCGCTGGCGCGTGGCGAACAGGCCCTGCACGTCACCGTCGGCCTGGAGCAGAAGCTGCCCGCGCACTGGAGCGTCGATACCAGCTTCTTCTACAAGTATCTGTGGGACACGCTGGTGCGCTCCAGCGTGCTGACGCTGCGCGACGGCAAGCTGACGCAGGAGGGCTACAACAACGAGGGCGTCGGCCGGATCTATGGCGGCGAGCTGCTCATCCGGCGCGAGCTGACCAAGAACTTCTTCGCCTGGATCTCGTACACGCTGTCGCGCAGCGAGCGCAAGGATCGCCCCGGCGAGGACTACCGCCTGTTCGACTTCGACCAGACCCACATCGTCACGCTGGTGGCCAGCCGCAAGTGGGGCAAGGGCTGGCAGCTGGGCGCGCGCTGGCGCTACGTCAGCGGCAACCCGCAGACGCCCGCGGTGGGCGCCATCTATGACGCCGACGGGGACGTCTACATCCCCATCCCGGGCCGCTCCAACAGCGAGCGCGCCGACGCCTTCCACCAGCTCGACGTCCGCCTCGACAAGGAGTGGAAGTTCCGCACCTGGGCGCTGTCGCTGTACCTCGACGTGCAGAACGCCTACTCGCGCCTGAACCCCGAGGGCTACTTCTACAACTTCGACTACTCCAAGCGCAGCCAGGTCAGCGGGCTACCGATCATCCCGTCCTTGGGAGTCCGCGGCGAGTTCTAGCGGAGGGCCGCTCTTCTCAGCCCTGCCCGCGCAGCCCCCTGAACGCCGCGTTGACCAGGCCGGTGTTCTTCAGGGTAGCGAACGCCTCCGACTCCTCGCCGGTCAGCGGCCCCTCGTTGCCGAGCACGCGCACGATGTTGACCACGGTCTGGCCATCCAGTCGCACGTCGATGTGGACGTTGAACAGCGCGCCCAGCATCTGGCAGTCGGCTGACGGCATCGGCTTGAAGGTGTGCCACAGCGCGTCCGCCACCTTGATGTCGTGGTGCGCGGCGCGGAAGAAGGTCGCCAGCGACTCGGCCGGGAACACGAAGGTCTGGCGCTGGCGCTCGGTCACGCTGTCGATGTTGGCGGCGACGCGCAGCGCGTTGGCCAGCGTGCCCCACACCTTGGTCAGCGGATCAAGCAGCGCATAGCGCACGTTGTCGAAGTAGGCGTTGACCGCGCGGTGCGACTTCATGACCTCGGCCGACAGCGCCGCCGGCACCTGCTTGGCCACGTCATGGGCGTCGATGGTCAGGTCGACGTCGGCCAGCTTGAGCTTGAGCGCCCAGAACAGCGGGTCCTCGGCGCCCCCGAAGCGATCGCGCCAGACATCGAGCACCCGGGCGAGGCCGTTGCGGAGGACTTCGGAGGTGTGCGCTGCGTTCATCGGACGGCTCCCTGAAATAGGTGATGATGCGGTGGTCGCACGGCCCGTCCACTGAGGTGGACTCATGCCGCACTGCGTTATGTTACCCAGCCAGCTGCCTCGGCGCAAGTCCGGCAATTGCGGGCAGGGCTCGCGGTGTGGTTCAATGTTGCCTGCGGCGTCCTCGGCCACTACTTCGCGCCGCACTCTCGGGGGATATCCTGCATGCGTAAACCGTGGCTCGTGGTCTCTGTCCTCGCGCTCGGCGCCAGCACTGCCCTGGCGCAGACGACTCCGTCGCTCGACAAGGCCATCTCGGTCGAGAACTTCCAGCCCGCGGCTGGTCCACAGGGCTACATCACCGTCGAGGGCGCCGGTGTGCAGGCCCACATGGCGTTCTCGATCGGCGCCTACTTCCAGACCTCGCGCGGCGGCTTCTCGGTGCTCAAGGTCGACGAGAACAACAACTTCGAGAGCACCCGCTCGCAGGTCATCGACAGCTCGATGGTGACCGACATCGTGGCCTCGCTGGGCTTCAAGCAGAAGTTCCAGTTCGGCCTCGCGTTGCCCGTCGTGCTGGCGCTGTCGGGTGACGGCGTCAACGAGGTCGGCGCGCCCGGCAGCGGCGTCGAGACCACCGGCGTGGGCGATCTGCGCCTGGCCTTCAAGTGGATGGCCTACGGCACCGGCGAGGGCGGCCTCGCGGTCGCCGCCGCGCCCGTGGTCACGGTGCCGACCAGCGGCGGCAAGGACTTCGTCGGCGAGGACCTGCCCACCTTCCGCCCCCGCGTGCTGATCGAGAACAAGATGGGCAAGCTGCAGCTGGCCGCCAACCTGGGCGCCATCTTCCGCGCCCCGCGCACCCTGTTCTCCACCGACATCTCGCAGGAGCTGACCTACGGCGCCGGGCTCGGCTACAAGGTCGCCAAGCCCGTCAGCGTGTTCGCCGAGGTCTTCGGGCGCAACGGCTTCTCGGCCGACCTCGACTCCAGCCCGATGGAGGTCGACGCCGGCCTCAAGCTGCGCATCGGCAACTCGGTGCAGCTGCTCGCCGGCGGCGGCACTGGCCTCATCCGCGGCGTCGGCACCCCGGAGTGGCGCGCCTTCGGCGGCCTGACCTGGGCGCCCGATCGCAAGGACACCGACAAGGACGGCGTGTACGACTCCGACGAGGGCAAGGACTACCTGGATCGCTCGTGCATCGACATGCCCGAGGACAAGGACGGCTTCGAGGACTCCGACGGCTGCCCCGACCTCGACAATGACAACGACGGCATCGCCGACGCCATCGACAAGTGTCCCGACCAGCGCGAGGACAAGGACGGCTTCCAGGACGAGGACGGCTGCGTCGATCCCGACGATGACGGCGACGGCATCGCCGACATCAAGGACGCTTGCCCCAAGGCCAAGGAAGACGGCCTGGCCCCGTCCAAGAATGACGGCTGTCCCAACACCGAGTCCGACGCCGACGGCGACGAGATCGTGGACGCCAAGGACAAGTGTCCCCTCGAGCCGGAGGACAAGGACTGCAACATGGACGACGACGGCTGCATCGACGCCGACGACGACAACGACGGCGTGCCCGACGAGCTCGATGCCTGCCGCATCGCGGCCGAGGACATGGACGGCTTCGAGGACGAGGACGGCTGCCCCGAGCTCGACAACGACAAGGACGGCGTGCCCGACGCGCAGGACAAGTGCGCCGACCAGCAGGAGACCATCAACGGCGTCAAGGACGACGACGGCTGCGAGGACACCGGCGGCAAGGTGCTGACCGAGCTCGGCGAGGATGGCCAGCTCGGCATCATGCAGCCGTTCCAGTGGGACAAGGTCACCACGCTGAACCGCAAGTCGAACGCCATGCTGGACCAGATCGGGCTGACCATGCGCAAGCAGCAGGACGTCGCCACCTGGCGCGTCATCATCGCCCCCGAGCCCCTCAAGGGGAAGTCCGAGGACGAGATGCGCGCCGTCGGACAGCAGCGCGCCGAGGCCATCGTGGCCGCGCTGGCCGCGCGCGGCATCCCGGCCAGCAGCCTCGAGGCCAAGGGCGCCTTCGCCTCGGGAGCGCAGACCATCATCATGATCGCGGCCAGGAAGCAGCCGCCGTCCGAGGACAAGGAGCCCGAGACCATGTGCACCGCGGCCCCGGTGGCGGCCACCCCCGCCCTGGTGGTCCCGACCGCGACCGAGCCCGAGCCGGAGCCCGAGATGATCGTCGACGGCGACGGCGACGGCGTCCCCGACGCCGACGACAAGTGCCCGACCGAGAAGGAGACCCTCAACGGCTACATGGACCAGGACGGCTGCAAGGACAAGGTCCCGGCCAAGCTGAAGAAGTTCTCGGGCGTGGTCAAGGGCGTCAACTTCAAGACCGGCTCGGCCGAGATCGACAAGAAGTCGTTCAAGCTGCTCGACCAGGCCTCCAAGGTGTTCGCCGAGTTCCAGGACATCAACATCGAGATCGGCGGCCACACCGACAACCAGGGCGAGCGTGACTACAACATCACGCTGTCGCTGCAGCGCGCCCAGGCGGTCAAGGACTACATGATGGGCAAGGGCATCGCCGAGGGCCGCCTGACCGCGGTCGGCTTCGGCCCCGACCGCCCCATCGCCAACAACAAGTCGGGCGGCGGTCGCAAGAAGAACCGTCGCACCGAGTTCAAGCTGACGCAGCCCGACATCGCCGTCGAGCCGCCCGCGCCCACCCCGTAGTCGCGCCCTGCTGGCGCACGGCCCCCCCGTGCGCCAT
Source organism: Deltaproteobacteria bacterium (assembly GCA_020853705.1). Taxonomy (GTDB): domain Bacteria; phylum Myxococcota_A; class Polyangia; order Haliangiales; family JADYYK01; genus JADYYK01. Next base: position 6,064 of record JADYYK010000131.1, read on the forward strand.
TCTGTCTCTGTCTGCTGTCCTGCTGTCCCTGGAGGTCCAGATGCGCCAGCGCCACGCTGCCTTGCTCGCGAGCTTGCTGCTGACTGGCTGCGCCGGCCGCACCGGGCCGGGCGCCAGCATGGGCGCCGGCGACGACCCCGAGCTGATGATGCGCCAGCGCGCGGCCGCCGACGCCTACGCCGCCGGCGACCTCGCCGAGGCCCAGGCCGGCTTCGAGACCCTGGCCAAGGTCGACCCCAAGGCCAGCGCACCCCACATGGGGCTGGCCGCGGTGGCGCTGCGGCGTCATGACGAGGCCACCGCGCAGGCCGAGCTCGAGCAGGTGCTGGCGCGCTCGCCCGAGGACCGGCGCACCCGGCAGCTGTACGCCGGGGTGCTGGTGCGCACCGGGCAGCTCGACCTGGCGCGCGATCAGCTGCGCCTGCTGACCCAGCGCGGCCTCGGACGCATCGAGCACCAGCTGCTGGGCGCGCTGCACGTCAAGGCGGGGCGGCTGACCCAGGCCGCGGAGTCGTTCGATCAGCTGCTCCGGCGCGACGCCGACGATCCCGCCGGCCACCTCGGCCTGGGCGTGGTCAGCGCCGTGGCCGGCGACCTCAGGGGCGCGCTGGTCTACCTGGAGCGCGCGCTGGGGCTGGAGCCGAAGAACCCGGTCGCGCTGTACGACCTGTCGCTGGTGCACTACGTGCGCGGCGACTATGCCCGCGCCGCCGAGTACGGCGAGCGCGCGGTGGCGGCCGACCCCTGGTTCCCGCCCGCGGCCAACAACCTGGCCGCCGCGCTGGTGCAGCTCGGTCGGGACGACGACGCCGAGCGCGCGCTCGACGCCGCGCTCAGCGAGCACCCACGCTTCGCGCCCGCGCACTCCAACCTCGGCGTGCTGCGCATGCGCGCCAGGGATCTCGACGGCGCCGCGCTGGCCTTCGACGAGGCCGCCACGCTGGCCCCCACCCAGGCCGCCTACCCTTTCAACCTGGGCCTGGCGCTGTACCAGAAGGGCGACCTCGATCACGCCCGGACCGCCTTCGTGAAGGCGCTGGCCATCGACCCCGACCACAAGGGCGCCCGCGCCAACCTGGAGTGGCTCGACGAGCTGCGCCGCACCTCGGGTAACACTCCGAAACCGCTGCCGGTTCAGGTCGCCGCGCTGGCCGTCGGCAGCTTCGCCCCGTAGCGGCAACGAGCACTGGCTGCGGCGCGTCTTTTCGGATACCCCTTTCATCAGAGCCTGCACATGATCCTCTCCCGTCGCCTCGTCGCCTACCTCGGACTCGGATGCCTCGCGCTGGTCGCCCCCGCCCTCGCCACCGCTGGCTGCGGGGAGGACCTCGGCTCGACCTCGGTCGTCGATCGCCTGCGCACCATCGCCATCCGCGCCGACAAGCCCGAGGCCGCGCCCGGCACCAGCGTGCACCTGGAGGCGCTGGTCATCGACCCGCGCGCCGGCACCCGCGACCTCGACAGCGCCTGGTTCATCTGCGTGACCGACCCTGGCGAGACCGCGCAGACCTGCGCCAGCGCCAACCTGACCGCCGCCCCGGTGCTGTGCGCGGTCCAGCCCGAGGCCAAGATCTGCCTGGCCAGCGTCGACGCCAGCGCCGACTACGTGCTGCCCGAGCGTGCGCTGACCGGGCGCCCCGCGGGTGACGCCGGCCAGGTCATCGTGACCCACATCGTCGGCCCCAAGGACACCCTGATGGCCTGCGCCGAGAGCTTCTCCAGCGACGGCAAGGCCAGCGGCGAGTGCCAGATCACCATCAAGCGCCTCACGGTGTCGCGCTCGACCACGCCCAACCAGAACCCCATCATCAGCAACCTGCGCTTCGACGGTCAGGCCCTCGACACCATCACGGTGGCGCCCGAGTCCAAGGACCACATGCTGACCGCGGTGGTCGATCCCAGCTCCACCGAGACGCTGCCCGCGCCCAGGAACGGCGCCACCACGGAGTCGCTGTTCGTGGCCTGGTACACCAGCCCCGCTGGTGACATCGCGGTCGCGCGCACCGAGCCGCCCAAGACCGAGACCAAGTACCAGGCGCCGGGCGGCCAGGGCCCGGTCAAGCTGATCGCCGTGGTGCACGACGATCGCGGCGGCGTGTCCTGGGTCCAGGGCAGCATCCGCGTGCAGTAGCGGTCGATGCTGCGCTGGCGCCTCACCGTCGCGATGGCCGTCACGCTGCTCGGCGTCGGCTGCGGCGGCGGTGGGGGCGGCGAGCGCGATGGTGGCCCCGACGGCGGCGCGCCCGCGGACGCCGAGCTGTTCAGGGGCGACAGCGCGATCTGCTGGCCGCTGCCAGCGCCGACCGGCACGGTGGTGACGGTGACGCCGTCACAGGCCGCGATGCTGCCGTCGATCGTCGCCCGCGCCAGCGCCGACAGCACAATCGTCCTCATGCCTGGCACCTACCCGGTCGGGCGACTCGCCTTCCAGAGCAACAGCGTCACGCTGCGCTCGGCCAACGACGACGCCGCCAGCGTGATCCTCGATGGCACCTACACCACCCCCGAGCTCATCAACATCTCCACCTCTGACATCACCATCGCCCACATCACGTTGCGGCGCGCGGTCGATCACCTGATTCACGTGTCACCGCTCGACGGTGGCGCCGACGTCAGGAACCTGCGCATCTACGGCGTCACCTTCGAGGACGCTGGCGAGCAGTTCCTCAAGGTCAACCCCAACGCCGCCCGCACCGCGACCGCGAGCATCGGCCGCGTCGAGTGCTCGCACTTCCGCATGACCGCCGCTGGCCGCCCCCACGTCGAGCGCACCCCCGGCGGCTGCTACACCGGCGGCATCGACGCGCACGGCACCAGCTCCTGGACCGTGGAGCGAAACCGCTTCGAGGGGATCTACTGCGCCGGCGAAGGGCTGGCGGAGCACGCCATCCACTTCTGGGTCGGCGGCTCCGACAACCAGATCCAGCAGAACGTCATCATCAACTGCGCCCGCGGCATCGGGGTCGGCCTCGGCGAAGGCACCGGGCAGGTCCTGCGCACCCAGGTGCGCAACAACGGCATCTGGGCCGACGTGCCCTACTTCGACACCGGCATCGGCGTCGAGGACGCGCCCGGCACCAAGGTCTTCAACAACACCGTGGTCTCGGCCGACGGGCTGGCCAGCTTCTTCGCCTCGATCGACCTGCGCTTCGCGGGCACCGACGCCGAGGTCCGCAACAACCTGGTGCGCTCGATCCGCGTCCGCGACGGCGCCACCCCGACGCTGATCTCGAACCACGAGAACACCCCGCTGGGCTGGCTGGTATCACCCGCGACGGGCGACTTCCACCTCACGGCCGCGGCGACCGGCGCCATCGATCAGGGCACCCCCGGCGACACCGGCTTCGACCTCGACCAACAGCTGCACAACGCCGGTGCCGGCCAGGACATCGGCGCCGACGAGTACCAGCCGTAGCCAACCACTCCGGCTCAGGCGTGGTTGGCCAGGTAGATCACGACGACCGTGATGTTGTCGTCGCCGCCGCGCTGGTTGGCCAGCTCGCACAAGAGCTCGGGCACCTTGCAGTAGTAGGTGGTGCTCAAGATCCCGCCCAGCTCGGCGCCGTCGATGTAGTTCGACATGCCGTCCGAGCACAGCACATAGCAGTCGCCCGGCAGCGCGGTGCGCCCCAGCAGATCGACCGCGACCTCGCGCTCGAAGCCGACCGAGCGCGTGATGATGTGCTTGAAGCGTGACTCCGAGGCCTCGCTCTCGCTGAGCAGCCCGGCGCGCACCTGCTCGGCGATCCAGGAGTGGTCCTCGGTGACCTGCTCGATGCGCCCGTTGCGATACAGGTAGGCTCGCGAGTCGCCGACGTGCGCGAAGTGCACCCGATCGCCGTGCACCATCATCGCGGTCAGCGTGGTGCCCATGCCGGCCAGCTCGGGCTCGCGCTGGGCGCGGTCGAAGATCGACGCCCCGGCGCGGCGCGCGGCCTGCTCCAGCATGTCGGGCACGTCGCGCGGGATGCCCGGGTCGGTCTTGTCGAGCGCGCTGTCGGCGTCCTCGAAGCGCATGGTGTCGCGCAGCCCGGCGGCCGGCCGCGGGTGGATCGGCCCTGGCGCGAGGCCCGCCAGGTCAGCCTTGCCGACGGCCTCGGCCAGCACCTGCACCGCCAGCCGCGAGGCCTGCTCGCCGCCGACGTGGCCGCCCATGCCGTCGGCCACCGCGAACAGGCCGATCTCCGGCCTGACGAGGTGGCTGTCCTCGTTGTGGTCACGCTTGCGGCCGACATCGGTGCGCGCCCACGAGAGGACCTTCATGCCAGCCTGATGGTACTCGACCCCGCGATCATTTGTAATCGGCCGCGCGTTCCGAGTGATCCTTGCCGTCGAAGCGCAGCACCTTGCCCTTGCCGTCCATGCGCGTCAGCAGGTTCACCGGCCGCTTCCACACCCGTGCCAGGTTGCCCAGGGTGTCGCGCGCATAGTCGACCTTGAGGTCGATGCCCTCGTGCTTGTGCTTGATGAGCAGCTCGCTGCGGTTCTCGAAGTTGCCATCCTCGACGAAGATGAAGGGCTGCCCGCGGTTGGTCAGCTGGAACAGGAGCTTGTTCTTCACCTTCTTGAACTCGCGGCTCTCGATCTCCCAGTTGCCCGACCGGTCATTGAAGCCGAACGAGAAGAACTTGTGGGTGCGGCAGAAGTCCTCGGTGAAGAACTCGTCGATGAAGGTGACGTCGCTGTAGAGCTTGCGCACCTCGAAGATCTTCTTGCGCCCGAGGCCGAGCCGTCGATCCCAGTTCTTGCGCGCCGCCAGGTCGTCGCACTCCTCCCACTCCTTGCCGAAGGCCCCCCGATCCCAGCGCTCCTCGATGTCGCGGAACAGCTCGATGCCGAGCTTGTACGGGTTCAGCTGCCCCTCCGCCGTGGCCAGGATCCCCGACGCATGATCGGCATAGTCGATGATCTCCGACGCATCCAGCACATGCATCGTGAGCAGCTTCGAATGCCAGTAGCTGGCCCAGCCCTCGTTCATGATCTTGGTCGCGGCCTGCGGGGCGAAGTAGTAGGCCTCGTCCCGGATGATCTCGAGGATGTCGCGCTCCCAGCGCTCCAGCGGGGCGTGCTCGATGAGGAACAGCAGCACGTCGCGCTCGGCCTGCTCGGGGAACTTCTTGGCGCGCTCCTTCTCGGCCTTCAGCTTCTCGCGCTGCTTGTCGAGGAACTCGGGCGGGTTGATGTACTTGTCCATGTACTGCTTGGAGCGCAGCTTGGGGACCTCGGCCTCCTCGGGCGGCTCGTCTCCCTCCCGCGGCGGCGGCGCCCGGCGCACGATGTACTGGCTCATCGGATCGATGAGGTTGTCGAGCGACAGGCAGGTGTCGATGAAGGTCTCGACCTTCTCGATGCCCTGGCGCTCGATGTGGCGGCGCACGCGGGTCGCGTGGTTCGCCATGCCGTCGATCATGCGGCGGTTGGTCTTCGAGAAGAAATAGTTGTTCTTGAAGAAGTCGACGTGGCCGCACACGTGCGCCATCACCGTCTTCTGGTCGACCATCGAGTTGCCCTCGAGCAGGTACGCGTAGGCCGGGTCGGTGTTGATGACCATCTCGTAGATCTTCTGCAGGCCGTACTCGTAGCCCTTCGACAGCCCCTCGTAGTCCATGCCGAAGCGCCAGTGCGGATAGCGCGTCGGGAAGCCGCCGTACGCGGCGACCTCGTTCATGGTCTTGTAGTCGAGCACCTCGTAGTTGATGGGGAAGAAGTCGAGGCCATAGCGGCGCGCGACCTCCTCGATCTTCTGCTGCCATTCGGCCAGGTAGTGCGGCAGTGGCTCGCGCACGCTCATGGTCGCCCCTACTTGCCCTTGCCGAGGAAGTCCCGGATCGAGTCGATGATGGCGTCCTTGCCCTTGATCTCGCTGGTCACCAGGTTGTCGTCGTCGTCGAAGTGCTCATCCAGATCCTTGATGAACTGCCCCGAGCCGTACGGACTCTCGACCTGGCCATAGGCGAACTGGTTGACCCGCGGCAGGATCTGCTTGCGCAGCAGATCCACGCAGGTGACGGTGTCATCGACGCTCCAGTTGTCGCCGTCCGAGAAGTGGAACGGGTAGATGTTCCACTCGCTGGGCGGGTACTCGGCGTCGATCATCGCGGCGCACAGCTTGTAGGCGCTGGAGATCATGGTGCCGCCGCTCTCGCGCGTCCGGAAGAAGGTGTCGCGATCGACCTCCTTGGCCATCGCGTCATGGATGATGTAGCGGCTGTCGATGCCCTGGTACTGCGAGCGCAGCCAGGTGTCGATCCAGAAGCTCTCGATGCGGACGATCTCCTTCTGCTCGTCCCCCATCGAGCCCGACACGTCCATCATGTAGATGATGACGGCGTTGGACTGCGGCAGCGGATCGGTGCGCCAGCTGCGGTAGCGCCGGTCCTCGCGCACCGGCACCACCTTGGGCGCCTTGGGGTTGTAGGTCCCCATCGCGATCTGCCGGCGCAGTGCCTGCTTGTAGGTGCGCCTGAAGTGGCGCAGCGCCTCGGGCCCGGTGGGGCGGATCCCGGTGTAGCGATCCTTCTTGGCGACGATCTTCTCGCGCCCCTTGGGCTCGATGCGCGGCAGGCGCAGCTCCTCGCCCAGGATGGCCGCCAGCTCCTCCATCGACAGCTCGACCTCGAGCAGGTGGTCGCCGGGGCGGTCGCCGGCCTTGCCCTCGCCCGGCTGTGGCTCGCCCTGGCCCATGGCGTCGCCCGGGTTGCCGTCTCCCTGCGCTACCCCGCCCTGCTGCTTCTGGCCATACCTGAAGTGCGGGATGTCGATCTGCGGCAGCGGGATGGACACCAGGTCCTTGCCCTTCTTGCCGACCATCTCGCCCTGGGTGATGTACTTCTTCAGGTTCTGCTTGATCTTGCCGCGCACGATGTCGCGGAAGCGCCGGTGATCCTGGTCGATCTTCTGCGACATCTAGAACGTCACCGCCGTGGCGTTGCCCTCGCTGTCGACCACGCACACGCGCTGGCCCTTCTGCTTGCAGCGCATGGCCAGGTCCATGAGGCCCAGCGCGCGCGCCACCACGCCGTTGACGTCATCCGTCCCGAGGTCGACACACATGCGCGCCAGCACCTCGGCCAGGGTTGCGTTCAGGCGCACGTCCACGCCCGGCCTGCGCGGCTGGCCCTCCGCATCACTCACTGCTTGGCGTCTCCGCGCGCGAAGATCGACGCCACGAAGTTCAGCACGTCGGTCGAGCACACCTCGCAGTAGCCGTAGTTCCGGATCATCCGGTTCTTGACCACGTCGATCTTCTCCTGGGTGTCGCGATCGACGACCGCCGAGACCAGCGTGGTCAGCTTGATCGAGTCCTTCTGGTCCTCGAACAGCTTCAGCTCCAGCGCCTTGTGCAGCCGCTCGTTGGTGCGGTAGTCGAACTGCCGCCCCTCGATGGCCAGCGCGCCGATGTAGTTCATGATCTCGCGCCGAAAGTCCTCCTTGCGCGACTCCGGGATGTCGATCTTGTCCTCGATCGACCGCATCAGGCGCTCATCCGGCTCCTCGTCCTGGCCGGTGTAGCGGTTCTTGACCTTCTCGCGCTGGGTGAAGGCCTTGATGTTGTCGATGTAGTTCGCGCACAGCTTGGCGATGGCGTCTTCGTCGGCGCTGATGGCGCGCTGGACCTCGTTCTTGACGATGTCCTCGTACTCCTGCTTGACCACCGTGAGCAGCTCCTGGAAGCGCTTCTTGTGGTCCTCGTTGGTCAGCAGCGAGTGGTGGCGCAGGCCGCTCTCGAGCTCGTTCATGACCATGAACGGGTTGACGCAGCCCTCACCCTTGTCGCTGACCAGGGCGTTCGACACCTTGTCCTGGATGTAGCGCGGGCTGATGCCGTCGAGCCCCTCGCGCGCGGTCTCCTTGCGCAGCTCCTTGATGTTGTCCTGGGTGAAGCCGGGCAGCGTCTTGCCGTCGTACAGCTTGGCCTTCTGCAGCAGCGTCAGGTTGTGCTTCTTGGGATCCTCGAGCCGCGTCAGCACGCCCCACAGCGCCGCCATCTCCAGCGTGTGCGGCGCGATGTGCTTGCCGCGGATGCGCAGCGGGTTGTAGTCCTTCTTGTAGATCTTCACTTCCTCGGCGACGCGCGTGATGTACGGGATGTCGATCTTGACGGTGCGATCGCGCAGCGCCTCCATGAACTCGTTCGACAGCAGCTTCTTGTACTCGGCCTCGTTGGTGTGGCCGAGGATGACCTCGTCGATGTCGGTCTGCGCGAACTTCTTGGGCTTGATGCGGTGCTCCTGCGTCGCGCCCAGCAGGTCGTAGAGGAACGCGACGTCGAGCTTCAGGATCTCGACGAACTCGATGATGCCGCGGTTGGCGATGTTGAACTCGCCATCGAAGTTGAACGCGCGCGGATCCGAGTCCGACCCGAACTCGGCGATCTTGCGATAGTTGATGTCGCCGGTCAGCTCGGTCGAGTCCTGGTTCTTCTCGTCCTTGGGCTGGAACGTCCCGATGCCGCGCCGATCCTGCTCCGACAGGATGAGGCGCCTCACCTTGATGTGCTGCATGACCTTGGCCCAGTCGCCCGAGTACCTGGTCATCAGCTCGGCGAAGATCAGCCGGCATGCCGGGTTGAGATCACCCTCGACATAGATCTCGGCCGCCAGCCCGAGCTCCTTGAAGGCCTTGTCGCGCCAGTCGCGCGGGATGAGCTTGAGCGGCTCCTCGTGCATCGGGCACGGGAAGGTCTCCTGCCCGCCCGCCAGCGTCGCCAGCTCGCCGGGCAGGTGCCAGTAGTAGGTGTACAGCGCGCCCTCGGGGGTGCGCGAGTACTCCTCCAGCCCCTTCTTGAGCAGGCGCGCGATGGTCGACTTGGACGACCCCACTGGCCCGTGCAGCAGGATGACGCGCTTCTCGGTGCCGTAGCGCTGCGCCGCCGACTTGAGCACGCTGACCAGCTTCATCAGCGCGACGTCGAGGCCGTACACGGCGTCCTTGCCGCCGTGCTGCTCGTCCTTGAAGAAGTTGTAGCGCACCAGCTTCTTCTTGTTGTCGATGTACTCGTCCTGCCCGTACGACAGCACCATGTCGTAGACGCGCTGGAACGAGGTGCGCGCCACCTTGGGGTTCTTGCGGACGATCTCGAGGTACTCCTCGAACGAGCCCTCCCAGTGCAGCTCGCGGTACTCGCGGATGTTCTGCAGCGCGGCGACCTTCGCGATCGCGCCACCTTCGGGCAGTGCGCTGCCCTCGTCAGCCGGGGTCCTGTAGGCCATCGACGCTCCTTTGAAGGGCGTAGCTCGGCTTACCGTAACATGCGCTGATCGCTGCGGCTACCCGCTCAGTTGGGGCCGGGATCGGAGGTCTACTGCGGCTTGGGTTTGCGCTGATACTTGTCGACCGCGGCCTCGTGCTCGGCGCGCGTCTTCGAGAACACGTGGGTGCCGTCGTTCTTCGACACGAAGTACAGGAAGCCCGAGCCCTCGGGCTCCATCACGGCGGCCAGCGCCAGGCGGCCCGGGTTCGCGATGGGGCCCGGCGGCAGGCCGGTGTGCGTGTACGTGTTGTACGGGTTCTCGGGATCGTCGAGCTGCGCGCGCCGGATGCGCCCCTCGAACTTCTCGCACGCCTTCGACTTCGTGCTCAGCGCGGTGCAGCCGTACACGATGGTCGGGTCGGTCTGCAGCAGCTTGGGCTGGAAGTCGGGGTCGCGCAGGCGGTTCATGAACACCGCCGCGATGCGCGGGCGCTCGTCGGGCGCCGCGGTCTCCTTCTCGACCAGCGACGCCATGATGACGATCTGGTGGGTGTCCCACGAGAACTCCTGCTTCACCTTGGCCAGCGAGGCGGCGTGCTTGGCGGCCTCCTCGTCGTACACCGCGTGGTGGCGATCGATCATCTTGGCGAAGACCTGCGCCAGCGGCGTGCCGGGACGCACCCGGTAGGTGTCAGGGAACAGGTAGCCCTCCAGCGACGGCATCGGCGGCAGGCCGAGCTGCTTGATGACCTCGGGATCGCGCGCCGCCGCCAGCACCTCGGCGGGCGACTTCGCCAGCTTGACCCGGGTCAGCTCGGCGGCCAGCTCGAGCAGCCCCTTGCCCTCGCGCAGGATGAACTGGACGTCCTTGATCTCGACCAGGGGCACCGCGGGCGGGAACGACAGCGTCTGGATGACCTCCTCGGGCGTGAGGTCGTTGGCGACCAGATAGGTCCCGGGCTGGATGCGCAGGCCATAGCGGCTGGCGTAGAAGGAGAACCAGCGCGGCCGCGTGATGACGCCAGCCTGCACCAGCAGGCGCGCCGCGTCGCGCACCTTGGCCCCCTTGGGGATGACGATCTTCTGCTTCTCACCCGAGCCGGCGTGGGCCTTGGTCGGGTACGTGTAGAAGCGATAGCCGTAGTAGCCGCCGATGATGACCGCGAGCGCCACGGTCCCCACGACGATCGACAGCGCGATCCTGAACGAACGTCGACTCACGCGCCTCCCCGTTTAGCCCAGGAACGACCCGGATCCAACTTCCATTTCGTGCCGCCACCACGACTGGGGTAGCAATGCCGCGGTCAGCGCGGCAATGCTACCGCGTAGCGGCAAGGATGATCAGACGCAACTGATGAAAACTTTGTGAGCCAGCACCCGGCGCGGCAGTTGCAACACGCAGGAGTCATGCGTTTTCTGGTTGTAGACGACAGCTACGAGGATCGCTCCCTGGTCGAGCGCGTGCTGAAGCGGAAGGGCTATCGGGCCACCTGTGTGTCGAGCGGCATGAAGGCAGTGGAGGCGCTGTATTCGGAGCGCTTCGATGTCGCCCTGGTCGACCTCGGCATGCCCGGAATGACCGGCCAGGAGCTGATCCCGCTGCTCAGGCAGGCCGACCCCGAGCTGCGAGTGCTGGTGGTCAGCTCGTTCGACGATCGTCGCAACGTGCTCAGCGCCCTGCAGGCTGGCGCCGATGGCTATGTGCTCAAGACCGAGCTCGGCGACAAGCTGGGGCCGGCGCTGCAGGAGGTCATCGCGGGACAGAGCCCGATGAGCGGCGCCGTGGGCGCCATCCTGCTCAAGCACCTGCGCGCCAAGCTGGAGACCGACCAGGTCGTCGAGATGGTCGCCGGCGAGCCCGAGCCCGAGGGCGAGGGCAACGACGTCGAGGTCCAGTCCGAGTCCGCCAACCAGGCCGGCATGGGCGCCGCGTCACAGCGCAAGACGGTGCCCGGGATGCCCCGGGTGACCCTGGCGCGCATCAAGCTCGGCCGCGATCCCCAGGCCTGATCAGGCTGGTCCGGGTCAGTCGTCAGTCGTCCAGTCGTCAGTCCTCAGTCGTCAGTCGTCGTCGCTGCGGCTACGCAAGCTGTCGAGATAACCCTGCAAGATATAGGCGGCCGCCTGCTTGTCCACGACCTCCTTGCGGCGGGCGCGCGACAGATCGGCGTCGATCAGGACGCGCTCGACCGCGATGGTCGAGAAGCGCTCGTCCCAGGTCATGGTCACCACCGAGGGGTCGGGGCCGTAGGCCGCCTTGAGGGCGTCGACCAGGACCATCACGCGGCGAGCGCGGGGTCCGAGCTCGCCCTCGAGCGACAGCGGCAAACCGACCACGATCGTGGTGACCCCGGCATCACGGGCGCGCGACATGATGGCCTCCACGTCGGCCTGCGTGCCGCGCCGCATCAATTTCTCCAGCGGGTGGGCCGCCAGGCCCAGCTCGTCGGAGATGGCCAGACCGATGGTCTTGGAGCCGACGTCGAGGCCAAGCATGCGCGCCATGTGATCCAGCTTGCCACACTTTTTCCTTTGGTTGTCACTGGTTGGAGGTGTGACCTGGATGCCCCTTGCGTGCCGCGTCACCTTGTTGAAACATTGGGGCGGTATTCCGTCATTTGACGACGGACAAGGAGGCGAACGAGATGCGTAGTTGGATTAAGCGAGTGGTTCTGCTGTGCGCGCTGGTGGTCGGTGCTTCGGCCTTTGCCGGCTGCGGCGACGATGACGACGGCGTGACCCCGGACGGCAGCGTCACGACCCCCGATTCGTCGGTGACCGTGGACGCGAGCGCCCGCGACTAGGGCAATCAACAAGAGCGGGGCGGCGGCCGTCTTTGATGACGACCGCCGCCCCGCTTGCATTTCGGGGTGGCCCTCCCGAAGATGCCGCCATGAGCGACCCCGCCGGCACGCCGCCCGCCTCGACGCCCCCCGCAGGTCCGCAGATCCAGCTGCAGATCGATGAAGCCATCGCGCAGGGCATGTACACCAACCTGGTCCTGATCAACCACGCCGAGAACGAGTTCGTCCTCGACTTCGCGTTCCTGCAGCCACAGAACCCGGTGGCCAAGGTGCGCGCGCGCCTGATCTCGTCGCCGCGCCACACCAAGCGGCTGCTGGAGGCGCTGGCCAACAACGTGGCGCGCTACGAGGAGCGCTTCGGCCCCATCGACCCGGGCACCGAGCCAACTCCCTCGTTTCATTGAGCGGGGCCGGGCCGCGGGCCTCGCTCAGGCGACCGCGGCCTGGTCGAACACCAGCGCGCCCGCCTCCAGGTGGGCACGCCCCCCGAAGGGTAGCGCGACGTTGCGCTCGCCATGGCCGACGGGCAGCCCGCCCAGCAGCGGCAGGTGCAGCTCGCGCGCACGCTCGAGCAGGACCTCGCGGGCGGTCACCGGCGGTGCCCCGGTCGCGGGATCGCAGCGCAGGAAGTCGCCCAGGGCCAGCCCGGCGACCTGGCCCAGGCCACCCGCCTGCTCGAGGTGGGTCAGCGTGCGGTCGATGCGGTAGGGGCGCTCCTCGACGTCCTCGGCGAACAGCAGCGCGCCCTGCAGCGGCAGCGCCCACGGCGTGCCGAGCAGGCGGCTGAGCAACTCGAGGTTGCCCCCCAGCAGCGGCCCGGCGGCGCTGCCCGGCAGCCAGCTCTCACCCGCCAGCGGGGGTGGCGGAGTGGGCCGCTCCAGGAGCTCGAACAGCGCGCGCTGGTCGCCGGCAGGCAGCCGACCGAGCTGCGTCACCACCGGCCCATGGACGCCGCGCACGCCGGCGGTCAGCGCCCACGCCAGCAGGAACGTGATGTCGGAGAAGCCGACCAGCAGCTTGGGATCGGCGCGCAGCGGCGCCGGATCGAGCCAGGGCAGCAGGCGCGAGGCGCCATAGCCGCCGCGAGCGCAGAACACCGCGCGCACGTCGGGATCGGCCAGGTGACGGTGCAGCTCCTCGGCGCGGCGATCGTCGTCGCCAGCGAACAGCCCGGCACGCGCGAAGATCCCGGTCTCCTCCGAGGTGTCGACCACCACGCGATAGCGCGCCTCCAGCAGCGCCAGCCCGGCGGCGACGGCACCCGGGGACACCGGCCCCGAGGGCGCGATGACGGCGACCCGATCGCCGGGCCGCAGCCGCGGCGGCGCGCTCGCGCTCAGCAAGGGGTCCCCCAGCTGGCGCAGCTCACCGACCGATCAGCGTGTTGCGACGCTTGCGGCCGCCCTTACCGCCCTTCTTGCCGCCGCCAGGTCCGTCACCCTCGACCTCGAGCTCCTTGAGGTTGACCTTGTCGTCTCCGTCGCCCTTGTCCTTGGCACCACCGATGACCGCGACCGGCACCGACATCACCGACTGCTTGCGCGCTGGCGCTGAGGGCGGAATCTCGACGTCGTCGGCGACCCGCTTGTCTTCGGCTGGCGCTGGCGCTGGCGCTGGCGCTGGCGCTGCCGCGGCCGCTGGCGCCGCCGCTGGCCCCAGCGCCGCGGCCACCGCCGCGACAGAGGCCGCCGACGCGGCCGACGCGCCTGCCGCGGCCGCTGGCGCCACCGCCACCGGCCCGGACCCCGAACCCGCCCCCGCCAGCGCCGCGGCCAGCGCGGCACCGGAGGCGCTGCTCAGCGGCTGCGTGGCCACCATCGGGACGGCCTCGGGCGCCGACACCTCGGGGAACGCGACCACCACGTCGGTGCGCCCGACCACCTTGACCTGGGCCCCGGCGCGCCCGGTCTCGGTCACGCGCAGCACCTTGGCGACCAGCGCGCGAGCATCGTCGACCGGCGGCGTATCGGCCCAGTGCAGCACGATCTCGGTGCCTACCGGCATGGGCTGTTCGACCTCGACGAAGCCTCCATCGCCCTCGGGCACCCAGCGCGCCCCGCGCGAGATGGCCAGACCTCGGTAGCTCACGTTGACGGCAGCCGATGCGCGCTCCATACCCCGACATTACAACGGATCGCGACCGATGTATCCTCCCGGGCCATGAGCGAGGGTGGGTGGCTGAAGTCGCGACTGACACGCTGGGTGGATCGCCGCCTGGGCGACGACGGCAACGCGCGCATGCAGGCGCTGACCACACGCGAGAACGAGTTCGGCTTCGACGCCTTCGGCTTCAACAAGGAGGACGCCAAGGTCGCGGCGCTGTTCGCGCGCTTCCTGTATCGCGACTACTTCCGCGTCGAGTGCCACGGCATCGAGAAGGTGCCGCCCGGCCGCGTTCTATTGATCTCGAACCACTCCGGGCAGCTGCCCTTCGACGGCGTCGTCATCGGCGGCGCCATGCTGTTCGAGGCCACGCGCCCGCGCATGGTGCGCGCCATGGTCGAGAAGTTCATCCCCAACCTGCCCTTCGCGTCCTACCTCTTCAACCGCTGGGGCCAGATCACGGGCACGCCCGAGAACTGCCAGCGCCTGCTGGAGTCCGACGAGGCCATCCTGGTCTTCCCCGAAGGCGCCAAGGGGATCTCGAAGCCCTACTCCAAGCGCTACCAGTTGCAGGATTTCGGCCTCGGCTTCATGCGCCTGGCGCTCAAGACCGGCACCCCCATCGTGCCCATCGCGGTGGTCGGCGCCGAGGAGCAGGCGCCAGCCTTCAACCTGCGCCCGCTGGCCAGGCTGCTGGGCACGCCGGCCTTCCCGGTGATGCCGTTTCCGCCGTTCTTTCCCATCGTCCCGCTGCCGACCAAGTACCGCATCTACTTCGGTGATCCGCAGCTGCACGAGGGCGATCCCGACGACGACGACGACGAGCTGGCCATCAAGGTCAAGGCGGTCAAGAACTCGATCGCGTCGATGCTCCACGTCGGCCTGCAAGAGCGCAAGCACGTGTTCTGGTAGAACAGCCCATGACCCAGCCGAGCACACCAGGGCCAGGACCAGCGCCCGCACCCGCACCCGAAGACGACGACGCCCTCGAGCGTGACGACGACGACGAGGCCGACTCCGACCCAGGCGAGCTCGAGCTGCACGGCAAGGGCGAGCGCCGCGTCGTCATCACCGGCATCAGCGGTCGCCTCGGCCGCTTGCTGGCCAAGCGGCTGCATCGCGACGGCCGCTACCACGTCATCGGCATCGATCGGCGTCCGCTGCTGGGCCGCCCGCGCGACATCGATCATGTGCAGGTCGACATCCGCTCCAAGAAGGCGCGCGACGTCTTCCGCAGCGGTCGCGTGGACGCCCTCATCCACATGGGCATCATGCACGACCCGCGCGACACCATGGAGGAGCGCCACGACTTCAACATCGTCGGCGCCAGCAAGGTGCTGGAGTACTGCCAGCGCTACGAGGTGCCCAAGGTGGTCTGCCTGTCGTCGGCCAACGTGTATGGCCCGCGTCCCGACAACGACCAGTTCCTGACCGAGGACGCGCCCCTGATGGGCGCCCAGGACTTCCCCGCCATCCGCGACCTCATCGAGCTCGACCACCTGGCATCGTCGTTCTTCTGGAAGGCGCGGGAGATCGACACCGTCATCCTGCGCCCTGTGCACATCCTGGGACAGGTGCGCAACGCGCCCTCGAACTACCTGCGCTTGCCCATGGTGCCGACCCTGCTGGGCTTCGACCCCATGGTGCAGCTCATCCACCAGGACGACGTGGTCGAGGCCATCGTCAACGCCCTGGAGCCCGGCGTGCGCGGCATCTTCAACATCGTCGGCCCCGGTGAGGTGCCGCTGTCGGCGGTGCTGCGCGAGCTCGGCCGGCGCACCCTGCCGGTCCCGCATCCGTTCGCCAAGCCCTTCCTGAGCGCGCTGTGGAAGGTCGGGCTGACCTCGTTCCCGGTGCCCGAGCTCGACTTCATCCGCTTCGTCTGCATGGTCGATGGTTCGCGCGCGCGCAGCCAGCTCAAGTTCGCCCCCCAGCGCTCGCTGAAAGAAACCATCCGCGCCGTCGTTCTGGAGGATGAAGTCTGAGACCGGTCGGGTCTGGCGGGGCTGGCGAGGGCTGGCCCGGCAGGTGGCAAAGGGCCAGATCGGGAACCTCGGGCGTGCGTAAGCGTGAAGGTCGGTTCACGGTAGGACCGTGAAGAGTGAGAAGCGGCGGCACACCCCCCTGTGCTCGGGAGTGACGGCTGGTGAGCAGGTGGGGTGTCGAAGATCGAGCGCCCAGCGGTGATGACCGACCAATCTGTGCGGCAGATCATCGTGGGGCGGTCGCCAACGGGATGAAATCAACCGACCTTGACGTATGGCAGCGCTGGCACATGATTCGCAGAGGGTCCTGACCGCGCTGAGAGTCGTTTTCGCAGGTCCCAACGGAGGCATCGGATGCGTCGTCTGGCCATGACAGTGGTGATTGGACTCGTGGGCGCCCTGGGCGGCTGCGACATGTACCTGGGTGAGCACAGGAACGGCGACTGGCGCCAGTACTGTGACGAGACCGGGTGCTACACCTGCGACGACTACGGCTGCTACAGCGACGGCAACGGGGGGCGCCCGCGCGCCATCCCGGGCGAGTCGTGTACCAGCAACGCCGACTGTGCCGCCGGCTGCTACTGCGAGCCGGGCGCCAGCGGCGCGGGCGGCGCGTGCGCCGAGGCCGGCTTCTGCAACGACCAGAGCGACTGCGCCGGCGGCATGGTGTGCGAGGTCGCGCGCCAGTCGTGCGTGCCCCCGGGCACCATGAACCCGCCCGCCTGCAAGAGCGACCTGGACTGCACCGGCAGCGACCACTGCGACGTGGCCACCGGGAGCTGCGGCCCTGGCGGCATGTGCGGCATGAACGGCAACCCGATGGGCAACGCCTGTGACGCCAGCGGGATGTGCCCGACCGGCCAGAACTGCTGCAACGGCACCTGCTACGCCCCGACGCCGCCGCCCGCGACGTGCACCTTCGACGCCCAGTGCGGCACCGGTCGCACCTGCGTCAACGCGGTCTGCGTGGCCAGGTGCACGGCCGACGCGGACTGCGGCACCGGCCAGGCCTGCGGCGCCGCCGGGCGCTGCGTGCCCGACGCGACCCCACCGGGCGAGTGCGTGTACGACCGCGACTGCGGCAACGGCAAGACCTGCATCAACGCGACCTGCCACACCAACTGCAGCGCCGACGCCGACTGCACCGACGCCCAGGACATGTGCGACCGCGGCATCTGCAAGCCCGACAACCGCTCGCGTCCGCAGTGCCGCGTCAACGCCGACTGCAGCGGCGGTCAGGACTGCGTCAACGCGGTGTGCCGCAAGGGCTGCACCGTGCCGGTCGACTGCGCCAACTGCGAGGACGGCCCCATCTGCGACCGTGGCTACTGCCACACCTCGAACGAGGTCACCCCGATGTGCAGCTCCAACGCGCAGTGCAGCGGCGGCAACTCCTGTGTCGACGCCATGTGCGCCCCGTAGGTCCGCCACCCCGGATTCTCCGAGCATTCCCGAGCTGACTGCGGCGCAGGTTCCGCATCCAGCCCCGGTTGAGAGCGCCGCCCACGGACGTGAGGCGGCGTTTTCGTTTTCGGCTATCCTGTGGCCATGGCGATGGCGATGGCACTCCCGCGGGGCTTCGAGTTCACCGAGACGATGGCCGGCACCTACCACCTGAGCGGGCAGCCGTCGGAGCAGCGGCGCTTCTCGTTCACGGTCACGGCGCACGCCGAGGATCTGGTGCGTCACCTGCGCGACGGCATGGCGCGGCTGACCGGCACCCTGGAGATGGAGGGCTTCGCCGACGAGGTCCCGCTCGAGGGCACCATCGAGATCCAGCCCCTGACCAAGAAGATCATCCGCTACGAGTTCGCCTTCGTCGGCAACGACGGCGAGCCGTACCGCTTCGCGGGGCAGAAGGACATCCAGTACCGCCACCTGATGACCTCGTGGACCACGCTGCCGGGGTCGGTCTATGACGGCCGCGGCGAGGAGATCGCGCGCGCGCGCACCCGCTTCGACGCCAAGAACGACCTGATGCCGTGGCTGGCGTCGTTCCGCCTGGTCGGCCGCCCGGCGTAGCTGCGCCCGGCCGCGGCGCTAGAATTCAGCCAGGACCTCGGCGCTCGAGCGCACGTCCCAGCCATTGCTCACGGGGATGGCGGGATCGTCCTCGTATACCGTGTAGGTCGGTTCGACGGGGCGCAGCCCCAGGTACAGCGACGGCGACAGCTGGATGCGCACGCCCGAGTGCACGCGCAGGTGGAACACCGCCGAGGGCCCGCCGCCGAGATCCAGCAGCAGCGGGAAGGTCAGCTTCTGGCCCCAGCGCCGCCCGAGGTGGATGCCCGCGCGGGCGAACACCACCGAGGACCAGGTCACCTCGCCCTGGCGAGCGCCGCCCTTGATCTCGGCCGGGAGGCGCCGGTAGCCGCCGCCCAGCTCGAGCCACCCCAGCACGCGCACGCCGCCGCGCACACCCTCGGCGACCCGGTCGCGCTGGTTGGGATCGATGCGGGTGGCCTCCAGCGCCGCGGTGACCTTGAGCATGGCCTCCTGGACGCGCCTCCAGGGCACCAC
This sequence comes from Deltaproteobacteria bacterium, assembly GCA_020853705.1. Taxonomy (GTDB): domain Bacteria; phylum Myxococcota_A; class Polyangia; order Haliangiales; family JADYYK01; genus JADYYK01. The sequence continues at coordinate 24,669 of JADYYK010000131.1, forward strand.
GTTGTGCTCCGAGCGCACCCCCTCCACCAGGGGGCGCAGCCAGCGCCGCTCGGGGCCGCGCAGCTCGGCGCGCCTGCCGCCGTCGTCGATGCGCGACAGCAGGCGGATCGACGCCTCGGCCATCAGGGGCCCGCTCCTGCCGGTGGAGACCACGCACACCGCCAGCGAGCGCCAGCGCACCAGCGGGCGGCGGCCCCCCAGCTCGGCACGCGCCAGCGCGTCGTACTCGATCAGCCAGTCGACGAAGCGATCGCTGGTGGTCCACAGCTCCCAGTAGATCCCGCCCGGGACCTGGACCAGCGCGTCACCGGCGTGGCGGGTGCGCTCCAGCAGCTGCAGCGCCGCGGGGGTCAGCCCCTCGACGCGGATGGCGATGGCGTGCAGCGCCGGCCCCTCGGTGGCCATGGCGTGCATGGGATCGAGATCGAAGCGCGCGCGCAGCCCGAGTCCCTGGGCGCCGCACAGCCGGGCCCACAGCACGAGGGCGCAGCACAGGATCCAGCGCACGGGCCATTTTAGCCCCCTCGAGGCCAAGCTTCGAGGAGACTCTTTCGGCTCATGGCCGGGTCCGTCGGGTCGGCGGGTCAGGCCTCGGCGCGTCAGGCCTCGGCGCGTCAGGCCTCGGCGCGCGGCTTGGACTCCTGGCTGGGCGGCGGCAGGCCGAGCTCGGCGGCGGCCAGGCGCGGCGCGGGCTGGCTGCGATCCTCGACCGGGATCTTGCCGCCCCCGATGGGCGCCTGCTCGATGTACTCGGTCGGCTTGTACAGGCGCGCGATGACCGCGAACGCGATGGCGGCGACCACCATCATGCCGGAGAACAGCCAGAAGCGGTCGGCGCCCTTGACGTCGAGGTCGCTGAACACGAAGGCGGCGATCTTGTTGCCGACGAAGACCGTCAGCAGCCAGACGCTCATGACCGCGCTCTTCATCGAGCGCGGCGCCTGGGTGTAGGCGAACTCCAGGCCGGTCGCCGAGACCAGGATCTCGGCCACCGTGATGATGAAGTACTGGAAGAACTGCCAGCCCACCGAGACGGTGCCCGGCGCGCTGTCGGCGATGCGACGCTCCAGCAGGGCGGCGCACACGAACGACAGCGAGGTCAGGAACATGCCGACCGTCATGCGGCGCAGCGGCGACACGTTGAAGCCGCGCCGCGCCAGGGTCGGGAACAGCCACAGCGTGAACAGCGGCACCATGGTGATGATGAGCAGCGGGTTCAGGGCCTGGACCTGCTCGTTGGCGATGGTCAGCCCCCACAGGTGACGGTCGAGCTTGCCGGCCTGCGCGGTCCACGACGAGCCGTGCTGGTGAAACAGGGTCCAGAACAGCGAGATGAACGCGAACAGGCCGATGACCCGGAACACCGCGCGCACGCCGTCGCGCGCCGCCTGCGGGTGCCGGTCGCCCTGGCCGCGCACCACGTCGAAGCACACCCTGGCGAAGCCGTGCGGGTTCTTGCCGGTGGGCGGCACGTGCACGTAGGCGCGGCGCCCCAGCCAGAACACGAAGGTCGCGATGAACATCAGGATGCCCGGGATGGCGAAGGCGACCGAGAAGCCGTAGGCGCCCTTGACCCAGGGAATCAGCAGCGTGGACGCCAGCGAGCCCAGGTTGATCGACCAGTAGAAGAAGCTGTAGGCGCGGTTGACCAGGTGCTTGGTGCTCTGGTTGAACTGGTCACCGACGTGGGCCGACACGCACGGCTTGATGCCGCCTGCGCCGAGCGCGATCAGGCCGAGGCCGACGTAGGTGCCGGTCAGGCTGCCCTCGGTGGCCGACAGCACCACGTGGCCGGCGCAGTACACCAGCGACAGCGAGATGATCGTCCGGTACTTGCCGAGGTAGCGATCCGACAGGTAGCCGCCCAGCAGGGGCAGCAGGTAGCACAGCGCCACGAAGTCGTGGTAGCGCGCCATGCCCATCGACTCTCCCAGCATGGAGGTCAGATAGGTGATGAGGATGGCGGACATGCCGTAGTAGCTGAAGCGCTCGGCGGCCTCGTTGCCGATGATGAACTTGATCTGGCCCGGCATCCGCTGCGTGGTCATGCGGTGGTCCTCGATGTGGGGAAACTGCACACGTACACCATCGACTGGGCCACGTGAAGTGGCTTCAAGAGCAGCCGCCGACCGTGATGGCAAGTCAGCGTGCACCCTTGCGGAGGGGGCGCCTCGGGGCTAGATTCCGACGTTCCTTAACCAAGCCAGGCGAAAACAGGACCTAAATGGGCATCTTCACAGCAATCTTCGGCTCCAAGAACTCGCGCGAGCTGAAGAAGATCCGCCCCGTCGTCGACCAGATCAACGGTCTCGAGCCCGAGTGGCAGAAGAAGTCCGACGCCGATCTCGCGGCGTTGACGGTGACGTTCAAGCAGCGCATCGCCAACGGCGAGAAGCTCGACAGCGTGCTGCCCGAGGCCTTCGCCACCGTTCGTGAAGCCGGACGACGCGTCCTCAACATGCGTCACTTCGACGTGCAGCTGATCGGCGGCATGATCCTCAACAAGGGGACCATCGCCGAGATGCGCACCGGCGAGGGCAAGACGCTGGTGTCGACGCTGCCGGCGTACCTCAACGCCCTCGAGGGCAAGGGCGTCCACGTCGTCACCGTCAACGACTACCTGGCCAAGCGCGACTCCGAGTGGATGGGACGGCTACACAAGTTCCTCGGCCTGTCGTGCGGCGTGGTCGTGCACGGGCTGACCGATCAGGAGCGCCAGCGCGCCTACCGCTGCGACATCACCTACGGCCAGAACAACGAGTTCGGCTTCGACTACCTGCGCGACAACATGAAGCAGTCGCCCGACTCGCTGGTGCAGCGCGAGCTGCACTACGCCATCGTGGACGAGGTCGACTCGATCCTGATCGACGAGGCGCGCACGCCGCTCATCATCTCGGGTCCCGCCGAGGAGTCGGCCGACCTCTACGAGCGCGTCAACGCCATCGTGCCGTCGCTCAAGAAGGACGTCGACTACAACGTCGATGAGAAGGCGCACTCGGCCGCGCTGACCGACAACGGCGTCGAGCGGCTGGAGAAGAAGCTCGGCCTGGCCAACCTGTACGACCCCAACAACATCCAGTGGCTGCACCACGTCACCCAGGCCCTGCGCGCGCACACGCTGTACAAGAAGGACGTCAACTACCTGGTCCAGGACGGCGAGATCCTGATCATCGACGAGCACACCGGCCGCGCCATGCCGGGCCGGCGCTGGTCCGACGGCCTGCACCAGGCGGTCGAGGCCAAGGAGGGTGTCGAGATCAAGGAAGAGAACGAGACCCTGGCGACGATCTCGTTCCAGAACTACTTCCGCATGTACAAGAAGCTGTGCGGCATGACCGGCACGGCCGACACCGAGGCGGAGGAGTTCTCCAAGACCTACAAGCTCGACGTGCTGGTGGTGCCGACCAACCGGCCGATGATCCGCAAGGATCTGCACGATCTCGTCTACAAGAACGAGAAGGGCAAGTTCAAGGCGGTGCTCGACGAGATCGAGGAGTTCCACAAGCGCGGCCAGCCCTGCCTGGTCGGCACCATCTCGGTCGAGAAGTCGGAGATCCTGTCGACGCTGCTGCGCCAGCGCAAGATCCCGCACAACGTCCTCAACGCCAAGCAGCACGAGCGCGAGGCCAGCATCGTGGCGCAGGCCGGTCGCAAGGGCGCGGTCACCATCGCGACCAACATGGCCGGTCGCGGCACCGACATCTTGCTGGGCGGCAACGCCGAGGCGATGGCCAAGTCGGAGTTCGACCCGGTGACCCAGCCGGAGGAGTACAAGGCCGCGCTGGAGAAGTACGAGCCGCAGTGCAAGGCCGAGCGTGAGGAGGTCCGCGCCGCCGGCGGCCTGCACATCCTGGGCACCGAGCGCCACGAGGCGCGCCGCATCGACAACCAGCTGCGCGGTCGCGCCGCCCGCCAGGGCGACCCGGGGTCGTCGCACTTCTATCTGTCGCTGGAGGACGAGCTACTGCGCGTGTTCGGCGCCGAGCGCATCATCGGTCTGATGGAGCGCCTGGGGATGGAGGAGGACACCCCCATCGAGCACCCCTGGATCAACAAGTCGATCGAGAACGCGCAGCGCAAGGTCGAGGGTCACAACTTCGACAGCCGCAAGCACCTGCTCGAGTACGACGACGTCATGAACCAGCAGCGCAAGACCATCTATGCGCTGCGCAAGCAGGTGCTGCTCGGGGTCTACGTCCCGCAGCTGACCGAGGACGAGGTCAAGGCCGGCGTCAAGCCGCCCGAGGCGCCCATCAAGTCGGGCAAGTGGACCATCGAAGAGGTGTCCAAGAACGTCAAGCCCGCGGTGGCGCGCGTCATCGACGCCTGGTGGGAGATCGGCAGCGATGGTCCGTTCCGCGAGCCCGGGCAGCCAGCGCCGACCGCGACCGAGGGCGAGGACGGCCAGCCGGTGGAGGCCGCACCGCCCCCCGAGCCGCCCAAGCGCGAGCCGCGCAAGCTGCGCACCGAGCTGTATCGCAACTTCGGCTGCTATCCTGACCTCGACGAGCTGACCGAGGCGACCGCGAGCAAGCCCAAGCTGCTCGACTGGGCGCTCGACAAGGTGGGGCGGTCGTTCATCCAGCAGCGCGAGCGCATGATGGACGTGGTCGAGGGCATCGTCGAGGACAAGCTCGACGAGTTCACCCCGGCGCGCGGCCACGCCGAGGACTGGGACCTGCCGGCGCTGAAGACCGCGCTGAAGGAGCAGTTCAACCTCGACGTCGACGTCGACCTCAAGCTGGCCGAGCGCGAGCGCCCCATCCTGGGCGAGAAGGTCTGGAAGCAGATCGAGACCCGCATCGAGGCCAAGGAGATCGAGCTCGGCCTGATCCCGTTCTACTACTTCAGCCGCTTCTTCATGCTGGAGGAGATCGACGGCGCCTGGATCGAGCACCTCAAGTCGATGGACCACCTGCGCGAGGGCATCAGCCTGCGCGGCTACGGCCAGAAGGATCCGAAGCAGGAGTACAAGAAGGAAGGCTTCGAGATGTTCGGCCAGATGCTGGGCCGCATCAACGGCAACGTGGCCAACAAGCTGTTCCGGCTCGAGCTGGCCAGCCGCGAGGACGAGCGCGAGCGCGCCATCGCCGAGGCCAAGCACAAGCAGCGCAAGATGGTCGCCAGCCACGCCGACAGCGGCGGTGGCGGTGACGCCAAGGCCGACCCGGCCAAGGCGGCGGCGGCGCCCAAGGCCGAGGTTCGCGGCGGCTCGGCGGTGGCCATCACGCGCACCGACAGCGAGGGCAAGGTGCAGACCTTCCAGCGCGAACAGCCCAAGGTCGGGCGCAACGATCCATGTCCGTGCGGCAGCGGCAAGAAGTACAAGAAGTGCCACGGCGTCAACGCCGAGCCGCGCTACGACGGCTGACGCCTGACGCCTGACGCCTGACGCCTGACGCCTGACGCCTGACCCAGCAGCACAGCGCAAGAGAGCGGAGAGCCACACGATGGACGAGGTCCGGATCGCTGGGTTTCGCTTCGCGGGAGAGATCGTGGGCGTCAAGCGGGGGTCAAAGCGCGACCGCCCCGACGTCGGCGTCATCCTGGCCGATCAGCCCGCGGTGGCGGCGGGCGTGTTCACGCAGAACAAGCTGCGCGCCGCGCCGGTCGACCTGTCGGTGCGACGGCTGCGCCGCGGGCTGTGCCAGGGCCTGGTGGTCAACGCCGGCAACGCCAACGCCTGCACCGGGGCACAGGGTGAGGCCGACGCCAAGGAGATGGCCGCGCTGCTGGCGCTGGGCCTGGAGCCGGCCATCGATCCCAAGCTGGTGTGCGTGGCGTCGACCGGCGTGATCGGCGAGCCGCTGCCCATGGAGCTCCTGCGCGAGGGCATCCCGCGGGTGGGGCGCGCGGTCAGCGCGGACGGCTTTTCACGCTTCGCGCGCGCCATCCTGACCACCGACAAGGGGCCCAAGGTCGCCGTGCGCGAGGTCCAGCTGGATGGCCGCACCGTGCGGCTCGCGGGCTGCGCCAAGGGCGCCGGGATGATCGCGCCGAAGATGGCGACGGCGACCACGCTGGCCTTCGTCACCACCGACGCCACGGTCGAGGCGGCCTGGCTGAGCGACGCCGTGCGCGCGGCCGCCGATCGCACCTTCAACGCGGTCACCGTGGACGGCGACACCAGCACCAACGATTCGCTGTTCGTGCTGGCCAGCGGCGCGGCGGGTGGCAAGCCGCTCAAGAAGGACGGCAAGCGCGGGCGCGTCTTCGCCGAGGCGCTGCGCGAGGTCTGCGGCGAGCTGGCCACCATGCTGGTGCGCGACGGCGAAGGCGCGACCAAGGTGGTCGAGGTCATCGTCGAGGGCGCCCGCACGGTGCGCGAGGCCGAGCGCGCGGCGCGACGCATCGCGGAGTCGCCGCTGGTCAAGACCGCGATCCACGGCGCCGACCCCAACTGGGGGCGCATCCTGTGTGCGGTGGGCAACGCCGGGATCGAGCTGCGCGCCGACAAGCTCGAGCTCGACATCGGGGATGTCCCGGTGGTGCGCGGCGGGGTCGGTGTGCGCGAGGCCGAGACCGAGGTGGCGGCGCACGCGGTCATGAAGCAGGCGACCTACCAGCTGCGTGTGCGGCTGCATGTCGGGCGCGCCTGCGCCAGCATGATGACGTGTGATTTCACCAAGGAATACATCACGATCAACGCTGACTACCGATCGTGAGCAGGGTCAGGATGCGTGCTAGCATCTGAGACCTGGATGTTGGTTCGACCTTTGGCTTGCTTGATCGGTTTCGGGTTCGTGGTGCTGTCCGGTTGCTCGGCGCAGCAGGCTGGCATGCCCGACTCCGGCAGCGTGGATGCCGCGGCGGTGGACGCGGCCGCGGTGGCGGATGGCTCGGTGCGCGACGCCGCGGCGCGCGATGCCTTCCTGCGCGACTCCGGGCCGGCCAGTGACGGCGCGCTCGACGCCGCCATCATGGACGCGGAGGTCGATGCGCGCCGGACCTGCAACGACATCCGCAGCGAACACTCGACCCTGCTGGCACGCGCGCTGCTGTGCGACCCGCTGCTGACGGTGGTGCAGTGCACCGCCAAGGTCGAGCGCGCGCTGGGCTGCGGCTGCCAGGTCTTCGTCAACCACAGCTACGCCGCCGGGCTGAACGCGCTGGCCGACGAGTGGAACGCCGCGGGCTGTACCGCGATCTGTCCGCTGGTGGTGTGTCCGGAGTACAACGCGGGTGTGTGCTCGTCGGCGACCTCGATGTGTGAAGGAAGGCCGTAGCGGACCGTGCGCCTCGCCGTGGAGGCCCTGCCGTGACGTTCGCGCTGGCGCGGGCCTTTCCAGCGCTCGCCGCGCTGCCGTGGACCACGGTCGGGATGTGGCCGACCGCGGTCGAGCCCATGGATGCGCTGGCGCGTGAGCTCGGCCTGGCGGCCGGGCAGCTGTGGATCAAGCGCGAGGATCTGTCGGGGGGGGTGTACGGTGGCAACAAGCTGCGCTCGCTGGAGCCGCTGCTGGGTGAGGCGCAGGCGGCGGGGGCGACGCGGATCTACGCCACCGGCGCGTTCGGGTCGAACCAGGCGCTGGCCACGCTGCTGCACGCGCAGCGCCTCGGCCTGGAGGCGGGCGCGCTGCTGTTCCCGCAGCCGCACACCGAGACCGCGCTGAAGAACCTGATCGCCATCCTGGGCGCGTCACGCCTGGTGCGCGCGCTACCACACTGGTCGTGGCTGCCGTTCTCGATGGGCGCGGAGCGGCGCCGCGCGACCCGCGCGGGGGTGCGGTCGGTGGTGCTGCCGCCGGGCGGTGCCACGCCGGTGGGGACGCTGGGCTATGCCTCGGCGGCCCTGGAGCTGTGTGAACAGGTGGCCGCGGGCGCCTGCCCGTTGCCGCAGCGGATCTATGTCGGCGCGGGCAGCGTGGCGACCTCGGCCGGGCTGCTGCTGGGGCTGCGGCTGGCGCTGCGCACCGGGCGCATCAGAGCGATGCCCGAGGTGGTGGCGGTGCGGGTGACGCCGTGGCCAGTCACCGGGGCGTTCAGGATCGCGGGGCTGGCGGCGCGGGCGGGGGCGCTGGTCAGCCGGCAGCTGGGCAGCACGCTGGTGGGCGGGCGACTGGGCAAGGCCGAGCTGGGGGTGGCGCTGCGGGTCACCGGGGCGCAGCTCGGCAAGGGCTATGGCTTCGCGACTGCCGCGGGCGAGGCGGCGATCGCGGCCAGCGCGCGCACCGGTGGGCCGCCGCTGGACGTGTGCTATTCGGCCAAGGTGATGGCGGCGCTGATGGCGGAGGCGCGCGCGGGCGGGGTCAGCGGGCCGGTGCTGTTCTGGTCGAGCAAGAGCTCGCGACCGCTGCCGCCGGTGGATGAAGCGGCGCTGGCGGCAGCGCCGGAGCGCATGCAGCGCTGGATCGAGCGCGCCCGGCGAGGCCTGGGTGCGCACGTCGAGGCCAAGCAGCTGCCGCCTGCGGCGTGAGGTGCCAGCAGGGCGTCGAGCCTGGCGCCGGCGCGGTTCGACAGTCCTTGCTGTCTGGAGATCAGGGAGGCTAGGCTGCGCGCCGTGAGCGAGTCCGATCCACCGGAGCCTGCCGCTTCGGACACAGAGACAGCGCAGGCGGCGGCGCCCGAGGCTGCGACGCCCGAGGCTGCGACGCCCGAGGCCGCGACGCCCGAACCTGCGGCCGCGGAGACGCTGGCGCAGCGGCTGGCCGACGGGCAGCTGTCGGCTGGCGCGGTGCGGCGCCTGGTGCGTGAGCTGGACGCCGCGCTGACCCGGGCCCACGAGGCCGGCCTGGTGCATGGCCACCTCGGCGTCGAGCGGGTGGTGTTCGATGACGACGGCTTTGCGCAGCTGAGCGGGCTGCGCGCGCAGCCGCCCGAGCCGGCGCCGGGCGCGCCGCGGCCGTCGCGGCTGGAGGACCAGCGGGCGCTGGCTGCGCTGGTCTATCACGCGCTGACCGGGGCGGCGCCGCCGCCCACGCTCACGCCTGCGGACGACGGCCCGCGGCCGGTGTCACAGTCGCGCGCCGACGTGCCGCGTGCGCTCGACACCGTGCTCGCGCGCGGGATGCATCGCGACCCGGGCAGCCGCTACCCCGACGTGGCCGGCTTCGCGCGCGCCTTCGAGGCCTCGTTCGAGCGGCTGGCCAGCCCGTCGCGGCCGATGCTGGCGCTGGCCATGCTGGGGCCGCTGGCCATCCTGGCCATCGGCATCCTGTGGGCGATGTCGGGCGACGGTGATGGCGGCGGTCCAGACAAGCCCCAGCGCGCGCCCGCGCCGGTGAGCCGGCCGGCGGGCGGCGGCGCGGTCGATGCCGGCACGCGCTGACCTCGCGGCTGGGCGTTGCCGCCGTTGCCGCCGTTGCCGCCGTTGCCGCCGTTGCCGCCGTTGCCGCCGTTGCCGCCGTTGCCGCCGTTGCCATTGATGCCGCACCTGCGGTAGAGCTGAAGCCACTTCAGGAGACGATCTGCCGATGATCGTGGGCGTTCCCACCGAGATCAAGACTCGCGAGTACCGTGTTGCCCTCATCCCCGCCGGCGTGAAGCTGCTGGTTGCGCAGGGCAACCAGGTTCTGGTGCAGGCCGGGGCCGGCCTGGGTAGCGGCATCACCGACGAGGACTTCTCGCGCGCGGGCGCCGAGATCGTGGCCACCGCGGCCGATGTCTGGGGCCGGGCCGACATGATCATCAAGGTCAAGGAGCCGCTGTCCCCCGAGTTCCCGCTGATGCGCGAGGGCCAGATCCTGTACACGTATCTGCACCTGGCGGCGGCGCCGCAGGTCGCGCAGGAGCTGCTGCGCCGCAAGGTCGATGGCGTCGCGTACGAGACCATCGAGACGCCCGACCGGCGCCTGCCGCTGCTGACCCCGATGAGCGCAGTCGCCGGCCGCATGGCCATCCAGGTCGGCGCGACCTACCTCGAGAAGGAGCACGGCGGCAAGGGGATCCTGCTCGGCGGCGTGGCCGGCGTGCGGCGCGGCAAGGTCGCCATCCTGGGCGGCGGTGTGGTCGGGTCGAACGCGGCGCGGGTCGCCATGGGGCTGGGCGCGCAGGTCACCGTGCTGGACGTCAACCTGGACACCCTGCAGTACCTCGACGACATCTACCAGGGTCGCATCCACACGCTGTACTCCGACCCGGTCACCGTGGAGGAGGCGGTCAAGGACGCCGACCTGGTCGTCGGCGCCGTGCTGGTCGCGGGCGCGCGCGCACCGACCCTGGTCAGCAAGGAGCTGGTGTCGCGCATGCAGCCGGGCACCGTGATCGTGGACGTCGCGGTCGATCAGGGCGGCTGTATCGAGACCTGTCGGCCGACCACGCACGACGACCCGACCTACACCATCGACGGCGTGGTGCACTACTGCGTGGCCAACATGCCCGGCGCGGTGCCGCGCACGTCCACCTACGCGCTGACCAACGCGACCATCAAGTTCGCGCTCAAGATCGCCCGCGAGGGGCTGGTCAAGGCTGCCAGCTCGGACCCCGTCCTGGCCAAGGGAATCAATACCTTCCGAGGCTTCGTGCCCCACGCGGCGGTGGCGCACGCGGTTGGTGCACCGTACACGCCCTGGGATAAACTGATGTAGCGGCTATCCCCGTAGAACCCCTCATCGCCCCGTCGTGGGGGGGAATAGCCGCCAGTACGGACGAGGTTACCCAGCCGATGTTCGGGAGCGCAAAGCGCAAGATCCAGAGCGAGTTCGAGCGCGAGGCCATGCCGCACCTCGACGCGCTCTATGGGACGGCCCTTCGGCTGACAAGAAACCCGAAGGATGCCGAGGACTTGACCCAGGAGACGCTGCTCAAGGCGTACCGCTTCTTTCACCGCTTCGAGCGCGGCACCAACTGCAAGGCCTGGCTGTTCAAGATCCTCCACAACACCTTCTGCAACCGCTATCGCAAGGGCCAGCGTGACCGCGCGCTGAACGAGGAGGTCTCGCACGACGAGGGCCTCGACGTGCTGGTCTCGGCCGAGGCACAGTCGGCGTCGCGCGATCCCGAGGGCGTGCTGGTCGCCCGCCTCCTCAGCGACGAGGTCCAGCGCGCGCTCGACAGCGTGCCGGAGACCTTCCGCGAGGCGGTCATCCTGTCCGACCTGCAGGAGTTCTCGTACAAGGAGATCGCCGACATCATGGAGTGCCCGGTGGGCACCGTGATGAGCCGGCTGTTCCGTGGCCGGCGCCTGCTACAGAAGGCGCTGCACGACTACGCGGTCGAGCACGGCATCATCCGCGAGCACGCCGAGGTGGTCGGGGCCGAGCTGGCGGCGCGCGCGACCGCCCGGCTCGCGGCTGGAGACGTTCCGGCGGACGCAGCGCCGCTGGATCTGGACGCCTACCGGCGCCAGCGCAACAACCCTGGAGCGGCTGGCAAGAAGTCATGACCCAGCAGACGCAACAGATGATGTGCGAGGACGTCGAGCGGCTGATCCACCCGTATGTCGACGGTGAGTTCGGTCCGGTGGGGGACAGCGAGGAGCACGCGACGTTCGAGCGCCACCTCGCCGGCTGCAAGAGCTGCCGCGAGCTGGCCTCGTACCAGACCATGTTCAAGTCGGCGCTGCGCCAGCGCATGCCGCAGCGCCAGGCGCCCGCCGCGCTGGTCGAGCGCATCAAGCTGGAGCTGGCGCGCGCGCCGGTGCCGGTGCCGGCGTGGCGACGCAACGCCTGGAAGGTAGCGCCGGTGGCCGCCGCGGCGGCGATGCTGCTGCTGCTCGGGGTGTCGCTGCACCGGCGCGGCACCACCAGCGCGGTGGTGTCGTCGTCGATCGCGAAGCACACCAGCGAGCTGCCGGTCGAGATCGCGTCGCGCGACGCCGACAGCGTGCGCACCTGGTTCAGAGGCAAGGTGGCCTTCCCGGTGCGGGCGCCGCACTTCCGCGAGGTCCCCGCGGTGCAGCTGGTGGGCGCGCGGCTGTCGAACCTGCGAGACCGCGACGCCGCCTACCTGGTCTACGAGGTCAACGGCGCCAAGGTGTCAGTGTTCGTCTTCGACCCCTCGCTGGTCGAGCTGGGCACGGACGACGGCTACCAGATGGTGGCCGGGCGCAAGGTGTATCTGGACGAATCGGGGCCGTACAACGTGGCGTTGTTCTCGGATCGTGGGGTCGGATACGCGATCACGGGTGACGTGGACCAGAAGACCATGCTGCGGCTGGTGTCGGCGTCGCTCACAGGGGACTGAGGCCTCGGGCGGGCCCTGAGGGCCTGAGGGCCTGAGGGCCTGAGCGACGGAAGGTCGGGTTCTGGCATTGACGAAGTCGGCGGGAACGAAATAAAATCGGGCACTCCCGCCACCTCGGCTCGCCGCACAAAGGACCCTCCCATGCCCCAGCGCACGGTGCTGATCGTCGACCCTGACGCGACCTTCGCGGATCGCCTCCGCAACCTGCTCGAACCCTACGAGCTGACCTGCGTCACAGTCGATAGCGGCAATGAAGCCCTGACCCGCGCGCGTGATCTGGCGCCGTCGCTGCTCATCATCTGCGTCGAGCTGCCAGGCAAGCCGTCGGGCTACGAGCTGCTGTCCACGGCCAAGCGCAGCGCGACCACGCGCAACGTCCCGATCATCCTGACCTCGCACCCGGCCGACGCCAAGGCCGAGCAGGTCTTCCGCGAGCACAACCGGCTCAAGAACCGCGCCAACGAGTACATCTTCAAGACGCAGTTCGACCACCGCGAGTTCCTGACCAAGGTCGACGCCATCCTCGGCATCGGCCCCATCAAGGAGCCCTCGGGCATGGAGGAGATCGAGATCCCGGTCGAGACCGACGTGGAGATGCTCGAGGACATCCCGATGATGTCGGGCATCAACGTCATCCCGGTGCTCGAAGAGGTGGAGGATCAGCCGACCCGGGTCGGCCAGGGTCAGTCGATCGATCTCGGCATCGACGCCGAGGCCGACGCGGCGTTCGCCGCCATCGGTGCCGACGCCGGCGCGGCGGCCGCGGCCTTCGACGACAAGGCCTTCGACGACGCCGGCCACACCATGTCGGGCGCCGCGCCGGGCTTCCTGCCCGCGCCGCTGCCGGAGCCAGAGCCGGAGATCGAGGCCGCGCCCGAGGAGTCTGGCGAGCTCGCGGTCGAGGCCGCGCCCGAGCCAGCGCACGAGCCCGACCTGGTCGAGGTCGCGCCCGAGCCCGACCCCGAACCCGAGGTCGAGGCCGAGCTGACTCCGGTCGAGTCGCAGCCGCCCGTCGCGGAGCCGGTGCGCGCCGCCGACCTGCCCGATCTGGATCTCGGCCTCGACGACGTCGGGACCCAGGTCCAGCAGGCCTTCGATCCCCCGACACCGCAAGCCACCGCCGCGGCCACGCGCGCGGTGATGGCGGCGCCCCCGGTGACGCCGCCGAGGCCCACGCCGGCGCCGCCGCGGCAGGCCACGGAGCCGCCGCCGGTGGTGGTGGCCGCGCTGGATCCTGCGCTGGGCCGCGAGCTCGACGAGCTGCGCCTGCGAGCGTCCGACTGGGCCAGCGAGCGTGAGCGACTGGAGCGTGAGCTCGGCGAGGCCAAGGCACGCGCCGACAAGGCGACCGCCGGCAGCCCGGTGTCCAAGGAGCGCGAGTTCCTCAACCTGCGCGAGACCATCACGCGCAAGGACAAGGACATCCGCGAGCTCAAGGACGAGCTGGGCAAGAAGGACCGCGCCATCCTCGACATCAAGGATGCGGTGCGCAACCTGGAGTCGCAGAACGGCGAGCAGGACGTCAAGATCCTCGGCCTCGAGCGCGAGGTCGTCGAGTCGCACGAGAAGATCGACGCGCTGGCCGCCGACAAGGAGAAGGCGGCGGCGCGCGAGCAGCAGGTCAAGGCGCGCCTCGCCGACGCCCAGACCGAGATCAAGAAGACCTACGACGAGATCGCGAGCTGGAAGCAGAAGCTCGCCAAGCTGGAGAGCGACAGCAAGGCCGAGCTCGAGCGCGTGCGCAGCGAGTCCGCCGCGGCGGTCAAGGCGGCGCAGGACGAGCGCGACGCCCAGGTCAAGGCGGCGCAGGCCCAGGCCGCCAGCGACAAGGCGCAGCTGGAGGCGGATCACCGGCAGGCCAGCGAGGATGCCGCGCGCCGCGCCCAGGAGGCGCTGCGTGGCGAGCAGGACCGCTCGGCCGGCGAGGTCGCCCGGCTCAAGCGCGAGTCGCAGGAGGCGCTGGCGGCGGCCGAGGCGGCGCGCCAGGCCGCGCTGGCGGCGGCGACGGAGCGGCTGGACGAGGCCATGGCGGCGTCGAACCAGCAGCGGGTGTCCGAGCTGGAGGCGGCGGCCGAGGCGCACGCGGCGGATCGCGCGTCGCTGGTGAACCAGCACGCGGCCGAGCTGCAGGCGCTGCGGGACGAGCACGCCGACGCGCTGGCGGCGGCCGAGGCGCGCCGCATCGACGAGCTGGCGGCCGCGAACAAGCAGCGCGCCGACGAGCTGGCGGCGGCCGAGCAGCGCCGCGAGCGCGAGCTGGCGGCGGCCGAGAAGCGGCGCGCTGACGAGCTGGCGGCGGCCGAGAAGCGGCGTGAGAGCGAGCTCGGCAACGCGATGCGCGAGGCGGCCGATGCGGCGGCAGCGGCGGCGGCGGCGCATGCCAGCGCGACGGCGGCGGCGCTGGCCGCGCACAACGCGGAGGTCGAGCAGCTGAAGGCCGATCACACGACGGCCATCCTCGAGCTGGAGCAGAAGTCGGAGGACGAGAAGGCCGGCATCGAGTCGCGCTGGAGCACGGCGACCGAGGAGCTGCGCGGCAAGCACGCCGGCGAGGTCGCCGGGCTGCAGGGCGAGATCGCCGGGCACGAGCGCGATCTGGCCGCCAGCCGCGAGCGCATCCAGGCGCTGGCCAGCGATCTCGAGAACGCGCGCCGCCGGGGCAGCGAGCTCGAGGCCGCGGTGGCACAGCTCGAGGAGGCGGTGGCGGCCCGTGACGGGTCGCTGCGCGAGCTCGGCGGCGAGCTGAGCGCGGTCAAGGAGCAGAACGCTGGCTACCGCGAGCAGGTGGTCAGCGCCTACAGCAAGATCAAGAGTGACGAGCAGCTGGCCGACAAGGCGCGCAAGGCCATGGCGGTGGCGCTGACGCTACTCGACGAGCAGCTGCGCACCGCCAACGGTGCCGGGTCGCACGAGGAGACGCCATGACGATGCGTGGGAGTTCGAAGCTGGTCCGCGGCGTGTTGACCGCGGCGCTGGTCGGCGCGCTGGCCGGCGGGGCGGTCGCGGCACCCAAGCCCAAGATCGAGGAGACCACCCAGCTCAAGGCGCTGTCGGCCAGCATCGACGCGCTGAAGTCGGACGACCTGACCTTGCGCAACATGGCGCTGCAGGCGCTGCAGAAGAGCCGACCCAAGGAGGCGCTGCCCCACGTGCTCCTCTTGCTGCGGGTGTCCGACGCCGACGTGCGCGGCTACGCCGCGGCGGTGCTGGGGGCGCTGGGCGATCCGACGGCGGCCGAGTACCTGCTGACGGCGGCGCGCACCGCGCGCTTCACCTGGGAGCTGGCCGACGAGATCAAGGCGCTGGGCCGGGTCGGCAAGGGCAACCCCAAGGTGCTGACCGCGCTGCGCGCTACCCTGGATGACACCCGCTCGCCCGAGGTGGTGCGCGCAGCGACGTTCGACGCGCTGGGCCGGCTGGAGGAGGCCGACGCGCTGCAGGACGTCGTCGATCTGGTGGCGACCGATCGGGATCGGCGCGCGCTGGGGACGGCGCTGCTGGATCGCGGCGATCAGCGCGGCGTGCGCATGCTGGTCGACGCGCTGGCCAGCGAGGACGACGATGTCGGCACCCAGGCCATGGATGATCTGGCCACGCGCGCGCCCAAGCTGGCCAGCAAGCTGCTGGCGGCGATGGTGCGGGACGACGAGGTGCCCGAGGCCGGGCGCGACCGCGCCTCGGCGGTGCTGGGGGCGTATGGCGCGGCGCACGTCGCCGGCGTGCTGCCGGCGCTGGCGTCACGGTCGTCGACGGTGCGCACCGCCGCCGCGGCGGCGCTGGCCGCGGCGCCGCTGCCCAAGGCCAAGGCGGCCCTGAAGAAGCTGATGGCGGACGGCGATCGCTTCCCGACCATCATGGGCGCGCTGGCGCTGGCGCAGCTGGGCGACAAGGGCGGCCAGAAGCCGCTGGGCGAGATGATGACCCAGGGCGGCCTGAGCGACGTGGCCACGCGCTGGCTGGTGGTCACGCTGGCGCTGGTCGGTGACCAGGCCTACGTCGACAAGCTGAGCGAGTTCGTGCGCGCCGAGCGGCTGCCGTATGCGTCGATGCAGCTGCCCAAGGCGGCCAAGCTGATCGTGCCGCTGCTGGCCAAGCAGCTGGATCCGGCGCTCATCGGCAGCGGTCCCGACGTCGACTGGCTGCTGTCGACGCTGGTGCGCGCGCCCGACAAGAAGGCCGTGCTGGCGGCGCTGCAGAGCGCGCTGACCAGCGACAAGCTGCGCATGAGCGCGCTGATGGCCATCGTGCGCATGGGCGATCCCGACGCGGCGGCGCTGGCGGGTGCGCACCTCGAGGACAAGAACCCGCGCATCGCCATGGCCGCTGGCATCGCCGTGATGTCGGCCAGCGCGACGCCGCTGCCCAAGAAGGTGTTTTGGTATTAGGCCCCTCGAAGCGAAGCTTCGAGGAGCCTATTCCGCTCCGTCTCCGTCTCCGCCTCCGCTCCGTCTCCGCTCCGTCTCCGTTCCGCCTCCGTCTCCCCTCCGCCTCCGTTCCGTCTCCGTTCCTACACCTTGGCGGCCGCCGGGATCGTCACCGCGCGCTCCACCGCGGCCTCCGCCTCGGCGGCCTCGGCCTCGGCGGCAGCCGCCTCGGCGGCGGCGGCCTCGTCGGTGGCGACCTGCTCCATCAGGCGGGTGCCGCCCGAGTTGATGAAGATCTCGACCAGCTCGGGATCGAACATCTTGCCGGCGTTCTTGCGCAGCAGCTGCTCGCACTCCTCGGACGGCAGCGCCTTCTTGTAGGGCCGATCGGTGGCCATGGCGTCGTAGGCGTCGGCGATGCACACGATGCGCGCGGCCAGCGGGATGCTGGTGTCCTTCAGGCCGTCGGGATAGCCGGCGCCGTCCCAGCGCTCGTGGTGGTTGCGGATGGCCGACATGGTCGGCTTGAGCATCTCGATCTGTGACGCGATCTCGTAGCCCTTCACCGCGTGGGTACGCATGTGGATCCACTCCTCGGGATCCAGCGCCGCCGGCTTGAGCAGCACCGCGTCGCGGATGCCGATCTTGCCGATGTCGTGCAGGAACGACGCGAACTCCAGCGCCTCCATGTCGGCTTCGGGATACTTGCAGGCGCGCGCCAGGTGCATGCCGAAGGCGGCCACGCGACCGCAGTGGCCCTTGGTGTAGGCGTCCTTGGCCTCGATGGCCTCGGCCAGTCCGAGCAGCGCCTGCCGGTTGGCGGCCTTGAGCTTGAGGTAGGCGTCCTCGATCTCGCGGGTGCGCTCCTTGACCACGACGTCGAGCAGCTTCTCGCGCTTGCGCAGCTTCTCGTGCTCGCGGCCGAGCTTCTGGATGAGGTCGCGTTGCTCGCGCTCGAGGCGGTGCAGCTTGAGGCCCTCGGCGACCACGGCCTGCAGCTGCCAGCGCTCCCAGGGGCGCGCGAAGAAGCGGAAGATGGTGCCCGCTGGCTTGTGCGGCAGATCGCCGGCGGCATCCGGCGACGCCGCCAGCAGGATGCGCAGCGCGTCGGGGAGGTAGGCCTGGGTACGCTCCAGGAGCTCGAGGCCGTTCATCTCGGGCGGGCGGTGATCGGCGACCACCACCGCATAGTCCTGTTGTGACGCGCGATTCAGCGCCTCGGTCATCGAGCGCGCGGTGTCCACGGTCAGCTGGGGGCCGGCCAGGACCTCGACGAGCTCGCCGAGCGCTTCGGTCTGGCTGTGAACGACGAGGGCGCGAAAGGCCGCCACTGGGACCCCCTGAACGCACGAGTATATCGCTTGCGAGACAGCGCCCCAAGCGTAGAATCCGCGGGCTCGGATGCGACAGGTCTCGGGAAACCTCACCGGTCTCAAGCCCAGCGAGCTCAGCTTGCTGGAGCGAATCTACCGGCGCCGCGTGCCGCCGCACGAGATCATCACCCAGGAGCTGGGCAGCTTCCTGTGCGAGGTCTCGTCCGAGCTGGGGCGCCAGGTCGGCGTCATGATCACCCGGCGCGGCGACATCGAGCATGTGGTGGTCGGCGACGCCAGCAAGCTGATGCTGCCGGACGTCGGTCGTCTGCGCGGCGCCGTCGGCCGCTTCCGCGGCGTGCGCCTGGTGCACACCCACCTGCGCGGCGAGGCGCTGACCCGTGACGACCTGACCGACCTGGCGCTGCTGCGCCTGGATCTGGTCGCCGCCATCACCATCGAGCACGGCAACCGCCCCGGCAAGGTGCACGCCGCGCACCTGACGCCGCCCAACGAGCACGGCGAGATGTTCATGCACCTGCCATCGGTGCTGCTCCGCGATCTGAGCGTCGACTTCGACGCCATGATCCGGGCGCTGGAGGGCGAGTTCGCCCGGCGCACCCCGGCCGCCACGGTGGCCGATCGCGGCAAGCCACGCGCGATGATCGTCAGCGTGCAGACCGGGCGCCGCCCCGGGGACGGCTCGACCGGCGCCGGGGGTGTGCGGCGCGCGGCCGCCATCGCCGACGGCGAGGCGCGGGTGGCCGAGCTGCGCGAGCTGGCGCGTACCGCCGGCGTGGTGGTGGTCGACGTGGTCACGCAGTACCGGCCGCAGCCCGACCCGCGCTTCATGGTCGGCGCCGGCAAGCTGGACGACGTGGTCACGCGCGCCATGCAGCTGGGCGCGGACCTGCTGGTGTTCGACCCCGATCTGACCCCGGGACAGGCGCGCGCCATCAGCGATCGCACCGAGATCAAGGTCATCGATCGCACCATGCTGATCCTCGACATCTTCGCGCAGCGCGCCACCAGCGCCGACGGCAAGCTGCAGGTCGAGCTGGCGCAGCTCAAGTACACCCTGCCCCGCCTGGTCGAGAAGAACACCATGATGTCGCGCCTGACCGGCGGCATCGGCGGGCGCGGCCCCGGCGAGACCAAGCTCGAGATCAACCGACGCCGCGCGCGCGAGCGCATCCAGCGGCTGGAGAAGCAGATCGAGTCGCTGTCGAAGCAGCGCGGCCTGCGTCGCGAGCGCCGCACCACGCGCAACCTGCCCATCGTCTCGATCGTCGGCTACACCAACGCCGGCAAGTCGACGCTGCTGAACACGCTGACCGACGGCCAGGTCCTGGTCGAGGACAAGCTGTTCGCCACGCTGGATCCGGCCAGCCGGCGCCTGCGCTTCCCGCGCGAGCGCGAGGTCATCCTGACCGACACCGTCGGCTTCATCCGCGAGCTGCCCAGGGATCTGGTCAACGCCTTCCGCGCCACCCTGGAGGAGCTCGGTGACTCCGACCTCTTGCTGCACGTGGTCGACGGCGCCGATCCCGACCATGTGCAGCACATCCGCGCGGTCGAGCGCATCCTCGAGGAGCTCGAGCTCCACGACAAGCCGCGCGTCCTCATCTTCAACAAGAGCGACCTCGGCCCCGGCGTGGCCGACGCCGCCGCGGACGCCAGCGCGTTCGCCATCAGCGCGCAGGACGCCAGCACGCTGTCGCGTGTGCTGGGCGAGATCGAGACCCGCCTGTGGCACAAGCCGCAGGTCGGGGGCATGACCCGCGACGCCGCCCTGATGGAGTAGCCGCTCCGGCTACTTCTTCGGCGTGGCCTTGAGGATGACCTTGTTGTCCTTGATGGCGACGCTGAAGTCGACCGCGCGAGCGTTGTGCTGCTGGCTGACCGCGCTGGCGGTGCGCTCGACCGTCTTGGCCAGCGCCTCGAAGCTGACCTTGTCGACGGGCTCGCCGACCTGCTTCTTGGCGCTGACGTACTTCTGGTAGAGGTCGCGCATCTGCGCCTCGCTGGGCGCCGGGCTGCCGGTCGGGGCGGGCGCCGGCGCGCGCGGCGCCATCGGCATGCCGGGCGACGACTCGGCGCGCTTGGCGGCCTGCATGCGCGGGCGCGTGATGTGGCGTGGGGTGCGGTGTGGCTGCCCCGGGGCACGGCTGGACGGCGCCACCGGCGGCGGCAGCATGTCGGCGATCGGGGTCGGCACGCCGGGCACGCGCACCGCGGCGGGCATGCCGGGGGGCCGGTGCAGGGGCGCCCCCGGGAGCGGGCCGGCGCCGGCGCCCGCTGGTTGTGCCGGGGCCGGCGGCATGCCTGGCATCGGAGGCAGCGGGGCGGGGCGGGGCGGCGCGGGCGCGAGGCCACCCGCGCCCGCACCGGCGCGGCTGGGTGGCACGAAGCCCTCGGGCATCACGCCACGGCGCGCAGCGGGCAGATCGCGCACGGTCTGATCGGGCCACGGGCCACCGGGGAGGGTGTCTTCGGGCGAGCGCCCCGCGGCGGGCAGGTCGCGCTGGGTCTCGTCGGGGCGGCCGGCGCGCGGCAGCTCGCGCTGGGTGGCGTCGCTGCTGGCGGCGCCGAACATGCCCGACATGCTGACCTGCTGGGTGGGCGGCGCCGCGGCGAACTCGCCGCTGCCGGTGTCGAACGGGCTCGGGCTGGCCACGGTGCGCGGCGCGCGAGTGTCGGCGATGGAGTCGAACAGCGAGTCGATGTCGTCGAAGCCGGCTGACAGCTCGCTGCCGAAGGGCTCGCCGTCGGTGGGGTCGAAGGCGGCCGACATCTGCTCCTCGACGCGGGCCTTCTCCTTCTCGGCGATGCGGGCGGCGGCGGCGTTGCGCTTCATCTCGTCGGGCAGCTCGAGCCCGCGCCGCGCCATGTTGCGCTGGGCGCGCGCGATGTCGCGGATATAGGTGCCGTTGGCGATCTGCGAGCAGGTCCGGTTCCAGTACGTGGTGTAGACATTCCACTTCTGATTCAAGGTGTTGAACCGGAAGCGGATGCCGGTGTTGCGGATGTTCTTCTGCGCGATGTCGAGCATGACGCGCTGGATCTCGCGACGCGCCACCAGCGGCTCCAGCTTCTGGAGGCCGAGGAAGTACTGCTCGTAGAGCACCTTCAGGCGATCGATGCGCTGCTGGAGATCGTCCAGCAGTTCGTCGATGCTGGGCTCCTTCTTGTTCTTGCTGGAGTCGATCACCCCGCTCGATGGTAGCACGGTTGCGGGTACCCCTCCCGCGTGGTAACAGGCGGGCCGATGTCCGCGTCCCGAATCATGAAGTTTGCGCTGCTGCTGCTGCTCGCCGTCCCGCTTGTCGGGTGCGCCCCCGAGGAGGCCAAGCACAAGGCGGCCGGCAACGTCCTCTTCAAGCGCAAGGACTTCGTGGGCGCCGAGCGCGAGTATCGCAAGGCGGTGGCGTCCCGGCCGCGCGACGCCGGGGCCCACGTGCTGCTGGCCGAGGCGCTGTTCAACCAGCAGCGGCTGGGAGACGCCCGCGCCGAGTTCGAGCAGGCGCTGGCGCTGAAGCCGAAGTCGCCCGACGCCCACAAGGGGCTGGCCGAGGTGCTGCTGGGGCAGGCCCCGGTGGGTGATGCCGCCGCGGTCGACGCCGCGCTGCCGCACCTCGACGCCGTCCTGGCCGAGCGCCCGGGTGATCTGGTCACGCTGGTCTACAGCGCCAAGCTGGTGGCCATGAAGGCGGCCCGGCTGCCCGACGCCGCGGCCAAGCTGGCGGCGTTCGACGACGCGGTGGCCCGGCTCGAGCGCGCGCGCCGGGTGCGTGCGGCCGAGCTGGCGGTGCACTACGAGCTGGCCGTCATACTGGCCAAGCGGGCCGCGGCGCTGCGGGCCGCGCAGGCGCCGGCCGACTGGCAGGCGCGCGCGACGGCCGACGACGGCGCGGCCAACGCCGCGCTGGCCGAGCTGGAGCGCCGCGCCCCGGGGAGCTATGTCGTCCCCTACGGGCGCGCGGTCACCGCGATGGTGGCGGGCAAGTCCGACGAGGCCCTGGCCGCCCTGGGCGAGGCGCTGGCCCGGCCGGATGCCCAGGCCGAGGTCGCGCTGACCGACTCGCACTTCGAAGGGTTGCGGGGGGATCCGCGGTTTCAGGCCCTGGTCAAGAAGCCGTAGCCCGGCGCGCCAGGGTTCTGCTACGTTCCGCGGTCGGTGTTCCTGTGTCGGTCCTGTACTTCCTCCTGATGGTGGGTGTCCTCGTGTTCGTCCACGAGGCCGGTCACTTCGTCGCCGCCAAGGTGTTCGGCGTGCGCGTCACCATCTTCTCGCTCGGGTTCGGGCGGCGCGCCGCGGGCATTCGCCTGGGCGAGACGGAGTATCGGCTGTCGTGGATCCCGCTCGGTGGCTATGTGCGCCTGCTGATGGACGACGCCCGGCTGACCCCGGCCGAGCGCGCGCAGTCCTTCACCACCCAGCGGCTGTGGAAGCGCGTCACCATCACGCTGGCCGGGCCGGCGGCGAACTTCCTGCTCGCGGTCGGGATCTACTTCTCGTTCTTCGCTGGCCACACCCACCTGCGCGCGCCGACCATCGGCGCGGTGTTCGCGGGGCAGCCCGCGGCGCTGGGGGGCCTGCTGCCCGGTGACGAGGTCCTCAGCGTGGACGGCGACGACGTCAGCTACTGGGACCAGGTCGAGGACCACATCAGCGAGCATCGCGGCCGGACCCTGCGCTTCCGCGTCCGCCGCGGCGACGGCGAGCTGGAGCGCTTCGTGACCCCGCAGAGTCACGTCCTGCGCGACCGCCTCGGGCGCGAGAAGCAGGTGGGCTGGATCGGGATCTCGCAGCAGGCCTTCCGGCCGCAGATCGGCGTCATTGATCCAGCCTCGCCGGCGGGGCGCGCCGGGCTGCGCACCGGGGATCTCATCACCACCGTCAACAACCGCCCCGTGCGCAGCTGGTCGGAGGCCGAGCGCCTGCTGACGTCGCGCACCGGCTCCAGCCTGAACATCACCTTCCTGCGTGGCGAGCGGCCGCGCTGGGGCTTCGCCGACGTGCGCACCTACCAGGCCGGTGTGGCCACGGTGTGGCCCGACGCCGTGCCCCAGAGCGGCAACCAGAGCGCGCTGCACTACAAGACCGGGATTGCGTCGGCCGAGCTGTTCGTGGCCGAGATCGAGCCCGGTTCGCCCGCGGAGCGCATCGGGCTGGCGGTCGGCGCCCGCGTGACGGCGCTGGACGGCCAGCCGATCCAGCACTGGCTGCTGCTCGAGGACGCGCTGCTGGCGGCGCCCGATCGCGAGTTCGAGCTGACCTGGGAGGCGCCCGGCGGCGTCGCCACCAGCAAACGCTTCACCCAGCAGACGCGGCACGAGCGCGACGAGTACAAGCAGGATCGCGAGCGCCTGGTGTTCGGCGCGCGCAATGACTTCCTGCCCGCGGATCCCGAGCTGCGCCCCATCCGCGGCCGCCTGGGCTACGCCGCCAGCAAGGCCATCCTGCACACCGGCCACACCATCGCGGCCATGGTCACCGGCATCGCCGCATTGCTGACCGGCGACGAGCCCAGCACCAAGGTCGGCGGGCCGGTCATGCTGTATCACATCACCAACGTGTCGGCCGAGAAGGGCTTCGACTCGTTCATGCTGATGCTGGCGCTGATCAGCGTGAACCTCGGCCTGCTCAACCTCCTGCCGCTGCCCCAGCTGGACGGCGGGCAGCTGGTGCAGACGGTGCTGGCCTCGGTGCGCAGGCAGCAGCTGTCGCCGCGCACCCGCGAGGCCGTGGCCATGGCGGGGCTGGTGGTCATCATCTCGCTGGCGGTGCTGGCGCTGCGCAATGACATCGTGCGCTTCGTCATCCGGTGAGCCGGTAGCGGTCGACCGTGCTGCTGGCGCTGGATACCTCGACGCGGATGGCGTCAGTGGCGCTGCTGGACGGGCCGCGTGTGAGCGAGCGCACGGCCGAGGTGACCACGCACGATGACACCCTGCTGGTCATGATCGACGAGGTCGTGCGCGCGGCGGGGGCGCGCAGGTCCGACCTGACGGCCATCGCGGTGGGCGCCGGGCCAGGGTCATACACCGGGCTGCGCATCGGGATGGCGACCGCGAAGGGGCTGTGCTTCGGACTGGGGCGGCCGCTGCTGCTGGTGTCGTCGCTGGCCGCGGTGGCGCACGCCGCCGGTGGCGACTGTGTCGTGGTGCTCGACGCCGGCAAGGGACAGGCGTTCTTCGGCCTGTTTCGTGCGGGTGTCGCGGCCTCGCCCGAGGTCGTGCTGCCGCCGGCCGGGCTGGCCGCCGAGCTGGCGGCGCGGCTGCCGGGCGCGGGGTTCGGTGCTGGTGCTGGTGCTGCGCTGCGCCTCGCCGGTGACGGCGCGCGGCTGTTCCCCGAGGCCGCCGCGCTGGGCCAGCTGGTGCACGGTGAGCGACCGCACGCACGCGACGTCGGGGCGCTGGCGGCGCTGCGCCTGGCCGGTGGCGAGTCCGACCCGCTGGCCACCGCGGAGCCGCGTTATGCCGCCGAGTGGCAACCCACGGTGAAGCCCAGCCTTGCGCGTTGACCGCGCGATCCACCGGCGCTAGCCTTGTGATGGGCGTGGGCCCTGTGGAGGAGCGCGGGATGGATATTGAACAGCTCAGGCGGCTGGAGGACGAGCACAAGGATCTGGAACGACGGCTGGCCGAGCTGGAGAAACATCGCTACCTGAGCCCCCGCGAGCAGCAGGAGCGCGTCACCCTGAAGAAGCTGAAGCTGGCCAAGAAGGACGCCATCCAGCGCATGTCGCGCTGAGGTCCTGCCGTGAGCGACGGCGGCGACCCAGCCGACGCGGCCGCACGCGCCGCGCTCGAGAAGTTCCGCCAGTCGGGCATCCGCATCGATCGCGAGGGCGCCTTCTGGCACGAGGGCGCGGTGATCGAGCATCCCCGCATCGTGGCCACCTTCAGGCGCTGGCTGGACCGGCTCCCGCTGCCCGACGGCCGCCATGTGCTGCGGCTGGATGATACCCGCTATGTGTACGTCGACTGCGACGATGCCCCCCTGGTGGCGCGCTCGCTGCGCTGGGACGGCGATCGGGCCTGGCTGATGCTTGCCGGCGGTGACGAGCTGGAGCTGGACTACGCGAAGATCCGGCTGGATCCCGCGCGCGGCGGGGCCGCCTACGCGGCCGCCCAGGGTCGCCCTCGGCTGGAGGTCCGGCTGGCGCCTCAGGCCTGGAGCCAGCTCTGCGAGCGGGTCAGCGAGGCCGCCGATGGCGCCGGCGCGCCGGTGCTCGACGCGCATGGACAGCGCTGGCCGATTTCACTAAGGTAGGCGCCATGGCGATGCCTCTGGAGATGGTCAAGGATGGCCTTTCGTACCTGCGCGCGAACCCGCTGTTCCTGGTTCGCGCGGCGCGCAACGCGGCGCGGCTTCGCCTGGGCATCCCCATCGATGCGCTGCGCTGGCTGGTCGAGCACCGTCCCAAGGGCGGCAAGGGCCCCGACAGCATCGAGCTGTACGCCGCGCCGCCGGCGCTGGGTGTGGGCGCCACCGTCGATCTGTTCGGCACCAAGCTGAGCATCTCGTCGAGCATCGAGATCGACTCGATCGACGCCAACGAGGATGCGCTGCGCGTGGCGCTGCGCGTGCGCGACCTCAAGGTCGACGCGCCCGCGGGCAGCCCGGCGGCCATGATGCTGGGCTCGATGGACCTCACCAAGCCGGGCAACCTGATGGGCTTCATGCCACAGAAGCCGCCCGCGCTGGTCGAGGCCTCGGGTGATCGCTTCGTGCTCGACCTGCTCAAGGTGCCCAAGCTGGCCGCCAACAAGGGGCTGAAGAAGCTGCTCGCGCTGGTGGCCGACGTCATCGTGATCAAGGACGTGCGCACCGAGGGCGACATGCTGGTGGTCGGCTTCAAGGTCAACGCCCGCGCGCTGCCGCTGGCGCTGGCGCGGCTGCGCGCCTCGAACTGAACCCGGCCCGGCTGGCGTAGGACCTCGGCATGGTCATCGTCTGGGGCCGCAAGCTGGCAGGGTACGTGGGCGCGGTGCACGGGCACCACGCGGCCACGCGCTATTTTCACCTGTTCTGGTTGCCGCTGTTCCCCATCGGCTTCGTGTGGATCACGGGGCGCAACGCCGAGGGGCTGATCGAGGGCCACCCGGCGCGGGTGTCGTGGCGCAGCCTGGCGGCGGGCTACCTGCGCTGGTGGGGCTCCCTGGCGGCGCTCAGCTTCGTGGGTGGCGTGGTGCTATGGCATCCCACGCAGATGCTGGCGACCGCGCCGCTGACCGCGCTGATGCTGCTGTCGTGGACCTGGCGCCGGGTGCGTAGCCCGGGCGAGCTGCGCGAGCGAGAGCTGTTCGAGGCCGCGGTCGGGACCTACTGCGATCCCGACCTGCTCATCATGCCGATGGTGCGCGAGCTGCGGCGCCAGCTGGAGCAGACCTGGGGCGGCAAGTGGCCGTCGCTGTCGCCCCAGGACGTGGCCAGGCGCGGGGCGACCGACCCGGCCCAGGTGGCGGGGGCATACGCGCTGCTCCGGCTGTCGGCGCGCGAGGCCAGCGGCGACAAGCGGCGCGAGCTGACCGCGCTGGCGCGCAAGCTGGCGGCGCGCGACAAGACCGCGGTCGGCGCCGGCGCCGGGCCGTATCGCAAGAGCACGTTCGGCGCGATCTGAGCAGCGCCCGCGCCCTGGCGCTGGGCCGGCTGCTGCTGCTGCGGCGGCTACGGCTACGCCTGCGAGGTCGCGCGCGCGGCGTCGATGGCGGGCAACGACTGCGACGCGTCGGTCGCCAGCGGCAGCGTCAGCATGAAGCGCGACCCTGGGCGGCCGTCGGCGCGCGCTGCCACGGTGACGTCGCCGCCGTGGTCGAGCAGGATCTTCTTCACGATGGCCAGGCCGAGGCCGGTGCCGCGCTCCTTGGTGGTGAAGTAGGGATCGAAGATGCGCTCGCGCAGCTCCGCGGGCACGCCGGGGCCGTCATCATCCACGGTCAGGGTCGCGCGCCGGCCATCGCTGAGCACGGTGACCGCGGCGCGGCCCTTGGCGCCGCCGGCCTCGAGGGCGTTGTCGATCAGGTTGACCAGCGCGCGCTTGAGCAGCTGCTTGTCGCCGACCACGCGGATGGGGCCGTCGCCGCTGTAGCTGGCGCGACCGTCGAAGTCGGCGTTCATGCGCAGGGTGTCCTCGGCCAGCACCGCGAGGTCGAGCGGGGCCGGCTCGACGCGGGGCAGCTTGGCGAAGGCGCTGAAGTCGTCGACCAGGCGCCGCAGGGTACCGATCTCCTCGCCGACGATCTCGGCGGCGTCGCCGAGCAGGCGCTTGAAGCGGGGATCGTCGCCGGCGTAGCTGGTCGACAGCTGCTGCACCGCGAGCTGGATCGGCGTCAGCGGGTTCTTGATCTCGTGGGCCAGGCGACGCGCCACGTCCTGCCAGGCGCCGATCTTCTGCAGATAGGTGATCTGGGCGCGGCTGTGGCCGAGCTCGCGCAGCATCTCGTTCCAGGCCCGGCCCAGCTCGGCGATCTCGTCCTTGCCGGCGACGGGCACCTCGGCGGCCAGGTCGCCGCCGGCCAGCTTGCGCGTGGCCACCGCCAGCTCCCCGACGGCGCCCACCGCGCGGCGCGCCAGCAGCCAGCCCAGCAGGCCGACCAGCAGCACCACGCCGCCCATCAGCAGCAGGAAGACGTTGCGATAGGGCCGCTGCAGATCGTCGTGGATCTGGCCCAGGCTGCGCCGGGCGATGGCGAAGTCTCCCAGCGCCTGGTGCTCGCGGAAGGGCGCCCAGGGGGTCGCGAAGGTCAGCTCCAGGCGGGCGCCGGGGCGCGGCGGCTCGGCCAGCGTGACCAGCTGATCCAGGGTGCGCATGTCCTGGCCCTTGAAGCGGTCACTGAGCTCCAGCACCGCCAGCGGCGCCGCCTCGCCGGGGCCGCCGGCGAACAGCGCCAGCCGGGTCAGCGCCGGCTCGCCCGGGGCCAGCGCCAGCAGGGTGCGCCGCGCCAGCTCGGGGTCGGCGGCGGCGGCGGCGTTGCGCACCAGCGGCGACGCGGCCAGGCGCTCGGCGGCCTCGTGGAACTCGTGTTTGCGGGCGGCGAACAGCGCCTGGTAGGCGCGCGACGCCGACTCGATGGGGACCCGGGCCAGGTCGGACTCGCCGCGCAGGACGTTGACCTCGGCGGCGATCACCAGCTCGAACAGCACCACCGAGGCCAGCAGCGGCACCAGCGCGGTGACCAGCAGCGCGGCCATGATCTTCCAGCCGAAGCGCCCGAGCACATGCTTGCGGCGCTGGGGCTGCGACTGCGACTTCATGGCGACCCTGCCCTGGCTGGCGCGGTGGGGCGGGGGCTGGCGCTCGGCCGCGGCGACGCCGGGGCCTTCGGCTTGACCTTGGGGCGATAGAACGGCTGCGAGCGGAAGCGCAGCGCGCGGTCGGCCTGGGCCACCTTGGGATTGACGAAGATCGAAACGAACGAGCCGAAGAAGGCGTCGGCGCCGCCCAGCCGCGAGCGGTTGGGGCGCGACAGCCAGCGTCGCACCTCGGCCAGGAGCGCGTCCGACACCGGGTTGACCTCGATGATGACGGCCAGGAAGTGGTTGATCCCCGGCGGTACCAGCACGCTGGGCACCAGCGGCAGCTGCACCACCGTGGTCAGATCGCGGATGGCCTCCTCGCGGGTCTTGCGCTTGAAGTTGAGCTCGCCGCGCGGGTCGCGGATGCGGATGACATAGACCTCGTCCCACAGATCGTAGGCGGCCTGGATGGTCACCACGCTCAGCGTGATCGGCTTCTCGGTGCGATCGCGATACACGTAGGCGCGCAGCACCACGGTGGTGACGAAGCCGCTCTTGAGCTTGCTGACCAGCTCGCGATCCACCAGGTCGGGGAAGCTGAGCGTGGTCTGGATGACCGCGTTCTTCTCCTCGAAGCGCAGCACCCGGGTGGTGACCTCGTCGTCGTCATCGTCATCGGCCTGGGCCCGCGCGCTGGCGGACAGCGCCAGCACCAGCACGGCAGCGAGCGCACCCGACCGCCACATCAGAACGGCAACCGTCCCAAGGTGTTGCCCAGCGACAGCTCGAACACGCCCACATAGGTGTCGAAGCGCAGGCCGACATCGAAGGTCAGATCCACCGGCAGCGCCTGCGCCAGGTCGCGATCGCGCACGCGCAGGTGATCGGCGTCCGACAGCCCGAACACGCCGAGGCCGACGAAGAGGTCGCCACCGAACAGGTGGCCGCTGCGCCGGAACAGGCGGTGCGCATACTCGACGCTGGTCAGGCCGGCCAGCACGCCGTAGCGCTGGCGGTCGATGTCGGTACCGAAGAAGTCGCGCGCGGGCTCGGTCGACATCACCAGGCCGAGCCGACGCGCTGCGACCAGGCGGGTCAGGTCGCCGACGTGGAAGCGGTCGAAGCTGGGCGCCTCGCCGATGATGATGCCTCCGCCAAAGCGCAGCCCGAGCGCGCCGCGCCGCCCCACGCGCAGCCACTTCTCGAACGACAGCGTCGCCTTGGCGAAGTCATAGCTGGAGCCGAGCAGGCGCGGCGCCCACTCGCCGGTGAAGGCCAGCTTGGTGCCCGAGCGCGGCAGGATGGGGTCGGGCCGGGTGTCGAGCTCGAACGCGCCGGTCAGCGACGACACCGTGGTGCGCCCGGGCAGCAGGCCGAGGTCGACGCGGGCCTCGCTGCCGTCGGGGAAGCTCTGCGTGGGGGCGTCGGGCAGGTCGGCGCCGACCGACTCGAAGCGATAGCCCGCGGCCATGCGCGAGGTGCGCGACAGGTCCAGCCCGAGCCCCAGCGCGCCGCCGACGCGCGAGTAGCGAAAGCCGCGGAAGTTGGCCGGCGCGCCGTCGGAGCCGCGCCCGCTGACGCGGTAGAAGTCGACCGCGCGGTTGTACAGCAGCTCGACGCGGGCCTCCGCGGTCGAGCCCACGAAGCTGGGATCCGACACCCGCAGCCGGTAGGCCTGCTGCAGGCCTGAGGCGCCGTCCACCTCGGGCTCGCTGCCGATCACGAAGGCGGCGCCGACGCCGACGCCACGGCCCAGGAAGTTGGAGTCGCTGCCGTCGAGGCCGCCCCAGAACGAGGTCGCCTCGCTGCTGCCCAGGAAGATGCTGTTCAGGATCAGCGTGCCGCGCTCGACGACCTCGACCACCAGGATGACGTCGCCACGTGCCGCGCCCTTCTCCAGCGACAGGCGCACATCCAGGAAGTAGCCCAGCGACAGGAGGCGCACGCGCGCCTCGGCCACGCGCGGATCCCCGGCGGTCACCAGGTCGCCGACGTGGAGCAGGAGATCGCGCATGATCAGCGAGCGCGCCGTCTTGCGGTTGCCGCGCACGGTGACGGCCTGGATGCGGTAGCTGGGGCCGAACAGCTCGAGGCCAGCGCTGGCCTCGAGGCGCGCCTCGGCGACCCCGGCGGCTGGCTCGGCGGGCAGCTCGTCGGCGCCCGCACGCGCGCGCGCTCCGCACAGCAGAGCCCCGGCGAGCACCAGGGCCGTCGCGCGCAGGGCCGTCGCCGTCGCCTTCATGTCAGTTCAGCTCATCTCATCGCGACGGCAGCGCGCCGCTCTTGAGCCGGTCGAGGAAGACCTGCGCCAGGTGGCCCAGCGTCAGCTCGACCCGGGCGCGCTCGGCACGCTCACGGGCCAGGCGCATCATGGGGCGACACAGGTTCTCCTCGTCGAAGGTCTGGCCGCCCTGCTGCTCGAAGACCTGGCCCACGATGCGCCAGCGGCCCATGTAGCGCTGCATGGTGTACTCGATGGCGCGCACGCCCGACCAGCCCTCGCGGGCGCCCTGCACCGAGACGCGGGTGATGGCGCGGCCACCGGTGGCGCCGACGCGGCCATCCTCGAGGTGGACGTCGGCGCTCATGAAGGCCTCGCGCTCCTCGGCGGCGCCACGCTCCCAGCTGACCTGGAAGGCGCGCCCCAGCGTGGCGCGGTCGGCCGGCGTGCCCAGATCCCACAGGTCGCCGGCGCAGCGACGCGCCAGCGCGGGGAAGTCGATGATGCCGGCGGCAGCCTTGAAGTCGCCCTTCTGGCGCAGCGCGAAGAACTGCGCGACCGCCTGGCTGGGCGTGCCGCGCGCGCCTGGCACCCGCTTGCGCGAGCATCCGGCTGGCACCAGGGCCAGCAACATGGCACCGAAGACGACACCGAGACCGACCCGCGTTCGCACGCCCATCGCGCACGAAGTATACTCTGTGCGTGCGTGTGAGGCCTGCTGCGTTGCTGCTGGTTGCGATCTGCGTCACGGGGGGCGCGGGATGCACCGACGTGCGCGGCTATCACGGCTCGTGGCAGGGCGCCGTGGTCGACTCGCCCAGCGCCCAGGTGCGCGAGGGTTTCGGCGCCACGGTGACCGCGACCCTGACCCTCGAGCGGGTCGACACCAGGGACATCGCCGGGCGCGTCAGCACCAGCGACGGCCTGCTCGTGGACGCGCCGCTGGTGCCCATCCGGCCCGCGGCCAACGACGTGCTGGGCGACATCAGCTTCGCGGGGGATCCGCTGCGGACCTACTTCACGTCAGCGGCGACCACCGACGGCCGCGGCGCCGCCCTGGTGCTGGTCAGCCTGCTGCCAGGCGATCGCGCCGAGGTGCGCATCCTGCGACCCGCCAGCCTCTATGGCGTCTTCCGCCTGCGCCGCGACTGAAGCGCCATCCCCAGCCGCCTCTCGGCGGCCCCTCCGTGGTCAGTTCTTGCACCGCACCGGCCGCTTGCCTGGCAGCGTCATCCGCGGCGGCGTCACCCACTCGGCCGCGCGCAGGGTGCCCCCGCGCGCGCGCAGCCGCGCCACCACCGCCTCGCGCAACGGCTCGCCGGCCTCGTCGATCACGGCCTTGTCGGCCTTGCCGAAGTCGTCGCCGCCGGTGGCCAGGAAGTCGCTGGTCAGGATGTGCAAGCTGTCGCCGTCCGCGATCGGCGTCGCCTTCTTCTTCTTGCCCTTCGCCGCCCGCAGCAGCGTGACCTCCAGCTTGCCCCCGGCGCACACCGCCTCCACCGTGACCCCGGCCAGCGACAAGATCCCGCCCGTGCTGCCCAGGTTGCGCTTCACCAGCGCGCGCAGCTGGCGCCCGGTCATGGACAGCCGCGCGAAGCGGTTGTCGAACGGCTGCGCGTCATAGACCGCGCCATAGGTCAGCGGCCCGGCTGGCAGATCGGCGCGCAGGCCACCCCCGTTGGTGATGGCGATGTCGGCGTCGGCGCCGGCCTCCAGCATCAGGGTCGCGATCAGGTTGCCCAGCGCCGACTCGGCGTCATAGTCGCGCTTCAGCGGCCCTTCCAGGGTGACCCCCAGCGGCTCGCCACGGCGCGCGGCGGCGGCCGCGACGGCGGGCGTGATGAGCTTCTCGATGGCGGCCTCGGGTACCACCTGCAGGCCCTGGTAGCTGTCGTCCTCGACCGACTGGGGCGGGAAGATCTTCACCGCGCTGACCCGCTTGCCGGCGCGCTCCCAGGTCAGATCGACGCGCCCGAAGGCCTTGCCGTTGGCGAACGACTGCACGATGGCGATGCCGTTGACGCGGTGGGCGACGCCCTGGTGGGTGTGGCCGCCGACGATGACATCGACCGCGCCCGCGGGCAGCGCGCGCGCGACCTCGAAGATCTCCTCGCGCTGATCGCAGCTGTCCAGGTCGTCCGGCGCGCTGGCGTCCAGCTTGCCGCACTTGCCGCCGGCGTGCGCCGTCACCACCACGACCTCCGCCCCGCGTCCACGCAGCGCGGTCGCCTCGGCCGCGATGACCTCGGCCAGCGGCGCCACCGCCAGCCCGGCGAAGTTGGCCGCCATCGTCGTGCGCGGGGTCGACTCGGTGCTGAGGCCGATGATGCCGACCTTCAGACCACCGCGCTCGACCAGGCGGGTCGCCGCCACGTTGTCCCAGGCCGGCAGCGCCCCGGTGCTGGCGTCGCGCAGGTTGGCCGACAGGAAGGGGAACGCCCCCCTGGCCTGCGCGGCGCGTGCGCGCAGCGCCCCCTGCGCGTCCTCGCCCGCCCTGGCCACCGCCGCGGGACCGACCGGGCCATAGTCGAACTCGTGGTTGCCGATGGCGACCGCGTCGTAGCCGAGGGCGCGATAGGCCGCGACCACGACCTCACCCTCGACCCCGTTGGACTCCAGGGTGCCCTGGAACATGTCGCCGCCGTCGACCAGCAGCACCGGCCGCGCCGCGCGCAGCAGGGTCAGGAAGCCGCCCAGCCGCGGCAGCGTGGTGATCCGGCCGTGCAGGTCGGACGTACCGATGATGGACAGCTCCAGGAAGGGCGCCGGTGCTGGCGTCGGCGTCGGAGACAGCGCCGCCACGCTGGGCGAAGGCGAGGCACTCGGGACCACCTTGGGGCGAACCCGTCCCCCACCATCACTGCATCCCAACAGGATCGAGATCGCGGCTGCGGCGCATATCGCTCTCATGCGCTGGCAGCTTAACGTCATTTGCTCCACCTACCCACGCGGGAGTACGCTTGCCGACGACCATGACCCCCTCGCGCCGCCTGATGACCGCCCTGGCCCTGTGCTCGCTGACCGGGCTCGTCCAGGCGGCCCCGGTGGCCAAGCCCGCGCCGACCCCGGTCAAGCCGGCGCCCAGGCCGACCCCGGCGCCGGCCCCGCCCGCTCCCACCGGCCCCGCCGCCGAGAAGGCCGAGCTCCTGCGCGAGGCCGCACGCAACCTCGACAAGGCCGCCAGCGCGCTGGCCAAGGGGCAAAAGTCGCTGGCCGAGCAGTTCTTCAGCTTCGCCGAGAACATCGTCGGGCCCGACGCGCTGGTCGACCTGGCGCCCCTGTTCCGCGAGGGCGCCCCGCCGCGCATCACCACGCCGCTCAAGAAGCTGCCCATGGACACCCCGGCGCAGCCCGCGGTGGTCGGCGGCTCCGATGATGACGAACCCGAGGCCAGGCCGCAGAAGGGCTCGCTGACCGGCAGCATCAAGCTCGAGGGCAAGGGCGCCGGTGAGTCCATCGGCGTGGTCACGCTGACCCCGACCTCTGGCAAGGCCCGGAAGCGCAGCCCCAAGCAGCGCATCGTCGAGCAGCGCGGCCGCCAGTTCGCGCCCCACATCCTGGCGGTGCCGGTCGGCTCCACCGTCGCGTTCCCGAACTTCGACAACCTCTATCACAACGTGTTCTCGCTGTCGGAGCCGCGCCGCTTCGACCTCGGCCTGTACAAGAACGGCGAGTCGCGCGAGATCACGTTCGACAAGGAGGGCGTGGTTCGCCTGGGCTGCAACCTGCACGCGAACATGTCGGCCTGGGTCGTGGTGGTCTCGGCGCCGCACTACGCCATCACCGACGCCACCGGCAAGTTCAGCTTCAAGAGCCTGACGCCCGGCAAGTACAAGCTGCAGGCGTGGAGCGAGCGCAGCAAGGCGCCGGTCACGCAGGACATCGTGATCAAGGCCGGCGCCAACGACGTGTCGGCGTCGCTGGAGGCCGGCGCGGCCGGCTCCACAGACAAGTTCGGAGCCCCGCGTGGCCAGAGCCCCTAGCATCATCGTCGCCGTGGTCGGGCTGGCCGGTGCCGCCGGGCTGGCGGCGCTGGCCTTCACGCGCAAGCCGGTCGAGGGCAAGAACCGCCCCGCCCTGGAGGCGGTCGCGCGCGACCTCGACGGCAAGCTGCGCGAGACCCGCGCCGGGCTGCGCTCGCGGGCCAGCACGCTGGCCGATCTGCAGGTGCTCAAGGACGCGGTGGCCAGCGATCTGGTCACGGTGCAGGACATGGCCTCGCGCGAGCTGTCGTTCCGCACCCGCCCGGGCGAGACCATCGAGATCGCCCAGGTCGAGGTCGGCGGCCGCGTCATGCCGCTGCTCAAGCTGCCCCCCGACGGCCCGGCCTCGCCGCCGCTGGACGCACCCGGCACGCACCTCATGCGCGCCGGCAGCGGCCTGGCGGTGTCGGAGGTCGAGAACGTCGACAACACCGCGCGCAAGGACGCCATCGCGCGCGGGGTCATCGCGGTGTCCTGGCAGGTTGACACTGCGTCAATACAAAAGCGCCTGGAAGAACTGGGTGTCGGCGCACGCTTCGAGGCCGAGGGCGAGCCGGTGGCGATGGGCAGCCGGGTCATCCCGGCCGGCGCGCGCACCCTGACGCTGCCGGTCGCCAGCGACATCGTCAAGGACGCCCGCCTGATCGCCGAGCTGCCGACCCGGGCGCCCAATCGCATCCCGCTGCTGGCGGCGGCCGCCGGCAGCCTGCTGCTGGGCCTGATCTTCGCGGCGCTGCTGGCCGGTCGCAAGCCGGCGACGGCGACCGCCCCGGTCCCCGTCGTCGAGGTCACCGCCAAGGCCAGGCCGGCGTCGGACCCCGCCGCGCCAGCCGCCGCGCCCGTCGCCACCGGCGCCAGGCGCTCCACCGGCCCCGACGAGTTCGCCGGCGCCACCCCGCTGCCGGTGCCGATCCCGCTGGGCTCGCAGTTCGGCGCCGAGAGCTCGCGCGTCGAGGATGTCCGCCTGATCCCGGTGCGCACGGTGTCGGCGGTGGCCCCGACCGAGATGGGCCCCCCCTCCACGGGTGCGCACCCGACCCCGGGGCAGCCGCACCGCATCGGGCGCTACACCGTGGTGCGCTCGCTGGGCTCGGGCGGTATGGCCGAGGTCTACCTGGCGCGCGCCACCGGCGAGGCCGGCTTCGAGAAGCTGTTCGCGCTCAAGGTCGTGCACAAGAACCTGGCCCAGCGCCAGAAGGCGGTCGAGCACTTCCTCGACGAGGCCCGCCTGGCGTCGCGCCTGACCCACCCCAACATCGTGCAGATCAGCGACCTCGGTCGCGCCGGCGACGACTACTACATCGCCATGGAGTACATCCAGGGCCGCGATCTCGAGCGCCTCCTGCAGGCCTGTCGCGAGCGCAACGAGCAGGTCCCGGTGCGGGTGGCGCTGACCATCCTGCGCAAGGTCTGCGACGGCCTGCACGCCGCGCACACCGCCAAGGACGCCGACGGTCGCCCGCTCGAGCTGGTGCACCGCGACGTCAAGTCGGCCAACGTGCTGCTGTCCAAGGACGGCGCCGTCAAGATCGCCGATTTCGGCATCGCCAAGGCCAACCAGCAGGTGCACAAGACCGCCATGGGCGAGGTCAAGGGCACCGCGGCCTACATGGCGCCCGAGCACCGCATGGGCGAGGTCGTCGACCGCCGCGCCGACGTCTATGGCGTGGGCGCCATCGCCTACGAGCTGCTGACCGGGTCCGAGATCAACCTCGACCTGATGCGCCTGGTGCACCTGGGCAAGGAGGGCTGGCCGCACCTCGACCTGCCCAGCAAGCTGCGCCCCGACCTGCCGGTCGGCTGCGACGACCTGGTGTGGAAGGCGCTGTCCTACGAGCGCGACGACCGCTACCCGACCTGCGAGGCCTTCGAGGAGGCCATCGAGGCGCTGGCCACCCGCCACGGGCTGGGCGCGTCCGACAAGCTGGTGGCGCAGTGGGTCGAGGCCACCCTGCCCCACGTGCACAGCCACGACGACGGCGCCGCCGCCAGCGCCGACCTGGCATGAGCGGCAGCCGCAGCCTCGGCCTGCGCGGCATGCTGGAGACGCTGCGCATCTCGGTACCCACCGTGCTCGACGGGCTGCTCGGGCGCGTCACCGTGGAGCGCTGCAACCAGCGCCTGCTCGACTGGTCACGCCGCCTGGTCGAGCAGGGCCAGATCGACCTCGAGGTGCGCGGGGCCGACGCCGTCGACTGGGGCCACGCCTACGTCATCATGTCGAACCACCAGAGCCTGTACGACATCCCGCTGCTGTACCAGGCGCTGCGCGGTACCGTGCGCATGGTGACCAAGCAGGAGCTGTTCAAGATCCCGATCTGGGGCCGCGCCATGCGCGACGCCGGCTTCGTGCCCATCGATCGCAAGCAGCGCCACAAGGCCATCGAGAGCATCAGCGAGGCCGGGCGCGCCATCCAGCGTGGCGTCAACATCTGGATCGCCCCCGAGGGCACCCGCAGCCCCGACGACAACCTCCTGCCCTTCAAGAAGGGTGGCTTCATCCTGGCCCGCGATCTCGGGGTGCCCATCCTGCCGGTGTGCATCGACGGCTCGCGCCACGCGCTGCCGCTGGGCAGCCTGAGCCCGGTGGTCGGACAGCACGTGACGGTGACCATCGGCGCGCCCATCCCGGTGGCCGGCAAGTCGATCGACGAGCTGAGCGCGGAGCTGCGCGCCTGGCTGGAGCAGACGCTGGGACGGCCGGCGGCTACAGGGTCGCCTTCGCAGCGCGCAGCGCGCTGATCTCGTCGGCGCTGAAGCCCAGCTCGGCGAGGACCTCGGCGGTGTGCTCGCCGTGGCGCGGTGGCTCGCTGTGGCCGTCGGGACCACCGAACGGTGTGCGGGTCTGGAGCCGGCCGCCGAGCCGGAAGAAGTTGCCGCGCGCCGCGTGCAGCCGGTGCGTCTCCAGCTCCTCGATCTCGAGCACCGGCTCGCAGCACACGTCGTGGGCCACGAAGTGCGCGGTCCACTCGTCGCGTGTGCGCGTCTTCAGGATGGCGGCGATTTCGCTGCGGATGGCGTCCTGGCCCGCGCCGTCGCGCAGGATCTCGCTCATGTCACCGGCGCGGCCGATGGCGGCGTTGAAGCCCAGCCAGAACTTGGGCTCCAGCGCGCCGACCGAGAACCACTTGCCGTCCTTGCACTCGAACACGCCATAGCAGGCCAGGCCGCCGTTCAGGGTCTCCTCGCTGCGGCGCGGCGGCTTGCCCGAGGCGTCGTAGTTGCCGATCTCGGCCGCCAGCAGCGCCATGGCGCCCTCGGTCATCGACAGATCCAGGTGGCGCGCCTCGCGATCGCCGCGCGCGCGTGACGCCAGCGCGGCCAGCACGCCGACCGCGCCCCACAGGCCGCCGCCCGCGAAGTCGGCGATCTGGATCCCGGGCAGCGCAGGGGCGCCACCGCGGGCGCCGCCCATGGTCAGCACGCCCGCCAGCGCGATGTAGTTGAGGTCGTGGCCGGCGCGCTCGCGGTAGGGCCCGGTCTGGCCATAGCCGCTGATCGACAGCAGGATGATGCCGGGGTTGGCCTCGCGCAGCGCCGCGAAGCCGACGCCCAGCTTGTCCATCACGCCGGGGCGGAAGCTCTCGATGACCACATCGGCCTTGGCGGCCATGCGCAGGAACGCGGCGCGGCCGGCCGGGTTCTTGAGGTCGACGGCGACCGAGCGCTTGTCACGGTTGACGGCGCCGAAGCGTCCGTTGAGCTCGGCGCGCGCCGGTGGCAGCTGCCGCATGTAGTCGCCCGCGCCGGTGTCCTCCACCTTGATCACGGTCGCGCCCAGGTCGCTCAGGATCATGGTGCAGAACGGACCCGGTAGCAGCCGCGACAGGTCGAGCACCACGATCCCCTTCAGCATCGGCTCCGCCATGACGATCTTCTCCTGCCGAAAACGACAACGGCGAGGCTCGCGCCCCGCCGTGTCGAAAGTGAATGACTACTCAGCCGGCCTGCGCCAGCTGGAAGAACTGCTGCAGCTTGGTCGCCAGCATGGGATCGCCAGTGACCTTGAGCTTGCCCTGGAAGTAGAGCTGCATGCCCATCTGCGGGTTCGACAGCATCGACTTGAAGTCCTCGTGCGCGACGTTGATCGTGCACTGCGGAGCCTTGCCATCACCCTTCACGCAGGTGGGCGGATCGGCCGTCAGATCGGCGGTCCAGGTGCCGCCGCCATCGCCGGTGATCTCGAACTTGTAGATCGCGTTGACGGCCTTCGCCTTGTCGGGGAACTTGGCGAGACCTTCCGGGACCAGCTTGTCGAACAGCTCGGAGGCGTCTTTGGGCTGAGGCACCGACATGGCTTTTCTCCTGATTGGTGGTGACGAGAATTGCGGAATGTTTCGGGGTGTTAACGCGGTTTGGCGCACCTTGTCAATTGATAAGTTCCGGGTCCTGGCACCCGCGATCAGCTGCCCCTGGGGTGGAACTTTGGTCGCCCGACTGAAAAATTGGATTCATGGAAATTTTTAATGGACATGGAAACGGGCTTGGGGCAGATTATGAGTCGTTCGAGGACTGCTGTTCGAACGCAATCTTTGGGGAGGGTTCCAATGGGCTTTACCGGGGTGAAGGTTTTCTCAGCGACCAAGGCGAAAGAGCGCGAGTTGCTGGGCGAGGCCGTGACCAACTGGCTGCGCAACAATCCGGGCTGCGAGGTGGTCGACAAGATCGTCACGCAGAGCTCGGACTCCGAGTTCCACTGCATGAGCATCACGCTGTTCTACCGCGAAGGCCGCTAGTCGGGCCCACGGCAGAACACCCGGAGGCCCAGGTCACGCTGGGCCTTCCGTGTTTTCGGGGGACGGAAATTCCGCTGGGGCTGCAGCGCCGGCCACACCGACGCAACCTGGGCTGAGACCGCCCGGACGGCCGGGCGCTACTTGCGGGTGGGCGCCGTCGCGGCCGCCTTGGCGGCGGCCTGGCGCTCCTTCTTCTTGGCGGCCCAGCCCTCGACGTTCTTCTGCTCGACCCGGGTCAGCGCCAGGGCGCCCGCAGGGACGTCCTTGGTGATGGTGCTGCCGGCGCCCACATAGGCGCCGGCGCCGACCGTGACCGGTGCGACCAGCTGGCTGTCCGAGCCGATGAAGGCGCCCTCCTCGATCACGGTCTTGAACTTGTTCACGCCGTCGTAGTTGCACGTGATCGTCCCGGCGCCGACGTTGACCTTGGGCCCGATGTCGGCGTCGCCGAGGTAGGCCAGGTGGTTGGCCTTGGCGCCGCGACCCAGGCGCGTCTTCTTGGTCTCGACGAAGTTGCCCATGTGCGCGTCGGCCTCCAGCACCGACCCCGAACGCAGGTGCGCGAAGGGCCCGACCTGGGCGGCGGGGCCGATGCTCGAGTCGGTCGCGATGGTGTACGGCTTGAGGTGGGCGCCGTCCTCGACCGTGGTGTCCTCCAGCACGCAGCCGGCGTCGAGGCGCACGCGCGCGCCGATGCGGGTCTTGCCGCGCAGCACGACGCCAGGGCCGAGCTCGCTGTCGGCGCCGATCTCGACGCCGGCGTCGATGTACGTGCTGGCGGGATCACGCAGGGTCACGCCGGCGCGGGCGTGCATGCGCGTGATGCGACCGCGCAAGATCCCCTCCACGGTGGCCAGGTCGGCGCGGTCGTTGACGCCCAGGACCTGCTCGGGCGGCGCCTCCACGGTGGCGACGCGGCCGCGCGCGGCGGCGGCGGCGGCGACGTCGGTCAGGTACAGCTCGCCCTGGGCGTTGTCGGTGCCCAGGCGCGCCACGGCCTCGCGCAGGAAGGGCGCCGAGATGCAGTAGATCCCGGCGTTGCCTTCGCTGATCAGGCGCTCGGCGGGGCTGGCGTCCTTCTGCTCCACGATGCGCGTGAGGTTGCCATCGGCGTCGCGCACGATGCGCCCGTAGCCGGTCGGATCGGCCAGCCGCACGGTGACCAGCGCCAGCGTGCCGCTGTCGCGATAGGCGGTCAGCAGCTTGTCGAGCCAGCTGCGCTCCAGCAGCGGGGTGTCGCCGTAGAGGATGAGGATGGGACCGGCCCAGTCGCCCAGCGCGGGCAGCGCCTGCATCACGGCGTGGCCGGTGCCGAGCTGCTTGTCCTGGATCGCGATGTCGACCGCGCCGGCACCGAAGCGGGTGTCGAGCACGTGCTTGACGCGGTCGGCCTGGTGGCCGAGCACCGCGACCACCTTGCCGGCGCCCAGCTCGCGCGCGAGGCCGACCGGCCAGGCGATGAGCTCGCGCCCGCAGGCGCGGTGCAGCACCTTGGCGGTGTCGCTCTTCATGCGGGTGCCGAGCCCGGCGGCCAGGATGACGACGGCGAGATCACTCATTGGTAGATCCTGCCCTTTCGTTGCGAGGTTTTCATCGACGAAAGGGCAGGACCCCCTTTCAAACCGTGCGTGCGGATTTCCCGCACACGGCTTACCGATGGTCGTTCTGGGGTGACTTGCGCA